>CAYLHI010000001.1:0-112351 GCA_964383575.1 uncultured Pelolinea sp.
TCCGGCTGTCATCGCGAGTAAAGCGACGCGATCTCCTGCTGTATGCACTGTAGAATCAAAGGAAATAAGTTAATATTCAAGTTTCTACAAACGCAGGCGAAGGCAATAGTGTTCCAGCACAGGAGCACTCCTAAGGATAGGGAATAAGTTCAATTGACGGGAGCAGGCGTTCGATATCCTCTTTGCGGCAGTCGGCAGTGGCGGGGGTCATAATGACCGCGCCTGCCGCGGCTGTGCCCAGGCGGAGACCATCCTCAAGCGGGAGGCGGTTAGCAAGAGCGTAGGCAATGCCAGCCAGGACGCCATCTCCAGCGCCGGCAGTGCTTTCGATCAGTTCGACTTTGGGTGCGGGGATGCGGTAGGCAGATTCCTTCAATACCGCGAGGACACCTTCAGCATCGAGGGTAACAACTACCTGCGTGCCGTATTTATCGAGGATGGCGCGGGCGGCATGATAGGCATCTTCAATGCTGGTAATCTCCTGCCCCACCACACTGGAGAGCTCCGCACGGTTGGGTTTGATCACATCAGGTCCCGCCAGAAGGGCGTGGGCAAGGTGTGGAGATGAAGTATCTAAAGCGACCGGAATGCCTTTCTCTTTTGCCGCTGTGATAATCTCGCGGAAGAAATCAGGATTAAGGCACGCGGGCAGGCTGCTGCCGGTCACGAGGGCTTTAGCCTGGCCGAGTTTCTTATAGAAGCGTTTCATAAAGCGTTTAACATGGGCATTGGTGATCTTTAATGTATCGACGGCAAGGGTGGTCTGCCGGTCGGTTTCCCGGTCGACAACATGCACATTAAGGCGCGTTTCGCCGTTGACCCAGATAAAATCGGTCTCCACATTCTTTTTTTCGAGGAGTTCAACCATCTTTTCGCCGGATATGCCTGCAGCAAATCCCATGGCTGTGGTATCCACACCAAGCTCACCAAGGACCCAGGCGGCGCCAGCTGGTTTTCCCGCCATACCCCACACCGCTTTCTCCGCGCGGAGAGGTCCTTCCCAACGGAAATAAGGAAGGAACACTGTCCAATCGATGGCTGAGCTGGGTGTAACGGTCAGGATCATTCGTTCAATTTCCCGTATTTGACGATTTCTTCCTTTAATAGGGCAGCCCGCGCAACCAAGCCAGGCGCTTCAGGCGCAAAAGCATACAGAGCGCCGCTCTTGAGTAGAATGCAGGCAGCGCCTTCGATGCGTTCGACCGCTTCGGAGGCGGCATCGGTCAGTTTGTGTTCATCTATAAAACGTTCAAGTTCACAAATCTTTTCCCGCATAGCCTGGATTTCAGCTGTCATTTATATAATTCTCCTCATTAAACATTTGTCACAATGCTAAGAACCGATTATAACACTGTGAAGAACGATGGAAGAATTCACAGGATATAGGGGAAAAATCGTAATTTCTTGTACGTACGCAAAGTGATTTTTGACTTTTTTTTTATGGCGTTTGTTGACAATTCTAAAGATGTATGGCATAATCCTTCAAATTAATTGTTAATATATTTCTAATACTCTAAAGTGGCGGGAACGCCGAGCAAAAATTGATCATATTTTTGATCACCGCTGCGCAGATTACAAGGTCAACATCCGGGAGGCAGGTTCCAAAAGAAAGGGGAACGCCTCAATAAATATAAAAGTGTTCATAAGGAGGTGCACTGGGAAAACAAATCTGAGGAAAATAAAATGTTAGAAAAAAATAGAAATCAACATCAAAGGAGTTGAAGAAGATGAAAAAACATTACCTATTATCATTTGTTATATTGTTTGCTGTAGTTCTCACTTCCTGCGGTCCGAAAACCACCCCCGCGGATGAAGAGGTTTGCACTGCGGACGCTTATGGCTGCGCCAAGATCGAAGCCGGGCAAACTGTCAAGATCGGTATGAGTTCCCCAATGACAGGTGGTTATGCAGACTTCGGTATTGATGCCGAAAACAGCGGCCTGCTCGCAGTAGCCGATGCTGGAGAATTTGAGGGTTTCAGCTTTGAATTAGTGGCTGAAGACGACGAGGGAGGCGCAGAAGGCGGCGCCGCGGTTGCCAATAAACTGGCTGCCGACCCCACTGTTGTTGGTATGGCCGGACCCCTGTTCTCAGGCGCTACAGCTGCAGGAATCCCGATCTATGATGAGGCTGGCATTGCAATGCTGTCCCCCTCAGCCACGAACCCGCCCCTGACCGCAATGGGATCCGCGGTATTCAACCGGGTACCATTCACTGATGAAGCCCAGGGTGCCGCTGCGGCGGATTATATGTTCAATACTCTTGGTTTCACGAAGATCGCCGTGCTGCATGACGGTGAGACCTACGGCAAAGGGCTCGCGACAATTGTCAAGGCTGAATTTGAAGGTTTTGGTGGTGAAGTATCTACTTTCGAAGGCATCACCGTAGGTGAAGCTGACTATACCCCAATCCTGACAACAATCTCCGCAGAATCACCTGAAGCAATTTACTTTGGTGGCTACAACGCGGAAGGCGCCGTGCTTACCAACCAGATGAAAACTCTTGGCCTCGAAGACGCCGTATTTTTTGGCTGTGACGGAACCTTCGGCGAAGACTACCTCACAAATACTGGCGAAAACGCAGAAGGCACATACCACGCAACCCCGAAAGATCCGCCCGCATCCGAAGGTAAGGACAAATTCGACGCGGATTACCTGGCTGCCTATGGCGTTGCCCCCGTCGTACTTTCACCCTTCTCTTATAACAGCTATGACTGCGTAACCGCTTTGATCACGAAGCTCGAAGAAGTAGCAGTGTTAGGCAGTGACGGCGCGCTGTACGTCCCGCGCGGCGCTTACGCTGCAGCTGTCCGCGGCCTGACCGATTACACGGGCATCAGCGGCACATACACCTGCAGTGAAGTTGGTGAGTGCAATGTTGAAGGCCCGCAATTCTGGGTCGTTGTAGACGGAGAATTCGTCTACGCTGAGTAATATATAAATTTATTGTATAAAACACATGAAGGGAAAGGGAAACCTTTCCTTTCATGTTAAAATTCACAATGCTATTTTTTCTCCTGGAGTTATCAAATGAATTTAAACGAGAAAACCAAACCCCCTCTAAAACAGCGGAATTATTTCAAGATCATTCGCCCAATATTTGGGATCCTAGTTACATTATTTTTAATCTGGCGGCTTTACCTTGTTTTTATCGTACAACATAAATACGGCCCTGAAACCTGGACGCGGCTTCTCATATCCGGTTTGATCATAGGTGGCGTTTATTCCTTGATCGCCATCGGCTACACTCTCGTTTACGGCGTTTTGCTGATGATCAACTTTGCACACGGTGAAATGATGATGATCGGCACATTTGCTGGATTCTTTGTGTTTGAAGCAGCCAAGTCCATTAACGTACCGTCAGCCGGAAACCCTGAACTGGTATTCGCAAACGCCTTTCCGGCATTGTCCATTTTGATCGCATTTATTGTCGGCATGACCGTTTCGGCTGCAGCAGGTTTTTTTCTAGAAAGAATCGCTTACCGACCCCTCCGCAAAGCCCCCCGCCTGATCCCATTGATCAGCGCGATCGGAGCTTCCATTTTTCTTCAAAACGCAGCGCTACTTATTTTCAGCCCACAGACGCGAAATTATACGAACCCTGAGGCCTTGAGCCGGGGAGATGGGTGGAAAATACTGATCAACGGCTCTAACGTTACTCTACCCTACACCGGTGTTTTTACCTTCATACTTTCTATTTTACTCATGGTTGGTCTCTTATTCCTTGTTCAAAAAACACGGCTTGGTAAAGCAATGCGCGCAGTAGCCATGGATAAAGACACAGCCGCGCTGATGGGGATCGATGTCAACCAGACAATCAGCAATACATTCATCATCAGCGGCGCTCTTGCCGGAGCTGCTGGTGTCATGTGGGGACTGCATAACGGAATGTTTCACTATTTCGTAGGGTTCCTCCCGGGCATAAAAGCTTTTACGGCAGCTGTCCTGGGCGGAATCGGTAATATTCCGGGCGCCATGCTGGGCGGTATGCTCCTCGGTATGATTGAATCCATTGGACCAACCGCGCTTGACATCAGCTACCAACTCAAAGATGTGGTCGCATTTGTCATTTTAATCGTGATCCTGATATTCAGGCCCTCCGGTATTCTTGGAGAAGTGCTTGCGGAGGAAAAAGTATGAACAGCCATCCAATTCGCGAAAGCTTCCAGAAGGGTATAGTATTTGCTGCCATTATGGTTTTCATGATGTTAACCGGATTCCATATGATTGCAGCCACGCTAGTCAGTAAAATATTTGGGTTTTACGTCCTTAGGGGCAGCATCCCGGAAATCCGTTTCATGACCTATATCCATGTGCTGTTTGGCATCTGGGCCGGGTGGTCAGCCAGCGGCAAAACAGGAAAGATATCCACCAGGATTTTCCGGGGATTGGTTGCTGGTTTCACGGCAGGCGCCCTCATTGCGCTATTTGACCTGATACTAAACTTTCTTATCCAATCCGGTACGGATATCAGACAATATCTATCTGCTCTGTCGTTTGAAAGCATGAATTACTTCCTGCTGAATCTTGGACAAATTGGTACTCTTGTTCATTTGGGCATATACACAGCCACCGGATTGGCCGGCAGCGCCCTGGCGGTGTTCCTCCGGTCTGAATCGGTGCAGCACGGGTGGCAGAATTTGAAATCCAACACCTCCACATTCATCACGCGTAAAACTGAAACTCTGCCGCCATTTTTACAGAAATATGGAAAATATCTCCTGTATCTGATTCTGTTGGCAGCATTGTTGATCCTGCCGACCATGTGGGGCTCATACCTGAATTTTGTAATCGGCCTGGTTGGTTTATATACCATCGCGGGAATTGGCTTGAACATCATCGTGGGTTTATCCGGCCAGCTTGTTCTCGGATTTTCTGCATTCTTCGCAATGGGCGCTTATAGTGTCGGTCTGTTGAACGCACCAGAACCGCATAATTTGATGTGGGGGTTCTGGCCGGCGATTGTGGTTGCCATCTTAATGGCTATCGCGGCTGCTGTTGTGCTCGGCCTCCCAACCATGCGGCTGCGCGGTGACTACCTGGCCATTGTCACGCTCGGTTTTGGCGAGATCACCCGCATCCTGCTGAAAAGCGATACACTGATAAATTTAACCGGAGGCCCGCGCGGCATCCTTGATATTCATGGACCAACGCTCTTTGGTAAACCGTTTACAAGCGATGTGGATTATGTATATCTCATCTTTGCGGGCGTCGCATTATCCATCTTTCTATACAACCGTCTGCAGGATTCCCGTACGGGACGGGCATGGTTAGCGATCAAGGAAGACCCAATTGCCGCCCAGGCAACCGGTGTTAATCTTCAGAAATATAAACTTATTGCTCTATGCATTGGTGCCGCTTTCGCTGGGTTGGTAGGCGGTATCTCAGCTGCCCGCAACCAGTTCACCGGACCAAACGACCATACCCTGATGGCATCCATCAATGTGCTCAGCCTTGTAATTGTTGGCGGCGTGAACAGCATTCCAGGAATCATTCTGGGTGCCTTTGCATTGAAAGGACTGCCTGAAATTTTACGGGAAGTACAAAATTACCGACAATTAGCATTCGGAGCTTTATTAATCGTCATGATGCTGATGCGTCCAGATGGCTTATGGCCTTCTTCAAGACCGCTAATAGAAAAAGAGAATCGTTCCCAAACCGAAGAGAACAAAACCGACGAAGGGGGTAAGGATGCCTGACATCATTATTGAAACGAAAGAAGTCTCAAAATTGTTTGGGGGCCTAACCGCTGTGAACATGGTAAATTTAGAGATTCCGAAATATTCAATCTACAGCATCATTGGCCCCAACGGCGCGGGAAAGACAACGCTGTTCAACTGCATTTCTGGGTTCTATACTCCCGAAACCGGTGAAATTCTTTATTTCGGGGAATCAATTCACGGATCTGCCACGGACTTCATCGCCAGTATAGGTATCTCACGGACATACCAGAATATCCGCCTTTTCAGCAATTTAACCGCGCTGGAAAATATCATGGTCGGACAACACACAAAACTGAAATCAAGCTGGCTTGACGCAATTCTTCATACTCCTCGTTTCTCGAAGGAAAATAAAAAATCGCGTTCTGAGGCAATCCGGCTGCTCAAGTATATTGGTTTGGTTAATTTTGGCGATTTTCTCGCCTGTAATCTCCCATATGGGATGCAGCGCCGGCTTGAGATCGGTCGCGCATTAGCTAACGAGCCACAATTGCTGCTGCTGGATGAACCTACAGCAGGGATGAACCCTCATGAAACTAAAGAGATGATTAAGTTAATAAGGCAGCTGAGGGATGAGTTGGAAATTTCAATCATTCTGATAGAACATGATATGCGGGTTGTAATGGATATTTCCGATCAGATCAGCGTTTTGGATTATGGTAAAAAAATTGCCGAGGGAACACCAAAAGAAATTCAGGCAAACCCAATGGTAATCGAAGCATACCTTGGCCCAGGCGGCGCCGCATTGGCGAAGAAATATCAAGATCGAAGGCGAAAAAATGCTTAATGTAAAGAATCTACATGTCCATTACGGCGCAATCCACGCCCTGAAGGGAGTGAGTTTTGATCTTAATGAAGGTGAGATTGTTGCGCTGATCGGCTCAAACGGCGCCGGAAAATCCACATTACTAAATACAATATCCGGGATTCTTCAAGCAACGGATGGGGAAATCAAATATTTAGATGCGGTAATTACTAATACACCCCCTCAAAATATTGTCAAAAAAGGAATCATCCAAGTGCCTGAAGGCCGAAAGATTTTCCCCTCCATGACTGTAATAGAAAACCTGGAAATGGGCGCTTACAGCGTTGATTCCCGCAGAAAAATTTTCGACAGGATTGACCAAATGTTAGAGAAATTCCCATTAATAAGTGGGAGAAAAAAACAGCTCGGAGGTACTTTATCCGGCGGTGAACAGCAAATGCTTGCGATCGTACGAGGTTTAATGGCTGAGCCGAAACTGATGCTGATGGATGAACCCTCTATGGGTTTAGCGCCAGTTCTTGTTGAGCAAATCTTTGACATTATCGAAGAGATTAACCGGCAGGGCACGAGCATCCTGCTGGTTGAACAGAACGCGCAAATGGCGCTTTCGATTGCTAACCGAGCGTATGTGCTTGAAACTGGAAAAGTTGTACTCGAAGGTAACGCGGATGAAGTGATGCGGAATCCGATGGTCATTGAAGCCTATCTGGGTGGATAACAGGCAAATCCTTACACAATAAACACCATTTTTATCAACATTTTGAGCCGGTAAATGCCGGCTCTTTTCTTTATATACTGAATTCAAGGTCACCCATTTTCCACATATAGTAGATCACAATCAGCAATCTCCATGTACAGATCTTTTGAGGATCCGATTTCATTCGCAGGCAGTGATGAAGAAGAATATGTAGATTACAATCCAGCGGGTTATAAACTATCCATATTTCTCCTATGTCAGATAAAATAGATTTTAATGGCAACACTGATCAAGATACTTAATGCATCATTCCAATATCATCCACGGCATGCCGAACCAATTCAGGCGCTCAGCAATATCAACCTGACTATCCAAAGCGGTGAATTTACAGCGATCATCGGCACAAACGGTTCGGGAAAAAGCACATTAGGAAAACTGCTAAACGCGCTGCTCATCCCTGACAGCGGAGTTGTTCAAATCCATGGCATGGACACGAGTAACCCCGGAAACCACGCTGCCATCCGCACGCAAATCGGGATGATCTTTCAGAAACCTCAAGACCAGATCGCAGCAACCACCGTGGAGGAAGATACGGCTTTTGGGCCTGGAAATTTGGGGCTGCCGGCGGATGAGATCCGCAAAAGAGTAGCGTTCGCACTATCAGCCAGCGGCTTGACAGACTACCGAAGCAGGCCATCGTATTTATTATCGGCAGGCGAGACCCAACGCTTAGCATTAGCCGGAGTGCTTGCTATGCAACCGCTGTGCCTGATATTCGATGAGACGACCGCCATGCTCGACCCTGCGGGCAGGGAAATGGTGATGGAGCAGGCCAAGGCACTGCATCGGCAGGGGACGACCATCCTATTCATTACACACCTTATGGAAGAAGCCGCACAGGCGGAACGGGTGATCGTTCTAAATCATGGAAATATCGTTATGGACAGCTCCCCCCACAAGGTATTCAATCAGAACATTGAGGAAATTGGATTAGAGAAACCAGCTGCGTTGGCTGCTTCAAAAATGCTACGTCCTTTCATCCCGTCCCTTCCCAAAGATATCCTGACCAAAGAAGATTTATTTAACCACATCCCCCACTACGATGGGAACCAAAGCGCGCCATCGCCTGCACAAAAACAAACAACGCCTTTCCAATCAATTATCACGGCCAAGAATCTATCATACACATACATGCTTGAAACCCCACTGGAACATCAAGCGCTTGATGATCTCTCCATATCCATCGGTTCTGGAAATATGCATGGGCTAATCGGAGCCACCGGATCAGGAAAATCAACCCTGCTTCAGCACTTCAACGGTCTGCTGCGTGCGCAATCCGGAACTTTATCCGTATTCGGGATGGATTTGAACAATCGTAAGCTTGATACCCAATCACTGCGCCGGCGGGTGGGATTATCTTTCCAGCAACCGGAGGACCAGATCTTCAACCAGTATGTTGGAGATGAAATCGCATACGCCGCCCGGCAATTAGGGCACAGCGGCACTCTGGCAAACGCGGTAAAGTCAGCCATGGAAGCGGTTGGATTGGATTTTCTTGCTTATAAAGACCGGCTTACATACACACTTTCCGGCGGGGAACTTCGTAAAACAGCCCTGGCATCAGCACTGGTAACTAAACCAGATATCCTGCTGCTGGATGAACCACTGGCAGGTCTTGATCCATTATCCCGCAAGGAAGTGATGGGGTATTTTAAGAGCATGCATGATGCAGGTCTAACGCTGGTCCTTTCCACCCATCAGTTTGACGGTACCATCGGCGAGATGGATGCTGTAAGTGTCCTCCAATCCGGGAAAGATATCGCTCATGGGGCACCTACCAGCATATTTTCCGCAAAGGACTCAAAATTACCCGGTGGATTAAAGCCGCCATTTGCCGCTGAATTATGCGCAGTGCTTAGACAAAACAGCTGGCCTGTTCCTGCAGGGATAGTACAGCTCAGCAAGGTAATCGAAATGGTCGCGGAGATAACAAAGAGGGCACAAGCATGAGCCAATTTGAGTATTTACGGCATGTTTCAATCGGACAGTATCTTCCGCTTGATTCACCCATCCACCGTTTGGACCCACGTGCGAAAATCATCGGCTTCAGTTTTTTGATCCTCGCGGTCAGTATTTCCAATAACCTCTACAGCCTGATATTGGCGCTGTTGGTTTCCACTTTGTTGATTGCAGCCAGCCGCATTCCATTCTCATTTGCGATTCGGGGATTACTACCTCCTCTACCCTTTCTTGTGTTCATCGCAACCCTTCAGTTAGTGATCACCCCACACGCGGAAGCATCGGCCGCAGTGTTCGGGGTCTGGAGAATTACAATTTATAGCGAGGGGATATTAGCAGCGCTGAGACTGCTCCTACGGTTCGCATCGTTATTATTGATCTTGACTACTTTAACCTCAAGTTTATCCACCATCGAGATGATCAATGGGCTTAATCTGCTCCTCAAACCTCTGCAGCAGATGGGGGTGCCCACTGAAAACGCTGCCCTCCTAGTACAGCTCACACTGCGGTTCATCCCATTTCTGGCATTAAACGCAGAAAAGATCGCCAAATCGCAAGCATCCCGCGGAGCAAAGTGGGACACAGCAAACGGAAACTTAATCAGTCGCGTTCAACAGATCGTACCGCTGGTTATCCCCCTGTTCACTAACAGTTTGCGGCAAGCGGAAAACTTATCCACTGCCATGCTCGCACGCGGATTTGCCGGCAGCACAGCACGCACCAGTATGCATATATATCGTTTTACATTAAAAGATGGGGTATTCCTGATGTTCCTATTAATTACCGCAGCAGGTATTCTGTTCCTGTGCTAAACAAAGCGCTTACCTCTGGTTTTTCTATTCAGATAAATCCGCACCCCGTTTTTTACTTATAGGAATATGCCAGTAAGCAGCTCCGACTGCAGCAGTGATGAGCGCAGAAACCAATGCTTCTGGAAGCCCATTTACCACAACGATTCCTCCCAAAGGCGCCCATGGAAGATACCCGAGCAAACCGATCATACCAAGCACGAGACCTGTGTTGGTGAGACTGCCGACTATTCCCGCGGTGAGAAGGGCAAGCGGCTCCCAGCGCTTCATTGCCCGCCACACTAACCAGGCAGCAGGCCCAATGAACAAGCGCGGCAATACAGATAACAAGGGATTAGTAAACCATACATCCGCAGGACCGGTCGGTGCAACTGCGGCCTGGACCATACTGAAAATGCCAAAGATCAAACCAACTACCAAGCCCGAAACTGGTCCCACGATAATTGCGGCGATGATCGCTGGTACATGCATAATGGTCAGCGCTACACCACCAAACCAGGGAATGAAACCCCAGTGCGTCCATCCCAAAACCACCGCTATCGCTCCCATCAACCCTGTAATTACCAAATTACGTACCTTTTTCTGCCCGACCATAAATCTCCTTAATTTTTACTATTTTAATGGATACTGTATTTTCTTGCTTCTTTTTTTAAATGAACTTCCCCTCACATCCTGAAAAATGTTATACTAAATAATGAACATTTGTTCATCTTTCCTTTATAGAATCCGGTTGCTCACCGGATTCTTAATTTATTTTATAAATTGTCTCATTTTCCAGATAACCATTTTACAACATTCAGCCATAATTTGGCATACCCGGACCACTCGGCGAACTCTTTCGGGCACCAATGAGGACCAATATCCGATGCCCAGATGAGGGAGCGGCCTTTTTTCACCTTAATTTGTCAACTTGATAAACAATTACCAAGATTTTTCACATTTTAACCGAAAAATATTATATGATTAATAAAGAAACTTATGGACAGCAAAAAAAAGAAAACGGTAGTGGCAGGTGCTTTGGGGGAATGCGTGCATGTTGCCGGCGTGATTCACTTCCTGCAGATGGCAGAACAAGCAGGGTGGCGAACTGTTTTTCTGGGACCAGCTGTGCCGATCAGCGAGATGATCCAAGCCGCTGAAAAAGAGAAGGCAGATCTTCTGGCTGTTTCTTACCGCCTGACGCCGGAAACCGGTGAGCGCCTGCTGGCACAATTCGCTGAAAGCGCAGACCACCTGCGCGAAAAGGGTGTGCAGTTCGCTTTTGGCGGAACACCGCCGGTGGCAGAGCGGGCAGAAAAAATAGGATTTTTTAATGCCGTTTTTAACGGAACCCAAACCTATGAGGAGATCCTGGCATTTCTCAAAGGAGAATCCGCGCAGACCGCTCAAGAAACCCATTATCCCCAAACCACTATTGACCGCATCAAATGGAAAGCACCATACCCCCTGCTGCGGCACCATTTCGGCCTGCCCACGATGGAAGCCACCCGCGAGGGAGTCAAAAAGATTGCGGATGAGAAAGTCTTAGATGTTGTTTCGCTGGGTATCGATCAGGATGCCCAGGCAAATTTCTTCCACCCTGAAAAGCAGGATATCCGTCGGACCGGCGCAGGGGGCGTACCGGTGCGCAGCGCTCAGGACTACCAGGACTTATTCAACGCCAGCCGGCACGGAAACTATCCATTAATGCGCACCTATTCCGGAACAGATGATTTCCTTGAATTGGCACAAATGTACATTGATACCATCCATATCGCCTGGCCAGCAATCCCGCTATTGTGGTTCAACCAGATGGACGGGCGGGGTCCGTGGGACTTAGCGGGCAGCATACGCGAGCACCAGAAAGTGATGACGTTCTATGGAGAACGCGGCTTTCCCCTGGAAGTGAATGAACCGCACCACTGGGGAATGCGGGATGCGCCGGATGTGGTGTGCGTGGTTTCCGCGTACCTATCCGCCTATAACGCGCGCGCATTCGGAGTACGGGATTATATTGCGCAGATGATGTTCAACAGCCCACCCGGCACATCCGATGCGATGGACCTGGCTAAAATGAGCGCGGCGCTAACTCTGAGCGGGGAATTGAAAAATGATAAATTCCGCATATGGCGGCAAACACGCACAGGTTTGCTCAGCTATCCCCTAGAACCAAATGCCGCGAGGGCGCACCTGGCAGCCAGCGTGTACGTGCAGATGGCACTTCATCCGCATATCCTGCATGTGGTCGCACACACAGAAGCTCACCATGCCGCAACTGCGGATGATATCGTTGACGCCTGTCGGATGGCACGGCGTTCGATCGAGAACGCGCTCAAAGGGCAGCCGGATATGCTGAAAGATCCTACCATCCAACAGCGAAAAGAAGAGCTTGTACGAGAAGCACGCATCACGCTCACCGCGATCAAAAATTCTGCTAAAAATACTAACCGCGATCCCTTTACGGATCCAGAGTGTTTGGCAGGAGCAGTTTCCGGCGGAATATTGGACGCACCGCATTTGAAAAACAACCCCTTCGCGCCTGGTACAATCCAGACACGGATCATCAGCGGCGCATGTGAAGTTGTTGATGGAAAAGGGAATAAAATCACAGAAGCACAGCGGCTGAAGAAGTTCTTATAAGAATTGGAGGACAGCATGGCATGTCCAACACGATATACAGTAATCGGCGCCGGCCACGGCGGAAAATCAATGGCCGCCCATCTGTCTTTGATGGGAAAGGAAGTAACGGTTTATAACCGCACATATGCCCATATTGAGATCCTGGCAAAACGTAGAGGGATTGAACTGGACAGCTACCCAACCGGACCGCATGGATTCGGTGCGATAAAGCTGGCCACTTCGGATATGGAAGAAGCCCTGCGCGATGCGGAAGTGGTGATGTTAGTAGTTCCTTCTTCCGCGCATGCCGACCTGGCAAAAGTAATGGCACCGCATATGCAGGACGGGCAGTTCATCATCCTGAACCCCGGCAGAACGGGCGGCGCGATCGAATTCGATATGATACGCCGAAGAGAAGGAAACACAGCAAAGATCATCCTGGCGGAAGCAGAAACCCTCATTTACGCCAGCCGATCGGATGGACCCGCGCAGGGGCGCATCTTCCGCATCAAAGAGGCAGTGCCGCTGGCAGCGCTGCCAGCTATATATACAGAAAAAGTGCTGAAAGCAATTGAAGATGTATATCCACAGTTCATAGACGGGGTAAATGTACTGCATACTGGCATGAACAATATGGGAGCCATCTTTCATCCCACACTTACGATCCTGAACGCGGGGCGAATCGAATCCACGCATGGTGATTTCGAATTCTATATCGACGGCGTAACTCCATCCGTCGCTACGGTCCTAGAAGCGCTGGACCGCGAAAGGGTGACCGTCGCTTCCGCATTAGGCATCCGCGCCCGGACAGCCATGGAATGGCTGGAATTAGCATACAACGTCAAGGGAAATAACCTGCTTGAATCAATCCACAACCAGAGCGGGTATTACGGCATTAAAGCCCCATCAACCCTCGCTCACCGCTATATCTTTGAGGATGTGCCCATGAGCTTGATGCCAATCGCATCGATTGGTAAGCAGTACGGCATTTCGGTACGGGCGATGGACAGCATCATTCGCCTAGCCTGCATCATCCACCACACGGATTACTACCGGCGCGGGCGCACGATCGAAAAATTAGGCATTAAAAACCTGAGCGTGGATGAGCTCACACGGTATGTAAACGAGGGCACTCTGGATTAGAGAAATTAGATAATAGGCATGGTTCTTGCACCTATAACCATTACAGATGATTGATATTATGTTTAAAATAGCTATAATGGATATACATAATTAAACATCCGAAGCATTTTAGGCTGACAATCTGATCATCATTGATCTCAGCCAAGTTATATTATTGAGGAGGAAGTTATGAAAAAAAGAATGGCACTCATATTTGCGATCGCATTGATGGCTATCAGCATCACACCCGTCCATGCTGCTGTTCCAACCACTTCGATCGCAGCAGTCGTAAAGAATGAGTCGGTGACCATCCAAACATCCGGTTTCCCGGCAAACCAAACATTCCATGTATTTATGGGATATAACGGCACGCAGGGCATCAACGGCTACCTGGTTTCAAAGATCACCACCGGAGAAGGCGGTTCATTCCTGGCGAAATTTTACATCCCGGAGGAGCTGGCCAGCGAAAATATAGTGGCCGTGCGGTTTGAGAGCGTGACCGAATCCAAATATTTCACCTATAACTGGTTCTATAACGAGACGGCTATCGGCGCTTCGAATACAACCGTTACGAACCAAACAACATATAATCATCTGCCTGCTGGTTTTCCCACATTTAGTATCTTGTCAGTAGTTTATGGGCAATCCGTCACCGTGCAAACGCGCTACTTCCCCGCGGATCAGCGTTTTGCCGTATTCATGAAAGACGGCGCTTTAGCAGATATCACGTGGTATGAGGTAGCCGGCATCGAAACAGGTGAAGGCAACTCTCAAATTGCCACCTTCAGCATTCCCTCTGAGCTGCGGTATCAGGAAATGATCACACTCAAGTTCTACAACATTAACGATGGCTTTATAACCTACGATCTTTTCTACAACCGCGACCAGTAGATCAGTACCGCATTAAATATGAACCCCTGTCTGAGTGGACGGGGGTTTTTTTACTCTCTTTATTATGACAGCCGATGATAACCTGCAAACAGTTCAGACCTCCGGGCGGGCAATCAGTTTGACTGCATCACCGCGCATAGCCTGAAGCGCCTGCGCACGCCAATCCGGGTTGTGGGCCTCCAGGGCAGATAGGTATCTTCTATCAACGAGGAGCAGATCCGCTTCCCGGCAGCCAGCGGCCAGCGCGCTGGTGTGACCTTCAAAGACCCACACGGTATGCCCAAGTGCGGCAAAACCCAGCAGGGAATCAAAAAAGGGAACCGCGCGGCGAATATCCGTTTTCAATGCGTCAAGATACGTGTACGCAATCACAGCGATGTTTACGCGCGGCTGCCGGGGCACCAGTTCACCCAGCAGCGCAAGCTGCTCGACCGGGATATTCTCCAGCAAAGGGCAGCTCTTTGCGACCAGCAGCCGACCGGGAGTGATGATGATCAACTGGTGGCGTTCGATGCCATCTTCGCCAATATGGGTCTGAGCAGCGGCCGCACGGGCGCGGGAAAAGATGGCACCGATCTTCGGGCGGACATCCACCTCCGGCATGCGGGGAGTAAAGAGGTCTTTTTTTGCCATATCGAATTAATTATATCCTGCAGGATATTAATTTAACCGTTCAAGATCATTCGTAACGCCTGTATATAAGGTTTTTGATCGGTTAGCCATTATGTAAACGAAGTATTCTTTCACATAGTGTTTTTTCAAAAAAAAATCACTGTCATACTGAGCACAGCGAAGTATCTCGGCTGATCACTAATGATATTCTGACCGAGATTCTCACCCCTTTGGTCGTCAGAATGACAATAAGAAATGGCGTTGTCATGCTAAGCAAAGCATCTCGGCTTGTCAATCATGATATTTTAGCCAAGATTCTAACCCCTGCGGCTGTCAGAATGACAATAAGAAATGTCGTTGTCATGCTAAGCGAAGCATCTCGACTTGTCAATCATGATATTTTGGCCGAGATTCTCACCCCATCGGGCGTGCTTCGCGATACCCCGAGGATCCCGCCTGCGGCGGGCAGAATGACATAACAAAAAAGAGCGGGAAGCTCCTGCTCTCTTTGTAATCGTGCGTAGTTTCTTTACAGATCTAATACTTTCTTGAGTGCTTTCTTCTGGGCATCATCGAGAGTATCAATATCATCGATCATCGGACCATCATATTTCTTGCCGCGATCCTCGGTGAAGTGGCCCCATTCTGCCGCGCGGAGCAGCACCCAGGGAGCTATCTTTAATTCTTCAGCCGCTTTATAGGCCGCGTTGATCAGATCCTGGTGGGTCTTGGAATGCATAATCTCTACTGCTTTTTTAGCTTTGCTGGCAGCTTTATTTTCTCTGACAGCAGCGATCTTGGCATTCAACTCCGCTGTGGATTTCTTAGCAGCGGTCCGCTTTACAACCTTAGGTGTGGTTTTTTTAACAGGCTTTGCCGATTTCGTTTTCTTTGCTTCTTCTTTATCATCTTTCTTAAATAAATCTGATAATTTGTTCTTATCTATGCCTACCATTTTTCCTCCAATTGTCTGTTAATGATTAATATTCTACCCATTACTATAGCATAAACTGTTTTATTTTAATTTATAAAACCATGTTCTTATAAACTTTTTATATACGAATCAGCTTCATTCATAAGAATAAATATATACAACTATAGTGAATTTATTTTACAAATATTCCGATATAAATAATATATTTCACTTCTTCCATTTATTTCTTGCTATCTTATGGATATAACCCAGTTTTTCTAAATATTGTAATTGCTGGCGAATTTTTGGCTTTATATTGAGGTTTAATGGATATTTTTCCTTAAATTCCTCTTCATATCTGTACATGTCTCCAGTAGAAAATATATGATTTGGGATTTTTTCAAATACAAGCTTCTTCCATCCAAACAGGTCATTAGAATTTAATGTTGGTTTTTTAAGTTTTTTTTCAATTTGGATGAGTTCTAAAAACTTCTTATCTTTGGTTATTAATCTTCCCTCTTTATGCTTTTTATATAATTCTGAATAAACCTCGATATAATCAGCATTTGGAATAATTTTTTTCTCAGATAATTTCAACTTTAAAAATGTTTCGGTCATTTCCGAGAATAACTTTTCTCCAGGAGAAGTTATCTTAAGATTAGCCTCAATATTACTTACAAGTCCTCCATATGTAAGATTCGATGAACCAATAATTGCTGTGAAGTTATTGTCTTTCTGATTAAATAAATACATTTTTGGATGATATGTTGCCGTTCCCTCTAGATTTCCTCGATAACAAATTAAATTAAGCAAGTAGCCTTGGTTTGAAAGTTTATATAACTCCTGCAATACAACTGGGTCGGTGGTTTGAAAATCAAGACCTAAAATGAAATTCGTATGCCCATTTCTTTCAAGAAATTTTATTAAAGGTTTTTTAATTATCTGATAGCCTGATTCTCGAGCAAATGCTACTGCAATATTCATTTGTAGAGAGTGATCTATCTGCAATATTAGTTCATCAGCTAACTGAATATTTAGATTGTCAATGAATTTCACTAGCATAAATACTCCACAACCCCCCTCTTTCCAAGAGGTAGGTCACCCTTTTTTTTATTAATGCGTCGCGCAGGCAATGCAGGGGTCAAAGGCACGCACGACACGCCCAACCGCGCGTTCTAATTCCATATTGACGCTGTCGGCGGTGATGTAGCGTTCGGCTGCCACGCGCAAGGCGCGCTCAATGGCGAGCATGTTGTGCACAGTAGGAATGATGAATTCGCCGGTGGCAATCTTGCCATTTTCGATGACATAGTGATGGATGAGCGGTCCGCGAGGGGCTTCAACCAGCCCCCAACCCTCACCGTCGCGCGGGGTGTAGGGCACATCCGTATCTTCCTCATCCAACGGCAAAGCCAGCAACTCCACTGCGCGCTCGACAGCATAGACCAGCTCAATCCCGCGGCAGAGGTCAAAGAGGAGAATAGGGTGAGCGGGACTGCCAAATTTTTCCCGCAGGCGCTTAAGGTACCCATCCGCCAATTTTGTTCCCATGCGGCGGGTCATATTGGCGCGGGCAAGCGAATTAGCGCGCATAACGCCGTCCTTGTAAGAAGTGCGCCCGGCATAAGAGTAATCCGTCTCTTCATAAGTGATGGCATCGTGGAACTGCGCTGCGGTATATTCTCCGCAGTAATCACCCGCGGGATCCATAACACGGATACTGACAGTATCGAAGTTGGGCTGCTCGGTGCGGATGGAGGTGATGTAATACGCCGGCTGGTCATCTCCCCATGTGCCGATACGGTCTTTCATCCGCAGGGAGATGTCCCAATACATATCAACAAGTTCACAGGCGGTGGGCAGCGCAGCTTTCAGGCGTTGCTGAAAAGCGGCGGCTTTTCCAGAATCAACGCCACTGCTTACGCCACCCACCACGGCTTTTACCGGGTGGATAAATTGTCCGCCCGCCAGCGTGATCAGATCGGTGCCTAATTTGCGCACCATAAGCGCACGCCTGGCTATATTAAATTGTACATCCTTTCCTGCTTCCTCCGCGGATACATGAAAAATACTTTCCACACCCAATCTATCCGGCATGGTGAACACAAATAAAGACGTCGCCTGATTCTGGATGAGCTGCCCGAGCATGAGCAGTTCACGAATGGTACCCGCGAGGGGCGGAGGTTGGACGCCGAAGGCATCTTCGAGTGCTTTGACAGACGCGACGTGATGAGCAGTTGAGCAAACGCCGCAAATGCGCGGAACGATGACCGGCATCTGTTCCGCCGGCACTCCCTTGACCATCAGGCTAAAACCGCGCTTTTCCATCGCCTGGAAGCGGGTGGAGAGTACTTCGCCGTTACGGACTTCGATCTCGACGCGCGCGTGACCTTCAATGCGGGATAAAGGAAATGTGAGAGTTGTCATCAGAGCACCTTTTCCTTAGAGCGCGGCGGGCGGCCTGTGCCGGCATAATCAGAGAACTGGAATAAAAACAACGCCAGTTGGGGAGAGACCAGCGCTTCGCGAATCTCTTCCGGAGGAATATCCGTCAGCGCTGCAAACACACGCTGGATGCTTTCCAGCCAGGCCTTAGAATCCTTCTCAATAAGCATATCAGAAGGCCCGCGGCAGCCCACACAGGGGTGGCCAGGGCGGGTGCAGAGAGCGCGGCATCCGCCCCGCGTAGAAGATCCAATGCAGAGATAACCCTGGTTGATAAGGCAAATATCCGGGTCCACCTCCCCACGCTGGAAACCGGTCAGATGTTTGGGCTTCATATCTTTCAGTTTTTTACGCCCACATTCCTGGCAGACTGTTTTCGATGGCTTAAATTCTTTATCATCAAAGAGCGCCGCCATGAACAGTTCCGGAGTCGGCGGGCAGCCGGGTAGGTAAAGGTCTACATCGACGAAAGCATCCACCGGCTGACTCTTAGGAAGGAGGCGCGGCAGATCACGACGCTCAGTCTGCGACATGAACAATTCACGCACCTCATCGCGGTTGCCAAGGTTGGCTACACCGCCCGATATGGCGCAGGTGCCGACCGCGATTACCTTCTTGGAGAATCGCACTGCGCGCCTCAGGTTGTAGAGATCCTCATCGGAACGGACACCACCGGAAATAAGGAGCACATCTACGGGTGGAACCTCGTAGGCGCTTACGACCAGGGGCATGTACACAAGATCAAATTTTTCAATCCATTCGTTAGCATTCAGCAGCGAGACCTCACAACCTGCACAGCCGGAGAGCTGCAGCACGGCAAATTGCGGCAAATCCTTATGATTCATTGAAGTTTTTGATTGCTGCATGATTGATTTTCTCCCAACTCCTATCCTTAGTATACATTGAACCATTCGCATGGCAATCGGTTGGCTGCCCAAGTTTTCTGTTAATTCTGGCATAGGATTTGCAACTATAGAGATAAGTTCTGGTATTTAATCAGGCATGTATCAGGAGATACTTATGCGCAATTTTATTTTGAAAACAACCGCTATCCTGCTGGCAGCAGCTGCGCTGTTCGTGTGGTTCCGTACAGACGCCAGTGTACTGGCAGGCGCGAGCACGCTGGGGATGGATGACAGCAGCGGGTGGATCACCGTGAACAGCCAGAACCCGGAGGTAATGGACACGCTGGAAGCAGCGCAGGTAAACATGCTGCAGGTCGCTCTGCCCTGGGACGCGGTTGAACTGTCGCCAGGCGCATACGCGTGGGCAGTTGACCAGGATGATGGATATACAGATTTCAACTTGTTATTCAACCGGCTGGTAAAACACGGTGTGAAGCCCGTGGTTGTCCTGAGCGGTGGACCAGTATATCTGATTAATTTATATCCCCAGCAGCCCGTTTACCGAGACCAACTGCTGGCAAGCTGGGAAAACTATGTCCGCGCGGCTGTGCAGCATTTCGGCAGCAATGTGGACCACTGGCAGATCGGCGGCGTGATCAACGACACGGCGCAGTGGGGCAGCGTGCTGTTCCCCGGCGCGGAATCCCCCAGCGCACCGCCTGACCCGGATCTATATGGAGAGATGCTGGAGATTGCGTACAACGTGATCAAATCCGCGCAGGCGAGTGATATGGTCCTGTTGGGCGAACTGGAATTCACGGGCGACTGCGCCTTTAACCCGATCAATTACCTGCAGGCGCTGAATGACCTGGATTTATGGTACGCGTTTGATGTGATCAGTTTGTCCCTGCCAGAATTGGACTCCGCCCCTGAAAACGCCGCGGTTGATTCCTGCGGGATCATACCGATTCAATTGAGCGGTATTCCGGGTGCAGACAGCCTGCGCGCCGCGGCAGATTTTGCAGAACTATCCGGTGATAAGCCGCTGTGGGTGCATGGTCTGCGCTTCTCAAATGATATGCTGGCGGCTGAAGCTGCCGCACGCGGAACCCTGGCAGAAGTAACCGCGTCTGATTATCTGGCACGCGCGAGCGGATTGTACCTTTCCTTCGGTAAAGCCGACCGGATATTCTGGTCCTTCGACCCTCTGAGCAATACGCCCGGCGTGATCGCGATGCAAACGTACGCTAATTTATCACACACACTGGGCAGCAGATATGAAGGCAGCAGCCTGCCATCCGGAACTGACGCGTTTGCCCTGCGTTTCCGCGGCAACGGGAAGCTATCCCTGCTGGCCTGGTACACTCAGGGCGGTGAAGAAGCACTGCCGATGGTGATTGGCGGTGTAGATGGATATGACCTGCATGCCTTTTCAGCTGACAGCGCATCTCTAAAACATAAAGATGGCGTTGAATTACCAGTTGACGCAGGCGGGAGCACAGCGCTGCTGGTGAGCGAGCGCCCTGTGCTGATCAGCGGACATCCAAGCAATATCAAACAATCGGTCACGCAGACCGTGGAAGATAATACCGCTCAGGCCAGCGCGGGACTGCAGGCCAAACTGCAGAACTGGCTGCAGGCACAAAAAGCCAAAGCAGCAGTCAGCGTCGGTGATTGGGTTGCAGAACAGCAGGCCAGTTTATTAGATTCGTTACGCAGTAGTTTTGAACAGTGGCTGCGGAAGAGCCTGGGTCTCGCAAAGTTGTAAAATATAATATAAGCGAGGTGAACCATGAAAAAAACGATCAGTAGAATAAATTTAATATTGGTGGTTTTATTGGCAGCAGCCGCCTGCCAACGGACCCCGGCTCTTCCCGCAAAAACAAGCGAACCGGTTCCAGAACAGGAATCAGCACCTGTCGTAATCGCATCGGAAAACGCGGCGACTCTTAAACAAGTTTATTCCGCATCAGTAAGCACCGGTTACATCAGCGCGAAATGGGCGGAGGACAGCACAGCAGTATGGATTATGGATTCCGAAAGCGCCGCTCTGTATGACAGTACGAGCGGTGAGAGAACCGCCCAATTCGCTCCGGGAGAGGACGTCGCCGTGTATGACGTGTCACCGGACGGGAAAACTGTGGCATATTCCCAGGATGGGTTAGAAATCCACTTATTTAATGTTTCCGCCCAGGCGGATATCCTGAGTATCGTACCTGATTTCCCCTTTTCAAACGCCTTTTTCAACACCGACGGCACCCTGCTCGGAACGGATTCGCTGGATGACATCAAGATCGTCCTGTGGGACACAGCCAGCGGCAAGGAAATGGGCAGTTTGCGCGGGTTTGGGACCGCGGCTCCCGTTTACAGCGCGATGTTTGGTATGGATGGAAAAACACTGCTGTGGTTCTCACGTGGGACCGTTCAGCCGATGGACATTGCCACGCAGGAAATGGGACCAACGCTTTCGCATGAGGATTTCGTAACCGCGAGGCAGATTTCCCCGGATGGAAAGGTTATCGCTACCACCGCGGCTGCCACGATCGGCGGAGAATTCCAACCGGTGCTGACGCTGTGGGACGCGGACAGCGGGGAAATCCTGCGGCAGAACACCATTCCGAGTTATTTCAGTTCAATCGCATTTTCTCCGGACAGCGGCCTGCTGGCAGCAGGCACGGAGAATGGGGTACTGATCTTCACCGTACCCCGTGGCGACGAGGTCTTCCGTTTTGACAGCGCGGAAGTGGTCGCCAGCATCGCTTTCTCACCGGACGGGGTCAAGCTGATCACCTGCGGAGATGAAGGAACAATAAACATCTATGCAGTGAACGAATAAACTATCTGCATATCATATTAAACGCGCTCCGGTTGGAGCGCGTTTTTTATTGACAACACGGTTCAGGATACAGCGCAGGATCAAGATGAATGACCGGGGGCGGACGACGGCGGCGCCATGTGCGCAGGGGCAGCCTGAGCTGGCAGCCAAGGTCAGCGCGCACCCAGATAAGGAGCGCTTCCTCATCCAGCCCAAAAGGCTGGAGCAGATTAGCGGCGGCGCGGAGGATAAGTTCCTGGTAGTGGTCTACATCGACAGCAGCCGGATCGGGGGGATAGGGCAGGTCCCAGGCGTGCACGCCGGCTCCGCCGCGGATAAAGATAAGGCGCACGCGCTGCCCAGGGTAGACGGACTTACCTGCCGCCTGGAGCTGCATAACAGCCCGCGCGCCGGGAGAAGGCACCCGATAGCCAGCGAGCTGCTTGCTGAGCTTCTTGCCGACAAGTAAATCCTCAAGGGGCACACGACCGGTGCGCAGAGCATGCAGCCGGCGGCGGAGGATATCCACCGCTTCAGGCACCTGCCGCTGGAGATCAGCTGGGCTTTGGGCGCGCGCCAGGCAGCGCAGCATCTCACACTGAGCATCAGCCACAAAAGGCGCCGCGTCGCGCCGGCGCAGATCAATGCCGCGCGCTTTAACGCTGCCATCCTGAAAAACGCCAAAGTAACGGTTGGGCACCGGCAGGCGGTCATCCACGCGCGAGGGGAGAAAAACCACCCAGCGGTAAACGCCGTCCAGCGAGATGGGCAGGGAGGTGCGGGCGGCAATCTCTTCCAGGAGAGGCTGAAAGTCATCAGGTTCACGGCAGCCGTCCTTCTGCACCCATAAGCCATCCACGTACATATGCAATACGCGGAAACCCATTTCTTCAGCGGCTTCCTTGGCGCGCAGGAGCGCCTCGCGCCCCCAGGTGGTAACGGCCTCATGGGCTTCTATGCGCCCGAAGCGGGCGTTCTTGTAGCCGAGATAGCCGAAACAGGTCACCAGAAGCCATTTATGGGCTGATGAGCGCGCTTTATCCTTGCGCCGGCGCGGATCCCACTTCGGCAGGCTGAGGGCGCGCTGTTTGAGCGCGATACGCTTTTCAAGGAGGGGTTTAAGGGTGAGTGGCACCAGTCCGGGGGGATGGTCAGAACTGCCCAGGCGGTCGGGGAAGGGCGTCTCCGGAGAGATGTTGCTGCGCACCATGATAGAAGGATACATGGAGACAAAATCAATCATCCCGACATCAAAATGCAGTCCAGTGATAGGCTGGTAAACAAGCCCACCCTGGTCGAAACGGATCAGGTCGAGGGCGGTCTTGGGGCGCTCAACCTGCTGTTTACGCCAGGGGACAAGGATATCGTTCCGCAGAGCGGTGGTAATCTGCATAGAAGAAATGCCCGTACCGGGCGACACGCGCGCGGCAATCTGAATGGGGAGAGCAGTGACACGCGCGGATTCGAGCGCGCCTTCCAGATCATAGCTCTGCCACATCATCGCATTGCGGCAGTCAATATGGCAGCGCCCGTAGAGGAGGATCTGCTGACCGCGGTAGATAATCTGCCCGTAGGAAAAGTAGGTACCCGCTTTCTTGTGCAGCACACCGCGCCCCACTTCGCGATTGAGGGGGAGGGGCAGGTTGTGCTTTTTAGCAAGCGACAGCAGGAGCGGGAGGAGCCAGGTGTCGCCGCTGACAGTCAGCAGGAGATCAGGGTCAACCCGCCGCAGCAGGGCGCGCAGGTTGATCAGCAGGGGGCGCTCCGGCTGGAGGGAGAAGCGGTATTTATGCCCATCGTGGCGGGCGATGAGTACCTTGGGCTGGGCATGGGCCGGATCGCAGTCCGGTTTGAGAGCAAGCACACGCAGGGGCGCGCCGAGGGGATCCAGATCCCAGGGGGAATCCAGCACACGCAGTTCCCGCACGGTACCCTCATCGTCCGCGCTGATATAGCAGCGTGCCAGGGGAAAGGTACCCCAACGGGCAGCGTGGCGCAGGGTGATATTCAGATCAGCATCATAATAATCCAGCCCAGGAAAGCGGCGAGCAATCCGCTTAAAGAGGCGCGGCTGACAGATGGGAGCACTCATTTCCACTGCCAGCAGAGTGAGGGGCTGATCATGGAACAGATCACGCCGTTGAGCGCGGTAGAGGCGCAGTTTCTCAGGCTGTGCCCGCAGGAAGCTCTGCAGAGCACGCAGCTGCTCAGGGTCACCCGCCGCATAGAACGTAACCGGAAAATCCTGCCGCAGGCGGCAGCGCTCCCCGTCATCGCCGATCAGCCAGAGAACAACGCCCTCACGGTCATCTTCGTAAAGGTCGAGCAGCCAGCCAACACGGTCAGGCATCCAGGTCTCCGGTAAGCTCGGCCATCTGCTGGCGCAGGCGCAGGATCTCCTTATGCTGTTCAAGCAGCATGGAGAGTAGAAAAGTCTCCATGGGGAGGGCGTGGGCGGCATAAGCAGCCGCGGAGAGATGCTGGCGGGCAGAGGCAAACAAATCATCAAGGGCAAGCTGGTCACCCCGGCGCAGGGCACGGCGGAAGCGAGAAAAGGCCTCCTGCTCCTGAATGAAAGCCTGGGTAATAGAAGGCAAAGTGCGCCCCATGAATCAGGCCTCCTCTTCCCACAGTGCCGGCATTTTAGGGGCAGGCAGCGCTTCCAGCTGCCAGGAACCGCCGGCAGCCGCCTGGAGGGCATCCGCCAGCACTCCTTTTTCCGCACACAACAGGGCTGGCAGCTTAGCACTGACCACCACGGGGGCAAACTGGCTGAGGCGCTTGAGGTGGAGGATGCAGCCCGCCAGCAGGCGCTGGCTTTCGGCAAGCCGGACATTATCATCATAGAACGCTGCCAACAGGTCGATCACCAGAGTAGGCAGACCATCAGCGGGGGTTTCCGCCAGCAGTGCCGCCATCTGGCAGCAGGTAAAAGCGCGGGAGAGATGAATGCGCGCAAGCGCGCCGGCCAGGTCAGACGTGCAACGCCGGACAGCGCGCGCCACCGGGTAGACATTAAAGCGGTTGCCGCCATCCAGCACGCGCAGTTCGCCAGCAGCCGACAGCCGTGCAGAAAGCTCAAGCATGAACGCGCTGGCAGCGTGCGGGGCGGTGAGCACCAGCAAACGGTTGGATAAAGGGAAGGTCAATGCGTCCATACCCTAATATTAGAACATTTATTCTATTTCATCATCCCCCACGCGCATCTGAAGTGTTTAAAAGAGGGGTGAAAAGCAGGTGAGCCAGATTTTGGGGTGCTGGATAGTGCTATCGGCAGCGGCCAGCGGATGCTTCCAACTTAGAAGTGAATTCAGAAATAATTAAATCGCGAATTTATTATTCACCTAATTCTTGTGTGGTCTCATTAAATGTTGCACAAGGCTGGTTGCCGCAAGCAAGGTACTCCAATCTTTTTTGCACATCTTGTACTAAATGACCAGGCTCTACCCACAATCCGAATTCCGCTCCGGTGGCTTGATTGATCTTGTCTGGCTGCGCGATGTTGATAGTTACAAAATTAGAAATAATCACCAGAGATAATAATAAACCCAGCACCCATTTCTTATCAGAAAAAGCGATACCGATCAAGATCATCCAGAAAGGAATTGTTGGTATCAAATACGCGGGTTCCGTTGGCAGCCGAAAATAAAATAATTCCATGCCTACGATTAACCCAATGGATAAAATACTAATCTGAAACACCTTGTTATTAATCTTTAACTTGCCTAAAATGCCTAATCGAACTAATCCCCACATGAGGATTAAAAAAGCCGGAGGGCTCCAAAAATAGATGCTCTTATATATAAACCGACCTGTCCTTAGATATAAACTCCAAAATTCTTCCCCGCCAATAGAAGGGAAGAAAATATGTGTTTTCCATTCGGCAAAAGTGATCGGCGGTAAATAAAAAATTAAAGACAAAATTAGCATAATCGCACCAGACAGGAAAATGCGCCTTCTATTTTGCACCTCAAACATAAAAGCCCACAGCAGCACCAAACCTGCTACTAAAGCTGTTGTCAGCCGGCTGCCAACACCCATTGCCATGCTTATACCAGCGGTAACAAATTTTCCTTCCAAGAGCATCCAGAACCCTATCATTGTAAAACCCAGTGCAAACAAGTAATCCATGGTGCAGGTGGAATTGACCAGATAATAGGGATGCACCATCATGATAACAGCTAAAAATCGATAATTAGGCACATCGTATCGCTTACATATATATATAAATATTGCTAAAATCAGCAACGACATGCACAAACTGCCAAAATTGGTCAGAAAACTGCCGCCGATAATATTTAAGAAAAAAGTGATGGTTTCATAAACAAAGAATCCAGGCACGCGGGAGGGAACATAATCAAGTGTCTCGATAAAATTTTCACCTACCCATAACACGTTATAAGAATCATAATCGCTGCCATAGCCGAGAAAAATGAAAGGAAAATAAATAAAAAAAGCTAAGAGCAAGATGTGTAAATCTTTAGATTGTTTTATGGATTTAATT
Source organism: uncultured Pelolinea sp. (assembly GCA_964383575.1). Taxonomy (GTDB): domain Bacteria; phylum Chloroflexota; class Anaerolineae; order Anaerolineales; family Anaerolineaceae; genus Pelolinea. The sequence goes on from CAYLHI010000001.1 coordinate 26,756, forward strand.
GCTTTTTTGATTTGCAAACAGACCACCTTATCCAAGAATAATTATTAGTTATGCAGTTATGTGACCGCCAAATGATTACGCAACAATTTTTTTGTAAAATTGATCACAAATCCTTCCAATTTATTCTATCATTTGTCAGCCAGTCTCCATTCTCAAAAATAATATGCCGTATTCCCATTCCTCAATAACCTCCATCAAATTAGCTTTAATCCACCGCAAGCATTGCTGCTCATTTGCTAAATTTAAAAAAATACATGGATGAGCAAAATAATTTGGGGGACTTGCTAATTTAGCAACCATTTCTTTTACCTTCGAGAGTAGTTTGAATTGTCAGGAAACACAGCAGGGATTTTCCAATTTTTTTTCCAGAATACCCCTTGACAAAATTGATAAAACTTATAAAATAAGGTGTGCCTAAATATTTTAATGATTTTATATAAGGCACTCCTAATAATATGAACTCGCAAAAATTAGAGCTTTCAAGCAGCATGCAGATGTACCTGGTCAAGATTAAACGTATGGAAAGTGAGTTTAATCCAGTACCTCTTTCCCTTCTCGCAGAATCTCTGCAGATTTCTCCGGTATCCGCTAATGAGATGTGCCGGAAACTAGATGAGATGGAGCTGATCCGGTACCAACCTTACAAAGGAGCCAGTTTATCTGATGAAGGGAATCTGCAAGCTGAAAAAATCTTAAGAAATCATCGGCTCTGGGAAGTTTTTCTGGTTGAAAATCTACATTTTGATTACCTGACAGCTCATCAAATGGCGGATGATCTGGAGCACGCAACCTCCAAAGAATTGGCTGATCAACTGGATGAATTTCTCGGCTGCCCAAAATTCAACCCGGAGGGAAAAGAGATACCTGCGGGAGACAAAGCCGGCCGCAATATACAAACGATGAAACTATCGGAAATGGGGGTTGGATCCGAAGGATATTATTTCAGTGATGAACTTGATGAAAATATAGCTGAATTTTTTTCAGATGTAAATCTCAGAAAAGGAGAGCGGCTTAAGGTGCTTGGAAAAACCTCCAGCCAAATGATCATTCAAGCCGGAGATGAATTTATTCATCTCAGCAGAGAGATTGCTGAAAAAATCGCAACTGCAAAGTTAGAAACCAACACATCCAATGACAGCAGAGACAGCGCTGTTAATAAAACCAACAAGGAGAAGGCTATGCAAGAAAAGATAATTAAAAAGAAAACATTGAAGGATTTAAAAATAGGCCAAACAGGTGTGGTTGTCCGTGTTAAAGGAAAGGGATCCATCAAACAGCGAATGATGGATATGGGACTGGTGCCCGGAAGCGAGGTCAAAGTAATCCGCGTTGCTCCATTGGGAGACCCGATTGAAATCATGATAAAGGGATATAACCTCTCGTTGCGTAAAAGCGAAGCCCAAGATATTGAGATTGAAACCAGCGGGGAGAATGAATGATGCCGCTGAGTATGGCTCCAGCAGGCACAACGCTTAAGATTGTAGGATTCAGGGGCGGCTTTGGCATGCGCAGGCGCCTGGCTGATCTAGGAATGAATATCGGCATGGAAATATCCGTTGTATCAACCTACCAACGCGGACCATTGGTGGTCTTGATTAAAGGATCAAGGTTCGCAATCGGACGGGGAATCGCCCATCATGTTTTTGTTAAACCAAAATAAGTAATCAAACAAAAAGGAGTAATTTTCGATGAAAGAATTTACAGTCGCACTTGCGGGAAACCCCAATTGCGGAAAAAGTACAATTTTTAATGTTCTCACCGGATCTCACCAGCATGTTGGAAATTGGCCGGGAAAAACTGTGGAAAAAAAGGAAGGGCATTTCACTCATAATGGTAAGAAGGTGAAGGTTGTGGATCTTCCGGGAACGTACAGTCTCTCAGCTTTTTCAATGGAAGAAATAATTGCCAGGGACTATATCCTTGATGAGCGGCCGGATATAGTCGTTGCGGTTGTGGATTCAACTAATCTTGAACGCAACTTATATCTGGCTGTACAACTGCTTGAACTTGGCGCGCGAGTGATTATAGATCTCAATATGAGTGATCTAGCAAAGTCTAACCGCATCGAAATTGACACCGATAAACTGGCCTTTGCGCTTCAATCCGAAATCATACAAACGATTGGGAGCAAAGGAGACGGTGTTGAGCAATTGAAAGATTTAATATCAACATATTATCAATAAATGGAGAGGAATGATGATTACACAAACAATTGAGAAACGCAATTTCTCAATCCAATACGGCAAAGCAATAGAGGAAGAAATCAGCAAACTGCAAAGCGAAATCAAAAAAAACGAGCGCTTAACCTCGCGTTTTGAAAGCCGCTGGCTGGCAATCAAATTGATTGAAAGCGATCCAAACATCTCGGAAAAAATAACAGCAATAGAAGGCGGAGGCGAGGTGATTGAATTGTCAAAAAAATCCGTCGAGAAGCTTGAAAAAAGATTTTCCGATGATCTGGGTTCAATTTTTGCAGATAAACGGTATGGATGGATTAACGGCCTGGTTAAAGAAATAGTTGACAAGAGCCAAGCTGACCGTATCTCGATGAGCGATCAGATCGATAAAATCGTCACGAACCGAATCCTTGGAATCCCGATTTTTCTAGCAATGATGTGGGCTGTCTTCAAATTCACAACCGATGGTGCCGGACCTTTTTTGGATTGGGTAGATGGTGTTATCGGCGGACCGATCACCAATTGGGTGGAGAGTTTAATCAACCTTGTAGATTTAGGCGGGACGTGGGTGGAGAGCCTTTTTATTGACGGCATAATCGCGGGCGTAGGCGGCGTGATGGTTTTTGTTCCCGTTATGCTTTCGCTATATTTTGCGCTGGCAATACTGGAGGATTCGGGTTATTTGGCCCGTGCCGCATTTGTTATGGACCGCCTCATGCACAGTCTCGGACTGCATGGAAAAAGCTTTATATGTATGATTATTGGGTTTGGCTGCACTGTGCCGGCCGTTTATGCAACCCGCACACTTGAAAATGAAAAGGATAGGTTATTAACTGGACTGCTGGTTCCTTTTATGAGCTGCGGTGCACGTTTGCCAGTGTACGTGCTATTCGCATCCATCTTTTTCCCGCAGAACAGCAATACCGTCATTTTTCTACTGTATTTAACGGGCATTGTAGTAGCCATGATACTTGGTGTAATGTTGAGCGGAACACTTTTCAAAAACCGCGAACGCTCTCCTTTTGTTTTGGAACTTCCCCCATACCGCATGCCAACCCTGCGAAATATTTGGTTCTTGATGTGGGAGAGAACTTCTGCATTTGTGCACAAAGCTTTCTCATTTATTATGATTACCAGCATTATCATATGGCTTTTAATTGCCATTCCGGTGAATGGGGGCGCATTTGCTGAATCCGAAGTGGAAGACAGCAGTTTCGCTTACGTAAGCCGGGTAATTGCGCCGGTTTTCCAGCCCACTGGCTTCGCCAGCTGGCAGAACACGGGAGCCCTGGTGACCGGTTTCGTTGCCAAAGAAGTGGTTGTTGGGACGATGGGACAAATTTTCAAAGTTGAAGAGGCAGAAGAAGAAATGGCCACAACATCATTTTTTCAAGACCTTATCGAAGTTGTTTCCAGCTTTTTCTCCACAGTGGTGGATACCATAAAATCAATTCCGCTGATTATCGGTATAGACCTTTTTGAAAGTGAAGACGAAGATACAGGTACTGAACTGATGGCTGTTGTTAAAGATCATTTCGAAGAAGTCAGCGGCGGCCACGGTGCACTGGCCAGCGTTGCTTTTATGGTGTTTATACTACTCTACACTCCCTGCATGGTTGCTGTTGCAGCCCAGCTGCAGGAATTTGGCGTAAAATGGGCAATCTTTGGAGCACTATTGGAATTGGTTGTAGCATATATCGCTTCTGTAATCGTTTTCCAGGGAGGGTTGCTGTTAGGATTGGGGTAAGCTGTGTGCATTATCGCATGAGTGCTCCTTTGGCGTAGTCATCTGAGGAGCATTCATCTTATCGCAACTTACCCTTCTTTGACTTTTAAAGTTGCATCTAAGAAAGCGTCTGTCAAGGTTTTTCGAATAAATAAACTCCTTTTTAAGGTTGTTTACAAGGCACTCTTTAACCGATGCATCTAACCGTGCTCAACCATGGGCTGAGATCCCAATCATAATCACCATTTGAATCAAGGAATTGCCCATATATATGAAAAACTCCTGATACAAAATCAGGAGTATAGATTCTGATAGCCATACGATTTTGCTATCTTGTATTCACAATTTCATTTTATGAACAGAATTCTCTTTTAAAAGGAATGGCTACCCTGATACGTGCTGTTCACTGACCTTTCGGAAATGGAAGCCGTATATCGAGTACGTGATCGCCAATGGAAACAGATCTGGTTTCTTGAACAGAGTCCAGAAAAATAACTTCCAGTAATGCTTGCGTTCTTTCCCGAATATGCCAAGCTGAAAAATCGACCGTATTAATGCGATGAAGTTGCGCCAGATCATGTCGAAATTAATGTGCGGCTTTATTTTTTTCCGGTGATATTCCTGCAGGAGAATTTTAACGCGCTGGTAATATAATTCGGGAGAATAGATCTGCCGGATCAATTTACGATAGCGCTCTTTTAACTTGTCAATATTCATACGCGTGATGATATTAGTTGAGCCATCCACGTTGTCACCGGAAATATTCTTGATCAGCCGACCGGCTTTGCGCATGCGCTCATAGAGCATAGTACCGATTGGGGCCTGCAAGATACCCACCATTGCAGTTACAATACCGCTCTTTTGAATGAAGTCGAGCAGATGCTGGAATGTGGAAGGAGTATCATGGTCAAATCCCACAATAAAGCCGCCCTGAACCTGCATGCCTGCCCTCTGGATTTTTCTGACATCTACTAACATATCCCTGTTCAGATTCTGGCGCTTGCTGCATTCTTTAAGGTTGCTCTCATCCGGGGTTTCGATACCGATGAAGACCTGGTTAAAGCCTGCTTTGACCATCAATTCCATCAATTCAGAATCATCCGCCAGGTTAATTGATGCTTCTGTGTGAAAGTAAATGCCGGATTTATCCTTACGCCATTCGATCAGTGCGGGAAGAAGGTCCTTCTTCAGCACCTGTTTATTACCAATGAAGTTATCATCCACAAAGAATATGCCGCTGCGCCAGCCGCTTTTATACAACATATCTAGTTCTGTAACTATTTGTGCAGATGTTTTCACGCGCACACGGCGGCCGAGCAGAGCAGTTATATTGCAGAAATCACAGTTGAAGGGGCAGCCGCGCGAGTACTGCATGGCCATAGTCGCATAGTCATTAAAATTAATCAGATTCCACATTGGCGGCGGGGTTTTGTGCATATCCGCATATTTATCAGTAATATATTTTTTTTGGGGCCGTTCGGCGCCTAGATCTTTGAGAAATTCCACCAGTGTGATCTCGGCTTCATTGAGGACAAAATGATCCACGCCCTTAAACCCCTCAGATTCAGTAGTAAAGAGTGGGCCGCCGGCAACAACTTTTACGCCGATTTCATTGCAGCGGCGGATCACTTCTTTGGCTGATTCACGCTGGACGGTCATTGCGGAAATAAAAATAAAATCCGCCCATGCCAGATCCCTATCTTTTAACCGCTGACAATTCATATCGACCAGCTTCCTTTCCCATTCCGCCGGCAGCATGCTTGCAATTGTCAGCAAACCCAGCGGCGGGGAGGAGGCTTTCTTATGAATAAACTTCAATGCGTATTTGAAACTCCAGAATGTATCTGGAAATTCAGGATATATCAGTAATATTTTCATAATTTATTCACCATCCTTTAACATAACACAAAACATAAGTGATAGTTGTCTTGAATTCAAGTGTTATTCGCTACCTTCATTTCCAGATAGGAGACCATTCGCCGCTCAACCATGGGCTGAGATCCCAATCGGCGAGCAGCCGGCACAGCTCGCGGCGCGAGGAAAGATTGAATTTACGCAGGATATGGCGGACATGGGTCTTAACCGTTTCCGGCGAAACCACCAGCTTAGCTGCAATCTGGCGCCCGGTCAGATCGGCACACACAAGAGCAGCCACCTGCTTCTCGCGTGGGGAGAGCGCGTCCCAACTGCGATGGGCGCGGTCCATCTGGCAGCGGTTCTTGACCGCCTGATCCAGCAGGATAAGGATCATTTCATCCGGCTGATGCCCTTCACGCACGGATAGGTCCTGTACCGAACGCAGCAGATCATCATCAGCCCTATCGGATATACGACTTATGTCTGCGCGCTCAATTACTTCCTGAAGCTGCTGCCAGAGTGTCATGCAGTCATTATATAGAATTTATGTTCTATTGTCAAGCGGTAAAGGACTAATTTAAGAACAGGCAGGCAATCCTGAAATGAGAATTTTTATTAAAGTTGCAATCCAGTAAAAAGGGGGCACGCGCAGTGCGTACAGATTAATATTACATACCTGATGATCAAAGCTCAATCAGTAGTTGTTATTTTACATTTTTAACATACTTGATGTGCGGAAAGAACTGGCGCAGGGTGCCTTCCACCCAGCCTTTCAATGTGGATGGCTGCAGGGGGCACTGCTCGCAGGCACCGCCCATTTTCACTTTCAGTGTATCCCCGTCAAGGGAAACAAACTCCACCCGTCCGCCGTGGAATTGGGCAATATACGCATCCAATTGATCGATCAATCCCCGCACTTTTTCTTCGGTTGTGTGATCGTGGCTGTGATTGAAATCCTCTAAATTCATTCTCTTCACTAATATACTTTTAACTATTTTACATGACGATCATTCGCTGCCATACGATTCACCTGCTTTAAAAAATCAGGCACATTCAACTTTCGCTCCACAATACCTGAGATGTAGCTGTTCATCAGCGCGGAAATTTCCGCCTGCACCGCAGATGGCACGGATACATCGGTAATATCTGAAAACACGCTGCGCTGAAAGTGGCGTATGAAGCGAAGAGCATTCACAGAAACTTTTCGCGCATGGTTGTGCAGTTCTCCGCAAGCAGGGCATAATACGCCGCCCTGCACCATAGAAAAATACTGGTCCTGGGCTGTGATCTTCTTTCCGCAACCCACACAGTCCGTCAAGTCCGGGCGGAACCCAGCCCGATCCAGCAGGCGCAGTTCAAAGAACCGAAGAGCATTGTACGCATCCTTATCCTCATCGATGCGGTTAAGCGTATTCACAAGCAGACGGAAAACGGCAGGATCTGGTTCTTCTTCAATGGAAAAACGGTCTGTCAATTCCATCACATATGCCGCTTGCGCTGTTTTTATAAGAGAATCCCGAATCGCGAGATTGTTGTGGATCGCATCCGCCTGAATGATGATCCAGAAAGTTTTTCCCCTCGCCAGCACAACCTTAGAATGCATGAAGGGTTCCAGATAGGCTGCTTTTCGGGAGCGGATCTTCCTAACCCCTTTTGCCAGTGCTCTAATCTTGCCGCTCTCAAGCGAAAAAAGAGTGACCAACCGGTCTGCTTCACTAAAATCCTTATGCGAAATAATGACCGCTTCAACCGTCCTCAGACGTTCTGATGGTTTCATAAATTCACATAAAAAAGCTACTTTAAATTATCCGCTCCAAAAGCGCCCGGCAGCAGGTCTGAGAGTTTCTTTTCCGCGATGATCTTCCCTTTGCCATCCGCAATGATGACAAGCATTTCTGGGCTGAACTCAGCCATCACCTGCCGGCAGGACCCGCAGGGCATACCACCATCTTTGGTTACAATCGCGATAGCCTGGAATTTCCGCTCCCCATTTGAGACTGCCTTGAAAATAGCGGTGCGCTCCGCGCAGATGGTTACGGAGAAGGCCGCGTTCTCGATATTGACGCCATCGTAGATACGGCCGGAATCGGTCAGCACCGCCGCACCTACCTGGTAATTAGAATACGGCGTATATGCCCATTTACGCACCTGGCTGGCGATCTTGACCAGATCGATCTTCTGCTCCTGTTCCAGTTTGTTCATTTCTGATCCTCTTCCTGTTTGGATTTCATCTCTCTTGCAGGCATACCCACGACAACCGAACCATCCGGCACATCGTGAGTGACCACCGCGCCCGCACCAGTTTTTGCGCCTTTGCCAATCTTGACCGGCGCCACGAGCATGGTATCGCTGCCGATGAAGGCATCCTCGCCAATCTCAGTTTTATTTTTTCTTTCGCCGTCAAAATTACAGGTGATCGTGCCAGCACCGATGTTAACATTGCGCCCGATATGGGCATCCCCAATGTAGGAAAAATGCCCCATTTTCACACCAGGAGCAAGATAGGAATTCTTAACCTCACCAAAATTGCCCATGTGCACATGGTCATCGAGGTGTGCGCCGTGTCGGAGATGGCCAAATGGACCCATGTCCACATCATTCTCCAGTTCAGCAGATTCAAGCACAGCAAACAGGAGCTTGCAGCGATCGCCAACAGTCGTGTCCTCCAGAACCACCGAAGGGCCCAACTGACAGCTCTCACCCACAGTGGATCCACCGCGCAGATAAACCTCAGGGTACAGCACGGTATCTACCCCCAGCGTTACGGTGTCATCAATGAACACTTTATCAGGATCAATCATGGTCACACCAGCCAGCATCCATTTGCGGTTGATGCGCTGCTGGATAACCTTGGTCGCTTCTGCCAGATGCACGCGGTTGTTGATGCCGATAGTTTTTTGATGGTCTTCAATCTCAATCGAGCCGACCGCCTGTCCGCTTTTCGCCGCGATCTCAACCAGATCAGTGAGGTAGTACTCGCCCACCGCTGATTTTTTAACCTGATCGAGTGCTTCCCAGAGCCACCCGGCGTCAAAGCAGTAGGGGTTGGAATTTAATTCGGTAATCTTCTTCTGTTCCGGCGTGGCGGCTTTTTCCTCCACAATGCCAACGATGCGCCCTTCCCCATCCCGCAGGATGCGCCCAAAACCTCGCGGTTCATCGGAGATAATTGTAGAAAGGGTAAGCTTGCTGCCGCTTTCCTGATGCGTCCGCACCAGCAGGGCATACGTCTCAGCGGTGATAAGGGGAAAATCAGAATTGGCAACCAGGACAATATCCGATCTACCGCGCAGGACTTCGCGCGCGCACTGGACAGCGTGGGCTGTGCCCAGCTGCGGCTCCTGGACCACATAGCGGGCTTTATCGCCAAGCGTTTCCATCACGAGATCAGCGCGGTTGCCGACCACTACGAGGGGCGGATCTTCACAGATATCCCGCACCGCGTCAAAGATATATTCAACCATGGGTTTACCGAGCAGGGGGTGAAGGACTTTTGGAATATCAGACTTCATGCGCGTGCCCATCCCCGCGGCGAGAATGACAACGTCTATTTTGGGTTTTTTATTATTCATCGAGTTTCCTCTGCCTTTTTATCATGTTTAAGAAAAGAACACTATATTAAGAAGCAAATATCAGGATTAGGAATTATAAACGATGAATAAACACAAGTTGGCCTCTGATTGCTATTCACGGGCAACCAGAGGTCAGATTCAAATGCTGGAGAACCTGGCAGCGAAGCATGAATAATACAACAATATTTTTAAATATAATATCTGCAGATTTTAGAAAGTTCTTTGAGATCAGAAACCATAGAAAGATTAGAGGTCTGCAAAGCAGGAAGCGATCACTTTCACCCTCTTGCAGCAGCCGGAGTATATTCTGAAAATTAATATTAGGTGTTGAAAAATGCTATACAATCTTATATAATCGTATAAACATTATTACTTTTTGGAGGTGAAATAAGCAAAAGATAAAAACAAATAAATTGGGCTAAATTACGCAAAAGTAAGTATGAGAATTCATAAGGAGAGGAACATGAAAAAAAGACTCTGGAAACCTATTTTACTGCTTGGACTGTTTTTATTTACCGTCATAGCCTGCGGCATCTCATTTAACAACGAGGATGAGAAATCTAGCCAGGAAGACATTGAATTCCAGCTAACGCGTGAGGCACTGCAAAGGACACAAACAGCGGAGGCAGCTCCCCCTGCGGCATCTGAACAGCAGCCGAAGGATGCCCAAACAGACCAGGAATCCGATTCCGAAGCAGATGATTCTGATGATGATGATGATATACCCTGCAATTCAAGCAAATTTGTGAGCGAAACAATTCCGGACGGTACTGTTTATCAGGCGGGTGATACTTTCACGAAGTCATGGACAATTCGGAATGCAGGTGACTGCGATTGGACAACTGAATATAAATTCGTGTTTGAGGAAGGCGACCAGATGGACGGCTTGACATCGATGAAATTGCCTTCCGTGATCGAGCCGGGTGAGACAATTACATTTAATATTGACCTGACTGCACCCAGCGCGGCCGGGGATTATGTGGGTGTATGGCGGCTGAAAGCCGTGGATGGCGAGAAGCTGGGAAAATACTGGGTTAAGATCACAGTTGGTCCCGCGGGCCCACCGCCTGCCGCTTTCGCTGTGACAAGCCTGTCCACCAACCTGGCGGATATAAACCCGTGTGGTTGCCCCTACACCTATCCAGTGGATGTGTCGATTGTGACCAATGCAGCCGGCCAGGTGACCTACCAGACCGAGCAAAGTGATACTGGATTGGGCGCTTCAAAATCGATGACATTCGACGCGGCGGAGACGAAGATCCTGGAATTTGACTGGAATGGCCTGACAACCGGCGCATACTGGCTGAAGGTGAACATCATATCACCCAACAACCAGGTCTTTGGACCATTCAACTTCAACGTCACCTGCCCATAAAGAATCACAGTTATTGTTGATCAGCAGCGGGCTATAAAAATAATACGATTAACCCCGGTGTATACTAAAAAAAGCCGGGGTTTTTCAAAAATAAATATAGAAATCTTGAAACTATACACAATCGGTTTTTCCGGAAAATCAGCGCAACAATTTTTTGAGATTCTCAAGAAGAATAAGATTGACTGCTTGTTAGATATCCGTATTTATCCTTCAAGCGATGACGCGGGTTTTTACAGCCAAGTTGATCTGCCATATTTACTTAAAGAAATAGCAAATTGCGAATATAAATACTGCCCCGAATTGGCACCAACGGAAAAGCTGCTTGATGAATACCATTTAAACCCTGATTGGGATAAATACGTGAGTGAATTTACTCAGCTGATGGAAGAACGAAAGATTCCTTTTTCGCTTGATAGAGCATTCTTCAAGGCAAGGAACTGCTGCCTTTTGTGCTTTGAGCCCACACCAGAATTTTGCCACCGAAGATTGGTGTCAGAACGTATTCAGAAGTATTGGAAGGACATGGAAGTCATTCATCTTTGATTGGGAGTTAAAAAGGCTGGGGCGCTCGGATTCGAACCAAGATCCACGGCTTCAAAGGCCGGTGTGCTGCCATTGCACCACGCCCCAGTGATCACATGTCAGTGAACGGGTAAGAATTTTATCATATCGTGCAACTATACAATAAACCAGAGAGCAAACGCGTGAAAAGAATTGATAATTTAAAAAGGTTCTGAAAAATCAGAACCTTTCTTTATCTTTTCAAAGTCTTACTGCCGACCGCGCAGTTTAGGGTCAAATGCATCCCGCAAGCCATCGCCCAGGAAATTGAACGCAAACATGGTGATGCCCAACATGATCGCCGGGAGAAACACCATATTGGGATAGGTACGCAGGCTGCGCGAGCCGGTAGCGATCATCGCGCCCCAGGAAGGCATAGGAGGATTGACGCCCAGGCCAATGAAGGAAAGGAACGCTTCCGTTCCAATATAACCGGGAATCGCGAGCGTTTCCGCGACGATCAGGGGGCCGATGATGTTGGGAATAATATGTTTAAAAATGATGTGAGAATCGGAAGCGCCTAATGAGCGGGCTGCCTCAATATATTCTTTTTCCTTGACAGACAGAATCTGGCCGCGCGTCAGGCGCGCCATGGTCTGCCAGGCAGTAATGCCAATTCCAACAAAAATGAAGAACATGCCGCCCATCGCCTCGTCAATCTTACTGAACACATACGCCGTTGTACCAGGTTCCAATTCAGTATATTGGGTGCGGAAAAACGCCATCATCAGGATAATTAACAGCAGGGTTGGGAAACCATACATGATATCGACGAAACGCATCATGATGTTATCTGTTCGCCCTCCCGCATAACCGGAAATACTACCGTATATCAGCCCAATGGCCATTGAAAGTACCGGACCGACAAAGGCAACCGCCAGAGAAACCCGTGCGCCGTAGATCACCCGGCTGAGAAGATCCCGCCCAATCCCATCAGCGCCGAACGCATAATCTTCACTGATAACGGCATACGGTTCCATCGCGGGGAACACCTTTATCATCCAGGCAGGGACTTTGCTCTGGTCGTATAGTTCATTTTCCGCGAAATGGTAAGGCGCGATTTTATCCGCAAAAACAGCCATTAATATCAATAAAACAATCATGATAATTCCAATAACAGCCGCCCGATTGCGAAAGAGCCGGCGTATCGCGTCTTTGAGAAGGGATTGGCTCTTTGCGTAGGCAGCATCACCGCCCGCTGTCGTTCGCTTTCTTTCGAAATCCGGAACTTTATCCATATGTATCAGAACCTCCAAAACCAGGGTTAGTATTTTTATTTCAAGCGGATGCGCGGATCCAGCACAGCATATGATAAATCTACGAACAGATTTGAAAAAACAAGCACCAGCACATACAGCAGAATTGTGCCCATAATGACCGGGTAGTCGCGGTTGCCGATGCTGGAAACAAAATATGCTCCAAGTCCAGGAACTCCGAATATGCTCTCGGTCACAAAAGACCCGGTCACGATCGCCGCGAATAAAGGCCCAAATATGGTCACCACGGGGATCAGCCCGTTCTTTAATGCATGGCGGTTGATCACCATGCGTTCACGCAGCCCTTTAGCCCGCGCGGTGCGAATGTAATCCTCACCCAGGACCTGAAGCAAACTTGCGCGTGTCAGGCGGGCGATGATTGCGGAGAAACCAGTGCCCAGCGCGATCGCTGGCATAATTGTGTATTTAAAATAATTCCAATCCAATGTACTGGGAAATATCCCTAATATATAAGGCGGCCGAGACCCCCAGCCAGTTGGCGGCAGCCATTTGAGCGAAATGCCAAATAAATACACCATAATCGGCCCGATCACAATCACAGGTACCGATACTCCAATAATTGCAACCGTCATGCTCAGGTAATCAACATAAGAATTGTGTTTGATCGCCGAAGCAATTCCCAATGGTATTCCAGTTGCTACTGATATGAGCAATGCCAGGATGCCCAGCTGTAAAGAAACCGGGAACTGTTCCTTCATAATGTCAGATACAGAGCGGCTCCTTGAGGTATAGGACGGGCCAAAATTCATCCATTTGAACCATAGGTTTCCGATATTAATATTAATAAGGTAATCAACCATAACCGAAGTTTCATCTGGTGGTTCCGTGTTGATCTTGGGAATAAATACATTCGAAATATAATCAGTGTACTGCTTGAGTAACGGGTCGTTTAAATGATAGACCTCTTCAATAAGTTCTTTTTGTGCCTCAGGGATGCGTTTCTCTGTGTCAAACGGACCGCCCGGAACCGCGTGCATAAGTCCAAATGTGATCGCTGATACTGCCAGGAGAACCATGGCCATATGAATTAATCGCCTTACTAAAAATCTTCCCATATCTTTTATCTTTCACTGACGGACAATTGTAGTTAAAGTATGGGGAGGTTGTATTAACCTCCCCATATAAATTATTTAATGAGCAGTTCTATTCATCAGCATAGTGGAAATCTTCCGCGCCCACAAGAGTCATGTCGAGAACGTAAGCGTAGGGGCTGCCGGTCTCTTTCTTGAGTGTGCGGATGAATCCGTAGTAGAAGTCGTCAGCTGTCACATAGCGGACAGCGCCTTCCTCATCGGTTACTTCAACAACCTCACCCAGAACTTCATCATATTTCACCCACGGCACGCCCTCCTTAATATGGAAGGTATATACGGTGCCATCATCAGAGACATCCCAGCTGTCAGCCATTGCGGGCTCTACAACACTGGTTATTTCATTCGCTCGGGTTACACCCGGGAACATGAGAACATCCAATTGAATAGATGAGGTATCCTCAGCTTTTGAAGGATCCAGAGTGGGGATGTCATTATAGCCAAGGGCAAGGCTCACTGCCTTGGGATCTTTGGTAGTATCCCATTTATCAAAGTACTCATGACCACTCAGACTAAACGTACGCGCAACATATGGTTTTGTCAGCGTCTGGCGGCCGTACCAGTAAATTGGAGCGACAGCTGCTTCAGTGCCGTAAATTAAATCGGCGGCTTCCGCATAGAGGTCCTGCCTGACAGCATTGTCAGTCTCCTCCGCAGCCTGATCCATCAGGTCTTCATATTCCTGGTTAAACCATTGGATGCCACCATAGACTTCACCTTCCTGGCATGCGTTGCTGTTTCCGCACAGGGCAAACAGTTCATGGGTAAAGTTGTTTGCATCCGGGTAATCCAGGCACCAGCCAAGGCGGAATATCTGGGGAGCATCAGGACCATCAATCAACTCGAGGTAGACTTTCCATTCCTGGGCAGCGATCTTGACTTCCACGCCAAGGGTGTCCTTCCACATCGCCTGGATGGTCTCAGCGATGAGAGCATGTCCGGTCGATTCGTTGTGGAGCAGAGTGATATCAAGGTCCGCGGCGGTCTGGCCGGTTTCGTCCAGGTAAGCCTGGAGTTCGGCTTTTGCCTCTTCGGGATCGTATCCAATGCCTGCTTCGGGATGGGTTTCCATTGTCGGGGCGCCTGCTAAGCCGGGGTTCGCTACCCAGCGGGCAGGGGTCTGTGCGCCTTTTAAGACATTATCGATCAAGCCCGCGCGGTCAATTGCGAGGGAGAACGCCTTTCGTACGCGGACGTCATCCATCGGGGGCTTTTGGGTGTTGAAGCCGTAGTAGTATGAGCAGAACACACCTGATTGAACGTATTCGGCAGAGAGAGTGGGGTCTGCTTTCACGCGATCCATATCTTCCGAGGGAACAGCGGCAACATCCAAGTTGCCTGCTTCGTATTCGGCCAGCGCCGGGATGTCATCTAAGAAGCGGAATTCAACTTCATCGAGTGCGGGTGCAGGGCTGTATTCAGTGCCAGCCCAGAAAGGATTCTTGATGATCGTGGCTGAATAGTCATGGATCCAGTCCTTCAGAGTAAAAGGACCGTATGTCTCAATGTTGCCTGGCTCAAACCAGCGGTCGCCAAGTTCTTCGATCGCCCATGATGGCTGGGCATAACCCATCCACATACCCGCAACACTGGCGTTGAACAAACCGGGTTTCAGGAAGGTCAGTTCAAGCGTTTGAGGATCAATAACTTTCACGCCGACTTTTGTTTCATCGCGGGGTGCCGCAACTTCTTCAGCTTCTTCGGCTTCTTCAGCTTCCTCAACAACCTCTTCAGCTTCCTCAACCGCCGGGGCTGCCTCCGGTCCGCAAGCGCTGAGAATCATAGCGAAAGCTAAAACGGCAAACAGTATTACATAAAACTTCTTATTCATTTTCTCCTCCATAGGATTTTTTTATTGTAGTTTGTTTAATCTTATTTTGAATATCTTTTTAAGTCCGCCTCCTTTCTGACATATTAAATCTAACGCCATATTATAACAAATTATGATTTATTCTCTTTCCAATAATGGCATGCAACAAAATGATCTTTTTCAACTTCGCGTAATTGTGGTTCTTCAATTTTACAACGTTCTTTCGCCATAAAACAGCGTGTGTGAAAACGGCATCCCGATGGAGGGTTGATTGGCGAAGGCACATCCCCTTCAAGAATGATCCGCTTTCGTTTTTCTTCAACAAAGGGATCGGGCACCGGAACAGCTGAAAGAAGCGCTATGGTATAAGGATTATAGGGCCTATCAAACAGGACGGTTTTATCCGCCAGCTCCATGATTTTTCCAAGATACATTACGGCCACTCTGCTGCAGATATGCTTTATCATGGAAAGATCATGCGCGATGAATAGATAGGTCAGACCCAGGTCCTCCTGCAGCTCTTCCAGAAGATTGACAATCTGCGCCTGGATGGATACATCCAAAGCGGAAATGGGCTCATCACAAATGATCATGTCGGGCTGCAGGGCAATTGCGCGGGCGATTCCAATCCGCTGCCGCTGACCGCCGGAAAATTCATGCGGATATCGGTTGATGTACGAGGGATTGAGGCCAACCTTTTTCAGCAATTCTTTCGCCCGATCAGTGCGCTCTTTTGGAGTACCAACGCTATGGATCGCCAACGGCTCTTCAATGATCTCTTTAACTGTCATTCGCGGGTTAAGCGACGCGTATGGATCCTGAAAGATCATCTGAATCCTGCGTCGGGCTTTGAACATCTCCTTCCGGTTGGCTGAGACCAGATCCACCTCCTCAAAAACAATCTCGCCGGAGGTAGGTTTTTCAAGCTGGATAATTGTCCTTCCGGTCGTCGTCTTTCCGCATCCTGACTCGCCTACGAGACCCAGAATCTCACCGCGTTTCATTGTGAAACTGATACCATCCACTGCCCGCACCGCATTCACCTGCCTTTGGAAAAGAATCCCTTCCGTAATTGGAAAATGTTTGATCAAGTTTTTTACGCGAAGGATTACGCCATTCTCGTTCATTTGCGCTCCTTTCCTGTTGCGGGATTCACCCAGCAGGCAGCCCGGTGCTTTTTACCTACTTCCATGAGAGACGGGTTTTCGTTCCAACAGTGATCAATAGCAAAGGAACACCTGGGAGCGAAGGGACAATGGTTTGGTTTTTCCAACAGAACCGGGGGCAGCCCATCAATCGAAACAAGTTTTTCTTTTTTCTCAGACGTTAATTTTGGTAAACTGCCCATCAAGCCGATTGTATAAGGATGCTGTGGTTTTGAATAAATCGATTTCACGGATCCTTCTTCTACTATATAACCGGCGTACATCACGAGTACTCTCTGAGCAATTCCGGCGATTATGCCTAGATCATGCGTAATCCAGATAATCGTCATACTGATTTCTTCTCGCAATTGCTTCACAAGATCAATGATCTGGGCCTGGATAGTGACATCCAATGCGGTTGTCGGTTCATCCGCGATCAATATTTTTGGTGAACACATCAATGCCATCGCAATCATAGCGCGCTGGCGCATTCCGCCCGAGAATTGATAGGGATAATCTTTTATTCTCTCTTCAACATTTGGGATTCCTGTCTTTGTTAGAATCTCAACTGCACGATCATGGGCTTCCTCTTTTGAAGCATTCATGTGGATTTTCAGCGGTTCAGTAATCTGGCTCTCCATTGTTAAAACTGGATTGAAAGAAGTCATTGGATCCTGAAAAATCATGCTGATCTGGGATCCTCTTATATGCCGGATTTCATCCTGATTCATACTTAATAAATCATGCCCAAGAAATTTTGCCTCTCCATCTACAATTTTTCCCGGTGGAGATGGAATCAATTGAAGCATGGAAAGCACTGATACACTTTTACCGCAGCCACTTTCACCAACAATCCCGAGAGTTTCGCCTTCCTTTAAATCAAAATCAATTCCATTTACTGCATGAATCGTTCCTTCATCAGTTTTAAAAACTGTTTCCAGATTTTTGACTTCTAAGATATTCACAATATGATTTTCCTTGTTTTGATAGATACTTGATAACAATGCGAAGTATTATACTCTAACATAAATTTACGTGTTTACACCATATTTTATGATGTGAATTATTATTTACAGAGGTTATTCATAAATTTTTAAACAGGAAATGCGCCCACTGCTTATTAAGCAGATGCGGTATTTTAAAGCATACATTACGTCTGGATCATTATCCTATTTCTATAAGAAAGTCTTTTATTCAGCATCTGTGCAGTCTTCACCAACGCGTAAATGTTCAACATCCATCAGAAATTCATTTTTCTGATCAATATTTCCGGCAAATCCGCATACATCCACGTTTTTCAAGAAGGATGCGGGGTGAAGGTACACAGGTATAAAGGGCAGTTCATTATTAAGGATCTGCAGCGCATTCCGCGCCGCCTGAACTGAAGCATCCGCGTCCAACCCTCCCTGCTCGCTAAGGGCGCATGTTTCATCATAGGAAGGATTTGAAAATCCGTAGTAATTCGCGCCGCCGGTTTTCTCTCCCAGCCAATAATTCACATCAGTCGGTATCTCGCCTGTCGTGAACATCTCACAATTAAAATCCCCATCCGTTTGCCATGAAAACAGCGCAAGGTCAAACTGCCGCCCAAAGATGAGCCCGTCAGGACCGGGCTGGTAGAGTTCACTGGCAGGCACCTGTAAAATATCCACCTTAATACCGCAATTCGCAAGTCCGGCAGCAATCTCTGCGGCAATCTCCCCACGCAGTGTAGATTCCGAAATAAGCAGGTCCACTTCAAATGCCGTCCCCGGGGGAACGTTAAAAACGTTAACAGCGGTTAATGGCGTATCCGAGTTGAAGTCCCGGTCCCTCCAACCAACCTGCTCTAATAACGAAATGCCCAGCGTAGGATCATGAGGATAGGGCGTCAGGGAAATTCCATCCATCAGAGGATGATCTGCGCTGAAAATGGAATCGGTAACTTCTACTGCACCACCCAACAATTTATTTTTAATCGTGTCCCGATCCATGCAATGCGCTAGTGCCTGGCGGGTGCGGCTATCTCCAAAGATATCCGGGCGGTCAACGCCATCATATGGGTAATAATAGTCATCATACGCATACGGTTTGATGCCAATAGCCAATATCTCTATTTCAGTTGGTTGAAACGCTTCTAATGAAAAATCGGGGTTCTGCACTTTTTTAGAAAGATAAATAACATCCTGCAGATCAAGAGCTGTGGGAGAAATAATGTCACATTCCGCTTCAGCATCCAGGAGAATGGTATCCGGTTCAGCATTAGTGAGGAACTTGAAAGTGATGATATCTGTAAGCGGCAGTCCCTCATCCGCGCGGAAATAGTAGGGATTCTTCCGCAAGCGGATGAATGCGCCCGGCAGCCATTCGTCCACCATATATGCTCCCCACCCCAGCGGGCTGCGGTTCACTTCCTCCACCTCCAGCAGGTCTTCCGCGATGTATTCTCCCCAGGCATGCTCAGGCATCGGCGGCCAGAAATAATCCTCAAAAGCGTCTGTCACCAACCCGGGTTTTCCCACCCACTCGATTGTTGTATCATCCATCACCGTATAGCTGGCTGTCTGATCAATGGCGCGCTTGCTGATCGGAGTGGCGGGGTCTGAAGCAACCTGAAAGGCATACAGGGAATCAGACGCGGATAGGGGCTGCCCATCAGACCATTTCAACCCACCCAGGAGCTCAAAGGTGGCGGTCAATTGGTCTATCTGAAGTTCGTTGATCCCATCCCAGGCAGCGGCGCAAGCAGGGGTGGTGCACCCACTGGGGAAGACGCGCGTGCCGGGCTGCAGGGCGACCAGATCGCCATAAGTGTTGACCACTTCATCACCTTCGGATACGGAAACGGGAGTAAAGTACGCTGAGCCATCGGAAAAATCAGGCATCTTTTTGAGGATCACGGGTTCTATTTGTCCGCTGCTGAGGATATCAATTGGTCCATCATAGATGGCTTGAAGGACTTCCTGAGCGGCTTGTGAGTTGGCTTGATATAGATAGAGGGAGCGCGGTTCGTATCCCAGGCAGATTGTTATTTCAGTGGGAGGAAGCTGAGTGGGTGTCGCAGGAATTGATGTTGGTTGGGGATCTAACAAGTTCATTAAATTGCATCCAGTTAAATTGAACAAGCCTATGAGAGCTGCTAACAGCATTACAGTAATTTGTTTATATCCCTTCATCCACACTCCGTTATCCTGACCCGCATATTATAAGAGAATAATCCCAAATCAATCGTTATCTCCAAGCCGTAAGCGCACATATGAATCATAGCGCTGCGGGTGGATTTTCCCATTCACAACGGCCTGCTTGACAGCACAGCCCGGTTCATTGATATGGCTGCAGTTATTGAAGCGGCAGTCCGCCACTAGACCGCGGATCTCCGGGAAATACCCGTCCAGTTCCTCCGGTTCAGTATCCCATAGGGACAGGGAACGCAAACCAGGCATATCAGCAACATATCCCCCCTCCTCCAGAGGAAATAACTGCCGCACCACAGTCGTGTGGCGCCCTTTCTTCGATGAATTTCTTAATCCGCCAATGCACAACCCGAGTTCGGGCTGGACCCGGTTTAATAAGCTGGATTTCCCCACACCAGATGGGCCGGAAAAAGCGCTTATCTTTCCGATCAGGCGCTCCTTCAATTTATCAATATTCCGTTTCTTCTTTGCGGATGTGAACAGCATTTGATATCCTAATTGCGAATACACTGTAAACAATTTTCTGGCTGCCCTAATTCCAATAAGATCAATCTTATTTGCCACTATCACAACCGGAATACGCTGTTTCTCTGTGATCACCAGAAAGCGGTCCAGCATTCTCAAGCTGGGTTCTGGATCCGCACATGAAAAAACAAGCAGGATCTGATCCGGATTAGCGAGCAGGATTTGCTTATAATCCCCCCGTGCTGAGGGCGCCATTCGTAAGAAAGCTTTTTCTCGCGGATGGATCTCTTCAATAACCCCACTGCCGTCTTCCAGCAGATGAATCTGCACACGATCACCTACAGCGACAATATCTTCATTCAGGCGATTCTTTTTATGGCGCCCGCGCAGGCGGCAGGTAATTTCACGGCGGTCTATATGTACCATATAAAATCCAGACTGCAGGCGGGTAACCAATCCGTTCAATGTACTGCCTGTCATCCAGATGGGGTTGGCGTGGAGACCTCCTGCGATGGCGCAGAGCCAGAGGATGCGGGAGGATTTGAACCTGGAATCGGTGTCTCTGTGAATTCAGGTGTCGGAGTTCTGGTTACATTGAAGTCGGATTCCCATGGGTAAAGTTTCAGTGGTTCGTCATAGTAGTACGTTTCCATCACACGACGGAATACAGGGGCAGCCACTTCTGAACCCTCACCGCCATTCTCTATGATCACCGTAATCGCTATATCCAGCTTATCTGCACGCCCGGTACTTGTGTACCCCGTGAACCAGGCATGGGAATCGCCCAGTGGGTTTTCAGCTGTGCCCGTCTTCCCGTAAATCGGAATGCTTAAGTCACCTAATTCGTTATTGGCAGTCCCAATTGAAGATTTAACCACACCGTGCATCGCAACACTGATCGCATCCAGCGTTTCCTGAGAAACGGGCAGCACACCGTCTTCCTGAGGAGAGAAAGTATAAACATCCACACCATTCGTGGATGTGATCCGCTCAATGATCTGCGGACGGTAAAGCGTGCCCCCATTCGCTAATGCAGCTGTGAAACGTACTACCTGGAGTGGAGTAACAAGCATGTCACCCTGCCCAATGCCCTGCTGGACCGCAGCGCCATCCGAAGCAGGATCAATGATCTGTCCGGTGTCTTCGGCTACCTGATCAATTCCTGTCGCGCTGCCCAAACCAAACCCACGAGCTATATCTGATAGGTAAGAAGCGCCTTTTTGGCGGAACAGGTCTAACCCAATGTGATAGAACCACGGGTTGCAGGAGCGAATCAAGCCCTGGGTTAAGGATAGTGTTCCGCTTGGCGGCAGGTCCTTATCAACAGTCCAATCTTTAAAGCGCTCACCAGGCAGCTCTTCAAAATACGAACCACAGAAATAGGTTGTTTCCGGGGTGTATAAATCGCTTTCAAGGGCAGCAGCCATGCCGATGATCTTGAATACTGACCCCAGGGGATACGAACCCTGGGTTACTCGATTCAACAACCGCTGCTGGCCGTCGTTGAGCATATCGTCAAGTAATTCAGCTGAATTACTATTCACCGGTGTAAATAAATTAGAGTCGAAATTGGGAGAAGAAGCCATCGCTAAAACACGGCCGGTTTCCACCTCCATGACAACCACCGCTCCTTTTAAGCCGAGCAGTGCTTTTTGGGCTTCGACCTGTAAATTTTTATCAAAGGTCGTTGTGATATCCTGAGGTAATTTTGCGTCTGCCTGATTGAGGTAGGAAAGGATCTGATCACCCGAATCCACCACGTACAATGAAGCTGCAGGTTTCCCGGCCAGTGACTCTTCAGCATACTTCTCCAGCCCCGCCTGTCCGATCTGCTCATCACCGAGATACCCTTTCGCCCGATATTCTTCCACCTGTTCAGGTGTGATGGGCAGTAAATATCCGATGGCCTGTGAAGCAATCCCGCCGTTATAGTAATACCGTGATTGGAATTCGGCTAGCTGCAATCCACCCAAACCCGTGATAACATCCCATTTTTCGCTAATCTCAGCTGCGGATACTTCCCCAACTGGAACATACCAGTTGGTTTGGCGAATATCCTCATAAGAAGACTGGATTGATTCAGGCGTCCTGCCCGTGAGGTCAGCAAGATAATTCAGCAGAATCCCCTCTTTTCCATCCTCAATCTGATTGGGAATAATGGCAAGTGCGTACGCAGTGGTTTGATCGACGATCGGCTGGCCGTCGCGTGCATAGATATCACCGCGCTCAGAGTACACCGTTTCCAGCTGCAGCCGATTTCCACCTGCCAATTCCGGCAGAATCAGACCCGGGTTCCAATCCACTTTCCAGACATTATCCTCAAGAGTGAGTGTCATGTTAATTTCACGATCAAAAATACCAAACAATGAGGTGTTGAAAATGGCTTTATATTTAGCGGTCGCGGAATTTGGATCCTTCATTGTAGACAGCAGCTGTGTTTCAACTGATTGTAAAGTCGTGTTATATGCTATTTTCTGATAGTAGTCATTAAAATCTTCAGCAGTCACCCCCTGCTGGGAAGCGGATGAAAGCATCTGATACATCTGATCATATCCTCCAGTTTTCCAGAGGGACAAGAATGATTCAACCGTATTGTCCACTTCAGGGGCGGCGGAAACCTGCACATAAGGGGTAGGCAATTCTCCGCCTGGCTTTTTCGCGCAGGAAAAGAGCAACAAAGATACCGCAACCAAAATTAAGAATCCCTTGTTTTTCTTCATATAATGTATCTCCATAGACCGCCTTAACCAATGTCCTCACCAGCCATCACTCGGCTGGTGATCAAACAGTTGTATTCTAAATGATTTTGGCAAATTACTGCCAATCCACTCGGTTTATAAATTGAGAATTTTAACAGTGTTCTTTCCAAATGGCACAGCGGCATTCCCATCACACTGGCGAAACAACCATTGAAATCAGCCACCGGGTGAAAAGCGGTATTCTGAATCGCATAGGCGCCTGCTTTATCCATTGGATCACCGCTGGCAACATACTGTTTAATCTCTTTAGCTGAATATTCCCTCATTTGAACACGCGTGCAGCAAATATCCTGGTGCACATGCCCAGTATTACCAGATCGAACCGCGATTGCTGTCATGACCCAATGTTCACGGCCGCGCAGCCGGAAGAGCATTTCATATGCTTCTCCTTCATCCGCAGGTTTCCCCAGTATCTCTTCATCCAACATCACAATAGTATCGGCAGCAATAACAACATCATCCAAACCAGCCCCTGGAATCGGATAACTCACCTTTTCAGCGGCAAGGCGGATGACACATTCCTGCGCGGATTCCTCCGGACGTCTGGATTCATCAATATTCGCGGCTGACGCTTCCAGATTCCAATCTATCCATGATAGCATTTCTCTTCTGCGAGGGGAATTTGAAGCCAGCCAGAACTTGCATTGTGCCATAGGTTTCTGATTTTAACACACTGCGCGCTCATTTTCCTCCGGTAGGGTAACGCTTAATAAGGATATATAAAAATCTTACCTGTTTCAAAACTTGATAAGCGGATTAATTTATTTCTAATATATATTAAGGAATGAAAAGATGGCCCGCAAACAGTATAATCTTAGCGGAAAAAAGTATGGAATTTGATATCCTCACTCAATTTGATACGCTCACAGAGCAGGAATGGAATCTTCTGTTAGCTCAAAGTGTGGTGGACACACCCTTTTTGAGATATGGCTATCAACGCACATGGTGGCAACATAAAGGCGGCGGCGAATGGCCGCAGGCGGAACTGCGAATCATCACAGCCCGTGAAGATGGGCATCTTATTGGCATCGCTTCATTATTCAACGGTGAAAAAAACGGGAATAAGGAAATTCACTTTATCGGCAGCGTAGAGATCTCCGATTATTTAGATTTCATCGTTCAGCGACAAAGCTCCGAGATGTTTATCACCAGTGTTTTTAAGCTGATAAAAAAAGAAAAAGCGCTATTTCCAGGAAAAATCCATTTAGCCAACATTCCTGATAATTCCCCCAACTTACAGACCATAAAGGAAATTGGGAAGAGTGAAGATTGGTCAGTTGAAATAGAACCTGCCTACCATACACCCGCTATCACGTTACCCGAGGATTGGGAAACGTACCTGGCGGGGATCAATAAGAAACAACGCCATGAGATCCGACGAAAACTGCGCCGGGCGAGCGAATCCGAGGATAATGTATCCTGGCATATCACCGCTGAAAAAAGCATGCTTAATCAAGATACCGCTGACTTTCTCCAATTAATGGAATTGGATGAGGAAAAGAAACGCTTCCTTACAGAGGATATGCGAAAGCAAATGGACGCGATCGTTCAGTGGGCTTTCGACGCGGGAATTCTACAGTTGTCATTTCTAACTATCAATGATGAAAAGGCAGCTGGATATCTGTGCTTTGATTACGGAAATAGGATCTGGGTATACAATTCCGGTTTTCGCCCCGATTATCAGTACTATTCACCAGGCTGGGTACTGCTCAGTTATCTGATCCAGCATGCGATAAAAACAGGAAAAACGCATTTTGATTTCATGCGCGGAGATGAGAATTATAAATACCGTTTTGGCGCAGTTGATAGTTTTGTGATGAAAGCACATGCCGAATTAATCCGTCATTAAAATTCAGCCTCACCCCATACTTTCATCAAACGCGTAAAGAACACAACCATTTTTCCTAATCCATCCACGCTGATGCGCTCGTTTATCCCATGGATACCTTTACGGCTTTCAGATGTCATCAAGACCGGCGAGAATTTATAGATATTCCTGCAGATGGGTTGGTAATGGCGGGAATCCGTGGCGGCGAGGAAGGCAAAGGGAGCCACGGCTACATTATTAAAAACCTGCCGAATAACCAGATCCAGTGATAAATAAGCCGGTGTATCTGTTGGAGACACATCAGATGCACCCCAACCGCCGTTCTTTTCATCAATTGACACCGCAACACGCAGGTCGCCAATCACTTTTGTGAAATGATCAATGACATCCTGCACGGAATCACCAGGCAGCAAGCGGCAGTTAACTTTCGCGCATGCCAGCGCCGGTAAAATATTATCCTTTATACCGCCTTTAATCATCGTTGCCGCTTGAGTGGTGCGGATCGTGGCGTTCATTTGTGTGGTCTTAGCCAACTGATTCAACAAGATGGGTTTGAAAAGCCAGGCATTTGCTATAACTAACTGCAGCCCGAAGGGCAGCAAATGCCCAATATTTTGCAGAGTCGGTAAAATGAAATCGAGGCGCGCCGGCATGGGATTATCATCCATCAGCGCTAATGCCCGAGCAATGACTCCGACAGCTGTCTGGCGCGGGGGTATGGAGGAATGGCCCGGTTTACCTTTCGCACAAAGCTCCAGGGTAAGATACCCTTTCTCTGTGATGCCAACCAGCCCAACTGGCTCGTCTACACCTTCCAGCATCCCTTGTGTCAGCATACCGCCCTCATCCAACACAGCGGCTAATTTAACACCTTCTGATTTAAGCTGATCTAATATCTTCTTGGCCCCATTAAACCCCATAATCTCTTCATCATGGCCAAACGCCAGATAAATCGTCCGTTTAGGAGTATATCCCTCATGTAACAGCCCTTCGACTGTCTCCAATAAAGCAATCAACTGGTTCTTCATATCCAGCGTACCGCGCCCCCAAACATAACCATCCTTTATCTCTCCACTGAAAGGTTCGCTGTTCCATTTATCTAACGTTTCTTCTTCCACGGGAACGACATCCATATGCGCATTAAATAAAACGGGGTCCAGTTTGTTTTCTGTACCTTTCCATTTAAACAGCAAACTGAATTCGTTGATCACAGCCCTTTCCAATTCACTGTTCAAAAACGGGTAAGTCTTTTCTATCCAATCTCGCATCGCTAAAAATGGCTGTTGGTCAACATCAGCAGCATCCACTTTTGAAATACTCCGGATCTGGACTGCCTCTGACAAATG
The DNA here is from genome assembly GCA_964383575.1 of uncultured Pelolinea sp. Taxonomy (GTDB): domain Bacteria; phylum Chloroflexota; class Anaerolineae; order Anaerolineales; family Anaerolineaceae; genus Pelolinea. Next base: position 52,918 of record CAYLHI010000001.1, read on the forward strand.
ATGAGCAATTTGGGTCTCATGGATGCTTATTGCAGGAATCGGTTCCACCGCTGTTGAGCGATCTCGAAAACGCAGAGTTCGGAACAGTAAGAATGCAATGAAAAAGAGGATGATAACAAGCACCGCAATTAATATATTCATAGTTGGTAGGCTTCCAGATTATTTTTCCGCTAATTATATGCAATATTCCTTAAATAAAAGACACCCGCACATCACGGGTGTCTAATTCATAGAACTGATTCTTATTGAGAAAGCATTGAGGTGAGCGCTTTCAGCAAGGTTGAGGTAACCAATTGACTGGACTGTTCTCTATATGGAGAACTTGCCATTTGGCTGCCGGATACCAGCGCACCCGTGAGTGCTTCCAGGTTGCTTTTTCCACCCTGTTTGGCGGATAAAAAGCTCATTCCCGCACCCAACAGATCTCCCAGATCCGGACCATCCTGCGCATCCGCTGATCCAGCGCCGGATAGTGAGCCGAGCAGATCGTCCAGACCCTCACCATCATTCTGCCCACTGGTTTTGCCGCCGCTGACCAGTGACCCCAACAGGGAACCAAGCATATCGCCCGATGCCGCTGGTTTACTGGCAGGCGCTTCTCCAGCGCCAAGGACGGTCTGCACCATTGACATGATGCTGCCTGCATTCAGGTCTTTACCTACCATCTGTTTGGCTGCTTCATTCAAACCCTGTGCATATAATTTTCCCGAGCCGCTTTTTGCTTTACTGCGCAACAGAGATGCCGCGTACTCCAACTGGTCCGCCGGGTCTGCGTTCTTCTTTTCCTTCACCGCCTGAGTGATGACCTCAAAAATCTCGACCATATGATCTCCATGGTCATGATTATAAGTATCTGCCTTATTCAATGTTGTCTTACTGTCTTTCATGGTTCTTGTGACCTGGTTGAAAAGAGAAAGCAGGTCAATTTGGTTTTTTGTCATTTCTTCTACTCCATTTTTTTTATTATTGATTCATTTTACACGAAAAACATATTTTTATCGTTAGAAATTCACCACCCAATGCTGGTATAAACCCAGGTTTCCCTCTTTCCCATCAGAATAGAAATTGCCTGCCATTGAAAAACCACTGACGCGTGCAATATCGGTTAGTTCAGATGCAGTAAAAATGTGAACAAAACGAAAAGCTTGTTTATCATGACCATCTGTTTGCTGCGCACGCCAATCCATCAATATATCGCCGTGGTCCACATCCGATGAGTTGACCCCGACACTCTCCCAGGGCTGGATGCGTTTGACCAAGCGCGGGCTGCTGTGCGGCTGCCATACGGAAATATAACAGTCTTTTCCAGCTGCCAGCAATTTCCGCATCTGCGCGCAAAGCAATTTACGTCGCGCTTCGCCTGGAATGTGATGCAGAACCGCAAAGCAAAAAATGCCATCCCATTCCACATCAGGCAGGGAATTGGTCCATTTATCCTGATTCAAATCTGCTTTCTGGAATACAATTTCCTGTCCTTCTTTAATCGGCTGCACACTTTTTTCAGCTTTCGCAACCAGACCAAAACTAAAATCTATCCCAAAGTACAACCCTGTATATCCTTTTTGCGTCCAGGCATGTGCAAGGTTCCCATTCCCACACCCAATATCCAACCAATTTCCCTTTTTTGCAACATTTTCTAAAATACTGGAAACACCGGGCTGAATCTTTCTTCTCGTCTGGGCAAACGAGTCGGCAAAATTTTGATAGAATTCCTGATTAATGCGGTTTAATTGATCGAGTGTTTCAGCTTTCATCATGTTTGATTATAGCTTGTACTCAGGTTGCGATAGCCGCAGTCACTTATGACCGATCAAAATATTTCCTGGCAGAAATCCCGCCAATATACAGAAGAACAACTGCACACAGCAGCAATCGTGCTGGAAGAGATCCGTTCCGGTACAGACACAATGCAAGCTGTCCGCGGGCACCCTCTGAGTGAGGGTGGATATATCGCTAAGCACATGCTGGTTCATGTGTACCGGCAGAAAGTGAAAAACGGTGATTTAGAAGCAGATGATAGCCTTCTTACGCGCATCCGTATGAAACCAATACGCTCGCTTTCTGGAGTATCCACAGTAACCGTGCTTACAAAACCGTATCCTTGCCCGGGGAACTGCCTATTCTGCCCTGATGATAATCAACTCCCAAAAAGCTATCTACGGGAAGAACCCGGGGCAGCGCGGGCATTCCAGAATGAATTTGATCCTTACCGCCAGGTGCGATCCCGCCTGGATTCCTACTACGCGATCGGCCACCCAACAAACAAGATCGAACTGCTGATCTTAGGCGGATCCTGGTCTGCTTATCCTGCTGATTACCGTGAGCATTTTGTAAAACGCTGCTTTGACGCGCTGAATAGGAAAGATTCTCCTACTCTCGAAGCCGCCCAGTCATTGAACGAAAAAACAGAGAGCCGTAATGTCGGATTGGTTGTGGAAACACGACCAGACATGATCAATCCGCGGGAGATTGCTCAGATGCGGAAATTAGGCGTTACGAAAGTGCAGATGGGGGCTCAGAGCTTTGATAACGAAATCTTAGTGAAGAACCAACGCGGGCATAGTGTGGAAGACACACTGCACGCGACAGCACTGCTGCGCGCAGCCGGTTTCAAGATCGTGCTGCACTGGATGCCCAATCTGCTGGGAGCAACGCCTGAATCAGACCGGGAGGATTTCCAGCATATGTGGAATGGCGGATTCTGCCCGGATGAATTAAAGATCTACCCTACCCAATTACTTGAAGAAGCGCCTTTATATGATTTATGGAAAGAGGGGAAATTTAAACCTTATACAACTAATGAACTGATCAGCCTTATCGCAGATATAAAGCCCAGCATACCGATCTACTCCCGAGTCAACCGTATCGTTCGTGATATCCCGGCTAACTATATAAAAGCAGGCAGCCGCCGCTCGAGTTTGCGGCAGGATGTGCACAATGAGCTAAAGAAGCGCAGCCAGCGCTGCCGATGCATCCGCTGCCGAGAAGTGAGGGGGACAGCTGTTAATACACAGGATCTGATCTTTGAAGACTATATATATAACGCCGCATTCGCTGAAGAACACTTCCTTAATTACAGCACAACTGACGACCGCTTAGCCGGCTACCTGCGCCTGGCTATTCCATCCGACTCTTCTGATCCTGTATTCACATCCCAGAGAAAGGTATTATTCACAATAATACCTGAATTAAAAGGTGCCGCATTGATCAGGGAAGTACACATCTACGGGCAGTCCTTAGCTGTTGGCAGCGAGCAGATCGGTGCTGCCCAGCACAGCGGATTGGGGACTATTCTGCTGAAAAAAGCCGAGCAAATAGCAAAGAAAGCCGGTTATACAGAACTGGTGGTGATTGCTGCCATCGGTACACGCTTGTATTACGAAAAACGCGGATTTATCCGCTCCGGTCTTTACATGACTAAAGAAGTCATGTAAAACTATATTTAAACTAACAAATCTTTAAAATGCCCTTTTGCGCCGAACTGTTTTATCGTTATTATGATAGGGGGGCAGCATCCTATGCCTATCCAACACTCTATCTACACGGCCTGGGAGGTACTCATTTATCATGGCCGCATACTCTGCGGCGGCTCCCTGGGAAGCGTATATATGCGCTCGATCTGCCGGGACACGGCCTCTCTGATACCCCCGCCTGCTGCAGCACACACGAGCTAACCGATCATCTGCACAGATTCATCACTGAGTTAGGCATATTCAGCTTTGCTCTGGTTGGCCATTCCATGGGAAGCGCGGCCGCTTTTGATTATTCCGCCGCATACCCGGAACACATCCGCGGATTGGCGCTCATTTCATGTGGGCACATCTTTCGCTTTTCAGAAGAACTTATGTATTCCCTTAAAAGTGAAGCATCCAGGAAAAATGTAATCGAGTTTTTTAACAACAAGGGGTTTCACCCTGAGTTTTCTCAATCTCTCCGACGGAAGATACTGGAACCATTAAATTGCATCCGAATCAGTGTCCTGCAAGCTGATATTAAAATTTACAGTTCCTTCTCCGCTTACCGCTCATTAAATAAATTCACTTTTCCTGTTCAGCTAATCGCAGGCAGAAATGACAAGCTGGTACCTTCAACGGACATACAGCAGTTGAAATACCACCTGCCAAACGCGTCTCTGTGTACCTTAGACCAATGCGGGCATATGGCCATCTTTGAAAAAACAGAGGTGATTAAAAAAACGCTGCAGGCTTTTCTTGAAAAAGTTACTTCCCCTGTTTACCAATGATAATTATAAGTATTCTTTAAGCTGTCTGGAATGCTGTGGGTGGCGTAGATGGCGCAGGGCTTTGGTTTCTATCTGGCGGATACGCTCACGTGTAAGCCCGAATTTTCGCCCAACTTCTTCCAGCGTGTAGAAACGGCCGTTCTCCAATCCGAACCGAAGGCGTAATATGCGCGCTTCACGATAGGGCAGCGAATCGAGGATATCCTCGATCTTTTCACTGAGTAATTTTGTGTATACCTTCTGGCTGGGAGTAGGTGTATTCCGGTCTTCCACAAAATTGCCTAATTCCGATTCTTCTTCATTATCATTGATAGGGCTTTCCAGCGATAAGGGCAGCCAGGAAACCTGGACCATCCATTCAACTTTATCTGTAGGCAGATCTAATATTTTCGCCAGTTCTTCGATGTTTGGTTCCCTGCCCAGCCTTTGTTCCATTTCATGGATGTATTTGTACATCACGCGGATGCGGTCAACCATATGCACAGGCACGCGAATCGTGCGGCCCTGGTCAGCAATTGCCCGAGTGATTGTTTGGCGAATCCACCAGGTGGCGTAGGTTGAGAACCGAAATCCACGGGAATAATCAAATTTCTCGACTGCCTTCATCAAGCCCAGATTGCCCTCCTGGATAAGATCAAGAAAAGGCACACCGCGCCTGTTATACCGTTTGGCCACGCTCACTACTAAACGGGTATTCGCCTTAATAAGGTGTTCCCGTGCTAACAATCCATCTTCAATAATCTCCTCAAGCATTTTCCTCTTTTCAGGAGGATTATTTTTTCCCAGCTTGATGAGTTCTTCTTTCGCTGCTCGCCCATTTTCGTATCGTTTGGCAAGGCTGACTTCCTGTTCCTTTTTAAGGAGTGGGACTTTGCTCATTTCCCGCAAATACAAAGTGATGGTGTCATCGCTGGCTACTTTTTCAACTCCGGCGACCACAACCTCATCCGCTCCCAAATCACTCTCTTCTTCCTGGTCGAAGCCATTGGCAGATAACACTTCCACTTCTTTTGGAAAAACGACCTGGACACCCTGGCGATTGAGAATACCCACCATTTCCTCAATTCTTTCCGCATTTACGCCGCTTCGCGGAATGATCTCTTCAAGGTCTTCCAATGTAACATGTCCTTGAAGGCTGGCTTTTTCAAGCAGCATGCCTAATACTGATTCTCTTTTATCATCTTCAGGAAACGCTGCTTTCAATGTAATCCTTTCTTTCAGGTGGCGAGTGTTTCAGTTGTTGGATTTTTTTCCCTTGGTTCTTTTTGACCAGTGTTTTTTCTGTTATTCCCTACTCTGCGGTTCCGGTAGTGCTCACAAACAGCCTGGTTGAGGTTCTGCCCGCAGATATCACATAATCCCTTGCATTCAGGTTGACAGACTGGATTGATGGGCATTTCCATCAACATGTAATCATGGAGAATCGGTTCAAAATTAATATTGCCGTCCTCAGGCACTTTTATCTCATCTTCCGATGGTTCTACATAAGGAAAAGTAAAAAATTCTTCAAATTCTGAATGGATTTTTTCCTGAAAGGTTTCCAAACAACGGCTGCATTCTCTTTCCACTTCCGCATTAAAGACAGCCTGCGCCCTGATCCCGTCGTGTGTACGGATGAGATCGATTGATCCATTGACAGCGCGCAGAGATAATCCATCCCCCATATCAATCTCATCCAATTCAAAAGGCAGAACACGTGAATATCCGATGGGTTGATTAATAAGAAAGCCGATGTTGATGTAGAAAGGATTTCGCGACGGATTCAAGATAATTCCAATAAAATTAGTATAATTTACACGATTATAGCACGCGGATATTTACCAGTCAAGTTTTTATAAAAATATTCATAAAAATTAACATTCCATGATTAAAACTATCCTTATTGCCACAGCCAATAAAGGGAAACAAGCCGAGATTTTCGCACTGCTTGAAAATAAAATTTGCATCCTACGCGCACCCCAGGACCTGTCTATCTCCCTTAAGGTAAATGAAATAGGAAGCACTTATGCAGAAAACGCTCGTTTGAAGGCAACTGCTTATTGCAAAGCAAGCGGGCTGCCTGCACTGGCAGATGATACCGGGCTGGAAGTGGATGCCTTAGATGGAGCACCGGGGGTGTTTTCCGCACGTTTCTCCCCAAATCCGAACGCATCAGACGCAGACCGGCGCGCGCTGCTGATCAGCAAATTAAAGAGTATATCCGGGCCATGGACAGCACGCTTTGTATGCACAATGGCACTAGCACTACCAAACGGCAATATATATTATTCGCACGGCATCTGCAGAGGTGAGATCATCCCAGAAGAACGGGGAAACGGGGGGTTTGGGTATGACCCTGTTTTCCTATGTGAGGGTACCAATCGCACGTTGGCTGAACTTGGTATGCCTGAAAAGAACCACATCAGCCACCGCGCAAAAGCCGCAATGGGAATTCTGCCCTATATCCGCTCAGCGCTCACCTAGCTTCACCCCTTGATTGATTTTTCGCGCCCCTCCAATCTTTAATGATAAAAGGCAGATATAGAAGCAGAAACATTACCAACCCTATCGCTTCCATGAACAACAAATACACAGGCCATTCAGGCAGCACATCCAAAAGGGTTGGGACAGGGGGTTTACGATTTACATATAAGTAATTGCTTCCAATCACTGAATTGATGCCAAACACAACCACCATATAAATATTTGCGATAACTATCACGCGCAGCATTGATCTTCATATAGGGCGCATCCCCTCGACAGCAGTCAGATAAACCGCAGAGGTAACTAGCAATCCGTGGGAAATGAACGTCTGGAAGAAACGGAAGTGGGGAAAGCCATATATGCCAATATCGGGCGTGAAAAGTGCCTGGAGAGCACGCCGATTCCTATAAAATACGCAAATTCATAAATGTGTTCATCTTTCCTTATAAGCATGTATCCCGCCAGCCAGATAAGGAGTGAACAGGTATGCAGAGGTAAGCCCTCCTGTATATTCCAGGTACCAGAGGCAATTTTCCAGATATGCCAGGCAGATTCGTCAAGCCACAGAATGATCGCAATTGTCCAGCGGGTTCTTTTCCGGGCTCGCTCACATTTCTTCCGGTCGCGCAGGAGAAATAAATTAAGCAGAACCAGGATGCCAAGAGCTGCGAGATGGGCAGTCCCCAAGAGCTGGAACGGGGTTCCCTGATAATCATACGTGAAGAAATTTCCCATGACGCCATCCTCCATGTGCAGTGAGTATGAGGATAATAACCCATATCAGCAGAATGGGTTATTTGTTCATTGTATATGGTGATCATTGATAAATATTATTTTTATTTCTTCAAATGTTCAAGGAATTTTTTTATCCTGGTTTCATATCCTTCATCCGATGGTTGAAAGAACTTCTTCCCCTGCACAGAATCTGGCAGGTACTGCTGCTCGGTGAAGTGCCCCGCGTAATCATGCGGATATTTGTATCCTTTTCCATGCCCGAACCCTTTGGCATCCCGATTGGCGTCCATCAGGTGGATCGGAACTGGCTGGGCGCCTTCTTCTTCAATCAATTTGGCTGCCTTAAAATAACCCAGAGCTGAATTCGATTTTGGCGCTGTGGCAAGATAGAGGGTCGCTTCTACGATAGGGTAAATACCTTCCGGCAAACCCACATATTCAAAGGCAGAAGCAGCAGCTGACGCTACCTGGAGTGCCTGCGGGTCCGCCAGTCCAATGTCCTCACCAGCAAGGATCAGCAAACGGCGGAGGATGAAGCGCAGGTCTTCCCCTGCTTTGATCATTTTAGCCAGCCAGTAGAGCGCCGCATCCGGGTCTGAGCCGCGTACCGATTTTATGAAAGCAGAAATTGTATCGTAATGCTCGTCCATATTCTTGTCATAGCGGATGGCCCGCCGCTGGATGGAATCCTGTGCAATTTGCAGATCTATGATAACCACACCCGATGGGTCCGGTTCGGTTGATTCAACCGCCAGTTCCAATGCATTTAACAAACTCCGCGCATCACCATTTGCCATATTGACAAGATGTGCCTTTGCTTCATCACCTGCCTTGATCTTCTTTTTCCCATAACCCCGATCTGCATCCGCCAGCGCCCGGTCAAAGATAATCGATAACTGCTCATTACTAAGCGGCTTAAGGTTAAAGATGCGGGAACGGGAGACTAACGCTGGTATGACATCAAAATATGGATTCTGTGTGGTCGCGCCAATGAGAATAATGAGCCCAGATTCAATGCTTGGCAGCAGTGCGTCCTGCTGGGCACGGTTCCAACGGTGGACTTCATCCACAAAAAGGATCGTGCGTTTATTATACAAACGCCGGCGGTCACGGGCTTCTGCAATCACCGCACGGAGTTCGCTTTTACCTGCCATTACTGCAGACATGGTCGCGAAATACGATCGGCTGTAATTTGCAATCAAGCGCGCCAGAGTGGTCTTTCCAGAACCGGGAGGCCCACATAAAATGATTGAGGAGAATAACCGGTCAGCTTTCACCGCCCGCCGCAGCAAACGCCCTTCACCAATGATCTCCTCCTGCCCGATGAATTCTTCCAACGTCCGCGGCCGCATGCGGGCTGCCAGCGGCGCTTCCGTCTTCATCCGCTCATCCATGGCATGGTCAAATAAATCCATACGGTCCTTGCCTTTCCTCCAGCCGATTTGTTTCATAGAACGCTTGTCCAATTATAACCATATTAGTAAACCTATGTCCGTATTTTAACTGGATTGCTATACAATTAAGAAAATCAGTGAAATCCTGCAATCAAAGAATGATAAGGAGAATAAAAAATGAAAGCATTATTTGGCATCGCGATCCTGCCATTGATTTGTTTAGGAGTGATGATCCTGACAGCAGCAGTGGTCATCTTTGCCCTCAAGCAGGGAACACAGACAGTCAGTAAGCAGATCCAAGAAAACACAACGCGCATTGAAGATAGTTCCCCAGCAAATACGCGCTGGGCACGCGAAGACCTAAAGGGCGCACTTCAACCCAAGAAAACCGGGAACACGATGAAAACCTGCCCCGCCTGTGGGGGAGAAAACGAAGCCGGCAGCAGCACCTGCGTGTACTGCGGGAGGGAATTATGATCAAGAAATTTGCCACAGTGGCTTTATAGATGGAAGATTTTGCTTCCGTCCTGCATTTTTATCGGTTATTCTCGGACTGGATTTAATCTCCCGCCACCGAGACGTGCCCCAGTTAAAGGTTGGAGATGATATTTTAGTGCTGGTAAAATGGAAACTGCCGCCCGCGACAGACGCGTTTCCAGCGGACTTTCCGCTGATTACCTTTGGGGTAAATGACCTTGACAGGATGGTTGAAAATGTCGAGTTGAAAAGCAGCATTGAAGAGCGGCACGACTCCCGCTGGTTCAAAGTATGTGATCCCGCCGGCAACCTGATTGAATTAGTAGAAAAAAATAATTAAAGGACCCCCATTATGCCTATGAAATTTAAAGACTCTTTACCCAAGAATGATCACGCTGGATTATTGACGTTAGGACTGGTTCTGCTCATCACAGGACAAGCGCTTTCAAAAAGCACACAACCTGTACTGATCGTCCTGCGATATGTGTTCTTCGCAGCAGCCATGATCAACTACGGATATGTACTTTATCTGTACAACCGCGACCGGATCGCAAGGGAAAAAGAACAAAGAAAGAATTGATCGACCTCCTTTGATTATTATCGCCGGAACGTAAATATTTTTCTTAATAAGGGGAAACGTGCGCATCCTTTTTTATAGCGTATGCGTATATTAAAGATGAAAGCAATAATTATTTTATGAGGTGATTTATGAAGAAACACAATCGAATAATCCTGATCTTTACACTGTTGATCTTCTCCAGTCTGGCACTCAGTGCCTGCAGCAGCCCTTATCAGACCAGGAGTGACGATGTAAGCGGTTTCAACCGCATTTCGATTGAAACATTCGGTGAGTTCATCATCAATCAGGGAGAGGAAGAATCCCTGACTATTGAGGCACCGCGCGACTATTTGCGGTATATCACAACTGAAGTGAAGAATGGAACACTGATCATCAGCACACGCCGTGGTTTCATCGGCGGTCCAGTCCGCCGGGCAACGTTCACAATCACTGTTAAAGATTTGGAAGACATTTCCCTGTCCGGAGCAGGCGCCATTAAGGTCTTTGCCCTGGAAACAGATACGCTGGATATCAACCTGACGGGCGCGGGCAGTATTGAGATCGATGAATTAACCGCGGACCGGTTAGAAGTTAATTTAGACAGCGCAGGCGCAATCATCATTGCAGGAACGGTAGAAAAGCAGGATATCAACCTCACCGGCGTCGGCAGCTATGAGGGCGGCGATCTGCAGAGCGAGGACTCGGAGATCTATTTGACCGGCGCAGGAAGCGCAGTTGTATGGGCTGAAGACGATTTAGATGTAGAGATAACCGGAGTCGGTTCTGTATCCTATTTCGGAAATCCGGATGTGTACCAGGATATCAGCGGTTTAGGATCAATCAACAGCAAAGGAGCACATTAAATTACTCCTCCCTTTTTATAAAGAAGCTGTACTGCTCACGCGGCTTCTTTTTTTATGGGCTGATCCATACCAGCCCGGCATATTTACTGAACGCATCCGCAATCAGATAGGAATGCCCGCTCTCCATTTCCAGCACATTAATCTGGCTTCCCGTGCTTCCCTCCTGAACATACGCCAAATACTTTCCGTCAGGCGACCAGGATGGCGAGTGGACTGTCGCGGGGAGGTCTGTTAACTGTTCTTCGTCACCTGTCATCAAATCCAGCAGATACAGCTGAAAATGGCCGCCGCGCTTGGAAAGAAATGCGATCTGCTCTCCGTTTGGAGACCAAACAGGAGATGCCTCATAAGTATCATTGTGCGTTAACTGGGTTTGCTCTGATCCGTCTGAATTCATCAAAAATATCTCAAAATCACCATCCTGATTGGATAAGAAAGCGATTTTTCCGCCATCCGGAGACCAGTTTGCCTGTGTTTCCTGGGAATCCATCTCGGTCAGGCGCTTCTCGACTGATGTCTCCAAATTAAGCGTCATAATATCAAAATCGCCATAGGCATTGGTCTGGAAGGCGATCGACTTCCCATCGGGGCTGACACACGGTTCGGTTTCATCAGCCGCAATTGTTGTAAGGGGCTGTGGGTCACCTGCCGGTAGGCGCATTTTAAAAAGATCGTACGTTCCATCCCTGTCTGAAGAAAAAATAAGCCAATCCTCACCCGGGTGTAGAGTGGGAGATATATCCGCAAAAGGATCTTCAGTAATTCGAGTAACATCATCGCCCGGGAGATCAAGTATGAAAATATCATACGTATCTTCACCTTCGGGCTGGGCGGCAAAAGCAAGCGTTCCTGTACCAGCTTTAAATCGTTCTAATTCTTCAACTGCTCCGGTCGGTTCTTCGACTGTTGGTCCGGAACACGCAGTAAAAAAGAAAAAAGCAGCTAATGCAATATTCAATAAATTGCGAACTCCCGGTTTCATATAAAGTTTCATATCACTCCATTCCAGAAAAAAGCTCATAATGGTACAGTATTAATATCATATATTTTAAAGGATATGGCATGAAAAAACCATCCTTCATTACGCATGTGTTTTTTTGGATGTTGTTAGGTCTGCTGTCCACTTTCTTCGCGGAAGTATTATCGGGCAGTGCGCCTTATTTTCTTTTAGAATGGTTCGGATACTACGGCATATTCCCGATCTACTGCCTGCATACTCTCCTTTTGGCATCATTCACCCTCTCAAATTCCCGACCATTCACCTTGCGCACCCTGTACTTTGCCAGCCTGCTTTTCGGCATGTACGAGGCATATATCACCAAAGTATTATGGTCTCCTCCCTGGCAGCCAGATGTGTTCCGCGTTAGCGGTGTGGCGGTCGCCGAGACAATCCTGTTGGTCTTCTTCTGGCATGCGGTGATTTCATTCCTTGTTCCGCTATTCATTGGAGAGAACCTTTTAACCACATCCCTACATCTGCGACCACTCCTACCCGTAAAATGGCAGGAACGGCTGCTTAACCTAAAATTTATGGCTTTGTTTGGTATTATCGCCAGCATCCTGGTGGGAGCGGCGATCCCAACTGCTGAAGAAGCATTCTTGATCGTTTTCTTCGACTGCCTTACTGTCACCGGATTGATGTTGGTGTGGCGGTTCTTCACACGAGAGAGAGATTCTGACCTTATTGATTTACTGCCACGCGGGAAAGAGCTGATGGGGATTGGGATTCTTTTGGCGCTTGACTATGTATACTTCGGGTTGATCATGCGGCCGGAAGCGCTGCCTGATATTGGCGGGCACCTGACAATTCTGATTCTTTACATTGTAATCATTTTCCTGCTAATCCTTTCTATTCGAAAAGATAAGCAGGTGGAGGTAAACAAGATATCAACCAATACTCCACCCGCGCTTACATTCACATTCAGACATTGGTTTATTTTTTGTTCTGCTTTCGTCATTGCCACTTTTTTAATCAATCTCCTGCCTCAGGAAATCCATGAGCTGCTGGTCGGGGTTGTTATTGTTGCCAACATCACCTGCGGTTTGCTGTTCTTCTTCCTCAGTATCAGAAGCCTCTTTAGGAAAGAACAGCAGTCAGCTTAAGAATCATTGTATGAATAGCAGGAAAAATGCATTATGATTAATATATAGCGCTTTTTATCTTTTCGGAGGTTGAGATGGCGATTGTATTACTCAACGGCAGTCTAAAGATCGGGATTTTTTTCGATAAAAAAGACAGGGAGTACGAGGATAATATTTGTGTATGCGTGAATGAATACGGCCCAGAGGATGAGAAGATACTTTATGCTGGCGAAACAAATATCTTCATCAACGCCGAACAGGCAAGAGAATTGGCTGAGATGCTCACTACCGCGGCCGACCACAGCAGCCACGCGTCACGATGACGATCGAAAAAGATTTCTGGAAGTATAAAACATTAGCAGAAATGTCCCTGGAAGAATGGGAAGCCTTATGCGACGGATGCGCGATCTGCTGCCTGTATAAGATTGAAGATGAGGAAAGCGGGGAAGTGCGCCTGACAAACGTTGCCTGCCGCTTCCTGGACCTTGAAACCTGTACATGCCAGCTGTACGATCAGCGTAAAAGCGCGATGCCAACCTGCGTCAAGATCACCCCTTCTAAAGTGAGAAACCTGAATTGGCTGCCAGAAACCTGCGCATACCGCCTAATTCTAAAAGGCAAACCGTTGCCAGATTGGCACTACCTGGTCAGCGGTGATCCCAACTCCATCCACCGTGCTGGAATCTCTGTCATGGGTAAGGTGATCAGTGAATCCTCTGTGAATATGAACGTTCTTGAGGAGTATGTAATCGAAGACCTATATAAAAAAGATCCATCACCCAAAAAATAGTTCAAACTGATGAGCAAACACGCTGTGTAATTTACAGCGTTATAGTTTTTTTGTACTACTTGATTTTTTAGATTTGTATCATTTTGCCACCGTGTCCATATACCCCTTAATAGTGGGGATGGCGGTTAGTTTTTCATAGAAAAAGTTATTAACTATATTGATCAGTTCAGCGCGGGCAGCCTCTGCCTGGGGAGAAAGCGCCTGCCCAGTCTGTTCACGCGAGAGAATATCCCTTAAGCGCAGCAAGAGACGCACTACTTCCGTTTCCTCACCCCCTTCCAGCACATCGACAACATTCATGATCAATCGGTCCGCATGGTTCAATAATTGTTCAATGGTGATGCTTTTTCCTTCAATAAAACAGTCATCCATGGTTCGGATCAGCGACCAGATCTGATACAGGATCGTGGACGGTTCATCAAACAATTCCCGGATGTACGCTGCTTCTTCATATTCTCCGGTGAGCCGGAAAATATTGTACATGCGGCGGGCGGCTTTCCCGTAATTTATTGATTTGGTGATATATTTTTTGACCTCTTTTTCCAGCGCGGTTACATATTCATCCAGCGCATCGCTGGAGACGTGTTTTGCCAATTTAGAGAATAATGGGATGGATTCCGCTTCCAGATACACTTCCTGGAAATAAGGATCCAAATACCCATCCAAAGGGACAATATCCCCCTGGGGCGATTCCCAGGTTACATCCAGCATATTACTAGCATTAACAAGGTGCCCATGGGCAGCATCCGCCACAACCCAGTCCAGCTTGCACCAGCCAGGATCCAGACTGGCGCTCTCCCAGGTTATCCGAAGCGGCTCTCCAGATTCGCTCTCTACAACTTTTTCACCTGCCAACAATTCCTCAGGATTCCATGAGATCGGCCCGTTAGCTCCGATATGTTTCCCGTTTACAACCACATCCTGAGGGTAGGAACCAAATTTAGCTTCAATCAACTGGTAGGCAGGACCTTTAAACGTAGAATACACTTTTTCCTTGATCACTCTCGCCAGGATGGCACACGCCTTCTCCTTCGTGTGGGCAAGGATATTGATGCGTTCAAAGAAATCCGCATCTCCGGGGTATTTTTGGATCTTGGACTGCGCCGCTGATCCTGAGAGTGCCAGGGCAGTTTCCACTTCATCTGGGATATCCTCAAATCCAACCAGCGCACCGATACGGCGGAAATGGGCTAATTCCTTAGTACTAAAATCAAGCATGGTAACTTTATGGCCAAACACACCGCTTTTAATATCAACGGAGATGTCATCCTCTCCCTGCGCTATAGCAACAGCAGCCAACCACTGCAGCGCCTCTGCCTGGTCCAATTCAATACCCAACCGCTGGGCAGACTGGATGATCTGCTCTAAATGCTTGCTTTTTTCCTGATCATTCATCACCGCCTCCTAACCTCTGTACCTCACTAAAACCTATTCAGACCCGACAACAATTCGTTTAAATAACTTCGCCTGATCACATGCATCCTCTAAAGCATTATGGCGGAGTGGAGTGGTTGAGATGCGTTTCATACTGGTATCTTTCCACCCCGTACGGTTGAAGCCCATATAGAATGATTTGACATCAAGAGCTGAGTGCCCAAAAGGATTACACCCTAAGAAACGGTGAAAATAATCACAAACAAACATCCAGTCAAACGGCGCATTAAAGCCCAGGAATAGAGGGGGGCTCTCGGAGGTAATAACCTCTGCCAGCCAATCCGCCAGCAACTGCATCGCCTGTGTCGGTGGTTCTCCTGTTCGTGATAATTTCAACAGATCCAACTGATGGATCTCCAACGCGTCCGCGTCCGCTTTCATGGTGGTTGGCTGTAATTCAACATAAAAATTTTTACGGGGGTCGGTCAGTGTGCACGCACCGATGGACAGTAGGGCGTAATCAGCGGGATTGGGTCCGGCCGTTTCCACATCGACCGATACCATACGAGGAATATCTTTCTCAATCCAGTCCGGCCAGGCATTTCGCATATGTTAATATCCTTTTTCCGGATCGTAGCTATTCAATAAATCTTCATCCGCCAGATAGCGGCGCAGGTTCTCAGTGAAAAGGTCTACCACGAGGTCGGTGTAGTGTCCGGTATCTCCAGCAATATGTGGTGTGATAACTAAATTCGGCGCATCCCAGAGCTGGCTTTCCTGGGGAAGCGGTTCGGTATTGAAGACATCCAGCACAGCCCCGGCGATCTGCTTTTCCCGCAGTGCGTTCAGCAGCGCATCTTCATCTACCTGTCCGCCGCGCCCTAGGGCTACTAAATAAGCTGTTGGCTTCATCATTTCTAATTCCCTGCTGCCTATCAAGTTCCGTGTATCATCGGTGAGCGGTAAACATATGACCAAAAAATCACTGGCTTTCAACAATGAGTGTATTGCCTGCGGAGGGTATAGACGGGTGAAATAGTCACCATTTGGATCACCGGTCCCTTCAGGAATGTATCCATCTTTACTCAAATCCGTGAGATTATTTTTTGTTGCCAGTATTTCCACACAGAAGGGCTGCAGCAAGCGGGCTAATTCGCGAGCGATGCTCCCATAGCCCAGTAATCCTACCGTACTGCCGTGCAGTTCAACTGGCTGGAACCGTTTCCATCGGTCGGGCGGCCAGATCTTTTTTGCCTGATACTGAACCATCATAGGCAGTTTGTGCCCCAACGCAAGCAGCGCCATGAGGGCATATTCTGCTACTTTGGGAGAAGCTGCTCCGCTTAAGGTTGTCGCCTTAAACCCTTCCCGTTCCAGCAGGGGATGATCCTTAATAAAATCAATGCCCGCATAGGAGAACTGCACCCAGCGCAATTCAGGCGCGATTTCCGGGTCAGGGATCTCATTTGCCGTGAGAAGAATTTCCGATTTTCTGATCACGTCCGCAGGAATTTCAGATAAGCTGCCTTCCGGGTAGAAGGATAAGCGCACGCGCGGTGAAATGGCAGAAAGCGCATCAAGCTGCGCTTCAGGCAAAGGATAATGGATGAGAATATCAACAGGTTTTACGGTCATTTTCACCCTAAGTATACATTCTTCCGAAAATAAACCAGCCGCTGATTTACCATCCGGCTGACTGCCATCCTTTTCTTAATTATCCCAATCCAGCAATTTCTTGGATAAATGCGTTTATGCCTTCTGGATCAAGGTCTGGATCTGTTCATGCATGTAGAGCTGCACATAGTACAATCCACCCGCGTTTTTCCCGCTGGAGCCGGATCCTTTCCATCCTCCGAAGGGCTGGAAACCCGGCCACGCGCCTGTGGTCGCGCCCTGCGGACGGTTAGCATAATTGACGCCTGCCTGAGTATGCTCAAAAAACCATTTTGATTCTTCTAATGATCCATAGAAGCCAGCAGTCAGTCCATATTTCACATTCACAGCATGCGCCATTGCCTCTTCAATATCATCCACCAGGGTTACAGTCGTGATAGGTACAAACATTTCCTGTTTCCACAAGCGGTGCTCTAATGGCAGGTCAACGACGATAGTTGGCGCGCAGTAATACCCTTTCGCCAAATCGCCATCCGTGAGCACTTTGCCGCCAGAAAGGAAACGCCCGCCAGCATCCCTGATCTCTTTCACGAAATCCTGATATTTCTGGTAGGACGACTTATTCACAACCGGACCCAGATATACACTGCGCTGGGTCGGATCACCGATCTCCAACTTTTTGGTTAACTCCAGGATGCGAGTCAGTACTTTCTGGTAGATTGGTTTCTCAATATACACACGAGAGCAGGCAGAGCATTTTTGCCCCTGCAGTCCAAACGCCGAGCGGACGATACCGACTGCTGCATCTTCAACATCCGCATTAGCAGATACTATCGCTGGATTCTTTCCGCCCATTTCAAGAATGGTAGGGCGTACATACGGCCCTTTAGCAAAGGAGCGGTAAATTCCCATACCCACATCATGTGAACCCGTGAAAGTAACCCCATCCACATCAGGATGATCAACCAGCGCCTGACCCAATGTGCTGCCGGGACCTGTCACATAATTAAAAACTCCAGCAGGCAGTCCGGCATCACGGAAACATTCCGCCAGCAGCCGGGAAGTCCAGGGAGCATCTGAAGCGGGTTTGATCACAATCGTATTACCTGCTGCCAATGCGGCGCCAGCCGGTCCGCCGGTCAGCGCGGCAGGGAAATTAAAGGGGCTGATGATCAGCCAAACACCATACGGGCGCAGAATAGAGTAATTGGTCGCTTTGTATCCCTGGAGAGGATCTTTCCCCATCTTCTTGACAAAGCCATCATTCGCTTCAATCTGATCGCAGGCATAGCGAATCAGGTCTGCCGCTTCCGCGGCATCTCCCAGCGCTTCCATGCGGTTCTTACCTGCTTCAAGGGTAATTACCACGCTGAATTCAAAAATGCGTTCGTCAATGATATCCGCAGCTTTTCGCAGCAGAGACAACCGATCTTTCCAGGGAAGCGCGCTCCAGGCAGGGAAAGCCCGTTTTGCCGCTGATACAGCTGCATCCGCGTCACCCGCGCTCCCTTTTTGAAAAATACCCAGCACCATGTCCGTATTGATCGGGCTGCGGTCTTCAAATGTCTCCACCGCCTTTTTTTCTTCCCCATCAATGAACATACTGTATTCTTTTCCCAGATTATCTTTCACTTGAGCAAGCGCATCCTCATAGCAAGTGTGCAGCTCTTCCGGGGGATTAAACATTGTCGCGTAGGTAAGTTTAAAGGGTGTTTCTTTCGCCATCTAAGAACTCCAATCCATCTAAATATTATTCTTTCTTAAGTATAGCCGAGTGGTATATTCCCGTCAAAAGATGAATTTCCGCTTCCACAAAAACGTTTATCCAGATTCAACTATTTACGTTTAGAATACTATTCTATGATTCATCTATACATCGTCAGGCACGGCACTACAGAATGGATAGAAGCCAACAAGATCCAGGGGACAACTGACAGCCCGTTAAGTGAAAAGGGTAAACATGAAGCCAAATGTACTGCACATGCGTTAAATATGATAGATTTTAACGGCATCTTTTGCAGCCCGATGAGGAGAGCTGTTGAAACCGCTGAAATCATCAGTAAAGAAATCGGGAAAACGCCTATTTCAATAGACGCGCTGCATGAGATGAATTTCGGGATCTATGAAGGGAAAATATACTTCGATGCACCCGTGAACACCATGCGGTGGTGGAAAAAGTTGGGGCTGCTTGCCAGAATCCTGATCTCACGGGTCACCGGTGAGAGCATCAGAAGTGTGCGTTCCCGCGCTGTTCAGAGCTGGAATGAAATCACAGGGATTTGCCCGAATGGGCATATCCTGATCGTATCGCATGGAGTAATCTTGAATTATCTGATCGGTTACCTGCTTCCCAAACAGAAATACGATAAGATCAAACCAATCCGTCTCCAGCCGTGCAGCATTACTGAGATTATTTTATCCCCTGAACAAGCAGCTAAACTCATTAGAGTTAATGATATCAATCATCTGAAATGATTTCTCCTAAACATAGTAGAATTGGCATGTTTTTTCCTGGATGATTGTTGTTTTTGGGTTGATATTGCAGGGTTATATCTATTTTCAATAATCTAATAGAGATGAGTATGCAAAGTATCCAAACAAGAGGAGTATAGATTGGCAAATTTTCTTTTAGTCAGGCATGGAACCACTAATTGGATCGAAGGTCAGATCCTGCATGGTATCACTGATGTTCCTCTGAACAAAAAGGGGGAACTGCAGGCAGAAGAAACTGCCCGGGCATTAAGAGGATGCGGTGCGAAGAAACTCTATACCAGTTCTCTATCGCGCTGCGTACAGACCGCCCGGGTAATCGGTAGTGAAATTGGCTCCAAGCCAACTTCCATGGACAGCCTGGTAGAACTTGACTTTGGCTGGCTGGAAGGAAAGCATCTCCGCGACCATGATAAGAGTGAGTATGGAAAACTACTAGAATTCATTGACCATCATTTTTTTAATCTCATCCGGATGGTCAGTGGAGAATCAAAAAAGAATCTGGATCAGAGGGTCCTTAATGGATGGAATACTATCTTCGCAGAGAACCCTAAGGGCACGTCGATCGTTGTGGCACATTCCGCTGTTTTTAACAGCATCCTTTTCCACTATTTCGGAAAAGCACACTTAAATGACGATACATATTACCATTTGAATCCTTGCAGTATTACTGAGATCAGCATTGACACTTCCAACCATGCTGAGCTGATACGCCTCAATGACCGCAGCCATCTCTCCGGAGAAAATCTATGAATGCTATTAAAGCAGTAATCTGGGATCTATCCGGGGTTGTGCTTCACACTATAAAAGGAACATTCAATTCCCTGCTGGCAGAACGGCTGGGTGCTCCCCTCAATGATATCGAACGCCTTATGTCCTCGGTAGAAAATAAACTCTGGGATATGGGTGAGATCGACGATGACACCTTTTATACTTTCCTCCTTAAAGAATTAAATATGCCTATGGAGAAAAAATCGGTCCTTAGAAAGTTCGTGTTAGAAGATTTTTATATCGACCAGGAGATCCTCGCGTATACAAAAAAGATCCGGAAATCATTCACCACTGTACTCCTGACTAATTTTCCGGCGCATATGCATGATTTTATGAAGACTGATTGGATCGTGGATGGCGCGTTTGATCACATCATTGCTTCCTGCGATGTCAAGCTGCTAAAACCAGATCCCGCAATCTACACTCTTACGCTGGCGCGTATTGGATGCCGGGCAGAAGAAACCGTGTTCATAGATGACCAGGAGATCAACGTGAAAACTGCACAGAAACTGGGAATTAACGGCATCGTTTATCAAAGCCAGACACAAGCCATTAACGACCTGGAAGCGGTTCTTCAGAAATAAAATTCTCTATTTAAACTGCTTATAGAAATTCTGAACTATCTGCTTTACTTTCTGAATATCCACGCGATCCGCAACGATTCCCTGATTGATCACCGCGGCACGTTCGCGCAGATTTTTATCACGCAGAACACTGATCACTGCATCCGCAGCAGCACGCGCATCCCGCGGTTCTACCAGCAGGCCATTCTTTCCATGATCAATCCATTCCCGCAGAGAGGGAATGTTTCCCACAACGGGAAAGCAGCCGCAGGCGATCGCTTCCAGGAATGAGTTGGGAGTGCCGTCATGGCTGGAGAGGGACATGTACACATCAGCGTTGGAGTACAGCGCCCATAATTCTTCCTGCGGTATGAAAGGCAGCAAAGAAACACTTGAATTAATCTCATAATGCCGGAGCCATTTTTCCGCCTGAGGTTGGCCGCGCATACCGGTGCATACAAAATACGCTTCCGGCACTTCTTCCAGGATAAAGGGAATACTCTGAAAGAACACATCCTGATGAACACTACCGGGGCGGAAACCACGTGGGTTGATAATTAGCGGTACGTTCACTGGTATTCCATATTTGCCTGCAGATGAATCGTTTGCGATCGTGCTGATAACACCCAGATCCAGGCCACCGCTTCCCGGCACAACAATGTTCGGAATCGATTCCCGAAGCCCCATTTTTTCTGCCAGTTGAATATCGCTGGCAGCATCTGCCATCAAACCATCTGCGCGAGCAAGCGTTTCACTGGTTCGTAAGGCCATCAATTTTGTGGTTTTCGCATGTAAAGTAAGATCATTCCCCCAGATTGAAACAACCAAGGGGATTTCTTCCGGCATAGCCGCCACCAGCATTCCCTCAAATGGGATTCTGAGCGCGTGCACAATATCTGGCTTAATCTTTTTTACATACTCTAAAAACCGTACCTGATATCTGGGTATTAATACCGGTGTCAGAAACGTGCGTATCCGCATCAGCAGAGGGCGGAACAGCGCCACAACCATACTAATTCGTGATGATTTGCCCTGACCTTTATTCTTCACCTGGCTGCCCGCCATGGTAGAAAAACCAACCGGCAGAGTAAACTGCTCTTTGACATCCAGAATCGGTTTATACGGAAAGGTTGAGAGTAAAACAACCTGATAGCCCAGACCACCAACCATACGGATCCAGTTTCTTGTGATCGGACTGCGCCCATCAGCAACCAGCAGAATACGCAAATTAATCCTCCATCACCTTCTCAATTGCTCTTGAAAAGACCGCAACCATATTTTCGAGATTGATCTCCTGGCTGACAATCCTGTATGAGGCGGCCCCTTTCATGCGCAGGATAGTTATATCCAACAGCGCTGATGCCAGCGTATCTTTCAGTGCCTGTATAGAATCATCGGCCAGCAGCCATCCATTTTCGTCCCGCACAAGGTCCTCCTGAGTGCCATCGCCGACACCCACAATAACCGGCAGCCCATAAGACATTGCTTCCTGAACAGCCAACCCGCCAGTTCCCGGCATGATAAACAGATCGGCTGAGTGTAAATGTTGACCTAATTCTGCGCCATGCTGGGCACCGTAGAATCGCGTCTGGGGATAGATTTCATTAGCCAGTTTTTCTAACACGGTCCGCCTGGGACCATCTCCTATTATTTTTAATAATGGCTGAACATCCGATGGTAATGCCGCGCAGGCGCGGATGAGCGTATCTACGCGTTTACGTTCCTGCAAGCGGCCGACAAAAACCACAACTGGTTTATCACCCCTGAACACAGGAGGCCGCTCAGGCATTGGACGGGTTGGTCTGGGCGCGACCGCATTGGGAGCCATGAAAATGCGGTCCCTTGGAAATCCGAGCGCTTCATATTCACGCGCACCCTGGCTGCTGTAAGTAATCATCGCATCAAATTTACGAATGAATCGCTTACGAACGGACATGCGCAGCACTGTTAAGCCGCCCTGTGTATTTGGAGATCCAAGTCCCCATCCAATCAATCTCCCATCCTTTTTTCGTATCCAATGCATTGCAGAAGTTGAAAGTAAATAGCGTGGGTTAGCTTCCATGATCAACACCCGCGGCTGCCAATCCTCTAACCATTCCACCAAACCAGACTGCCAGCACAAGTAAAATGGGCCTTCGAAAAGATGATGGTTCTTACCCCACCACATTTTTGCGGTTTGAGGTACTACACCACCAGTCAGCGCTTCTCTTTTTCGGGGTTCACCAGCAAAAACACTGACATTGCTATCAAATTCATTTGCCAATGCGTCAAAAAACGGCACGCGGTATGATGGCAGCACCCGCTGCATCACTCCGATCCGAATTTGGGCGGGTTCATTCATGGGATCACCTCAACACTCGAGCTGGATGCGGTCTTAGTTACTTCAATCCTGGAGGGGAACGCGTCTTTTAATTCTTCAAGATGTGTGATAACAATGATCTTTTCAAAATCAGGATTAACTAAATTGATTGCCTCAACTAAACGCTGCCGCCCTTCAGCATCCTGACTGCCAAAGCCCTCATCAATTACAAGCGTCTGAAGGCGCGCGCCGGACCGCTGTGCCAGAACACGGGAGAGCGCCAGGCGAATGGCAAAGTTTATCCGAAATGCCTCACCGCCCGAGAACAATTCATATTCCCGGCTGCCTGCACTATCGCGGATGATAATGTCTAATGTCTGTTTCTTGTCCTCGCGTTTTTTATCACGATATTCGCGCTGAGTTTCAAAGCTCACTGACATTTCGCCATTACTTAAACGATCCAATATCTCATTAGCCTTTGCCTCAATCTGCGGGAGCGACTGCTCGATCAGCAATGCGGGGATGCCGTCTTTTCCGAACGCCACTTCCAACATTTTCAATTGGGCAACCTGAATGTTTTTTTCATTTATCTCATTTTCAATCTGTACTTTTCTCTTGCGCAGAACCTTAAGCACATCAACGGCCTGTTTCGCACCGCCTACCCGTAAGCGTAGTTTATTTTCTTCCTTCCGAATATCACTGAGATCTTTCTCTAAACCAACAATATCTGGAAGCGTACGGCGCTGATCATTTACTTGCTTCTGTAATGATTCCTTCGAGATAACATTTTTATCCAAATTACTCCGCAGCTGCCCAATCTGTTTTTCATACTCATCAATTTCCCTGCGCAGACCTTTTTTTGCTGTTCGAGCCTGCTCCAACTCACGGAATTGATCCTCAATGCCTCGTAAACCAAGCTCTTCAGCTCTAATCTTTTCGTGTTTCTCTGGTGAATAATTTAACTCAGCAATTTTTTTCTCAAGGATCACCAATTCTTTTTTTGATTCTTCCTCCATCTTTGCCTTGTCCAACAAATCTGCAACCTCTTTCAGGCGTAGTTCATCCTTTTTTTCCCACTCCTCCACTTTTTTTGTTCCTTCTGCAATCTGCTGGGCAAGAATTCCAGTTTCACTTTGGAGAGTGGTAAGTTCATGGCGCAATTTTTTAAGTGAAACAATTTCCTTTTTTATACGGACAATATTGCTGGAACACTGCTCAATCCCGGTTTCATTTTCACGATAGAGATCACCAAGATCTTTACCTTCGATATTCAATTTATTGATCATTTCCTGCTTGTGCTCATCGCTCAGATTCTGACCGCAGAGCGGGCAGTCAGCACCTGGAGCATTCTCAAGATACCCAATTCGCTCTTTAAGTTCTTCCATCTTCACTTTAAGGTGATTGTTTTCCCCCATCCGATCTGCTTTTTTCTGTTTGAAATCATCTAATTCCACCTCTAATCGTTCAAAGTCCTTCAATTTTGACTGAATCCGTTCAATCTGGTCAGTTTTTTCTGAAAGTGATTTTTGATTATCTGGCTGCCTATTTTGGATAGCTGTGATCTCTTTTTGTTTTTGTCCCAAAGAGAGCCGTTCCTGGGTTAATCGTGCGGCTGCCGCCTGAATCTTCCCATTGATCGCCCCTTTTTTAAGCTTCAACTGATTATATTCCATCCCGACGGCATCCATACTGGAAAGCACCTTACGCACATTTTGCCAGGATTGGTAATTCTCTTCGATCTCATCTGAATGCTGAAGGGTTTTTTCAACATCCGCCAGACTGACCTTACGGTTAGCAAGCAAATCTTGGGTTTCTTTCAACCTTGTTTCTATAGATGTAACCTGTTCTGCAAATAAACTGATCTTTTCTTCGTAAGCTTCCAACTGCTGAATCTGCCCCCGCACCTGCCCCAGATATTCATCTTTACTCTCCCTTAAACTGGTTGTTTTCTTTAGCAGCTCCTTAAGGTTTTTCAGCGTTGAGGAACGCTTGTCCTCTTCATTCAATTCATCGATCACTTCCATCAACAAGGACTGCTGGATCTTAACCTCGTTTTGGATAACCCGGCGGCGGCGCGCGGTTTCATTCCGATAGGTTTCCCATTTTTCCAGTCCTAAGATGCTGCTGAGAATCTCTTTCCTCTTACCAGACGGCTGAACCGCGAACATATCAGCCTTCCCCTGTAAAAAGAAAGAGGCATTCACAAAAGTTTCATAATCGAGGTGCAGTACTTCTTTAATGCGGTCCTCTGTGGCACGAATACCTGCCTCCGTGAGCGGTTTCCAGTTTCCATCCGAACCCTTAACCTGGAATTCGAGGATGGTACCCTTGCCGCGATGTTTTGAACGTTCAACCCGATAGAGTTCATTCTCATAGCTAAACTCAAATACTACCTGGCAGCTATCCATCCCGTTATTTATCAAAGCGTCATCGCTTCGGCGCGCTTTCCCAAACAGTGACCAGGTGATCGCGTCAAATAAAGTGGATTTCCCTGCGCCATTCGCGCCTGAAACACAAGCAACATTTATTTGGGAAAGATCAACGATGACCATATCCCGATACGAGAGAAATCCATGCAGGGTTAATTTTTGGGGAATCATTGCATGTGCTCCTCTCCATTTTCCGGGATGCCCACGCTCATTTCTACTGACTGAATAATATCTCCAGCCAGTTCGTTTAACACATTTATCTCATTGGTTTCTTGTGCAACTGTTTTCCAATATAACGCAAGCAGTTCACCGGATGAAAGGTTCGCAATCGCCATACCCCCGGGAAGCCGCAGCCGGGCTGGAGATAATGGGCGCCGAATCAGATGGAATTCAAACGCAGCCTCTGCAGCGCGCCGGATGGCTGCTTCATCAATCATTGCTTCCCAATCTCTTGGGTAAGTCAATATTAATCGGAACATAGCATCCTGTATCTCATCTGGTGGCGGGATCACTTTCATGATCTGTACCTGAACGCCCTCAGGATCATCCACGGTGACCGAGCAGCTGATAAATGGGCGCCCCACTAATTTAATCCATTTAAATTTTGTCGGCACCCCTTTTTCAATTTCCGCAATTACGAAAGTTTTTTCATCTTTAATCTCCCCAAAATCCACCCTTTCAATCGACCCCGGGTAGATCACTGGGGGATGCCCATCGGGATTGAGATTTTGGGCTTTATGGATATGCCCTAGCGCTACATAATCCAACCGCTTATCCTTTACCAGGGAAGCGGTTAGCACCAGATCCTTACCAAGCATAACGCTGCGTTCATTACCATAGGAAGCACCCTGCACGGATACATGGCTGGTGAGAACTGCTGGGAGCGCCGGATCAAGCTTTTCAAAAAAATCTTCAATTATTCTGGTTATCTGGCTTTCTAGCTGATCATTTATTTCATCTGCCGCGACATCTATGTCTGCGAGCGACGCCGCCAATCCAGAACGGTTCAGCCAAGGAATCCCAATAACCTGTATGGGAAGCCCATTCAAGTCATCAGGACCAAGCAAACAGGGCTTACTGATAACGTGGATATGCGGCACTTGAAGCGTGTCAAATTCCTGTAGAGTATGTGCCCTACCGGCGGCAGGCGATACATCGTGATTGCCAACAACCAGTAAGGTTTGGATGCCCGCTTCTGATAAGCGTATCATTCTTTTTCCCCATTCACGCTGATAGGTTGGCGCAGGTGTGCGATCCCGGTACGCATCGCCGGCAAAAATAACCAGATCAACCTTTTCTGATACCGCAGCATCCACGATCCTGTCCAGCGCGCGTAAAAAATCCAGCACGCGCATTGGAAGCCCGGTTTCCGGATCACGCCGCCCATGGCGAGCAAGGTCAATATGCGCATCAGCAAAATGCAACAGTTTAATCATCGCTTTTAGCCCAGCCTCCCATATACCATTATTTCTTATTTTACTTGTTTGCTACCTCCAACATTGATCTATTTCTTACGAATCATTCAATTCTTTTAGGTATACTAATAGTATCAAAAGAGGAAAAAATGTTCCCAATCCGAGACACCGTCCGTACCAGGTCTTTTCCATTCATTAACTGGATGATCATTATTTTAAATGGGCTTGTTTTTTTCTTGCTATCCAATCTTTCGCCCTCCGGGCTCGACCAATTTCTTGATAGTTTCGCGCTTATCCCAGCCCTCATTGATGTAAGTCAGCCATTTTCATTGATCCTATTCTTTACGCATATATGGATGCATGGGTCATTATTTCATTTGATCAGCAATATGTGGATGCTTTTCATTTTCGGTGATAATGTTGAAGATCGAATGGGTTCAGTGCGTTACTTATTATTCTATATACTGGGCGGAATCTTTGCCGGAATACTGCAGTTCTATTTCGCCGCTGATGCAACCATTCCGACTTTGGGCGCCAGCGGCGCGATTGCGGCTGTGATGGGTGCTTATTTTCTCTTTTTCCCCCATTCAAAAGTAATCACCTTTGTACCAATCTTCTTTTTTGGATGGTTTATCAATATACCTTCTTTAATCTTTCTGGGAATATGGTTTGTCAGCCAGGTATTCAGTGGAGTGATCGAGTTAACCGCTGCCGCGGGCGGAGCCATGGGAGGTGTTGCCTGGTGGGCGCATATTGGCGGGTTTCTATTTGGATTGATCTTGGCAAATCCGTTTTGCACCGGCCGTAAAAAACGCCGCTCCTACACAGATGAATATTATCCCTGGTAGGATTGGCTTCAGTATATTAATTAACTTTTGGAGGATGTAATGGATTTTATTAATATCATCTGGATATTCGTTCTTATTATTAGCCTGACGCCCATGGTCAAGCAGAAGGTAATGGATTCCTCCCGACTTCGTTTGATGCGCAAGCTCGAGGAAAAACGTGGATCACGCGTGATCGCCCTGATACACCGCCAGGAGAGTATGTCTATCCTTGGCTTCCCGATAGCCCGGTATATTGATATTCAAGACTCTGAACAGGTGCTGAGGGCAATCAAATTAACTAATCCCAAGATTCCTATTGATATCATTCTGCATACCCCGGGCGGTTTAGTCCTCGCCTCTGAACAGATTGCGCATGCATTGTCAAAACACAAGGGCAAAGTAACCGTATTTGTACCGCATTATGCTATGTCCGGCGGTACCATGATCGCGCTGGCAGCGGACACCATCATTATGGACGAAAATGCAGTGCTTGGGCCGGTAGACCCACAAGTGGGTAATTTTCCTGCTGTTTCTATCCTCAAAGTACTAGAAGATAAACCAGCAAAGGATATTGATGACGAAACCATGATCTTAGCGGACATCTCATGGAAGGCGATCAGGCAGGTTAAGAACACCATCAAGCAAATCGCCTGCTGTCAGTATTCTGACGATATCGCAAATGACCTGGCAGAAAAAATCGCCAGCGGACGATGGACCCACGATTATCCTATTAGTTTTGAAGAAGCAAAAGAAATGGGCTTGAAGGTTACTGATAAAGTTCCAGAGGAGATTTATCAACTGATGAATCTCTACCCACAAGCGCGGACACGGCGCCCATCAGTAGAGTATATCCCCATTCCATATGAAAAAAGGCCAAAAGAGCCCAAATAGCGCAGTGATGAAGAGTAGAAATCCACAACTACCGCGGGTTTTTCCTGTTTTAAGATCGTTAAAAAACGCATAACATCAGGGGGGTGCGATACAATTCGCTTCCTTTTAATTATGGTTCAAAGGAATAGCAAGTCTCTTACAAAGCGTTCAAAACCATATTATTATTAACCAATCAAAAAAAGTAGCCTGTTTAGAGAATAATTATGTGCGGAATTTGCGGCGTTATCAATAAAAAATATAAGAAGATCCCCGCGGTAGTTTCGATGATAGATACCATGAACAAACTAATCGCGCACCGCGGCCCGGATGGAGAGGGCACCTGGTTCCACCAGAGCGGATTCATCGGGTTTGGTCACCGCCGATTGAGCATCATCGACCTTAAGACCGGAAACCAGCCCATGACCGATGATAGCGGCAATTGGATCGTCTATAACGGAGAGATCTACAACTATATCGAACTCCGCAAGGAATTGGGTGTGAAGCAATTCACAACCACTTCAGATACAGAAGTGATCCTGCATGCCTACCTGAAA
The DNA here is from genome assembly GCA_964383575.1 of uncultured Pelolinea sp. GTDB lineage: Bacteria > Chloroflexota > Anaerolineae > Anaerolineales > Anaerolineaceae > Pelolinea. The sequence goes on from CAYLHI010000001.1 coordinate 81,730, forward strand.
TGGGGAACTGATTGTGTCCAGCATTTCCGCGGCATGTTCTCCTTTGTGCTCTGGGATGAACAGAATAAGCGCGTGTTCTGCGCACGCGATCGTTTTGGAATCAAACCATTTTATTTTTATCAAAATGGACCGCTGTTCTTCTTCGCTTCCGAGCCGAAAGCGCTGCTGCCGTTCGTAAAGGAGATTCGCACGAACATGGAAGCCCTGAAAGAATACCTCGCGTTCCAATTCTGCCTGGATGGAAAAACACTGTTTGAAGGCATTCATGAATTGCAGCCCGCTCACACACTGATCATCAGCAGCGGAAAAATCAGCACACGAAAATACTGGGAAGTGTTTTACGAACCAGATTTCTCCCACAACGAAACATATTATGAAGAACAACTGCGAAACCTGATCGAGGATTCCGTAAAGATTCACACCCGCAGCGATGTTCCTATAGGCGCTTACCTCAGCGGAGGCGTCGATTCAAGCGCTATCGCTTCCATAGCATGCAGGGATGACCCTGAAAATTTTATTGGTTTCATCGGTAAATTCACCGAAGGACCGGAATTTGACGAGAGTGACTACGCCCGGGAAGTGGCGGAGAAGAATGGCTTTCCTTTAAAAGAAATCACCATCACGGCAGATGACTTCATAAGCACTATCCGTAAAGTCATTTACTATATGGATTACCCATCCGCAGGTCCCGGATCCTTCCCGCAGTACATGGTCTCACAAATGGCTGCCAAGCACCGCAAGGTTGTCATGGGAGGGCAGGGTGGTGATGAGATCTTTGGTGGATATGCACGCTACTTGATTGCTTATTTTGAGCAGTGCATTAAAGCCGCAATTGACGGGACTATGAACAACGGAAATTTCATTGTCACGTACGAATCAATACTCCCAAACCTGACATCATTACGCAATTACAAACCGCTTCTCCAGGAATTCTGGAAAGATGAGCTGTTTGCCCCAATGGACCGCCGGTATTTCAGACTGATCAACCGGGCGAACGCGATTGGCGATGAGATCAACTGGGATATGCTGAAAAATTTTTCCGCCTACCAGACCTTCCGCAGCATTTTCAACAGTGAAAACATTGGCAAAGAATCCTATCTTGACCTGATGACACATTTCGATTTTAAAACTCTGCTTCCGGCCCTGCTGCATGTGGAAGATCGCGTCAGTATGGCACATGGATTGGAATCAAGAGTACCTTTTCTGGATCACGCAATCGTTGAGTTTGCCGCCAAGATGCCGCCGAATGTAAAATTCAAGAATGGCAACTTAAAACACATCCTGCGAAAAGCTGTCAGACCATTTATCCCTGAAAGTGTTTACGTACGAAAGGACAAAATGGGATTCCCCACCCCGCTATCTGAATGGATGCGTGGACCAGCAAAAACCTTCATTATGGATGTCTTTTCTTCACAAAAAGCAAAGAACCGCGGATATGTTGATAATCAGGCAATCCTCGCGCAAATAGAAGATGAACCGCGCTTCAGCCGTAAGATCTGGGGGTTTCTGAATCTAGAATTGTGGCATCAGGAATTTGAGGATAGGTCAGCCGAATTTCACTCTTTAAGAAAAAATTAATTCATTCACTGATCCATAAAAAAACAACAGGGTAATTTTTCAGTTTTGAAAAAAGTGGTTGAACCTTAATCATTCACGCCAATATCCATGGTAAACACGCTGAATGTCCCGTGAAGTTATAAATGCTTTCGGGTCTATTTCCAAAGCAGTTTCCTGAACTTCCTTGGCTAATTTCCTTTGCACACTGCATTCCAATATCTCGACAGTGCCATCCTTGCCCCGGGCAGGAATCTCCGTGACTGCGTGGCCACGCTCTCTTAATTTTTCTGCTAGTTCCTGCCCCCGTAAAGAGCTAATGATGGTGATATTAATATACCCGAACGCAAGGCGCTTTTCAATCATCATTCCTATCACATTCCCTGTGGCAAATCCAACAGAATAGGCAGCAATATTTATCAGGTTATCCAGGTCATTAATTACGGAACCGAACACGAGGACGAATAAAGCCGTCTGGATAACACCCAGAATCCAAGTCGCTGTGCGCATCCCGCGCATGACAGTCAGCATCCGTACAGTATCAAGCGCCATATTAAGAACGCGGAGGATGAAAATCGCTAGAGCAATCAACCAAACATTAGTAGATGAGAAAATTGCGTCCATGCGTATCTCCTTTTATCTTATTAATTTTCCTTTAGTGCTGGAAGGTACATCTTCTGAAGGTATTCCTTCAGCATGCGGCGGGTGCTGAATTGCCAGGCAAGTGTGCGCATGTTTTCTTTTATCTTCGCAATCCACTCCGGCGAGGCATCACCCATCGCATGATGCTGATAATACATAGGAATGATTTCGTTCTCCAACGTATCATATAAACTGGCTGCATCTTTCGCATCCTGTTCATTGGGATCATCATAATCCACATCACTCCCGATTGCCCAGCCATTACTGCCATTATATCCTTCCCGCCACCATCCATCCAGGACAGAGAAATTTAATGTACCATTGAGAGCTGCTTTCATGCCTGATGTGCCGGACGCCTCGTTGGGGCGGCGCGGGGTGTTCATCCAAACATCCACACCCTGTACAAGCAAACGGGCGATATTGAGATCATAATTCTCCAGGAAGACAATTCTGCCGCAAAAACGATAATCTTTTGCCGCCCGATATACCTGCTGGATAAGCAATTTTCCCGGCTCATCTGACGGATGGGCTTTTCCCGCAAAAATGATCTGCACTGGCATATCCCGATTTGTTACCATCCGCAGCAAACGGTCGTAATCTGATAATAAAAGGGTCGCGCGTTTATAGGTTGCAAAACGGCGGGCAAACCCGATCGTCAGTGAATATTGATCGAGCATAACCCCTTCCGCGATCACCTGGGATGGGTGGCGTTTTCCGGTCTGCCAGAGGTCACGGGCGCTTTCGATAGCATAATTGATCAGTTTTCGCTTCGAATGCCGGCGCACATCCCACAGCTCCAGGTCGGGAATATTTTCAACCCGCATCCACAGATCAGGTTCATCCAGATGGTTGTACCAATCGACACCGAAGTAGCGATCAAGTAAAAGGCGCATTCTGCGAGCAAGCCAGAAACCCACATGAATACCATTAGTGATGCTTTCGATGGGCACTTCATCGGTTTTCTTTTCAGGCCAAAGAAAATTCCACATCTTCCGGGCTACCTCGCCGTGCAGTTCTGAAACCGCGTTGGTGTGGTTGGATAAGTGCATCGCGAGCACCGGCATGCTGAAGGTATCACCCCAGGACTGCGTTTGTTTCCCGATCTCAACGAACTGATCTCGCGTTAACCCCAACTCCTCCCAATAACTGGAAAAATACTTGTCAATCAACCACAGCGGGAACTGATCATTGCCCGCGGGAACCGGTGTGTGCGTAGTGAATACATTACTCTTCCGCATGGCGGCTGCCGCTTCATCAAAGCTACTGCCCTCCTTAACAATCTCCCGTACGCGCTCAAGCGTTAAGAACGTGGAATGCCCTTCATTCATGTGCCAGAGAGACGGCTGATAACCCAATCGGCGCAGAGCACGCACACCTCCAATACCAAGGAGAATTTCCTGCGATATGCGTACTTCTAAATCACTGCTGTAAAGACGCGAGGTCAGTGCCCGGTCGTTTAGTTGGTTATCCGTGATGCTGGAATCAAGCAAGAACAGCGGTACACGCCCAACCTGAATCATCCAGATTCTGGCTTTGACTTCACGACCTGGCAGTTCGACAGAAATAGTCATTGGACTGCCCTTTTCATCAACTACTGAGATGATGGGCATTTCCTCGAAATTAAAATGATAATGACTTGTTTCCTGCCATCCGTCTTCAGTGATATCCTGAATAAAATACCCCTGCTTGTAAATAAAGCCAACGCCAACAAGCGGCATGCCCAGATCACTGGCTTCCTTGAGATGATCCCCGGAAAGTATCCCCAGCCCCCCAGCATAAAACGGCATGGATTCATGCAGCCCAAACTCGAATGAAAAATATGCCATCTGGCTGTTTTTTAATTCTGGATATTGACTCTCAAACCATGCGCCAGCACCGCTCATATAGGCATCAAATTCAGCCATTACACGGTCATATTCTTCCAAGTAGTATGGATCTTTTTCAGCGCCTTTTAACCGCTGCGGTTCGATCTGGTGCAGGAATGTAATCGGGTTGTGGCTTACCATCTCCCACAATCGGCGGTCGAGTTGTAAGAACAGGCGCATTCCATTGGGATTCCAAGCCCACCATAAATTATATGCTAATTCACCCAAACGATCGATGCGTTTAGGCAGCTTAAATTGATTGGGAAAATCCTTGCGAAAATTTTTCTTCATGTAGAGTTTACTCCTCTGGCATAATAAACACGTGATTGTACCACGCTAAAAATATTTTTCTGCACAGCCAATCGCTCCTTTTTGCTTTCCAAAGATTCATTTATAATAATCTGGATGATACACTCCAGCACACAAAGGAGATTCTTTTATGCCTGAAGGAACATATCGATTCCCGAAGGGGTTTTTATGGGGAACAGCAACAGCAGCCCACCAAGTTGAGGGGCAAAACGAGAACAACAACTGGTTTGCATGGGAAAATGAGCCCGGCCGGATCCTCCATGGCCAACAAGCGGGACTTGCCTGCGACTGGTGGAACGGGCGCTGGAAAGAAGATCTCACAAACGCCGCGCAGGATGGGCAGAATTCCCACCGCTTCTCGATCGAATGGAGCCGCATACAACCCACACCAGATACCTGGGATGAAAATGCCATCGATTATTACCGCGAGATGCTTAAAGGAATGCGTTCGCTCGGCCTTGAACCTATGGTTACTCTTCACCATTTCACCGACCCGCTGTGGATTTTTAAGAATGGCGGTTGGGAAAATGATGCCGCTCCCCGTCACTTCGCGAAATTTGTTCGCAAAGCCGTAGCTGCCCTCAAAGACCTTGTTAATTTATGGGTAACGATCAATGAACCAGCCGTGTACACGAACGGAGGATATCTTGAAGGCAGTTTTCCCCCCGGAAAAAGCGATTTAGTTGCCGCATATGCAGTCATGCGTAATATGCTCAATGGACACGCGGCTGCTTATAATATCATTCATGAATTACAACCAGCAGCACTCGTTGGGTATGCAAAGAATTACCGCGTATTGGAGCCATCCCGTAAATGGTTCCCTCCTGATGTATGGATCACAAATTTTTCTTCGAAAAGTTTTAACGATGCTTTCTCAAATACACTTGTGGATGGAAAATTCAGGTTCGCACTACAAAAAGAATACATTCCGAAAGCAATCGGCTGTCAGGATTTTATCGGTGTGAACTACTATAGCGCTGACAAGGTCATATTTAAACCCTTCGCTGTTAAGAATGTTTTTCACCGCCGATACTTTCCAGAAAACGCTCAGGTCAGTGAAACAGGGTTCATAGCCAACATACCGCAGGGAATGTACAAGGCGCTGAAATGGGCACATCAATTCAACCTCCCAATTTATATCACTGAAAACGGCGTGGAGGATTCCAAGGACAGCATGCGCCCCGCGTATATTATCGAACACCTTCACCAGGTCTGGCGCGCGGCTAATTTCAACTGGAGGGTAAAGGGATACTACCACTGGTCGCAAGTGGATAATTTTGAATGGGAACGAGGATGGTCGCAGCGCTTTGGACTCTGGGGACTGGAGCGAAATACCCAGAAACGCATCCGGAGGAAGAGTGTGGACCTTTATGGAGCTATCTGCAAAGAAAATGGCATCAGTTCTGAGACCGTACACACATACACACCGGACATTTTCGATAAATTATTTCCGGGGTAATGAATACTGCAGATTTCTTAATTAATGATATTATCATTTGCCATCACCAACTATGAGGATTATTAATGCTAAAATCAATTAAGATATTTCTTTTCCTTCCATTAAGTTTGATAATTCTGACAGCAGCTTTGATCGCGCCAGAAATCATCGCCGCAAACAACCTTTCTCCAGCGCTCGCTCAGGACCCCACACCAATCCCGATCGGTCCCGGCGGTATTCAACCCGGCACCTTACCCTGCGATCCCTTACAGGTTCACGCCCTGTATTTCTATTCTCTGGACTGCCCTCACTGTATGGCGATACTGAACGACCTGCTGCTGCCCATGCAAAATGAGTTGGGTACCAAACTGCATATCCGCCTGGTTGAGATCGATTACGCGGAAAATTATGAACTGCTGATAAGGGCGGGAGATCATTTCTCTGTCAAACCAGAGGAAAAAAGGGTTATCCCAACATTAATCATCGACGGACAAACTCTGATCGGAGAAGATGCCATCCGGGAAAATTTGCGCGATATCGTCGAGCAGGGCATCCTGAACGATGGTATTCCCTGGCCAGATATTCCCGATTTCGATCCGGCAGCGATCATCTCAGAAGAGAACGCTGCCGCGAACATGGAAATGTGCACAATTGACTCCGGCGATACCTGCGAAACTGGCGCGCCCATTTACGCGGCGTATTTTTTCGAGACGGGGTGCGATTCCTGCAGCCGCGTTGAATCCGACCTGGCTTACCTGCGCAGTAAATATCCTCAACTGATCGTGGAGAAATTCAATGTGTATGACAGCCCGGCTTTGGGGATGTGGCTGGCAGATCGCGCAGGATGTGATGATTTCCATTCGCCGTCCGTATTTATCGGCAGCGAAGCATGGATCGATGAGGGAGAGATCACACCTGATGCAATTGAGACTGCTTTACAATGTTTTACCCAAGAAGGGTCTCCAAAAGTTTGGGAAGCATTTAATGAGGAACAGGGAAATTTGAATATCATTGACCAGTTCCGCAGCATGAGTTGGCTGACAGTTGTTTTAGCCGGCCTCGTGGATGGATTGAACCCATGCGCATTCGCAACGCTGATATTTTTTATCTCTTATCTAACAATATCAGGGCGGAAAGATCGAGAAGTGATAATCGTGGGGATCTCATTCACCCTGGGTGTTTTTATTGCCTATCTAATAGTCGGTCTGGGATTCTATAAAGTGCTTGATTTATTGGGGAATATCCTGAACGTGGTTGCCCGCTGGGTATATGGATTGACCGCTCTGCTGTGCATCGCGCTGGCAGTTTTCAGCTTTATGGATTTCGCGAAAGCCCGCAAGGGTAAACTGGAAGATATGTCGCTAAACCTCCCGGAGGGACTGCGCAAGTGCATCAATGCTGTGATCCGTAAAGGGCGCAGCACGAAAAGCTTTTTGGTCAGCACCTTCGCCACCGGGCTGGTGATCTCCATTCTAGAGCTTGCCTGTACCGGGCAGGTTTATCTGCCGACCATCATCTTTGTCAGCAGCATGCCAGAACTACGCCTGAGGGCGATTTTTTACCTGATCATCTACAACCTGCTGTTTATCCTGCCCCTGATAGTTGTTTTCATCCTGGCATATTATGGGACGTCTTCAAAAGAGCTAACCCACTTTCTGCAAAAACATGCCGCTGTAGTTAAGATAGGTTTAGGGATCTTATTCTTCGCATTAGGGATATGGCTGATTCTTTCTGCAGTCGCTTAATCTGAATTCAATTTTATAAAAGAAACCCTTTCCACTTTAACAGAAAGGGTTTCTTTTTAGAATAACCTAATGAGCCAGATCAGCACAGCTGCAATACTCATTATCAGGGCTGTGATAGATTACAACAGATTCCAGATAATGCGCGAGGTTGGATTTTTATTGCCTTCATTGATCAGCAACCAAATGCCAATCACATAGAAAATAAGTGCAATTATGATTGAATACATACTGTTCCCTTACAGGTATTTAAAATAAATCACAACTGCTGGCAGTGCGGGCAGATATGTGTGCTGCGCTGCCCAACTATCATCCGCTCAATCTGTGTACCGCAAACAGGGCAGGGTTCACCCGTGCGTCCATAAACATTTAAATGATTTTGGAAGTCTCCACCGCGATACACCCAGTCAATACTGGCGCCGTTGCTGCGGATGCCTTCCTTAAGTACAGAGCAGATTGAGTCCAACAGGCAGGCACTTTCTTCCTTAGTAAGCGTATTAGAGCGCTTGATCGGGTGCAGTTTTGCCCGGTACAATGCTTCGTCAGTATAGATGTTTCCTAACCCAGCGATAAAATGCTGGTCCATTAATAAGGGTTTTAGCTGGCGTTTGTGCTGCTGGAGCATCCCGTGGAAGCACTCCGCATCCAACGCTTTATCCAAAGGTTCAGGTCCCAAATCCCCTAAAATCTCATCGGGGTTCGAAACCAACCACACGCGCCCAAACTTGCGGGGATTGTTGAACACCAGGCGGATTCCGCTGGCGAAAAACAGCACCAACCGGTCATGCTTCTGCATGGGCATCTCTGTACCGGCCTCATCCAAAATCCTTTCCAGGCGCAGGTCACCACTCATGCGTAAATGGATCAGGATCGCATCTTTGGATAAAGCAATCACCAAAAACTTCCCGCGCCGCCATACCGATTGAACGCTCTGATGTTTCACACGTACAGTGAAATCACCGGGCAGTTGGTTTGCCAGGGTTCCTTCCCAGAGGACCAACGCATCCTGAATCTCACGATCAATGATGGAAAATGACACATTATCAGGTACGCCTATTAGCGTTCGGGCGATAGTTTCAACTTCGGGGAGTTCAGGCATTATTTAATTCTCTTATACATGAATAGAGGTGGGCATTAACCCACCTCTCATGGATCCATTCCAAATCATTCGTTAAATAACTGGCCCACGCTGCGGCCCTCGTGTGCCCGGCACATCACCTCACCCAGAAGCGATGCGATACTGATCACCTTCAATCGTCTGCCAAACTTGGCTTTTTTCTCAGCTGGAATGGGGATTGTGTCCGTGGTGATGAAGCGCTTCACGGGCAGAGCAACCAGTTCTTCAACTGCGCCGGGGGAAAGCACCGGATGGATAAATACAACCGTAATGCTTTTCGCGCCGCGCCCTTTGATCAGATTAACTGCTGTCTCGATCGTGTTCCCTGTGCTGATCTCCTCATCAAGCACAATGCAGTCGCGGTTAGTGACATCACCGATGAGGGTCAGTGCTTTGGCGGTTGGTTCGTTGGATAAGCGCCGTTTTTCAATAAAAGCAAGGGGAATATCCAGGCTGGTCGCGTAGTTGCGCGCTTTCTTAGCAAAGCCCAGGTCAGGTGAGACCATGACCGGTTTTTCCATTTTACTCACCAGTTCCTTCAAGTGATCAATAAGCACATGATAAGCATACAGGATGTCGCCAGGAATCGAGAAGAACCCCTGGATCTGATCTGCGTGCAGGTCAAAGACCATATAGCGATCCGCACCAGCCACCTCGATCATATCCGCAACCAGGCGGGCAGTGATCGGTACTCTGGGCTGGTCTTTCTTGTCGGAACGCGTGTAGCATAGATAAGGAATGACAGCCGTGATTCGCGCCGCGGAATCCAGGCGCAAGGTCTGGACGAGGATCAGCATCTCCATCAGGTTATATTGGACCGGGATGCTTGTAGATTGGATCACATAGCAGTCCTGCCCGCGCACACTGCTATGCAGCTTGACAAATATATTATCATTCGGAAAAGTTATGATATCCCGACCGCACAATGGTACATTTAGGTAAGACGCAATGCTGTTCGCGAGGTCCGGGGTAGATGTGCCGGTATATAAACGCATATTGCCGTACATCGGCGGGCTCCCATGCATATGTGGGGAGATACTCATTCATTACCTCCGATCTTCTTTTCTATCTTCCACTCACTCTTAAGTATACTCATAATAAACACATCCGCATACCTTCCCTCCAGAAAGCGCGCCTGACGTAAACGGCCATCTACAGAAAACCCTGCCTTTTCATAGCAGCGCTTCCCGCGCGGATTAGTTTCATATACCTGCAGATAGATTCTGTTGAAATTGAGGTTCTCAAATCCATGCCCGACCATCAGGCGCATGGCTTCAGTACCATATCCCTGATTCCAGAACCGCTTCTCACCGATTGAAATACCAATCTCAGCGCTGCGGTCATGCTGATTGATATGCATGAACCCCAGGTTGCCAATGAGAATCCAATCCTCTCCCTGCTTAACTTCAATGCACAATGGTTGTTCATCCACCGGGAGGTTGAGGATATCCGCGTACCATTTCTCTTCCTGCCCCATTGAGAGGGGCTGGACCATCATCAAATTGCGGCGCACTTCAGGATCATTAAATCAGCGGACAAACGCCGGTAAATCTTCCTTTTCCATCGCGCGCAAACGGACACGTTCACTGATGATCATGTGAACCTCCTATGGTTGCAATCGGTTGGGACCGCGGAACAGGTACACAGTTTCACGGATATTGGGCAATTTAAGCAGAACCATCAGCAGACGTGAAAGGCCCATTCCAAAACCGCCGTGCGGCGGGCATCCATAGCGGAAGAAATCCAGGTAGAACTGGATTTTCTCCAATCCTAAGCCGTATTCCAGCGCCTGCTTCCTGAGGATCTCATAACGGTGTTCGCGCTGAGCGCCGGTAGCTATTTCCAAACCGCCCGCGATTAGGTCAAAACTGCGCGTCAATTCGGGCTTATCCGGATGGCGCATATGGTAGAAAGGCCGAACCGTGATGGGCCAATCAATAAGGTAGAAGAATTCATTGTTGAATTCCTTCTTGATATAATCGGCGATCGCGCGTTCTCCGCCTGGGTCCAGATCGCCCTTGCGTTCCGGCGGCAGTTTGTAGCCGATCTTCTTGAGGATGGTTGTTGTTTCTGCCATTGTCAAGCGCGGAAAAGGCACATCAGGTACATTGACCTCGGTGCCGAAGACTTCCTTAATCTCTTTACCCAATTCATCTTTCACCCGCTGGAAGGCATACTGCAGCCAGCGCTCAGTGAAATATAGGACATCTTCATGGGATTCAATCCATGATATTTCGATGTCCAGTCCGGTAAATTCGGTCATATGACGGGATGTGAAAGAAGGATCCGCACGAAACACAGGCCCAACCTCAAACACACGTTCAAAGCCGGCTGCCATCGCCATTTGTTTGTAAAACTGCGGGGACTGCGCCAGGTATGCTTTACGCTCAAAGTATTCCACCTCGAACAGCTCGGCTCCGGATTCGCTGGGGCTGCCCATAATCTTGGGAGAGTGTATTTCAATGAAATCCTCCTTCTTCCAGTATTCACGCATGGCATGTTCCAGGAGGGTCTGTACCCGGAAGAGCAGTAAATTCTTTTTGCGGCGCAGGTCCAGATAGCGCCAATCCATCCGGAAATCAATGGCAGGTATATTGTCTTCATCAAAAGGATCAAACGGGAGAGGTGTTTCCGCGTTGTTTTCAACAACCAGGCCTTGCAGCTGGATCTCTAATCCGCCCAGTTTGACGATGTCATTCTTCACCAATTTGCCTGTCACAGAGAGTGCAGATTCAGCTCCCAACGCGGAAATCTGTTCCCCTAATTCCGGATTCTCTGGCCGATAGTGAGCAATCTGCACCAATCCAGTCCGGTCGCGCAGTATAAGGAACTGCATTTTCTTCTGATCGCGCAGAGTCTGCAGCCACCCCTTTACAGTTACCACTTCATCAATATGATCTTTAAGATCACGGATTTCAGTTCGCATCATAATTGCTCTACTTCTCCTTTTAAAATAAACTCCCCAAATAATTGTATCCACTTATTATGGTACTGGCAAGAACGGCGCTTTATTTGAGCAAATCCCACGCAGCTTGATAGGGAGATTGCTTATGTTCTACTACCAATTGAAATATTTTTTCCATTTTCCTTTGATTGGCAGGATCATTCCATGATACATACAGTGAATCCCTGACTAACTTTTCCAGGAGGTTCTTCAGGCGCGTTTCTGAACGCACTCTCCACTCTCCACTATTCTGTAAAAAAGCGCGGTGCGCGTGCACCGCCGCCGCAATTTCATCCACGCCGTCCCCATTCAGTGCGGATGTCTTAATGACCGGTACCTTCCAGCTGTTGTGCGAATTATCATCGAGTTGTTCGTGTAATCCCCCCCCCATCGCCAGCATCGCCGCAAGCATCTGCGCAGTGCCATCCGCGGCGGCTTTATCAGATTTGTTGACGACCAGCACATCCGCGATCTCCAGGATACCAGCTTTCGCCGTCTGGATATCATCTCCGAGTCCCGGCGCTTCAACAACGATGATGGTGTGCGCCAGGCGCGCGATTTCTACTTCAGATTGGCCTGCTCCGACTGTTTCAATGAGTATGATGTCAAATCCAGCCGCATCCATCACCAGTGCGGCGCTGTCCGCCGTGCGGGCAATCCCCCCCAGCGCGCCCCGTGACGCCATTGAGCGAATAAAAACATCCGGGTTACCATCCAGGTCGCACATACGCACGCGATCACCCAGCAGCGCGCCGCCGCTAAAAGGGCTGGTTGGGTCTACCGCGATAATACCTATCTTGTGAGATGATTTTCCATTCTCTCCGCTTAAAATATTAAGCACGAGGCGGTTAACAAGGGTGGATTTTCCCGATCCAGAAGGGCCGGTCAACCCAATGATATGCGCTTTTCCGGTATGGGGAAATAATTTATCTAATACAGTGTAGTGATCCCGGGAATCATTTTCAATATGTGTGATCAGGCGGGAAAGCGCCAATCGGTCCCCTTTCAACACTTGTTCTGCCAAATCCGCCATTTATTCCCGCTTACCCGGCAGCAGCCGCCCGCACGTCTTCGACGACCTGCGTGGTGGGTGTGCCCGGACCGTACACCGCCCGCACACCCATTTCTATCAACGCTTTCCCATCTTCCTTTGGGATGATGCCGCCCACGAACACCAACACTGCATCCTGCCCGCTGCCTTTAAGCAGTTCAAGAACGCGCGGTACAAGCGTCATGTGTGCACCTGAAAGAATAGACAGCCCCACCGCGTCTACATCCTCCTGCAGCACTGCTGAAGCGATCATCTCCGGGGTTTGGCGCAACCCAGTATAGATAACCTCCATCCCCGCATCACGCAGTGCGCGGGCGATCACCTTCGCCCCTCTATCATGGCCATCGAGGCCTGGTTTTGCGATCAGTACGCGTATTTTCTTTTCCATTAAACTTATTCTCTTCTCTGCTTAAATTATACCAATGCGGCTGTGGACCAAAGGGAGGAATCATTTATAATCCCCAATATCATGGAAAATAAGCGGCGATCATTCTCTGTGTTCATCTTGTTACTTTTTCTGGTTATCACTCCCAGCGCTTGTGGAAAAGGTACAGGGGATGCCGGAGATGATTTCCGGGTTGATGCCCCAAACGCACCACTTGAAAATTCCACGGAAACAGAGAATGGTGACACCGAAGAGATAAACTCCCAAATAGCGGATACACCGCCAGTGATAAATCCGCTTACCGGCCTCTCTGTGAATGATCCACAGCGCCTGGAACGGCGCCCTGTGATGGTTAAAGTGTCCAACTACCCGCGCGAGGGGCGCCCGCATGCTGGATTATCCTACGCGGATATCGTCTTTGATTATTTCATCGGCTACGGCGGCAACCGCTTTCTGGCGCTGTACTATGGGCAGGACGCCTATAAGATCGGGCCGGTCCGCTCCGGGCGGCGGGTGGACGCGGAACTGGTGACGATGTACAGCGGCGTGCTGGCCTACGGCAGCGCGGATGAGGATACCGATGCGGTTCTGGTGACTGCATTGGGCGAGTATGCCCTCTCTCACCTGGAAGCAGATTGCCCGGCGTTCTGCGGTACCGACACGCACAGCGCGACCGGTGTGTTCGCCAATTCAAGAGCGATCAGCGCCCATGTAAATGCGATGGGGTGGGACAACAGCAAGCCTGACCTGCCGGGGATGGTATTTGATGACCAACCGCCCGCTGATATGGTGCCTGCCGATCAGATAGCCATCCTGTTTAATTACTACAACCGCAGCGAGTGGCGCTACGATGCCGCTTCCGGTAAATACCTGCGTTGGATCGAATCTATCGAGAACGAGGGTGAAGAAATCGAGATCATGGAGATGATCCCTCTGACCGACCGCCTGACTGGCGAACAGCTGGCATTCTCGAATATTATCATTCTATTCGCGAAATATACCGAGCTGGCGCCCAGCGCACATACAATTGATATATGGGACAACAACAACGGACTGCCAGCATACCTGTTCCGCGACGGCGGGATGGTAGGGGGTGAGTGGGCATCCGTGAACGACAGCGATCCCCTGCAGTTCTTCAATGCGGACGGCGGCCCAATGGCGCTCAAACCGGGCAATACCTGGATCGTAATTATGGGATTGAGTTCTTCATTCAACGAAGTCCAACCGGGGCACTGGGAAACCTTCTTTTTCCTCCCTTAGTTTATTCGTGTCATTCTGATGACCGCAGGTCGGATCGCGAAGCACACCCGCAGGGGTGAGAATCTCGGCCAGAATATTATGAGTGATCAGCCGAGATGCTTCGCTGCACTCAGCATGACAATGCCATTTCTCACTGTCATTCTAACAGCCGCAGGCTGGAGGAATCTCGGCCAGAATATTATGAGTGATCAGCAGAGATACTTCGCTGCACTCAGTATGACAATTAGAATATCATGAGCGATCAGCAGAGATACTTCGCTGCACTCAGCATGACAATGCCATTTCTCACTGTCATTCTAACAGCCGCAGGCTGGATGAATCTCGCCTTGCGTATCAATAGCTGGCCGAGATTGCCACGCGCCGAGGTTATGCTTCACGATGACAGATAAAATTTTGAGAGCCCACTCTCGCGGGCTCTCCAGATGTGCTTTATTTCTTCTTACCTTTCTCTTTCTTTTCCTTACTGTCTGAGACCTTTGGTTCGCGGTTAACTATCAGTATCACCGCGCCGACCACGGTCAGCACTGATCCGCCTGCGAGCAGCAGAAATAAGATAGCAAACCCAGCGCGCCCAATATTTCCGTCACGCATACTAGAAAGCCATCCGTGGCTATTAGAGAAGGTATTAAGGCTTTTTCTGCCTCCCCTCATTCCATCAAAATGGAACCATTCACCTCGGTCTGAAGGTAGTTTTTCCCAATCCTCATCATCTATGTCGCCATCTTCATCCATATCAGCAAAGCGACCTTTAAAGGCTGGGAACTCTCCAGCTTCTATGGATTCCTGAAATTGCGCCACGAGCGCTCGTCCGCGCACATATACGCCCACTTCTACTGCCATACCTAACAAACCAAGCACGAGGCAGATCCAGGCAATTGTTTTTACTGTTTTATTCATTTTCTTTTTCCTTTCATATCTATTTTGACTGATCTTGCGGCCGTCCTCCCCCTCCACCGGTGATCTGGCGCATGCCGCCCATCACGCCAAACCCACCGCCGAACACATCACCACTTGTATTGATTACAACGACCAATTGGTCGCCTTCCGCGATATCCCCGCTGGTGATTTCAGTGAATGCGTCTGAGCTGGCACCCACTTCCACCATTACTGGCAGAGGAGTGCCTTCCTCGCCCATTACCATTACCATATTGTTGCCGTTTTTACTTCTAAGGGCCTGATTGGGAACAAGCAGCGCGTCCTCAGCCTGGCTGGTGATGATGCTTACGATCGTCGTGAAACCCGGCTTTACCGCAGCATCCGCATCTTCGATTGTTACCGTCACGCGAAATTCAACCGTACCGCTCTCATCCGTTCCAGCGGAGGAAATATCGGACACGAAACCACTGTATTCCTGATAAGGCAGCGCATCAAAAGTGATCACAACTGGATACCTGATCTCCAGTTTGCTGATATCAATCTCCGATACATCCACATTCACGACCAGATTATCGAGGTCATCCAGCTGCACTGCCCGCGCTCCGCTCCCGATCATTTCGCCGGGTAATGTGCTGATCCCGGTTACCGTGCCGTCAAAGGGCGCGATGATCTTCGCTGTATTGACTGTGTTCTGGAGTGCCTGCACGTTGGCTTCCGCCACGGCGATCTCCTGGCTGTTGTCCAGCAGGCGTTTGTATGCCGCGCGGGCCAACTCAACTTCCGCTTTGGCCTGGTCATATTCAATGAAATCCGTTTCCACATCCAGGTCATAAGGATGCCCGAGAATCTGGTTTAGCGCGCGCAGGTAGCTGTCGCGTTCCAGGTCGGCTGCCTGCAGCGTTTCATATGCTTCAATCAGCGCAGGATCATCTTTATCCAGTGTTTTCCGTAGAGCTTCATATTCCGCTTCCAGTACCCACATCACATGCACAGCTGCTTCATAATTAGCGCGTACTGCGTAAATTCGCTCATCAGAAGACCCGCCATAATTCCAGGCATCACGGTCTGCTTTCTTGTCAATCAAGGACCACTCTGCATCTGATAAAGTCTGCAGGGCTGTTTGGAAATCCGAATCCGCGCTGATTAGATTTTCCAGTGTGATGTGCGCACTCAGCAAAGCGGACTGCACCTGCAGGGATTCATTTGATCGTGAGCTTTGCTCCAATTCCATGAGGACATCATCTTTCTTAACCTGATCCCCAACTTGAAGACTAAATTCACCAACAATTCCACCAGACTGCCATTTGATGATCGCCGATGGTTGCGCTTCTACATGCCCGACTTCAGCAATGCTTTCAGTGATCGAACCGCGGCTGACCTGCACATATTGCATGTTTACCGCAGCGGGTTTCTCTCGCGGGATAAAAATCACGAGCGCGGTAACCAGAATTAGTAAGACACCGCTGCCAATCCACACCAGGCGTTTCTTCGCCTGATAAAAATCAATCAATTTCTCTTTGATATTATTCATACCCATTTTATTTTTCACCCTGATCCTCTTATTCCGTCCGCAGCGCCTCGACCGGCTCCAGCTTTGCCGCCCGACTTGCGGGGTAAATTCCAAATACCAGACCTACCGATATAGAGAAGATCACAGCCAGCAGGATGGAATCAAGGCTCATTTCCGCATTCATAACGGTGCCGCCCATTAAAGCAACGTTACTAATGGCTGAAGATATACCCCATCCAAACAGGACACCAACGAGGCCGCAAAACAATCCAATGATGAGTGATTCGACAATGAACTGCAGCATGATATCGCGATCGCGTGCGCCAACTGCTTTACGAAGTCCAATCTCTTTGGTGCGTTCAATAACCGAAACCAGCATGATATTCATGATGCCGATCCCGCCTACAAGCAGAGAAATCGCCGCGATGCCTCCGAGGAACACAGTCAGCACGCCGGTGATGGATGTGGCAGCTTCTGTAAATGTCTCCTGTGAGAAAACCTCAAAATCATTCTCTTCATCACTGGCGATCCGGTGGCGGGCACGCAGGATGTTAGTTACTTCGTTCATCGCATCATTCATCACCTCAGAACTGGTCGCCCCAACTGAGATCAAATCAACTTCTGCATATGCGCTGGATCGAGTAACCAGGCGCGACTGAGCAGTTGTGATAGGTATATATACCTGGTTGTCGGATGATCCAAACGCCGTGCCGCCTTTAGATTCGAGCACACCTATTACCTGGTACAGGTTGCTGCCAATCCGCAGTTTACTCGCTAGCGCATCCGCGTTTGATCCGAATAATTCATCCACAATATCCGTACCGATCACTGCCACTGTGGCATGGTTATCTATATCTTGTTGTGAAATGAACCTGCCGACCGATACTTCTTCATTACGCACGGAGGCATAATCAGGGGTTAGGCCAGTGATGGATGTAGAAATACTGCTTCCGCTAAACGAGACTTCTTTGTTTTGTGATACTGTCGGAGCCACCGCCAGCACGCTGGGAGCTCCGCCAGATTCAACAATTGATTCTGCATCCGCCAGCGTCAATGGGCTGGGATTGGTCGCATCATTATTCACTTTTACGAACAGAAGGTTAGAACCCATTGTTTCGATTGTGCCCGTAATCGAAGATCCCGCGCCCTTACCAACTGCCATCATCGAGATGACTGCCGCGACACCAATGACAATGCCGAGCATGGTTAATCCAGTCCGTAATTTATTTGCGTTGAGGCTTTCCAGCGCTTCTTTTAAGAATCTCCAACTATTTGTCATTTTGCACCTTTCCATCAAGCAAGCGCACGGTCCGCTGCGTCAACGCCGCTACTTCCGGATCGTGGGTCACAATGATCAGTGTTACCCCTTTTTCTTTGTTCAAACCCAGCAGCAGATCCATGATCTCATCCCCGGATATTGAATCCAGGTTGCCGGTGGGTTCATCCGCCAGCACAATCGCGGGGTCATTCACCAGCGCACGGGCAATCGCCACCCGCTGCTGCTCCCCACCGGACAGCTCAAAGGGCTTATGATTCACGCGATCTCCCAAACCAACACGCACAAGTAATTCTTCTGCTACCTTCTTCGGATCCTGGTGTCCGTTGTTCCGGCGGTAGCGCAGGGGCATCATTACATTTGTTAATGCAGTCGAGCGCGACAGCAAGTTATAAGACTGAAAAACAAATCCCACCTGCCGATTGCGGATATCCGCCAACTGGTCACCTTCCAGGTCCCGCACATTCTCTCCATTGAGGAGATATTTTCCGCTCGTGGGCCGGTCCAGGCAGCCAAGAATGTTCATCAGCGTTGATTTACCGGACCCGGAAGGGCCCATGACCGCGACGACTTCCCCTTTTTTAATCGTTGTGGAGAGTCCCCGCAGGGCATGCACTTCGACCGCACCCATCCGGTAGGTCTTGAAAACGTCAACTGCTTCAACTACGTTATTTTTCTTTGCCATTGATTTACTAACCTCTCTATTCGGATTTCTGCCCGCTAGGTACACCGCCGTTTAACTTATTCATCTCACGCATGAGACTCCCATCAAACGCAAATTCTCCTGTTGTTGATGTTGAAATAAGAACCGCTAATTGATCGCCAACAGAAAGATCGCCGCTGATCACCTGCGTGTGCACATCAGAAGTCGCCCCCAGTTCCACCGGCACCGCGCTCGTGCTGCCGTCTGCATTGACGCGCATAACAACAGAAACGCCATTCTGGCTGAGGATAGCCTGGGTCGGGACGAGGAGGGCGTTCTCTACCTGGCTGGTGATAATGCTCACTACAGAGGTAAAACCCGGCTTGACCGCCTCATCCGCATCTTCCAACTTCACGCTCACGCGGAATTCAACCACACCGCTCTCATCTGTTCCAGCCGAGGAGATTGATTTCACAAACCCGGCGTATTCTTGGTTTGCCAGCGCATCGAAAGTAAGGATGACTGGTTGGCCGGTTTCAACTTTATTAATATCTACTTCTGAGACATATATATCCACCATCAGGTTATCAAGATTGTCAATACGTACAGCTTCTGTTCCGTTGGATATAAGTTCACCGCTCACCGCGCTGACTTCAGTAATCGTTCCTGCAAAGGGAGCGATAATATTGGATTGGTTGATAGTGTTCTGCAACGCCTGTACATTCGCTTCCGCAGCAGCAATCTCTTCCGTCTGGTCAAGATAGCGATTATACGCAATGCGTGCCTCTTCCACATCTGAGAGCGCCTGATCATATTCAATGAAATCGGTTTCCACCGCATGGTCGTAGTACACACCCAGTAAATTACTCAGGTAATGCAGATACTTATCTGATTCTTCGATGGCCGCTTTCTTCTCCTCATACGCATCCAACCGTTCAGGATCATCCGCATCAAGGTTAGACAGCGCGTTGTAGATGCCTTCTTTTTCCCAGACAATCTGCTCCATCGCGTAATATTCCTCGCGGGCTTTTTCGATCGCGTCCCATGAAGCGCCCTTGTAGTTCCAATAATCGCGGTCCGCCTTATAACCTCTCAGATCGTATTCTGCGTCTGCCAGGGTTTGCGCAGCCGCATGCAGATCCGTGTTGGCAACAACAAGGTTTTCAAGCGCCGTTTGTGCTTCCAGCAAATTCGTCTGTGCCTGCAGTATTGGGGAAGCAAGCGAGCTGTCTTCCAGGGTCAGTAGAATTTGATCTTTTTCCACGTTATCGCCGACCTTGAGATCAAACGGGCTAACAATACCGCTTGATTCCCATGAAAGCGTTGCGGATGGTACCGCTTCAAGCGAGCCAACCACATCAATGCTTTCAGTGATCGCTCCGCTGGTGACATCCATATACACTACCTGTGCTTCATCGGGAACGCTGCTTCCCCGTGAAAGCAGCACAGCAGCCGCTATGATCACGGCAGCCAGGACACCGCCCCCGATCAGCACCCATTTTTTATGAGATTGGTAAAACTCCTCTATTTTTGCCTGTATGTTCTTAAGATCCATTTCTTTTCTCCTAATAATTCCAATTTCAGAAAAACTTTAACCATTTACATATGAAATAATAAGTGCACAGCGTCAAAAAGGCATATGGAAGCAGTAAGCAGACATGGTGAGTCTGGTCACACATTGATATGACAGGCGTCACATCAAGAAATCAGGCAATTCATGCTAATATCATTCCATGGCAAAAGAGATCATTGATCAGCGGGTTCTTCGAACCCTGCGCTGGACGATATTTGTACAGGTCTTATTCTTACTACAAAGTTCCTTCTCTCCAAGGTTCTATTTCTTCTATTTCAAGGAGCACGGGGTCAGACCAAATGTCGACTTTATTTCTATCGCACCAATTCTAATAATTGTGCTTATCCTCCTCCTTCTTTCCCTTAAAGGAGTCCGGAACAGGATCACGAAACCGATTTTCTTTATCATCTTGAATGTGTTAGCGCTGACAACTATTTTCTCCCGCCAAATCATCTCGGCTGATTCAATTAAAGGCATCCGTCCATTGATGGAGTTTTCAACCTTTCAATGGGATATCATCTTCTTTCTGATTATCCCACTGGTATTCATCGCATGGCAGTATTCCATGCGCGAAGTGATCTTTTACTGCTTTTTGATCATTTTGGCTGAAGCAGTTCTCTCCTTCTTTCCAAATAGTGATCGAGATTTATACAGTAAAAAAGACTTGTTCTTCGCGATCGCAAATATTTTTGGCAATATCGCGCGCAGTGTGATCCTGGCAATTGTCGGCTGGATAGAGAACCAGCTGGTAACCCTGCAGCGCGAGCAGCATACGCAGTTAGTGGGAGCAAACAAGCAGCTGCGAAAATACGCGCTTGCTAACGAAAAATTAGCCCAGACGCAGGAACGCAACCGTTTGGCGCGCGAACTGCACGACACGCTTGCCCACACACTCAGCAGTGTATCTGTACAGTTGGAAGCGACCAAAGCATTGTTTAACCGTGATCCCGCGGAGGCAAAGAAGATGCTGGGACAAACCATTGAGAACACCAAGAATGGCCTCACAGAAACACGCCGCACGCTGGTAGATCTGCGTTCCTCTGAGCTAGAAAACTATGGGTTGACCCAATCGATCCACAACATGGGCAAATCTGCCGCTGAACGGGGCGGATTCAAGATCAGTTTCCATCTGGATAAAGGCATGGATGTCCTGTCCGATGAGATCGGGCACTGCCTATACCGCACTGCTCAGGAGGCAATTGAGAATACCCTGCGGTACGCCAATGCAAAGAATGTGTCTATCAACTTATTATTCGATGAGGATGCAATTAAACTGCAGGTTATTGATGATGGAAAAGGTTTTAATGACAGTGAAGTGAAAAAAGAGCATCTTGGTATCCGCGGGATGCGCGAACGGGTGGAAATGCTTGGCGGCACTTTCACCGTTGAAAGCGATCCCAATAGCGGTACCAAAGTAACAGCTGTATTGGAAAGAGAAAATGATTGACCTCATCATCTGTGACGACCAGGAAGTCGTCTGCCAGGGCTTGAAAGCCATCCTCAGCACCGCGGAGAATCTGCGCGTGATCGGGATCGCCAACAACGGCCTGGAAGCTCTGGATCTGATCGGAAAACATAAGCCAGATGTGGTGCTGATGGACCTCAAGATGCCCATCATGAACGGCATCCACGCCACAAAAGAGATCAAGGAAAAGTATCCAGATACAAAAGTGCTGGTGCTGACAACATATGACGCCGACGCCTGGCTGTTCGACGCCATCCGCAACGGAGCGGACGGTTACCTTTTAAAGGATACTTCCCGTGAAACGCTGATCAACGCCATCCAGGATATCCATGAAGGAAAAACGCCGTTGGATTCAAAAGTTGCCGGTAAATTGTTCCACCAGTTGTCACGCCAGGCCCTCCCCGGTGATACAACGCTGGGGCAGGACCTCACTAAACGGGAAAAAGAGATCCTCAAATTCATCTCTCACGGGATGACCAACGCCGAGATTGCACAAAACCTGTTCCTTTCCGAGGGCACGGTGCGCAATTATGTCAGCGCGATCCTCGAAAAACTGCAGGTAGATGACCGTACACAGGCGGCGGTGCTGGCGCTGCGCTTCGGGCTTGTTGAATAATATAATGTTGGGTTGAAAAAGCCAAACCAACCTAAAAGCTGTTAAAAATAAGAAAAACAGCCATTTTCGCGGGAGATTACCATTCACATGACAGCATACGCCACGCGCCACTTGGGATTCACAATGGCAACCAAATAATCATGTCATTCTGACGACCGCAGGGAGGATCGCGGAGCACACCCGCAGGGGTGAGAATCCCGGTTAATGGGTCTAGGTTGGGTTAATCAAATGTCTTATCTGCTTTTGAAAGGATAACAACCTTTCTTTTGCAATGGAATTTTCACAAGTTGGTTACGGTAAACCCAACAAAAAAATACTTGATAAATAATTATTCACTGGGTTGGAAAACCACTATCCCAATCTACAAATACTACCCGCATTATTTTTGATATTTCTCATACGATCTTCTAATTTTCCTCTTGTACATGCCCATTACCATTTAGATATATTTATTGGTATGTAAGGAGAATTATTATGGGCAAGATTATAGGAATTGATTTAGGCACAACGAACAGTGTTATTGCTGTGATGGAAGGCGGCGACCCGACTGTGATCAGCACGGCAGAAGGATCACGCTTATGCCCGTCTGTGGTCGCTTTTAACAAGAACGGCGAGCGGTTGGTCGGGCAGACTGCCAAACGGCAGGCTGTCATCAACCCGGAGAACACAATCTACTCGATCAAACGTTTCATGGGGCGCAAATTCAGCGAAGTGGAGCAGGAGCGCAAGATGGTGCCGTATAAGGTCATCAAAGGTCCTGCCGGTGACGCGCGCGTGCAGGTGGCGCAGAATGATACAGTGTTCACACCGCAGGAGATATCCGCGGTAATCCTCTCTAAACTGAAAGCGGACGCGGAGGCGTACCTGGGCGAGAAAGTGAACGACGCCGTGATTACGGTGCCGGCATATTTCAACGACAGCCAGCGCCAGGCGACGAAGGATGCCGGCAAGATCGCCGGGTTGAATGTCCTGCGCATCATCAATGAACCGACTGCTTCCGCGCTTGCCTATGGGCTTGACAAGAAAGAAAACGAAAAGATCCTGGTTTTTGACCTGGGCGGCGGTACTTTTGATGTTTCCATCCTGGAAATCGGCGACGGCGTGTTTGAGGTCAAATCCACATCCGGCGATACCCATCTGGGCGGGGATGATTGGGACCATGTGATAGTTAATTGGGCAGCGGACGCTTTCCAGCGCGAACAGGGAATTGACCTGCGCCAGGACCGCCAGGCGCTTCAGCGGCTGCGGGAAGCCGCTGAAAATGCAAAGATCGAACTATCTTCCGTCATGGAAACAGAGATCAACCTGCCGTATGTCACAGCGGATTCCAGCGGGCCAAAGCATCTGATTGAAAAACTTACGCGCGCGAAATTAGAACAGCTGAGCAGCGCGCTGGTGGAACGCCTGAACGCGCCTGTTACCACCGCGCTGAAAGATGCCGGATTATCTCCGAAGGATCTCAACGAGGTCATCCTGGTCGGCGGCGCGACGCGTATGCCGATGGTGCAAAATCTGGTAAAAAAATTGACCGGCAAAGAAGGCAATAAAAGTGTCAATCCAGACGAGGTCGTCGCGATAGGCGCTGCCATCCAGGGCGGCGTACTGACCGGCGAAGTGCAGGATGTGCTCCTGCTGGATGTGACTCCGCTCTCACTGGGCGTGGAAACACTGGGCAGTGTGATGACAACACTCATCCCGCGTAACACAACCGTTCCGGTTAAGAAAAGCGAAGTCTTTTCCACCGCCGAGGATAACCAGACCTCTGTGGATATTCATGTCCTGCAGGGTGAACGGCAAATGGCGGCTGATAATATGAGCTTAGGGCGCTTCCGATTGGAGGGCATTCCACCCGCGCAGCGCGGACTGCCGCAGGTTGAAGTTACCTTCGATATCGACGCCAACGGTATCCTAAACGTTACCGCACAGGATAAAGCCACCGGGAAAGAGCAGCATGTTACCATCACTGCTTCCACTAACCTGAACAAGGATGAAGTGGAAAAACTGGTTCAGGACGCCAAGAAGCATGAACATGCAGATGGGGAGCGGCGCGCTGTGATCGATGCCCGCAACCAGGCGGATAATGCCATCTACCAGGTCGAGAAGACGCTCAAGGAGCAGAACATCGCCAGCACACCTGATCTGGAGAATAAGATCAAGGCACTGAAAACAGCCATGGAAGGCGGCGACCGGACAGCTATCCAGAACCTGACTAATGAACTGCAGCAGATCTACAACGCGCTGATGCAGCAGGCCGGACAGCAGAAGGAACAACCTGCCAGCGAAACGGACCAGAATGGCGAGGACGTAGTGGAAGGCGAATTCCGCGAAGCATAAAAAGGTTTTTTCGACAACACATCGGGTGCACAATCGTGCGCCCGATTTTCTTACCTATCCATGAAAATCTCATGTATTTGAGATTAAAATGCAAGTATGACAGAAGAAGCTCATGACAATTTCAGCACTGATTACGACCACTTCGTGAACTGGGTAGAGTGCCTGTCTGTGGAACAGGATGTTGCGGGTTCAACCCCCGTCAGCCACCCCTAGATATTGGGGCTACTAACCGGTAGCCCCCTTTATATTGGGGGTATGGGAGTTCTTAGAGTGTTAGTTAGGGGGTTCGTGTGCTAATCGTGTGCAATTTAACTTCAATTGGTGTGATTAATTTATCTATAAAGTTCGCGGTTTCTTGTTCCATACCTGGCAATAGATGTCCATAAGTATCCAAAGTAACGCTAACTTTTGAGTGTCCCAATCTTTTTGCCACAATAAGCACTGGGATTCCATGATTGAGCATTAACGATGCCGCAGTGTGTCGTAAATCATGAAAACGAATATTCCGCATTCCAGCTTGATGAATTACAGCTTTGAATCTCCTATAGAGATTACGCTGACTCATGGGTGTTCCAACCGAGGAGGGAAAAATCAGATCATTCTCCTGCCATTTCGTGTCGATTTTCTTTTTGTGAATTAGTTGTTTTCGATAGTGTTCTTGAAGTTTCTGGACTGTGTTTTCGCCGAGAGAAATTGTCCGTTTACCAGACCTTGTTTTTGGTGATACGAAATAATTTGGTTTTTTGAACTTTCTCATTAATTGGCGTTTAATGAAGATGATTTTTCTATCCCAATTAATATCAGACCATAGCAGACCAAGTAATTCAGATTGGCGCAACCCGGTTGTAACCGCAAAGTGGATTAGTGTCTCAATATTAGTTCCCTTGACTGCCATGAGTAGCTGCGTGATCTCGTATTTAGAATATATTTCCATCTCTGGGCTTACATACGTGGGTGGGGTGGTTGCTTCTGTTGGATTGGTGTGAATAATCCCAAGCTTTACCGCTTTCTTGAGGCTGTTATTGATCACTGTGTGAATGATTCTGATGGTTCGAGTTCCTATTCTGGCTTGCTCTTTTTGCAGATAAAGAAGCTGGATTTTCTCTGATGTAATATCTGATATTTTCTCTTTTCCCAGAAAGGGGATGATGTGATTGCGTATAACGGCTTCATATAAAGACCAAGTGTTATTTTTTACAGCATTTTTCTTCGCGGATAACCATTCTTTTAAATATGTTTCATACAGCATATTGGATCCATGACCTGTAAAACCTTGAATTGTTTTTTCGAGCGTTTGCCGCAGCCACGCTTGTGCTTCCCTCTTTGTCTTTTTGGTTTTTCCAAGACGATAGCCGTTGATATAAATTTGAGCTCTCCAACTACCGCTAGGAAGTTGATATATTGTTCCTTCGTTGTTACCTCTTCTCGCCATTTCCTTTACTCCTTTCTTTCTATGAGTTTCAGGAAAGGCGACTCGTATTTTTGTTGCTCTATCCAATTATTAACGTCCTGATTCCCCCACTGGCAATGAACCTGATTGCGTGAGCTCTTTATACAATGAAGCACTGGAAAAATCAAGACAATTGGATTCAAAATAATCCTTTAAGAATGGATGGGATATGTATCAACTTCAGTTCGATTGCCTTCGATGAATTTAATCAAATCATCTTGGTGAATTCGTACCACTTGATTGATACGGACATGTGCAATCTTTCCGGTTTGTATCAAGCTATAGACCAAAGATCGACTGATATTCAAAATCTTGGCCACTTCGCTTGCTTTGAGCAATTTCTCATTTTCATAAATCGTAGAAACTTGTTCGTTCATGATTTCTTCTCCTATTCTGTTAGTAAACTCTGTTTGCGACTTAGACCGCAAACCGACCAAATCGCTTCCGAAAATACGTTCCTTGAAAAAAAAATGGGTAATGTCGTAAATAAGAACAAATTACTGCTAGTTGGTATTCTTTCTTGTGTATGCTTCATCAAATGTTTCATCCGCACCTCGCTGGTCGTGATGATCAACCAGCGCCCCGAATTACTGCCAAAGCGTTTATTGAATTCTCGGCTTTGGATATAAGCGGCTCCAGCTGCTGCTTTCTCAATGCTAAAATTGGGATTGGAGTGGGTAGCCATATCCACTTCAAGTAGAAAATTGGCTTTAGCAGGCAGCCCCTGGGATTGGCGCTTCTGATCAACGATGCAGAAGAACCCATCCGGAATAACTCCTCGTTTCCCCTGTCTAAGCGGCCCTTTGGTATCCTTGTATGAAAAAGTAACCCGATCCATATTGGAACGAAATATAGTTTCATTGATCCAATCATCAAGTTGGAGATGGGAAAAATCTTGAATATCCTTCTCAATCTTGAGACGGATATCCACGGTTGTCAGATCATGGTTGAGCTGTGTCCATCTCGGCTCACGCAGCCAGCGTACCCCTTTCGCGCGCAATGCCCGTTCAAACAAACGCAATTGATTCTCATTGATCGTATTAGGCTTTTGGATCTTCAAATTGGCTCCATTTGCCAGCAACAAAACGCCCTTCCAATCCAACCAAAGGATCGCTTCCGGGATGGGAAACAGTTTCCTTTGATCCAGGGATGGCCAGCTGATATATTGGCTCCCCTTCAATTTTGCGAGCCTCTTCTGCATGGCTCGTTTGCTTTTCCCGTGCCAGAAAATTGAATGAACCTGCCGTTTTGCCAGAACACCTCCATAATTCTGGATGGCACTCAATATACTTGCATCCCGGTCTTGAAATCGCATGGGTGAGTAATAGCTTGGATTCATCTTCCCTCACCGACTCCAAATTGATGAATCATTATTAGATTGGTTGTCTGTTGGATAACGATATCCATATTTGATTCCCCCGAAGGACTTTTTCAGTCTAGCATACCGCCTACCGGACATGTCAACCAAATTCCGGATTTTCTTTTCCAACTCTTTGGTTCTGTGGATAGTTGCTACATGATGAGATCGCAGGTGGGATAGTTTTTTGGAAGTGCGGGTGCGCACCCAAAACTCGCGATTGTTTTGATTGGAGATCAAATATGCCAATTGATCCCAACCCCCTCTTTCTTTTTTCTCCGTGATGCGGGGAATCAGAATAGATGCTTGTGTGCGAAAATCTACGCTAACATTTACCTTTGCATTGAAGTCCTTGGATGGGAAGACATGCTTGGCTAAACGAAGTGCATCATCATAACCAACACGAAAAGATGCTAAAGTGCCTGATGTATTGAGAACCGCTGCCTGAATATTCCTGTCCAACTGATCCAAATACTGATGAGCCAGCACCATCGACAATTCATATTTTCGTGATTCACTGAGGATGTCGGAAATATTGTCAGCTGTGTAATTTTGGAATTCATCAAGGTAGAGATAATAAGGCGTTCGCTCTCTTGAAGTATTTCGAGACAAAGCAGCTTGTTGAATTTGCGCGACGATAAATGCACCTAACAGATTGCTGGTGTTTTCTCCGAGAATGCCTTTGGGGATATGCACCAAGATAATGCGCCGCTTGTCCATCTGAGTTCGGAAGTTAATCCCTTTGGATTCTGTGAACATAGCTGCAATATCCGGATCATGCAAAAAGCTGCCCAGCTTATTGAGCAAAGGAGTTACCCATTGATGCGTTCCGCCCTTTGTATGAGGAAATTCCAATTGAAAGTAGGACCGAGTGGATTTGTTTCTAATTTGGTTCACCAATTTTGAGCGATAGTTCGCATCCATCAAGAAACGGGAAGTCGAAGTGATGGATAGCTGCAAATCTGCCAACGCGGAGAAGGTGTTTGCCATCAACCAGGTCATACGCGGGGCATCATTGGGTTTGAGCTTCCAAATCTTGAGGATGATATCCGTGAGAAACCAGGCCGTTCTTTCTGAAGAGATACCAGCAGGTGGTTTCAATGGATTGAGATTGACCGCCCATTGCTTATCGCAAGGATCAATAATCAGGACCCTGCTCCAGAGACTTGGGGTTTGAGCCACTTTTGATAAGATGTTTTGGAATAAGTCTCCATGTGGATCAATCACGCATACCCCATGACCAGCCTGAATATCTTGCATGACCCAGGATTCCATCAAACGTGATTTACCAGTACCTGGCTGCCCAATGATGTAGGTGTGTGTTCCCCTTTGCGCAGTTTTCAAAATTGTATTCCGAGAAAATGGATTTACCATAATTGATCTCCTAAATTCAGACCGCTCGGTTCAAAGAAATCCACCCAAAGATACCCAATTAGGAATCCATGCAAAACCGAACAGCCTATCATCCAAATAGAAATAGGTTTATCGAAAAGAATCGAAAATAGAGAATATAAGAACAATGAAACCAGGATGCATGCAACTGTTCGATATGGATTATTTAACAGGTGAATCCCGGTTTCATTTCTAGTCTGATTGTGAATCCAGACCAGCAGTGCTTGATAGATCAGGTAGGACAGATACAGCAGATTCCTGATCAACTGTAAGAATAGCCGCATCAGTTTGGGGAGATTGCGAAAGAAGACCATCATAGCAAACATGACTAAAGTGGTTGATATTGAGCAAAACCCAAACAAGATGCGGCCAATCATTTTATTAGATATCCCACCGGTCGATTTCAATCCAATAGTTATCATTAGTAACCACAACTAAGATAGGATCAAGTACGACAGCAGCACCAAGTAGACCAATTGGTGCCAATAAGATCCCACCCAGGATTGCGATTCCAACCAGGGCTGCTATAGATCCAGATAAAAGGCCTGCTCCCAATGCAGCCCCGCCAATCTTTTTCAAAAAGTCAGGATTGGTTTTCTGTTTCACCTCTGTTTGAGGTGCTTCAATTTCCAAGGGAGCTTCATGCACGATCACGAATCCCTGCGGTCGAATACCAGCTTTGTAAACAGCATGGATCCGTTCCATAGCATGATCTGGAAGTGAAGTTGAATCCATTGTTGCAGGCATTAGAACCCATTCCCTTACGCGCAGTGGTTCCTCAAGCATGGGAGCTTGGCCGAGTATTTGAATGGGCCAATGATTATCTTCACCCAGCGTGAGGAGTTGTTTGGTTTGAGGATGCAGATTCGATTCTCCTGCGTTTTCTAAAATATTTTGAGTATTTACTTGGTACATGGTTATCTCCTGTTAGATTTTCTCTGGCGCTCCAAGAAACGAATGAGTGATTCCAATGCATCTTCCCATCCGAAAGAAGCCATCCAGGTTAATAAGGCAACTGCTATGAGAGTGAGTAAGAATGATGCTTGTCTTGGCAGTACCAGCCAAACAGCGGTAAAAACCAGGCTAACCGCAATGATTGAAACAAGCGCAGATGATAGTTGTGGCTTTACTCGTTCAAAATTCAACCCCTGATATTTTTTATGATCGTCCATACTGTCTCCTTTCCGTAGAAACCTGCTTTTTAATCTATAATCAAGTTAGTTATGCCTGTGTGTATTCATCACACTTGCATTGGCGATTTCTATCTCGATTTTCTCAAATTTCGAGATTAAATAATATCGTCTGAGGTACATACTTGAGGACATACTTAGGTTGATAACTACTGCGGAATATCGAAAATGGGGTAAACCTAGGTTTACCCCACAGGATTAGAAGGAGAGGAGAGGGATTAGATGATAAGTGATGAGATAAGGAAAAAAATTGATTCATTAAGTCCCACGGAAAGAGAAGTTTTGGAATTAGTTTGTGAAGAACTCACATATAAAGAAATCAGTAAAAAGTTGCATATGTCTGAATCCGCTGTGAAAACTCATATGACGGCTGTCCGCTTGAAATTTGGAATTGATCAACTCTCCCGAAGGAAGACTGCTATTGAAATAAATAACACATACTGTAGTGCACTCAAGGAGATCCGGGATCAATCGGACAAGGAAAAGATAGCTGAAAAAGAGTCTAAAGTTGAAGCAAAACCTAAACCTCAAGATAAAGAAAAAGAGAAAGTTCCTGTGAAGGAGCCTGAAATTGAAAAAGATGAAGATAA
Source organism: uncultured Pelolinea sp. (assembly GCA_964383575.1). GTDB lineage: Bacteria > Chloroflexota > Anaerolineae > Anaerolineales > Anaerolineaceae > Pelolinea. The sequence goes on from CAYLHI010000001.1 coordinate 112,309, forward strand.
AGACAAAGAAAAAGAAATTGAAAAGCCAAAAGAGGATGTAATC
>CAYLHI010000001.1:112451-124076 GCA_964383575.1 uncultured Pelolinea sp.
GATGTAATCCAGCCTGCTGTTGATCCTACTGAAGCAATGATTGTGCCTGCTGAATCCCCTACTTTAGCATCAACATCACCTCCCAAGCCAGCAATCCTATTCGAAGATGATTTTGAGACAGGTTTTTCTGACTCATGGGAAATTGTTTCTGGAAATCCAATTGTAGTTAATGGCACATTATCTACAGATCGAGATACATGGTTAATGGTTGGTGATCCCAGTTGGGTGAATTATTCAGTTGAATTTACAACAGGTATTTCAGAAGGATGGACATCTCGTTATTTTAACGCTCTTGGTGTTAGAGCTGACACAGTAGATAATATGTATGTATTTAGATGGGCTGCATATGACAGTGAATGTTTTATTCTAGAGAATGGTGATTGGAATGTTGTTCCCCAAACCAATATCACCCCAATTTATGCTGATAGAAACTTTCGTTTTACGATTAAAGACAATCTGTTTACAGTTTACATAAATGGGGAAAAGGTTACTTCATTCTATGACACGAGATATGTAAATGGGAGGATTGCACTGAAATTATTCGAGAATAATGTTATTGATGATTTCAAAGTCCGGGAGATTTTAGAATAGGAAACGAAAATACATCTTACCAATAATTAGGTATACACCCCAATATATCGAGTACCCAAGCGCCCCTGACAAAAGGTCTGGAAAACGTCGGGGGAGCAAGGCGTCGGCCTTACAGAGGCCGACCAGCTATGCCGCAAGTAGCGGAAACAGTTTCACGAGTTGAGTGAATCTGATGAAGCTACGGGGAGCTGAGAACAAGCATTTGTGAGCAGTGGAGGCGTAGCTGGTCGGGGTCGATCCCAACCATCAATTAGGTTGGGGGAGAGCCGACGCCCTGGCTTTGAGAGTGGGGGGTCTGACGGAAGACGATTTTATACTTGATTTATAAGTATAAATTGGTCTAAGGAATGACCTCTTCCGAAAAAAGCCAGATGTTTCCAGCTCAAGTCAAGGGTTCGATGCCCGCAGAATTGAGATGTTACTTGTTCACATCAAATGAACAACCAGGCGAACAAGTAAGCGAACAACAATCAATTTGGAATAAACCTAAGTTTATGAATGACTAATATGCATACATGGATTGTTGAGAGATCGGTTGTATGGGCTGGATCAGTTTTTCTTGTAGAGAATGATAACTATTTCCCTGCTGTTCCATTAGGTTTTCAATCGTGGTTTCCAATTTAGAAAAAGAATGCTTAGGAGTTTTCATTTTCAAAGACCAGATAGAAGCCAGTCGGTCATCGGCTGTTTTAACTGTAAATTGGCGTACTTTCTGATTGGTCAACTGCTGGATAAAACCTTCCCATTGTTCCTGCAAGGGTGCATACACTGGATGCTGAATATCCGTTTGGCTATCGTGTTTGATGGAACCAGGATCCACTTTACCAAGTACCCTGGCCAGCACTTCCGCATCGGATCGGGAGATTCTGAAGGATATGATTGTTTGCGCGTTTCCTAATGCAATCTGCAATCCGCTGCTAAGTTGGGCAATGCTTTGGTTGGCTAAGATCATATGCAAACCAAACTTTCTAACTTGCGACAACATCTGGCTGAACGTTTCTGCAGCCCCGGGATTGCAAGCGAAATCCTGAAACTCGTCAATATATAAATAATATGTCTTGCGGTCTTTCTGCTGCATCCGTGAGCGGGATAAAGCGGCGTGTTCAAACCCGGTTACGATCAATGTGCCAAATAAGCGTTTGGTTTCATCATCACAATCCCCTAGATCAGCGATCAAGATTTGCCCTTTATCCATGATCTCCCGGATATTCAAATGGTTCTCTTTCTGTCCTAACATATAAAAAATATTGGGATTGTCTGTAAGCGCACTGACTTTATTGGTCGTGCTGCCCATCATTATGGATCGGTTCTTGCCCCATTCCGCGAATTCATTTTCAAAGAATGCCCTGCAATCCGAACGTACTTTTGGATTGGGAATCTGCTCTAAAACAGTCTCCCTAAATGAATCATCTGTAAGTAAGGGATACAGATCACAGATCGTTCTTTCGGTTTCCACTAATGCTGATAATGAAGCTCGCATAACCTGTTGAAAGCGGGGGGGTTCTTGCAATGTTCTCGACCAGGTGCGCATGAAAGAATTGATCACCCGTTGGCAGATCTCATATGTTTCTGTTTCTTGATCTGGTCTAGCTAAGACATTGAAAGGGATCATATAATCCCTGCGTCTGGGAGCCACATAAATAATTCGTTTAAAGTTCTCTGGATTGGAAAAATAATTATCGGAGATCAGCGATTGAAGGATATCTTTGGCCAAGTCTCCATGGGGATCAATAATGGCGCAGCCGCGCTTCGCTTTGATATCTTGTAAGATACAGCTTTGAAGAAATTTACTCTTACCTCTACCGGTGAGTCCCACCACATAAGAATGGAAATTGCGTACATGTGGTGAGATGCTGAATCTTGGGAATAACCCACAAGGACCTGTGCGCCCGAGCACAAGGTCCTGGCTGGCTTTCTTCAAGTGTCTGAATAACAGATTGCTCATTAGGTTTCATGATTTCTATGTTTAACTATGCGTTACTGATACGTTTAGACATCGTGTTAAATGTCCCAGTGAATTGGAACAGGTCTTCCTCAAAAATAATGATCGTGTTTCTGGTTTGCTCTTGCGTTTCTTTATTAATTCGGCTTTCGGCGATTTTCAAATAGGGCTTACCGTCCTTAGTTGTTTCAATATCAAAGAAATATGTTCTTGAAGATGTTTTTAGGATTTCATGTTCATTGTTAATTTCCATATTTTTCACCCCCTTATAGATAGACAACGGATGCCGTTGGTTGGACAGATTAATTAATCCTCGATAAAGCAATTCTGCTAGTTCTAACAATTCATCAATTGTTATAAATCCGTCTCTCCCTTCTTTTATGAGATTATCAGAACATCCTTCTCCCATTTCGTTGGCATACATTAACATAAATTATTCAATCAAGTCAAGTAGGAAAAAACTCTTGACACATACCCTCGCTAAGATATATATTAATTTTGCTATCGCAAAATTCAATTATTTATATATATCCTTGGAAAATATTCAGGTATCCCAAAAAAATAAATAACGAATAAATCCTTTGCAATGCCTTAGTGAATATAGTTCGACACTCATTCACCAGCCGTTCTTTTTATCCGGCGGTACTGGCCGACCAGCTTTCAGTTCGGATTTCTCCTAGGTCGTAGTGGCATAAGCGGCCACGCATCCCTTGCGGGAGGATTTAGCAGACGACATCTCTTACTCACTGATAGGGCTTATGAAGGTAACATAACTTTCTGGATGGATGGTTGTCAAGAAGAAAAATGCACCGTGATGGCATGGTAGATAGTACTCAGTGGTGAATGGCTTCAATCACACGATCTAGAATGCAATTTTCTCCCTTGCTTTTATAATCATGCAGTAGGTAGTTGAGAGCAATCCTGGCAATCTCGTTTTCACTTGTGCGAATCCCCTCTAATCGGAAGGAATAACATATTTCCAATAAGGCTTTCTTCTCTTCACGTGTTATCCGGTAGGTGCCCGCCTCTTTTCCGGTCTGCTTTACCGCTTGACGAATATATTCAATCACATCATCATCCTGGTTATCTGGTTGCATGGTGGCATGGTTGCTTGATGGTGAGCTTGGTATCTTGCTATCAGTATCCTTTTTCTGGAAAAGAGGGCTTTCCGCTAATCCTGAAGGTTTCATCGCTTGAGCACTTCCTTGACCAATGCTTGATAAGCCAGTGATCCTTTGCTGTGGGGAGCATAACCGAAGACATGCGTATGGTTGGAATGCGCTTCCTCCAGACTGATGTTTTTGGGGATCGTAGTTTGGAATATCAACTCCCCAAAATACTCTCGTAATTGACCTTCTACATCCTTTGAGACGTTAGTTCTTTCAGTAAATGTGCATAATACCCCCAGGATATCTAAACCTTCATTTAGCTTGGTTTGCTTGACCATTTGAAAAGCCTCTTGTAACTGCACCAAACCCGTCAAAGCAAAGAACCCGGTAGACACCGGAATGACCAATTTCTCACTGGCAGTCAGGGCATTAATGGTCAATAACCCTAACGAAGGGGGAGTGTCAATAATGATGTAATCATATTGATCAAAAATAGGTGATAAAGCCCGTTTCAAGCGTTCACTGCGGTTATCGAATGCTTGAGATAATTCAAGATCAAAACCGGACAAGCGGATATGAGAGGGAGCTAAAGAGAGATTATCTGTATTTGTCTCTTGGATGATATTAGTAAGAGGATAGAAATTGAGCAGAACATTATACAAAGTCTCCTCAATGGGTACCTCATCCGATTCTGGAATGAAAACTCTGGTTGTATTCCCTTGCGGATCCAGATCAACCAGTAGAGTTTTATAGCCCTTGAGAGCTAGTCCTGCAGTTAAGTTTATGGATGTGGTGCTCTTTCCGACACCCCCTTTTTGATTAGTAACAGCAATGATCATAATGGTTGGTTGCGCCTGAGATACTCGGAAGCGATCAGGCGCATAAATGCGGATAAAGAAATATTGCGTTTGACGGCTTGTTTTTCCAACAAATGTTTCAAATAATCGGGTGTATGGAATTTGATAACCGCATCATTTTTATAGATATTGCTGATTGTTTGGGTCAATTCTTGTGCCTGTTTGGGCATACATACATACAAGCAAAATTATTATTGATTGTCAACAAGATTCTCGTATTGACATGGTTCTTAAGTTTGATATAGTGTGCGCATGAAAAATAACCAGGGCGGATTTATAGATATTTCACCGATCATAAAAGCACTAATTTGGGTGTTTCTATTACTGATCGGATTGCTAATTCGATGGATGGTTGATAACTCATATTTCTGTTTTGACGAAAGGGTCTGCGATAAACAATTTCTCAATATATTGAAATGAATAGTGTTGGGCCAGAGCAATTAATAATTCCGATTCTCAGTGATATGTATCAATGGGGAAAATCATATCTGCAGAGATTGCGCAAACCCGGTATGTATGAAGTGCTGAATTACGAATCTACTCTTGAAATTTTGGATGATGAAGGAAGAACTGGAATTGTAAAAAAAGTAGAAGAAGTAAGGTTTCTCCAAGATAATATAATCGCAATTCAAGATCAGGTATGGGGAATCAATAATTTAATCAGCGATTACATCTGTTCACCTGGATTACCAGTTGATTTCTATCAATCTGGACATAAGACATATGTCATCATTTCACTGCGTGAGATAAAAAGCAAAGGAGATATTGAAGAATTCAATTTTCAGTGGAAATTAGATGGAAAAACGATAAAGAAATATGGATATTGGGAAACTTTTATCAATCGATCCACAAACAATTTGATAGTAAAGATAGTTTATCCTAAACATCGACCACCGATTAGAGTATGGGTAGTTGAACGAAATAAAAGGAAAACAACCGAACTGGATGAGAAAAATCTCACTCAATTGCCCGATAAACGCTGGCAAATAGTCTGGGAGATGAAAAATCCGAGACTATATGAAAACTACACAATGAAGTGGGAATGGTAAGGATTAGGTGCCAGTACCGCCCATGGGGACCTCCTATAGGGTTATTTTGTATTGTAGGCGAATACGCCCATAAAGTCAAGCGATTTTGGGTTTTGGTCCAGGTCTTATCCCAAGGGATTGGTAATCTTTCACTGCTTCTTCAGTTGTCACCCAAAATGAATCAATTTTTTTCCCCCAGATTTTTCTTTTACTAACTAATAATCGAAGATGATTTGGGCTAATTCCACTGATTTTTGATGCCTGTCTTAGTGAAATAAGTTCATCTGCTCTTGGGATTTTTTCAAACATTATTCTATTTGTTTTATTATATTTATGATTTTCGGCGCGGTCACTTGAAGAGCATATTTTTCTTCGACCAATTCTCTTCCTTTTGAACCCATTTCTTTCCTCAATAAAGGATTCTTTTGCAACGTGGTAATTGCTTTTATCCACTCGCGATTATTGCCTGCTAAAAAACCATTTTTGCCGTGTCCTACAATCTGCTGATTGATTCCTACCGGAGACGCCACCACCGGTAAACCACAGGCCATATACTGGATCAATTTATAGCCACATTTTCCACGTTCGAAGGGTGTGTCAACCAAAGGCATAACACCGATATCCAAATTTTGAATCAAACTTGCTTCATTTTCCAACGACCATGTCCACGACTCAAGCGAATATCCTTCGAAAGCTGTAGGCGGTTTAGCCCCAATGATGATAAATTTCAACTTGTCATTTATTATTTTTTTGATAACATTCTCAATTGTCAATAAATATTTAGCAGTTGTTGGTGATCCTATCCATCCAACACGCACTACTTTATCTTTTCTTTCCTGCATTAAATTATTTTGATACTGTTTAATATCTACCACACTGGGAATGATTTCCACCTGTTTCGCACATGCTCGTTGAGCATGTTCTGCCAGGTACTCATTTCCCGTAATAACAATGTCCGCCAAGTGCATCAGCTTATCAATCTTTTTTCCAAGAAACATTCGTACTAAAAACGATTGATGTTGGTCATACCGATGAAAGACTGCATCGTCATAATCGATCACCAACTTTTTTGATTTTCGCAAGAGTATCTTTTCCAAACAGTAAGGCATCCAAGGTAGAAGCTCATACTGTAACCAGACTAAGTCATATTGTTTAAATTTCAGGGAACTGATGATGCGCTTGAAATATGCTTTCAAGACCTTGAGTAAAGCGCGTGGTTTACGCTGAAAAAGCGTCTCGATATACATGTCATCAAAAAACGGCTGCACGTCACACTCAAATCCGGCTTCCATAAGATAGGGCAGATATTGGTACATGCGCACCCGGCTACTGGGACCTTTTTCTGTATAGCGCGACAGAATGAGGATGCGTTTTGCGCTCATATTTTCTTTACCATTTGCGGAATGTTCACTAGAAATAATCCGAGCGCATAAATATTATTTTTTAAATCCCTAAAGGAAAATCGAAATAACGAGTGAATGGTGCGAACGGGAAACTCCAAGAGAAGGACGCCGAGAATCACAAGGCACGCTTTCAGGCGCCCAAAATGTTTTGCTACATACATTACCTTACTGCGGAGGGAATAGAATAGGCGCTTTCCCTGAATGAATTGCGTTGTCCCGCCACCCAGATGGTACACGGCGATATCCGCCAGATAAAGTGTCTGCCAGCCAGCCAAGTGCGCCCTATAAGAAAAATCCACATCTTCATAATACAGAAAAAAGCGTTCATCAAATCCTCCTAGCTGCTCAAAAACGTTTCGGCGGACCAGGAAGAATGCACCCGGCACCTGTTCAACCACCTGATCTTGTGAGTAATCCAGGTCTTTCCGGTAATGAGGTTTGATGGTTTTTGGGAATAGATGATCTAACCCGAGCATACGGGGAAAAAGATGCTTGAAGAGCGGAAAGCGGGCGATTTTTTTCTGAATGCTGCCGTCAAAATTCAACAACTGCACACCGATGATGCCGACCTGATCCGGTAAATCACCGGTTTCTAACTTTGTAATCAACTTTTCCAAACTGCCGTCGGGAAAAATAATATCCGGATTGAGGAACAGGATGAAAGGGGCGTGCCCCTGCGCAGCACCTAGGTTGCAGCCAGCGCCAAACCCCAGGTTCTTCTTCGGATGGAGGATTGTGAAAGGTGGCGTGCCTGAAATGTCTTCCGGAATTTGGTTTTGCAGGAAGTTGTCCACCACCACAATGGATGCGCCTTTAGGAAGGCCGCTTTGTGATAAAGAGCGCAGGCAGGCCGTCAGCTGCGGTCGGGAGTTCCAGTTGACGATGACGATATCTAATAAGTCCGCTGGGCTCATGATTTAATAATTGGTTTAAGATTCTCCGGCATGCTCCCGATTATACCGCCGTAAATCCCTGCCCAGGCGGTAAGGCGCCAGCAAGTTCTTATCGAGCAGCTTGTTGATTTTCGAAAGGCTGGTACGGCGGGTCCTTTGGATTTTCCAACGTTTGAATAGTGTCTTTCTTAATTCCTTTAAAGCGTCTATTTTTGCCTTGAAAACCACCTTTCCGCGCCCGTTTTTGAGGTATTTTAGGAAAAAAATAAAATTAGCCAGTAAATGGATAGGAAAATACAGCCAAAATAGGGCGCCGGGCATATTCTTGAAATAAGACCAGATGAAATTGCGGTGGTAATGATAAAGCGCGAAATCGCTCTCTTTACCAGTGCTGGCTGAACCAACGTGGTGTACGCACGCATCCGGCAGAAAGATGCACTGGTAACCATACAAGTTCAAGCGGAAACCCAGGTCAACATCCTCGAAGTAGCTGAAAAAGTCCTCGTCAAAGCCACCGATTTCGAAGAACACATCCCGGCGGTAAAAAGCCGCCGCCGCGCAGGGCGCGAAGATGCGCCGTGGTTTTGAAGGCACCTCTTTCATTGGATAACCGCCAAATCCTTTCCAGGCGATACCGCTCATATTGTAAACATCCCCAGCACTGTCTATCAAATTTGGGTGGGAGTCCTGCAGGATGAATGACCCAAAGGCACCGGCTCCAGGATATTTCTTTGCAGATGCCAAAAACCGTTCTAGCCAATCTGGCTCTGGGAAAGCATCCGCGTTGAGAAAAGCCAACCATTCTCCTTTGGCAGTTTGAGCGCCAAGATTACAGGCATAGGCAAATCCCATATTCTTCTTTAAAGGAATGACTTTTAAAATTAATGATTGCCAATCAGGCTCAATGTGTTTTTGATTGAATGTATCAGAGCCATTATCAATCATTATTACTTCAAAATTCCGGAAAGTCTGTTGTGTTAATTTTTTCAGGACTTTTGGTAAGGTTGAATCACTATTCCATGTTGGGATAATTATTGAAATTAAAACCATGTTTAGAAAAATGTTATTCTTCTTTGTTGATAAGGGACAAACTATCTTTTATAGACACTTCATTGACTGAACTGGATGACTTTATCAAGATAATCTCTGGCGCTTGCACAATCACCATTAAGGTTTGATGAGATCTTACTCCAGGTCAAACTCTTATTCGATTCTTTCCAGCTTTCTTCAATTGCGTTCCCCATACATCCACAACCAGCATTATAAATCCCAAGCGTGATGTGCCAAAGCGTTTCGAAATCAGCAACCGCAGAAGGTGTCATGCCCGTATAGTTATGAATCACCTTAGAAGTTTGAATAGAGGCCGCGTTCAATATTTCAGCAATTAATAGATATTCGAGTTCTGTGCCAATATCCTGTAAAACATAACCAACCAGATGTGATATTTGCTCGTCGCTGAGCCCCAAAAATCCTTTTTCACACGATCCATTGCTGTACAGCAAGGTACATTTCTGAAAGAAATATGGTTGATTCCACATCAGCAGCATATCTACTCCATCTTCTGTGATCATACCTAAGCCATATTCTCCCTCAATCTCCCAGGAAGGCCAAAATTGTGATTCAAAGGCAATAATTCCTTTTATTAGCTTCGGAGGGATAAATGCATCTTGCCCGGCAATTTGCATTTCCGAATTATGGGTATTTTGCCAGTTAATCACTTCCTCGCGGGTTGCTTCAATTCCACATATGTTTGCCGCACCGTTCAATTCCAGCCCACCATTTGGACAATTGTCTGCCTCTACCTTCCCGTTCCATATCAAACGACCCGAAAGCAGCGCATAATTATTTGATGTCATCAAATCAGAGGCAGAATCGTATTGTTCCGCCCATCCATAATCAGAACCATCTGTGGGAGGAAAGATATTCCAGGCAAAGGCGTAAGTAGGAACGAACTCCTGCCATTGATGCCCAAGCAGTTCGATACGATATAGTTCAGTTTCGGGATTGATCGTGATGAGGCGATAGTAAAATTGATCACTCGCAAAGATGGAACCTTGCAAGTTCTCGAACCAATATTTAATTAGGAATCCATTGGAGAACGTAAAAGGTAATTGAAATTCCACATCGGTATTTTCAAAGTAATAAACCTGACCGTTGATTTCAATTCTTAATGCGTAGTCAGCAGGATTTTCAGGAAGATCCTTAATAAAAAAATGTAAGATGGGCGATTCATAGCAATATCCCCAGATCGGGCAATTAAATGGCTCGACCGAAATGATCGCATTACTTTCTAAAGAAAAACTCTTATTTATGCTCTTCTCAGGCGCGGAAATGAATGATCGATCAAGTTTGTAAGAATCATTTGTAATTGGAAAAATCAAAAATGAAGCAGCAATAAAATTCAGACAAGTTAATCGATGGATCATTTTAGAAAATATATTAATCATCCTTTTTATTTTGTTCCGCAATTGTTCAGACGACAGAACAGCAAGCAACTACAAAACCTTGTTTATAAATAAATAACAAGTTCATCATGAAATAATGTCATAATATAGTACTTCCAACTACAATAAAAGTAGAGTTATCTTGTTGGTACTTATTAATTCAAAAAGTTTTATGTATTTTTTGACTAAACTTTATCAAAAATAAAAGTTTTCTACTCCATTATCTCGATAAACAACGGCATCGCTTCGTCAGCATACCCATCCTCATAATACATATTTGCCATCATTAAAGAATCATATTGTGAGTTGGGGGAAATCAATAATACGTATGTATTCGTATTCTGATCATCGATGGAATCTATTGTTACACCCATCGAAGAATTGATAGTATTGATATCCTCAAGGTTCTTATCGGCGGGAAAAGTCACGATGAATTTATCTGTGATGGCTTTTTCTACTCCATCCATCACAAAGACGGGGTTGACTTGGGAGTAAACATCCGAATTGATGCGTAATAGATTAATATTTGATATGAGAGAATCAATAGACAATCCCGATCGCAATGGTAATAGGATTACTTCCGTATCTGATAATTGGTTTTTTTGCTCTGTGTTTGCCAGGGATTCAATATTCTGTAAAGCATCGTTTTGAACTGTCACATCATCCGTACTGAATTTTATCGTGATCCAATTTAAAGATGGGGTTAATTGGATGCGTTCGCCCTTCTCATAATAGTAAAGGGAACTCCCATCAGAAGCAATCTTTTGAATTCCTCCTAATTCATCAATATCACCTCTTTCAAAACCAGGAGGCGGTTCTGGAGGCCCATCAATGATGCTCTCTTCGAGTTTGGGCGTTTGTGGTTTGCAACCCAGTAAGGTTACCGCCAATACAGCAACAATCAAAAAAGCAGTAAGAAATGACCTTCTGGTGATGTGATCCATAAAATGATATAACATTACTCTCTCCTTTCACATAACTTAAGAATTAATAACGAAGCCCAACAATTATTCTTGATTTTCGCTCGATCCTTTTTTTTGATCAAATCACTCAATATCATCACGATCTAGGATGGCATAGGGGAATATAGTGGTACTACCCCTATTAATCCAATAAACATGGTAAGGAGTCGCGGACGGCAACCATAGATGGGGAGCGAGATCGCTGGGATTCGGTCCCCATCTCAGAATTAAATAAATGGCGGCTAGTGATGATACTTCGCCTGTCTATCGTTTCGGAATTGGAATGTCTCCGCTGGCACCGTACTGAGTGTTGCTTATACCGCGGATGAGCCAATAGCCTATGCTGGGTCGGAAGACCGCAATGTCATCTGTCCCGTCGCCATTGTAATCCGCCGG
>CAYLHI010000001.1:124176-134925 GCA_964383575.1 uncultured Pelolinea sp.
TGCTGGGTCGGAAGACCGCAATGTCATCTGTCCCGTCGCCATTGTAATCCGCCGGCACCGGGATATCCCCGCTGGCACCGTAATGAACGTTGGCCACACCGCGGATGTACCAATAGCCGTTGCTGGGTCGGAAGACCGCAATGTCATCTGTCCCGTCGCCATCGTAATCTGCCGGCACCGGGATATCCCCGCTGGTACCGTACTGAGTGTTGCTTATACCGCGGATGAGCCAATAGCCTATGCTGGGTCGGAAGACCGCAATGTCATCTGTCCCGTCGCCATTGTAATCCGCCGGCACCGGGATATCCCCGCTGGCACCGTAATGAACGTTGGCCACACCGCGGATGTACCAATAGCCGTTGCTGGGTCGGAAGACCGCAATGTCCGCAATACTGTCGTTATTGTAATCCGCCGGCACCGGGTCATCCCCGCTGGCACCGTACTGAGTGTTGGACACACCGCGGATGAGCCAATAGCCTATGCTGGGTCGGAAGACTGATATGTCCGCATTACCATCCCCGTCAAAGTCAAATTTCGTCTTACCACTGGTGGGATGGACAATGCTAACGCTGCGCATTGTCATACCCGAGTAACTACCACCCCAAGTCATGGTGTGGTTTAAGTAATCCCAGGTATCATGCAGGATAACGGTGTTAGGAAGCGTGTAGCCAACACCGACCATGGTATGCCCCGTGACATGTAACATAACCGGATAACCAGCATCAATCTCCGTCTTATATTGTGTGAAAGAAAAGCCACCGGTTTCAACGTTGTCGGTCAACTGATTGTAACAAGCTCCAACAGTATAACCTCTCGATTTTATGAAATCCCTGTAACCGGTAGTACCATCATCTAAAATCCCATAACCATCGATCGTGCTGCAAGTTAGCTGAGCAGCATCCGATGACCAAGAATAAAACTTTGTGCTACCATCTGTATTTTCATAACTATGATCCCACTGGTTGGTTTTCATGTAGTCAGCGGTGCAGTCCCCGTAAGTGTGCTCTGTCCAGCTGCCATACCACGGGTCATGCGGGCCTCCAGTTCCATAGCATACCCAGTAGTCATCAACATGCCCTTTTGTGGTTCTGCCATCCAGACCATTGTGAGTCGCGCTTAAGGGACATTGATGGCGGGTGGCGCTACAACTATCGACCCAATCAGGCCAAGAGCTGTTATCCAGGGGCATCACGCCCCCATTGGTGGGACCGGTGTACATGTTTGAGTATCCAGTGCGGTCATGATACCCTGCGATCATGGCTGCTGAAGTCGCGGAACAGCCAAATGACCAGTCAAAGGCTGGAACAACAAGAGCGGTTAGTTCTGTGGTTTTTATTATCGAATCATTTGAAGGATCCGGTAATTCAACCACCGGTCTGTCGTAGCCAGCCGGAGGTTCGGGTGGTCCATTGATGGTCACTTTTTCCAAGACAACGCCATTATCAAGAACAATTTTCTCAAGCTGGAAGTACTTTATCTCCTCCTGCGCTGGTTCCTCGGTGGGAACTGCGGTAGGTTCAGGCGCTGGCTCCTCGGTGGGAACTGCGGTAGGTTCAGGCGATGGCTCTTCAGTTGGTTCTTCTGCAATCTGTATGGTTAACACATTCTCCGTGACCGCGTAGACGGCTTCATGCGAGGTATCCGAGATCACTGCCCAGATATAATATTCTCCCGCGGGCACTTCTGCCGTATCCCATGCAAATACATCCCCCTCATCATCCAGATCTTCTTCAAGATCCTGCGCAATCCAAACGTGGTTCTCTTCATTCACAGGGTCATCATCCAGATCATAGGCGATGCTAATTAGAGCATTGTCATCTGGATCCTCATCCTCCCAGGCAATACTGATCACTTCACCCTGATCAATTGTGATGCTTTGCTGGGGTTCGGTAAGGAGAATGGTAGGAGCAGTGTTTTGTTCACCCTCGTCTAACCCCGCTTTTTCTGCGAACACAACCCCATTGTTTAACAAAAGACAAATGGTAAAGATAAATAGAAATACGCGATTTTTTAAATTCCTTCTTTTCATGGTAACCCTCCAACTAAGTTTTTTAAATATTATGAATAAATTTACCTCTTCTAATGTAGAAACCGGTCATGTTTACCATATGACCGGTTTCGCTATTAGCTCGTCTGCGTAATCAATGGAATTAGTGACTTATCCCATCTAAGCGACCAAATCATAACGCAGAGTCTATACTTTCCGTTGATTAATGTTCGTGTGTATGTAATATATAGCATTAATAAACTTCGATGTCAAGAAGTTTTTGTTTTAAACTTTAAAATGTCACACTCCGTGAGAAACTATGGAGAAGAGACAGTTGGGGTGCATACATAGGGCAGTGAAGCCGAGTACACTCCAAAAAAACAATTTTTGTAATTTAAAAAAGTTTTCGTTTTCCCCATTGGGTGAAATTATAAAATCGACAAGAAATCCTAAAATTCATCCAAAGTGGGTGAAATGCGTCGATTATGACTTCAAATTGATAAAATATTGACTCAAAATGTCTAAATTATTACTAAAAGCGGGGCTTTTCTTCAAAGGTCCCTCCTTGACCGATTCGGCGGCGTGGAATCCGGGTATAAAGAAGTATAACGTTGACTCAAAAAAGAAGTTACCTTCCGGCATAAAAAAGATGCCGGGAAGATACGAACCCGGTTTAACTACAATTAAGGTCATTTCCTCTGCGCCAGGCAAGGTGGAAAGTATTACTCTCAGGAAGGGTGATTAATTTGTAAATGAGCATTGTCTCAATATTTTTGGGTATGGTACAGAAAAAAATGGTTGTATGTTGTTTGATATTTCATTATCTATAAGGCTTTATTCATCTAGAAATCACTAATGTAGAATCGTTTTAAGTCAACTGTACTATTGATTGGACTAGGAACAGTCTTTTTGAAAATGAGTATCATCTCTCCATAATTTGTTTCTCTGGCCGAAACAAACTCTAATATGTCCAGATTCAAGTATCCCATCATAATTAATGGCTTGAAAATTGTATCAAGTACTGTCTTGCTCTGAAATATATGGCAGTGATACCCTATGTGAATCTCCTGAGAAAAAACCGCTTCAAGACGTGCACGGTTGAGGCGTTCGGATATAACCATTGGTTTGTTAATGAACTCGAGGTCGTAAAAAAGTTCCTGCTCAAGCATATGTTCTTTGGAAATATTCTCGACGAACTCGTAATAATCAATAAGTAAGTGACTTAGCGTTGTATTAGGGCGGTACTTATCAAAAGTGAATTCCTTATCTGGTAATGCTAAGAATAAAACACCTTCGGGATTAAGCATTTCGGTAATGTTTGATAACCACTGAATTAAGTTCGGGATATGCTCAAGTACGTGATTTGCTATTATATAATCAAATTTATCTGGCACATATTGCATATAGTTGTTAGATGCCACAATATAATCTATTTCTGGAATGGATCCAATCTCATCTTGAGAATGACATTCTGCTATAAGTTGAGCGCGTGTTTTCCAGTCCAAATAAGAAATATCTGCTTCTGATTTAAATATTGTAGGATAATCATACGGGCCTATTTCCAAACCTTTTCTTGAGAGTTTAATGTGTTTTAGAAGAAATGACCGGCGAAGGAGAGTCTTGGGGTGTATCTCAGTGGTTTTACGCTTAGGTGAATTTAAATGAAATATTTTCATACACAGATATCCTTTATTATCCATTTGATTCTGTTAATCAATGAATATTATTTTACGGCGGTTTTATTCTAATGTGTAACCGAGTAGTGTGCAAGCTGAAAAAGAAACCCGTCAGAAAGGATGAAAAGAGGTATATTGGGTTCATGCTTACGGATAAGATCAAAAAGAAAATCATTATCCACTTTTAGATAACTAAATACGACAAAAATTAACCAAATAAGACCTGAGATTACAGTGCTAATTAATATGCATCAGAGTGAGTTTCGTCCCGAAGCCATTGATAAACAAATCTCCTAATTAAATATTTGCGCTTATATTCTCCGTTGTATATACTTTTTGGTCTCAAACTTTTAGTGCAACAAGATTATTAAAAACCTCATAAGGTTTATGTTAACAAAGTAATCCAAATCAGATATGCAATATATTCTATACTAATTATTTTGAATCGGAAAATATTAAGAAAATTTCTAAATATTCTGGTTCAAATAATTGATTATTGGCGATATTGATGCGGTTGCCATATCACCCCCCACTTTTTTTCAAATTTCATCTTGTTTTCATAGAATATTCTTTTATTTTCTTGATCCCCGAGTTGTTTAAAAGATATGCCATGGAAATGATGGATGAACACATCTTCGGCGCATATCAAATTCAATCCCTCCCGTTCTATTTTTAGCGCCAGATCATCATCCTCAAACATACCAACGTGATAACGCTCATCTAAACCACCTAGACGCACAAAAAGTTCTCGTGAGATCATACAACAATACAAAGCTAAAACCCGAATAGTAAATGAAATCCCAGCATATTTTTCTGCTCTTCGGACTGCAAAATAGTTAATATCTTCTAATTTAGTGTAATCAACTTCAATTTTTGCTTCGTTTCCAATTGCGTTTGTAACTGGACCTACCATACCTACAGAGGGATTTTTAACAAGATGTTGATACAATCTATGTAACCACCCAGGGGTGACGATTGTATCGTTGTTTAGAAAAACAAGATAATTCCCATTGGAAACATTAACCCCTAGATTATTCGCTACGGCAAATCCTAGATTTTTATTATTATTAATTATGATGATATTATTCTGGTTAATTTTATATTTTTCAATAAATTCAAGCGTACCATCACAGGAATCATTATCTACAATAATTATTTCATAATTTGGATATCCCGTATTCTTCGTTATGCTTTCAAGGCATAATTTTGTATATTCAAGATTGTTAAAAGTTACCACTATGATAGATATTTTTGGAAATAAACTGGAAATTGAAGATTCTATTGCCTCAGCACGGTTTTTCCAGGTGTTATCCTTAGCAAAGGTAAAACGACGTGTCAGTAATTCTTGTGTCTTTTCTTCTGAAAGGGCTTTTTGAATAGATAATTCCCATTCCTTCTGGGTTTCGGCCAGCAACACATAATCGCTATAATTGGAGATTTCATTTAACCTTGTCGCAACAACTGGTTTGCCGGCTGATAGAAATTCAAATAAATTAATCGGATTCATTGCATCTGTTGATGGGCTTTTAGCATAGGGGATTATGCAAACATCAAAATTACTCAAATATCCTGGTAGTTGGTTATAAGGCTTTTCCCCTAACATATGAATATTTGGCAGTTCTTTAATAGGTTTTAGATCAGCCAATTCTGTACTGCCGATGAGCACAAAAGTCCATTCAGGATGAGCATTAGCCAATCCTCTTACCAACTTTGTGTCAAACCAATCTGCAAAAGCCCCGTAATAACCAATAATGGGATAGTCAAGTTTATTAAGCTCGTTTGTGTCAATCTCCTGAGCTGCCTTGTGAAATAAATCAAAATCAGAGCCATTGGGGATTAGGATAGAGTTTTTATTCTCTTTTTCAACCTTTTTAAGAAGGATAAGAGATGTAGCTAGAACAAGATCACTTTTACCTAATAAAAGTTGTTCATCTTGTATCGCGAGATCACTGCTGTTCGAGAAATCCGCATGATCGTCCATACAGTCATATACCAATTTCCACCCAAAGGTTTCCCTCAGGCGAATAGCTAATTTTCGCCAGAAAGGTAAATATACTATCAAAATAGCGGATTGAATATTAAATGAGTTAACTACTTTCAACATTGAAAATTCCAAGGAGACAATATTGTCTTTCGATAAGGTGGAATTAAAAAGTATAGTGCCATGTTCCTTTGGTAGTCGGATTAGATAAACGTTTTCTTTAATTTGTTTGATCGTGGGTGTCATTCCTGGATAAAAATTTGCTTGAATATAAAAAACCCGATGTCCCAGTTCTGCAAGTTGCTCGGCAAGGTGTTGTGGCCGTTGAATTCGGTATTCCCAATTGATGAAAGGGGAAAATATTACATCGGGTAATTGAGGTGGTTTACTAGAAAAATGCCTTAAAAATTGTTCGCAAATATCAGGGGATAATTCAATGGAATCACCGGTATTTATTTTAAAAATAGCAGAATTATTCCAGCTTTGTCTATGCTTTTTTAAATTTTTGTTTTTATTTTTTACTCTTTTAAATAATTCACTCAACCCCTGATTTTTTAAAATTGAAAGCGACCTAACAATATTGTCCAGAATACGTTCTATTAGTCCGTTTTCAGGAAAAAAACTGTCAATCCATTTAGCAATACGAATAAGCGACTTTTGTTTGAATTTCGAAAATTGATAATGCAATTCAAAATAGTCATCCATTAATGAATCAAGCTGAGTTTGGGTTAGTTCAGATTTTTTGAGGGATTCGGCTAGTTGGGGGTGTGTATCAGTTTGTTGGCCGCTTCCCACCTCTCTTGTAGTCACTACTTGTGGCTTCTTTTTGTTTTCCAGTGGTTGTTTCTTCGGCTTTGCTTGGGTCTGATCTGCATTAACAACTACACGCTTTTCTTTCTTCCTATGTTTCAGATAATGCACAAGCGGATTCATTCCGGCTTTTTGAACATCTGGGAAAATTCGAAATAGTAATTCGTATTAAACTCATCTGATGGGTTCCTCCCTTCCTTCCATCCCACAGCGATGAAATGCATTAAAGGATCTACTTTTTCTAAACGAACATCTTTATATTGTCGATAATAACTCGGATCAAAAAGGCCACTTTTATTGATAATAAAATACTCGTCAATTTTTCGATTCACATCAAACCTCTTTCGACTTTTCAACATAAATTATTGATCTCACCTTAAATATTTAAGTCTTTGAGAAATGGAGTAGCAAACTTATATTCTAATGCAGGAACCTCAGAAAAAATTCCTGACTGAATTACTTTGTAACCTTGTTTGTAAGCAATAAGACAAATTAAACGCTCAATTGCGTGAGCCAAAGTACAATCCCTTTGCCCCAATTCAAAAGGAAAACTATCTTCATTCAGTGAAAGCCTTAAAATTGGTGAAATTGCAGAAGGTTTAAACCAAAACATAGATCCAGCAATAAAATTAAAGGACTCCCCCCAATACAATAAATTTAGCTTATTGGCTAAATCCTTTATTATTGTCTCATTGCCTCCCATATAGTATTCGGTTGAAAGGAGATTATTTCTTGGACCAATGATTCCAATGTCACGACAGTCTAAATGTAGTTTAAGCTTTTCGATTTCGGAAAATGACCCAAGTAGTTCATTAAGGATTTCCTTCCGCCAAATGTCACCATTATCTCTATGAGTACTTTTCTTTGTGTGAATTTTGCAGATATATTTGTAATCTAATTTATTAATTTCCGAAAAAAGCTTAATAAATGGCCAGATATCACGGCCTCGGTTTGGACATCGGTAAATAAAAGCCTGAGAATATCTTTGTAATATTATTTCTTTAGAAAACTTAATGTTTTGGGGAATTGAAACATAAAGGTCGAAGTCATGATTAAGGTTGTCAAGATAAGAGGCAATTTCTTCCCATAGGTCATGATAATATAAATGTAAAATAATAGCTGTATTATGCTGTTTTTCAATAATGTCAATTGGCTTATATTTAGATTCATTCATTTTTAGATTTGAATTTTGTGTAATTACTGTACCAAGTGCGTTTGCAGTGGCCTGTAAGTAAGCATAACCATATTTTCGATCTGGTTCCAAGTGAGCCCCCTCAGCCCATTCATTCCACGCATTGATAAAAACGAACTTCCCTCCTTTAGGAGCGTTTTGAAGTGTATATTCTAATGCGGAGGTTAACCAAGATTGGAAAATTTTTGGCGTACCATTATGGAAAATTAAAGGTTGGTTTTGTCTTCTGGCAGTATTATCCCAAGAAGTCATAACAGTCTTGAAAACTGTGTATTCAGTGAGTACTTTTTTCATCATACTTGCAGCAGCTTGTTGAAAATCAAAGACCATACCTCGAAAATTTGGGTTGACGATTTTCAACTGATCTTGAATTTGTGGAAGAATTTGAATACCATGTGGTGGGAATTCAACCGCAGCATCAAAACCAATTAACCTGGGATCAGTAACCCCAGCAGTCTGAACTGCAATAAGGTATAAATTACCGACCCCTTTTTCTTTACAATATTGTCTCCACCGTTTTGCTGTTTCTGTAGGGTCAGGTAAAATTTGTGGTCTATAGACAATTAATAATGGCCGGCCATTTATCCGAATATATCTTTCGTTCTTGAGATATTTTTCAATATTCCTAATAAACGCAAAATCGGATTCAATCGAGTGCTCTTGAGCAATAAGTAAATCATCCTCTAAGCCATCCCATCTTCTTGTCCAATTTTCGTTTGCCCAACAAAGACAAAATGGAAATTCAATTTCTTTATCAGATATAAATTGATCAAGAGGGCTTTCTAAAAGTCTTTTGCCATTAAACCAATAATAATAAAAGCAGAACCCAAAAATCCCAAATTTCTTAGCCAATTCTACCTGCCGCCGCTGAACTTCAGGAACACGTAAATCATAAAACCCAAGTTCTCCAGGCAAATGTGGTTGGTAATGACCAACAAATTGTGGGCTTGCTTTGGATACATTCGTCCATTCAGTGAAACCCCTTCCCCACCAGGAATCATTTTCAGGAATAGGATAAAATTGGGGTAGGTAGAAAGCAATTAAATTAATATTTAAGTCTTCGTTTGATAAATCAATAGCGGGAAGTTCTACATAATCTGAGTCTTTATCATTATGGCTAACAGAAAGATAAGAATCATAGACATCCCGATAGTAATCTTCAGTAGTCTGGTTAACTTGCTTACGGTTTACCCTTAGATGAAATTTCTTTATCAGCTTCGCTTTGGATTTGTAAAAAACCGCATTTAATCCTTCGTCCTTCCATACAATAGAAACACGCCGTAAGAAAAATATTATTCTTTTAAAATATTTCATTGATTTTTTCCTATTTGATCAATTTACGAAAGCTAATAGATCGCTGCAAGGTGCTTCCCCCAACATTATATTTATCTAGTAACTTTTCATAGACGCCAAAGTTAATTTTTGCTATATCTTTTCGCGTTGATTCATCTGGAAGACGGTTATTGAGAAGGTCATCCAAATGAACAAATCCCATCCCCATGAATTTAAAATCTCCAATATCCTCACAATCTACAATAGGGACTATTCCCATTGCAAGATATTCGACCAACTTAGTTGGGCATGCAACATGATTGACAATAATATCCTCGCGCAGAATAAAGCCATAATGGCATTCGCGGTAAACCTGTAAAATCTCTCCAAGAGGTTTACTGTCAATTTCAAGGGAGGAACAACCCCGCAAGTTTTCAGGTAACATAGCCAGTACCTTTTTTGGTTCAGGGCAATAGAATTTATATATGTAGAAAGCAGCTGTGCTGGTAATGGCGTTGACCATTTTTGGCACTTGTTGCCATTTTTGCAATCCTCCAGTATAAATTATTACAGGTTTTCCATTAACATAAGGTTTTTCGGATCGATACACAGAAATCCTCTGAAAGATTGGAAGCGTGATAAATTGGCCTCCAATAATCCCGTGGTATTTTTCCTCAATGTGGTGGCGCATAGCTTCAGACACAACAATAATATATTTAAATTTTGTGACAATGAATCTTTCAATATGACCATAGTGTTGTGCGTTGATAAAGTCACCTTGATACCTGAATTCCTCAGGGACAACGCCGTGTAAGTCAATAATCTTAGTGATACCTGGCAGTCGTAAAAATAACTCGATGCCACTCATTGTTAGTATGCTGTGTAAATAAATGACACCAGTGCGCAGTACACACAATCCCAAACATAAACGCGCCAACCATTTTCGTTTCTGGTTACAACTAATGCGTAGAACTAATGTATTTGGAGCGGGAATATCATACCAAGTTTCTCTGCCTGGTAAATCGGCTCGGTCAACATAGATGCGCCACCTGTCATTGAATAGAATATCCACTGACCGAATGCGCTGATAGTATCCGTCTCTCGCTACTTCAGGATATGGATAACCACCAAAGAATACTATGCCTTTGAGTTTCCATAAAAAGATAAATCTCCTTAGCAATAAATGTAAAATCTTCATCAAACTAGGTTTTAAGGATCTTGCTTTTTTCTTTCCATTTCTAATATAGTGCATAAATCCGTTATTAATGGTCTCTTTTTCATCTGAGTATGTGATAAAAAATAATTTTGGACCAAAATTTGAAGATTGATTCCTCCCCTCTTTCCAACCATGCTTTACAAAATGCATCAACGGATCCACATCCGCTTTTCGCACATCCGGATAATTTTGAAGGTAATACTTTTTATCAAATAACCCACTGCGCCAAATTACAATATATGATCTCAAATCTTTAAGCATTCTTTTTCCCCCTCATGATTCGCACAATTTTTCTAAATGGGCGTGTAAATCTCCAACTCTTACTCATCGCATAATGCAATACTTCTTTCTCAAGTTCCGCCATCTGCGCGGTCAGGGACTGAAGGGCTTGATCTTTCTCCGTTACCTGGGTGGCCAGGGACTGCACTTTCTGATCGCGCTCTGCCACTTGGGCAGTCAGGGACTGAAGGGCTTGATATTTCTCCGTTACCTGGGCAGCCAGGGACTGCACTTTCTGATCGCGCTCCGCCACCTGGTTAGTGAGTGCCTGCACTTTCTGCTCGCGCTCCGCCACCTGGTTAGTGAGTGCCTGCACTTTCTGCTCGCGCTCCGCCA
>CAYLHI010000001.1:135025-193675 GCA_964383575.1 uncultured Pelolinea sp.
TCGCGCTCCGCCACCTGGTTAGTGAGTGCCTGCACTTTCTGCTCGCGCTCCGCCACCTGGTTCTTGAGTGCTTGTACATTCTGATCGCGCTCTGCCACCTGGGCGATCAGGGTCTGCACCTCCTGTTCTTTCTCTGCCACCTGGGTGGTCAAGGTCTTGATGGTTTGATCGCGCTCCGCTAACTGTCCGGTCAGCGTCTGGAAAGACTGCTCGCGCTTGGCTACTTGGTTTTTAAGTTCACTAATTTGTCTGTCCCTAATTCTTATCATGCTCTCCGAGATATCCACTGAAAATGAGGCGCTGACTTTCGCAAGTGGTTTATCTGAACATACTGCTATCAAGTAGAGAATATCACGTGGTTCATTGGTAGGGTGAAAGCCCTTTTCTGAAAAATTTATGCGGTATTCAGTCAAAGTTCTACGCTTATTATCTAATCCCGCCATATACGACCCAACTTCTATCTTTTGCCCTAAGAGATCCACGTGTTGAAACCGAGTGTCTAGCAATTCTTTGAACTCGGGAATATAAAACTCTTTAATATGAAACTCATTTTTGTATTTGGGTAAGTCGCTATAAATCAATTTGTTCGGTGTGGAGACCACAAAAACGCCATTTGGTTTCAACAACCTCTTAACCTCAGCTAGAAATGCTACTTGGTCAGACCCTGAAATGTGTTCTATGGTCTCAAATGAAACAATTACGTCAAACATGGAATCTTCTTTAGTAGGTATGCTACTAACGAGCCCTGTTTTGAACTCAAGATTATCTTTCACATATTTACTTGCAGCATAACTTATGGTCTCTTGGCTTACATCAACCCCCGTTACTTTTTTGGCAGTCGTAGAGAGAAAATAACTTCCATAACCCTCACCACAAGCAACATCGAGTACCACTTTACCTTTTACAAACTGACCGGCAAAAAGATATCGATGCCAATGTTCATAACTTATTTCAGGAGATTCGACCTCTGGGATGTATCGTTCGCCTGTGAATTCCATACCTTTTTTCTCTTTTTTCATTGGTATTTATTATTAATCTTAGTATCTAATTGACAGTGATCTGACTTTTCTGCATTTGCAATTATTGGTCTTTTTCATTGGGATTTTTGTGATTTTCTCCAAATCCTGGTCTTGGTAATGAGGAATATCTAGAATTGCTTCATTATAAAGCAACATATTCATTCACCTACAGACAAATGAAGTGTATCCTGCCAGCGAGGTAGTGTTAGATTAATAGTTCGCTCAAAGCGTGAACAATCCAGTGCCGAAAAGAGCGGGCGTTGTGCAGGGGTAGGAAAGTCTATTGTCAGTGCAGGGAGAATTTCTTTTACGGTTTGTTCGTGGCGGTGCGAGCCAAGTTCCATGATCATCTTTGCCCACTCATAGCGGCTGCAGCTGCCCCCGCCTGCCAAATGATAAAGTCCTTTTTTCTGTGCCAGATAGCCGAGCGGGTCCGATCTTCCCTGAGCAATCACCTGCGCGGTGGCTTCCGCCAGCGTGCGCGCCCAGGTGGGGCTGCTGATCTGGTCATCGACAATGCGCAATTCTTTCTTCGTCTTCGCCCATTCAAGCACTTTGGTGACAAAACACGGGCGCCTAAGCGAATAGACCCAGCTGGTGCGGAAGATCAGATAGGTTCCGCCCACTTCTTGAACGGCCTTTTCGCCCGCCAGTTTGGTTTCCCCATACACATTGATCGGGTTGGGTTGGTCCTCTTCTGTATAGGGTGATCCTTTGGTACCGTCGAAGACATAATCAGTTGAATAATGGATCAATCCTGCGCCCAGTTTTTTTGCTTCTTGCGCCAAAATGCCCGGCCCGATGCCATTGATTGCCATTGCTAATTTAGGTTCGCTTTCGGCTTTGTCCACATCGGTATAAGCCGTGGCGTTGACGATAATGTGGGGTTTGATTTCCCGGATAATTGAACGAATACTGTTTGGATCTGCCATATCAATCCGGGGATAATCCAGCGCAACCAGCTCACCCAGCGTCAGCAGGGTGCGGTTGAGCTCCCAGCCAACCTGCCCGGTGTTTCCCAGAAGTAAGATTTTCATATACTTAGTTCTTTTTCTCCCGAACCAACTCTTTCAGATATTGACCGTAATCATTGCCCTGGTACATATCCGCCAGAAAAGCCAGCTGAGTTTGATTTATAAAACCCATGCGGAAAGCGATCTCATCCGGTGAGGAGATCATGATGCCCTGGCGTTCCTCCACCGCTTGAATAAAACTGGATGCCTGCAGGAGCGATTCATGCGTGCCCGCGTCCAGCCAGGCAACACCCCGGCCAAGCTCCTTCACCTGCAGTTTGCCCATCTCCATGTAAGTGCGGTTGAGATCAGTGATCTCCAATTCGCCGCGGGCGGAAGGCTGCTGGGTCTTCACCAGTTCGGTCACCTGGCGGTCATAGAAATATAAACCCGGCACAGCATAATTCGATTTTGGCTCACCAGGTTTCTCCTCCAGGCTGATGGCTTTCCCTGTTTCATCAAACTCCACTACGCCATAACGCTGCGGGTCGCGTACAGGATAAGCAAAGATAACTGCGCCTTCCGTAAGCTGAGCAGCCGCGCGTAATTGCGCAGGAAGCCCGGTGCCAAAAAATATATTGTCGCCTAAAATTAAGCAGACAGGGTCATTTTGAATAAAATCTTCGCCAACCAGAAATGCATCCGCTAACCCGCGCGGTTCGGCCTGCTCTGCATAATAAAAGCTCAGCCCCCATTGCTCCCCACTGCCCAGAAGGCGCTGGTACTGGGGCAGATCCTCAGGGGAGCTGATGACCAGGATCTCTCGAATTCCAGCCAACATGAGCATGGAGAGCGGATAATAGATCATCGGTTTGTCATAAACAGGCAGGAGCTGCTTGCTGACCGCCATCGTGAGCGGGTATAAACGTGTGCCCTTGCCGCCAGCTAAAATTATCCCTTTCATACTTTCCCTCGTTTTTGGTAATTGTCATTAATCCAATTTTGATAGTCTTGTCTTTTCTGGATGGCTTTCAACCAGTCAGAATTCTTAAGGTACCATTCGATAGTTTTGCGCAAGCCGCTTTCGAGGTTATGTTTAGGAGACCAACCCAGCTCAGTCTGAATTTTGTTGATATTCATGGCATAGCGCCTGTCGTGACCAGGTCGATCCTGGACATATTCAATCAGCTGAGCATGCGGTTTTACTGGAGAAGGCACATTTGCTTCGTCAAGCAGGGTACAAATGGTCCTGACGATCTCGATATTGGCTGGCTGGTTGTTGCCACCGATATGGTAACTTTCACCAACCTGCCCTTCTTCAAGGATCTTCCAAATTGCTTCGCAGTGTTCTTCGACATACAGCCAATCGCGGATCTGCATACCATCCCCATATATGGGTAACGGTTTACAATTCAAGGCATTCGTGATCATCAGGGGAATCAGTTTCTCTGGAAATTGATACGGTCCATAGTTGTTGGAGCAGTTTGAGATAGTCACAGGTAACCCGAAAGAATGAGCATAGGAGCGCACCAGATGGTCGCTGCTGGCTTTGGAAGCAGCATAAGGGGAATTAGGCGCGTAAGGGGTTGTTTCTTCGAAAGCGGGGTCGTCCGGTCCCAAAGAGCCATACACCTCATCGGTAGAGATGTGGTGGAATCGCACCTGCTCAGCATCCTTATTATTTTCACTCAGCCACACTTTACGGGCAGCTTCCAGGAGCGAAAAAGTACCTAAAATATTCGTTTGTACAAATGCGGCTGGACCCAAAATTGATCGATCGACATGAGATTCAGCCGCGAAATGCACGACGGTATCAATTTCTTTCTCACGCAAGAGGGATTCGACCAATTCCTGATCGCATATATCCCCCTTGATAAATTCGTGTTTGTCAGGGAGGGGTAGATTTTTCAGATTTGCCAGATGGCCAGCGTACGTCAGCAGGTCCAAATTGGTGATATAAACTTGCGGGCAATGGGTTTGAATAAAGCGAATGAAATTGGAACCAATGAAACCCGCTCCGCCCGTAACCAGCAGGTTCTGGTTCATGCGTACACCCCAGCTTCCGAGAAGGGGCAGCCCGCAGCGTCTTTTTCGGAAAGCAGGGGCTGCTCCCCATTGGGGATGGGCCATTTGATGGCCAAATCGGGATCATCCCAGCGGATGCAGCGATCGCCCTGGGGGTCGTGATAATCGGTGGTTTTATAAATCACATCGGCTCGATCGCTGAGCGTGTAAAATCCATGGGCGAATCCGGGCGGGATCCATAACAGTTCTTTGTTATCAGCAGAAAGAATAGAAGCAACCCATTTTCCAAAATGCGGCGATCCGCGGCGGAGGTCTACAGCCACATCAAAGATTTCACCAATGACCGCCCGAACCAATTTGCCCTGTGCATGCGTGATTTGGTAATGCAGACCTCGCAGTGTGCCTTTTACAGAAGAGGAGTGATTGTCCTGAACAAATTCGAAAGGGATGCCTGCTTGATAATACTTTTCTTTTTGATAGGATTCCATGAAAAATCCACGGTCATCCTGATAGATACGGGGTTTAATACTGATGACATCCGGATGTGTTGTGGAGTTAAATGCCATATCTTTTTAGACTCCCATCTTTGTTTTATATCCCTGTGTAATTTTATCAGATTTTCCCAGAGCGACAATTTCACCTTTATCAATCCAAAGCGCTCGTTCGCAAAGAGAAGTAATGAGTTCTGGCGAGTGGGAAACAAGCACCGTCGTTGTGCCTTTCTCGCGGAATTCCCGCATGCGGTTTTGGCATTTTTGCTGGAAAGCGACATCCCCCACAGAAAGCACTTCATCCAGAATTAAGATCTCTGGCTGCCAGGCGGAAGCGACGGCAAAGCCCAGGCGCGCTTGCATGCCAGATGAATAAGTCCGCATGGGCATGTTGATAAAATCTACGATTTCGGAGAATTCAACGATATCCTGATATTTTTCCTCTATTTCATCCCGGGTATGCCCCAATAAGGTGCCGTTTAGAAAAATGTTCTCTATTCCTGTAAGTTCAGGATGAAACCCGGCGCCCAGCTGCAGCAGTGGATACACACGTCCGCACGTGACCACGCGCCCTTCTGTGGGAATCAAAACGCGAGAGATCACTTTAAGCAGGGTAGATTTTCCCGCGCCATTCTTGCCGATAATACCAAATATTTCGCCGGCTTTGATTTTTAGGTTTATATGATCCAGCGCCAGAAATGAACGTTTTTTATGCTTGCCTTGAGCAAATTTAATGGCATACTCCTTGAATGTACGAACTCGTTCACCGGGAAGCTGGTAGCGAACGGTCACATTTTCCAGGATGATGTCAAAATTGCCGTTGGAATTAATTATTTTTTGTTTAGACATAATAAGAAAACTTGTCGGATTTTTTTGTAAAAACCAGCCACCCAATAATAAACATAGTCAAAGAAATTCCTGCGGCTGATAAGAATAAAGAAAGGGATGGAAAAAGCCCTTCATAAACTACAGATCGAAATAGTTTTATTAAATAGTAAAGCGGGTTGATCTTTATGATCCAACCATTCAGGATGCTTGCTAATATTTCTTCTGGGACTATGACCGGGGAGAGATACATCCATGCCATTAGGACAATGGTATACATCTCAGCGATATCCGGGAAAAAAACGGAGTAGGCGGAAAGCAGCAAGCCGATACCTAACGAAAAAAAGGAAAGCAGCAGGAGAACAACTGGCAGCATAATGGCAGAGAGTTTAATGGGTACTCCTGTGAAAAGCATAATGATCAGTAGGGGCACTAATGAAATAATAAAATTGACAATACCGGTCCCAATAGAAGAGACGATAAAAGAGGTGCGGGGCAAATAAATTGTCTTAAAGAGCCCGCTGCCCCATAAGGTGGAATCCATGCAGTGTTGTGTCGTTTGGCTGAAAAAATTCCAAACAATCAGGCCGGTTAGGATAAAAGCTGAATAGGATTTCGTCGTACTAAAAACTCTGGAGAACACGATGGTCATAACAAGCATCGTGCCAAGCGGGTTCAGCATGGTCCAGGCAATACCCAGAACTGATCGCTTATAGCGGGATACCAGGTCGCGGCGGATGAGCTGAAAAATCAGATCTTTATAGCGCAGCACCCCCTTGAGTTCTTCCCACGCGGTATGGCCGCGTTTTGAGCTGTCATATATTTCCTTTTGAGTTATTTGTTTTTTTTCCATAAAAATTTCATTTATTCTTAAAAACGTTATTATTCTAAACCATAAAACACCTTTTCAACAATACACAGGTAAAATAATTACACTATAATATTACCGAATAAGTGAAAGAATGCAGGGATGCAGTGAAAATTATTCTGTTCGCTAACACTGACTGGTATTTATATAACTACCGCCTGCCCTTGGCGGAAGCACTGCGCGATGAAGGTCATGAAGTGTTGTTATTGTCGCCATCGGGAAAGTACGCCCAGCGAATTCAGGATGATAGTTTTGAATGGCAAGCGTTTAATTTATCTCGCCGGGGGATAAATCCATTAAAAGAATTACGAACAATTTTTCGATTAACAAACGTATACCGCAACGAAAAACCTGATATCGTGCATCATTTTACGATCAAATGTGTCCTATATGGATCTATCTCCGCTCGAAAGGCAGGTGTTAAACACGTTATTAACGCTGTTACGGGGTTAGGGTATATTTTTACCAGCAGCAACCTTTTTGCTAGGTTGGCAAAACATGTGGTTGAGTTTTTATATCAGAGAGTGCTGAAAGGTTCACGCGTGATCTTTCAGAATCAGCACGATCTAAATTATTTTGTGAAAAATAAACTGGTATCTAAAAACCAATATGTTCTTATTCCTGGTTCAGGTGTGGATGTGGACAAATTCAAACCTGCGCCATATGCTGAAGGAATTCCGTTGGTGATTCTGCCCGCGCGTATGCTGTGGGATAAGGGAGTAAAAGAGTTTGTGGAAGCCGCTGAATTAGTGAACCAATCTGGGGTGAAAGCACGCTTTGCGTTGGTTGGGGATGTGGATGAGGGTAATCCTTCCGCCATTTCTCGCAGGCAGCTTCAAGAATGGCAGGAGCAAGGGGCTATCGAATGGTGGGGCTGGCAGGAAGATATGGTCTCTGTATACCAAAAGGCTGCCGTTGTCTGCCTACCTTCGTATTACGGGGAAGGGTTGGCGAAAAGCCTGATTGAAGGTGCAGCCAGTGGGCGAGCACTGGTTGCAAGCGATATCCCTGGTTGTCGAGAAGTAATAGATGATGGCGTGAACGGATTGCTTGTGCCGACACAAGCAGCATCGATTTTGGCGGATGCCTTAAAAAATATAATATATGATAGTAAAATGATGAAAAGGATGGGAAATTGTAGCCGTAAAAAAGTTGTCTATCATTTCTCCCAACAAAAAATTATTGCAGAAACAATAAATCTATATAATAATCTATTCTAAAGGATTCGAGGGCATAAAATGTCTATTTTAGATACCAATTATTTTTATCTTTCTTTCCTGATATTATTTTCGATTATTGTAGGAGTAATCACATCACGCGTCAGCATTTGGATAGCAAAGAAACTGAACATAATCGATTATCCTGGACGGACAGACCACAATATCCACAAGCAGCCGATCCCAAGAGCAGGCGGGATCGCTATTCTGATTTCCCTGTCTGTTTTAGTGATAGCAAATCGCTTATGGTCCTACCCCGAAGTGATTAAAATACTTCTTCCCTCGCTGGTGGTATTTGCCTTTGGCCTTTGGGATGATAAGCACGGCATGACAGCCCTCACCAAGCTGATCGGCCAACTTCTGGCGGTTACTGTTTTAGTGCTCTTTGATGTGCGCGTAGAATTTCTTGAAAAACAGAATTTTTTCATACATCTGGACAGCAACCTGGCTTATTGGGCAGATATATGTATCACGTATTTTTGGATGATAGGCATCACCAATGCCTTTAATATAGTCGACAGCATGGATGGGATCGGGATAGGTTTAGTAAAGATTTACAGTGCCTTCTTCCTTTTTATGTCGATAATTTCTAACCAGATATCTTTGGCCTATATTTCCGCCATTATATTTGGCCTCAGCTGGGGTTTGTATTTTTATAATCGCAGGCCAGCAAAAATGTTTCTTGGTGATTCCGGTGACCAAAGTTTGGGTTTTATTTTGGCAGCGACTGCTATCCTTTATTCTCCAAAAACAAATATCCAATCCTCTTCATGGTTCGTCCCGATACTATTTTTTAGCGTACCGATTTTCGATACGATTATGGTGACCATCTCCCGTACTTTAAGAGGAAAGCCGTTTTATAAAGCTGGCCTCGACCACATCTACCACCGGCTGATTGCTCTGGGATGGAACCAGAACCGCGCGATTAGCTTGATACATCTGATCGCAATCATTATGTGTTTACTATCAATAATTGTTATTTATATTTCACCGCTCCCTGCCAACCTTATTTTTCTTGGGTGGTTGTTATTAGGTGCAGTTATTTTGTATATATCGGAAAAATTATTTAATGTAACGGAAAAAAACGAGCAATAAAAATAGCTTGATACTTTAAGAACCTGGCGTAATTGCTGGTGGCAAGAGACCGATCATGTGATGAGAAATGCAGATTAATTAGATTTCAAGCCGATAGTTTGTAGGAGGAAAGATTAGAAATTATTCCCAATATAAGGGAGAATTAGATCCCAATTTGGGAGCAAAACCTGCGCCCCTTCGGAGGTAACGATCGGTGTGACCATACTCCGGTCGATAGATAGTGATTCAATCCCCGTAATACTGGCGCGTGCCAGGGCCAAAGTCAGGCGCGGCCAAAGCCATACCGGCAGATTAGTATCCATCACCCGGGAAAGAGAGGAGAGGATTTGCGGGATTCGCGGCCAGGTAAGCGGGTTGAGAAGCTGGCGGATGAAGGCGGATACAAATATCTGCCCCTGCTGTATGCGGAAAAAATCATCCCCATCAGAGCGGCTGCGCACAAATGCCAGCGCCTGTGTGCCATTCAACTGGTTCAGCCCGGCTGGCAAACCGGCCATAGGTTCCGGCAGGTTCAGGGGAATCCCGCCCATTGAGTCGATCACTGCTGGGAAACTTTCTAAATTGAAGCGCACATAATAGCGCACATAAACTCCGAAGCTGCCCTTGATGGTCTCGAGCGCCAGGTCTGGCCCTGTATCCGGCTCCTGCGCTTCCGCGAAAAAATGTGCGGCATTGATGCGATTTTCACCAAATCCGGGAATGGTGACCCACAGGTCACGGGGGATGGACAGTAATTTCACTGTTGGCAGCAGAGGATTAACGGACACCAGCATGATCGTATCGCTCCTGCCTGCCAGTGATCCCTGTGGAGAGCGGTCTATTCCGAGAAGCAGGAATTGCGTTCCGACAGGAGCAATAAAATAAAGCAGTAATGCGATCAAGAAGAAAAATGAGAGACAACCGCATCCACCGCACGGGAATCTTTTTCGCCCAGGAGATGGCGTTGCACGGCCGCGGTTGTATTTACGTGTTTCCTGGTTAGCGTCGGGATCAGAATTTATTTTTATTTTTCTGGTTCGTTCATTTGATCGCTGGTTCATTTTTCCAATTAAAGCTTTGTTTATTTCCGGCTTGAAACTTAAATTAGTTTTTTGTTTTCAATTCCAAAAGAGCCTTAATCTCTAGTTATTAACACCTGGTTATTCATCATTCAGATCATTCGCCATACAATCCATCAGTTGTTCGTCTGCACTATATGGGGATGAAATCACATTTATTGATTCACTTTTAATAATCAGTAATCTTGTTAATAAAATTGAAGTGTGGTCTAGGGGGCAACCCAGCGCAATCACTTCTTGGCCCTGTGTAAGTGATTGAGGGATTTCATCAACCGGAAATGTTATTCGATTAACTCCATTTGGGCCGACAATATAGAATTCCAGCCGTGGAAAAGTGGAAAAGTTTCCCCCTAATAAAAAACTTGATGTTATCTGGTAAGCATCATAGAAGCGCGGATATAGTAGCAAACCATTTACAGCCTTTCCACCTTTTTCGTTTAGAAAATCATACAATTCCTGGGGATCATCCAGTGAATTTTCAAACTTTTCTATAAATATCTCTTGATATGAAACGATCTCTTCATAAGTAATTTCGGAATACGTCTGCGGAATAGCCTGATCAAGTATTACCATCCCAAGTAAAAACGCGAACATTGGGAAGAATAGAAATAAGGATGTTAGCTTTCCGGGAAAGAGAGACATTGTATGCTTTTGTTTATTATCGATGGAACCCTTTAACCATTCAGCCATAAATCTGATCAATTCAACCAGCCCAATGACATAATAGATAATTAACAACCAGTCACATGGAACTAAAATACGGCCGCCTGAAATGCGGGCGATGGCTGTGGACGCGTGATAAACAAGAAATATATACAACGGGACGAGACCCGCCGGCCCCCAGCGTTTCCAGCTTTTTCCTAATCCAACCGATAAAACAAAGAGGTTAATGATTATTCCAACAGATATTGGCAAAGTGATATCACCCTGCCATCTTCCTCCCAAGTTATCCCAAAAAGGATAAACTTCATGAATCAATTCAGTAAGGGGATAAACAGGATAATGAAAGATTGGTAAGCTGACAACGCTGAGAATCAAACTATGGAAAAAATGGTTACAAGTCCGAAATACCAAATCAGCTATACCAGCTAAGGTTACAGATACTGCAGGCCAAATTCCAAGAATCCATCGGGCTTGTTTAATGATGGGTGCTGCCAACAATCCAAGAAAAGCAGTGGATTCAATAATAATTCCACCTTGTTGGATCCACCCAGTTCGGAAGGTCCTGCCAAACACAGCTTTGCTTTTTTCAAGAAAAGAGAAAGGGTTTCCGGTAATTTGCCATGTTCGCCACATCCAAGGTGTTAGGGAGATAATAAGGGATGAAATAAAGACTTTGATAAATCTGAACTTATTTTTTAGATTGTATCCAGGCAGAACAAGGAGCGCTGTGATAATAGCCAAAGGAAAAACTAGTGTATTGTAACGCGTGAGGATCATTAGTGCTGTGATCGAACCAGCAGGTAGTGCATACCAAAAAAGCAAATCCTTGTGTTTTAAGGCTTTCACAAGAACCAGTGTTAATATAGAAAGTCCAATCGCGATAGGGATTTCAGTCATCAGCAACTTAACATGCGATACGAATATAAATTTGCCAGCTA
Organism: uncultured Pelolinea sp.; assembly: GCA_964383575.1. Lineage (GTDB taxonomy): Bacteria > Chloroflexota > Anaerolineae > Anaerolineales > Anaerolineaceae > Pelolinea. The sequence goes on from CAYLHI010000001.1 coordinate 146,178, forward strand.
TAATGGCTATAACCTGCCTTAGTATTAGAAGGCACGCGATGAACAAGCCAGCCACTCGGCTGTGAAGTTCAACCCCAACCCAGTAAGCGAATCCGATAAATATAGAAAAGATTATGACTTGTAAGAAAACCAGCATCTGAAAGTCATAATCTACAATCATGTGCAGGAATGCAAGAAAAGCCATATAAGCGGAGTGGTCTACATAAGGATTGCTATTATCAAGGCCCTGACCGATTAGCGCAAAATGCCCGCCTACATCAAAATATAATGCATCTGAATAGGGCAGATAGTCATTACCAAAATTATAAGGGCCCTGAACAAAATAATTAGATTCCATTGGGGTCATGTTCCATAAAACAGCAGCGCTGACCAGGAGAAGCATTGTAAACAACAAGTCGATTTTCCTGGATGGAAAATATTTTTTAATGTCAGCCGGGATGACTCGGTTGAGGAACCAGGAACCAAAAAATAACATGCCTCCAACCAATATGATATGTATAGGCAATATTGGTACACCCCCAGCACCCCAAAAAGCTTCTGAATTGCGAATCCCTATTCCACTAATCGCAACTAATAGCCAAATTAGTAAAAGACAAGCAAGGATTAAAATGATTATTTTTAATGCTTTGAATTTTTTACAAATGATTATTTTTAGTGCTTTGGATTTTTTGTAGATGATCTTCTTTAGCTGTCTAACGGATGAATTTCTTGGGTCAAGTATCAAGCAAAGAATAAATTGCATAGAAAAAAGGCAGATATATATTAGCACTGGATCTAATCTTATTTGGTACGCCAGGAATCGTCCGGGTTTTTCTCGCGGTAGTAAAAAGTAGAAACCGGATAAAAAGGACGCAAAGAGCGTAAGCATAAACACATCATTTTTCTTTTTTGGATTTTCATATAGATTATTGATGAAATTAAAAAGAAAGAATTTTGACCGGAAGATGGAAAAAAGACCAAACACTGACAGCAGTCCAAAAAAATCGACTATCCCCAATAAAGCTAATCGCTCAGAAGAGAATCCAAAGATGAGAGCGGTTTTTTCCTCCGATGGTATTGATAAAAGATATCCTGAAGCAACAATGCTTTCAAGAAATGCAAGAATAAAAAAAATATAATAATTTGTTTTTACTTTCCTTTGATACCTCATACTTCTATTTTCCCCGATCTCTAAAAACAACAATAAATTCTTTGGTAAATCTTCTGACAATGTACATATACTTAAAGATATTTTCCTCCTAATTTTTGGTCATGATGATGACAAAAACCGGAATCTTCTCCATTGGGGAAATTCTATCATTCAATTAAGGTGATTATTATCGAGTAGATAAACCTCTTTTTTTATAATGGGAAAAATACGATTTCCTAATTGTCAACAAAGTTCTTATATTGATCATATACCTTGAATTTGGAAGAGTGTGAACATGAAAAACTACCAAGGCGGATTTATAAATATTTCACCGATTATAAAACCACTAATTTTTGTGTTTCTGCTTTTGATCGGGTTATTAGTTAGATGGATGATAGATAATTCCTATTTTTGTTTGGACGAAAGTATTTGTGGTAAATAATTTCTCAACATATTGGAATGAATATAGTTGGACTAGAGCAATTAATAATTCCTGTATTAATAGAAATATACAATTGGGGAAATCACTTGAAGAGAATATTTTTCTTCGACAATTTCTCTTCCTTTTGAACCGATTTATGAATTTCCTCCGGAGGATGCTGGAGGTCATCATCCATAGTAATGATCACGTCGTGTTGAGCTAGGCGGATACCGCATAAGAGTGCGTTATGCTGCTCATAGTTCCGCCGAAGATTTACTCCCCGAACCTGCTTATTCTCATCAGATAATTTCTGAATAGAATTCCAGCTTTCATCCTGGCTGCCGTCATTGATGAGCAAGATTTCATAATTTGAGCTAATATTCTTTAGGGTCTCTATTAATCGTGCAACTAATTTGGGGAGGATAGATTCGCTGTTATAAACGGGTATGACAACAGATATATTCGGATTCATTATTTTATCCATTTATAAGAGCAATTGTACGATAAAATGATCCCCGAAAGTTCTGAATGATATGGATATTTGGGATCATTAATGATCCTTTGGAGGGTATAGCACATCCCATCAGAATAATCATCTTTAGATGATAGAATACTTTCAATTATCCATTTTGATTTTTCCCAATTTGCTCTCCAAAGATAGCCTTCAAGAAAAGGCAGCCATTCTGATGCAATGCTCGGGAATTGGCTGGAATTTATTGCAGCATCTCCTAAGTGTGTTATTTCCTCATATTCTCCAAATTGGCGGGCTAAATCGGCTTTTTCAAAGTAGTAACACCATGTTTCAGTGGATTGATGCCCGAAAAGGCTTTCAAATGGAGTATGCGCGGGTTGCGCAGCTATAAGGTCTATTTTTGAAAAAGGGATCTCATTAACTTGTATGGTTGATAAATTGGGATTAGTAATAGAGTTTGAATATATTCTATCCAATATCTTCAAGCAGCCGGGGGGTTGAAAATGGAAAGCGATGATGTCATCAGTATTACCGCTGAAATATAATGAACGGTAAGGTATGTTGATCTCCTGGTTATGAATGCTTTCTTCAAACCATTTATCATACCTTACACTTACATCGGTATAGTAAACTAGGTAGGAAAGTTGGTTTGTGAAGTTATCGTTTGAATACATCAAGTTCACTGGAGAAGTAAGCGAATTATCGCTGTAATATTTCAATTCTACACCAGAAGCGATGAGCATTGTATTTTCTTCTAATGATGGAACTCGCCAGGATAACTGCCAAATGAATCTTTCTAAGGTTTCCCAAGCTCTTTTATATGACATCGCGGTTTGAAAATGACTGCCGACGGAAAAACTAATCAGTAGTGATAGAAGCAGTAAATGGATGGCTTTTATTTTCCTGAAAACACCTAATAATCCTCCCGCAAGAAGGGCAATTGATGGTATGAAAGCAATGGTCATGCGATCCCACGCGAATTCAATTTCAAGGGGCAGATCGAGCGCCCATATAATCGAAGCTGATAAAATGAATAATAAAAAACTACTTGATAGCATTTCAATGATCGTTTTTCTTGCGTCTTTTGAATGACCCGATTTGCTTTGTCTTCTCATCAAGAAGTAGAACACGCCCATTGATGCCAGAAAAGTGGAAACCATCAATGTCCAAAAAAGATAAGTGACGGAAACACCAAAGTTGCCTATCAAATAAGAATGGAATGAACGAACCCAGGCACCATAGGAAACTGTAATGAAATCTTTGGGGATTCGCGCAATTAGAGATTGGAATGCGGACGCTGGATCTTCAACAAAGGATGAAATGAGGGTGGGTTTGTAAGTTGGAAATTTAAAAATAACCACACGCCAGATAACAAAGGTTGTGAAAATTAACAGATAGGGAATCCAAATACGTAGAATTTGAGCTGCCCGTTCATTGCTTTTTTGCGAGGGTTTCTTTTCTTTGAGGACTTTCCAAAGGATGAATGGCCGTATTAATTCCAGAGTGGAAAAGTTTTCGATTGAAAACATACCAATTGAAAGAAGGACGCTGGTGCTTGCTAAAAGGAAACTGCGCTTTTCCCTTGATGTGTTTAGAACCATTAAATAAATGGATAGCAGGAGGAAGGCAAAGACGCTAAGGTGATGGTTGTAGATCAACGCAATTGGTTGTTGAAGGAAACCAGGATAAACAGCAAAAATTGATGCCGCAGCCAGGTTGATTTCTCTATTTTCTTTCCAGATCAGTTGTATGATCTCGAGAAATAGAATCGTGCATATCCACCGTAAAAACAATGCTAAAACATGGTAGCCGATTGGATTGAACCCAAATAAAAAAGTCGTCGCAGAAAAAATCCATGCGGAAAATGGCCTATCTGAAGCAACAAACTCCGGAAAACCATTTGGTCCAAAAGCAGCATATTGATATAAATATGGGAGATCATCCCAATAAAAACCCAATCGTGGAATTAGGATTCCAAAACTTATCGTAATAATTATAAATAGCCAGATATATACGGATAATTTGCTGCTGAAGAGAGTTGTGATTATATTTTTGAATTTACTAAGATTCTTAGTATTCACATTCATTCTCCATATGTTCAATGTTATTTTTCGCCAACTCTTTTTCTAAGGAAGGTTCAATTTGTCTGTCGATCCTGTTCCAAAGTGCCTGCAACATTTGTACATATTGAGGGGATTGACTGGATATTGTTCTTGATAACGCGACTGCACTATCCCAATCATTATTATGAGCATATCCCTCAATAAAAGGAAACCACTCCCGATTATCTCGTGGAAATAGTTCTCGATCTATGACTATAGTGCTTATCTCTTTCAATTCGTACCAATCATTAAATTGACGAGCGAGGTCTGCTTTTTCAAAATAATAACACCAATCAGGATGCGGTACTTTTCCAAAAATATTTTCCACCTGTTTTTGGTTGATTTGCTTTCCATTCTTAGATATCAAAGCAGTATTGGAGAGAAATAACGCGTCTTTAGAAAGAGAATCAATATTGGGATTATATATATCAATTTCCGGATCGAGTACCTTGAAACAGAATGGATATTGAAAATCAACTATTATTGATTGGGATGAGTTCCCCTGAAATAAACCGTAATACCTGCGCCCAGCAAGAGATAGACCAGGTTCAATTGTTGGCAACAGTACAGTGCCAACTCTTTCTGGTAAATAGAATTGGAACAGAGGGATTTTTAGCTTTTCAACAGAAGGATATTGCAAATTGAGAGCCATACTAATTTCATCGCTGTTCTCATAGTCGAAATCAAGCATATTCGAAAAGACAGCAGTATTTTCTTGCAAGGATGGAATTCTCCATTTGAACTGCCAAATATAGCTCATCTGCTTATTCCAATCCTGTCGAAATGAATTTGCAACTAGAACCTGATTGCCTGCGCCAAGAGCAATCAGGAAAGACGATAGGAAAATTGTTATTGTATGTTTCTTCACCAACAAAATCAGTTTTGCTATCAGAATGCTCACTCCAACCATAAAGGGGATAGTCCATCGGCTGAATGCGTAATATTCACCGATTGGCAGTTTCGCGATCCAGAAGGGAACGCCTGCGGCGAATAACGCAATCAATGCAAATATGATAGCTGAGGGATTATTTTTCTCAGTTTTATATTTAAAGGAATTGAGATTCCTGAAATAAAGGAAACAGAGTGATGCTATTAAAAGAAATAGAACCAATGTAATTATCAAGACCATCGTACTTTGCACTTCAATTAAATGGCGCGGATAAAGCGCGTAGATCCATGCGCCAATGCTTACGTTCCATACATCGACGAGAATTTTTTTTACGAAGTTAGTAACCTTTGGTATTGAAATAATTGATGTTTGTAAGGTGAAATCTAACTTGTATGTTGTCTCACTGGCCTGTTGGTAAAATCGCCAACCAATCATAGAAAAAAACAATATAAGATAAACGAGAGATCTGTGGAGAAACTCTTTAAACGAAACTCGATTTTTATCTTTGTTTAAATATAAAAAGATGATCACATACCTTAAAACCTCTAAAGAAAAAAAATATTCAGAGGAAATTAAATTGATAAAAGACAATAAGAGCGAAATGATGATTAGTAAGGTTTGATTCTTATCTCCTTTCAGAGCTTTAATAGTGAATAAAAGTGAAAGTAGGAAGATAGAGAACAATAAGAACAAGATTCCGAAAATCATTGATGCGAATTGTGCCTGGAAAGCCGGGTATACAATGCAAAGCAAACTGGTAAAAACTGCAAATGGTTGATCATCAGGCCATATCTCTCTAACAAACCAGAAAATGCAAAGAGCATGGAGCCATCGGGAAAGGGCGCCGAATAGAGACCACAAGTAAGAATTAGTCCCGAATAAATTCAAAAAAGGTGTGTAGATATACGCTAAGAATGGGCGGTTACCTTCGAAGAAAAGGCTTACATCTTGAGCGCGATGGTGAAACCATAAGATAGAGTATTCATCATGGAAGAATTTTATCCATGGAGATAGCAAACCATACGATAAGATACTAATAAAAAGCAGGAATGCGGGAAAAGCGAATTTATTCTGTGCAATAACTCTGATTCTTTCTTTCATTGAATTCTCCAAGCGGTTAATCAGAAAAAAGTAGATCGCAAGCCAATTCTCTTTCAATGATAGCGAGCGTTTTCTCTTTATGATAATCATCCGACGTATCCTCATCGATGATTTCCCATACCTCACACAGCATGGGTTGATATAAATTGGAATCCTGATATGTAATTTGGGTCAATTGCAGTGCCTTCTCCCACAGGCCAGTATGTGCATATCCGAAAATGAATGGAATGTGTTCGGATGCATCGTTTGGATTGAGAGAACCAGAAAGCCACAGAAATAGAAAAAAACTGTCAGCAAAAAAACAGGGATAATAAACAAGAAAGCTTTTTTAGGTCTTTTTTTACTTTTTCCCTTGGTTTTCGGGAGAGGTTGAAGGCAGTTCAGACAGTATTTCTCAGAGTCAAGATTATCGAAACCGCAATTTGGACATTTCATTTTTCCCTACTAGATAATGAGGGTTAATCTAAATCCTATAGATAAGATTATACAATCACTTTTTCTGGAAGAGTCGCCTTTCCAAATTGATTTATTTGATTTTCGTGTGCAGTTCGTGTGCAATCCCTGTGGAAACAATGGAAACTATGGACACAATGGACAGTTTATTCCCGGGTTTGTGTAACCTATGGACACAATGGACGTTGTGATACGCTGTGGACAGTACCGCTCCTATCTGTGGAACAGGATGTTGTGGCTCAAAACGCTACCCTAAACCAGCCATCAGCCGCCAGACCTGGGCGACCAGAAAGGTGACTACAATACCCAATACTAACGGAAGTAGGGTAGCGATTAATGTCCATTTTTTGCTACCAGTCTCCCGGTAGATGGTAAAGATGACTGTGCTGCAAGGGTTGTGGATAAGGCTAAAGAGCATGACGTTCACAGCGGTAAGCAACGTCCAACCGCCAGCCGAGAGAATGGACAAGGTTCTAGCGGCGGAATCGAGCTCAAACATCACACCGGCTCCCTCGCCGACGCCACTCATCCCAGTCACAAGCACGGTGAGCATCAAGATGGCAGGAATGACGATCTCGTTGGCGGGAATGGCGACGATGTAGGCAACCAGGATAACGCCGTTTAAGCCAATCAATACACCAAAGGGATTCAAAAAATTGATGAGGTGTTCGGCAATGCTGACGCCACCGAGGGTTAAGTTGGCGCTCAACCAGATCACGGCTCCGGCGGGTGCGGCAAAGACTACCGCCCGCCACAGGATAATCAGAGTGCGGTCAATAAGGGAGGTATAGAAGGTCTGCCAGATGCGCGGGGGGCGGTATGGAGGCAGTTCCAGGCTGAAGGTAGAGACTTCGCCCTTAAGAACCGTACGGGATAGACTCCAATTCAAGGCGAAGGTCAGCAGGATGCCCAATAGTGCAATAGCTACCACAGCCAGCGCGGAGATCAGACCTGCCAAATGAGCCGGGAATAGTACACCGATATACAAGGTTGCGAGCAAAATCTGAGTAGGCCAGCGCCCATTGCAAAGCGAGAAGTTGTTGGTGAGAATGGCAATCAGACGCTCGCGGGGGCTATCTATAATGCGGGTGGCAACCACCCCGGCAGCGTTGCAGCCAAAACCCATCATCATGCTTAAGGCTTGCTTGCCATGGGCGCCGGTTCTTTTGAATATGCTATCCAGGTTGAAGGCAACTCGGGGTAGGTAGCCAAAGTCCTCCAAAAGGGTAAAAAGAGGAAAGAAGATCGCCATGGGGGGCAACATCACACTGATTACCCAGACGGTTGCCATGTATACACCATCTAGTAGAAAGCCATCCAACCACCAAGGAAGCCCGATATTGGCCGAGACACCTTTTAAAAAGGGATGGACAACACTCAATAGTAGTTTGGCGAGCAACGCTGAGGGGTAATTGGCTCCCACGATTGTCACCCAGAACACCAGAGTCAACAGCAGCAGCATAATTGGAAAACCGAAAATGCGGCTGGTGAACAGGCGGTCAAGGGTGCGGTTAAGGTCGAAGTGGGGTTGTTTGCTGGGGTGAGTGACGGCCCGGTTGGCGATATGGGCAGCGTTAGTGTAAATGGCCTCTACCAAGTGCTCGTGGAAATTACTGCCTACCTCCCAGCGCAAGGTTTCAACTAGGGCTATAATTTCATCGGCGGCGTTATATGGTTGAACATTCATCAGGTTTCCTTTGGGTGTTAAGCCGGCTTGCTTTTGGACTGTTCATGGCTGCCCCGGCTCAAATCGCCAAGTTCGCCGCTACGCATGGCTTCAGCGATGCGTTGGTCGCCGTCCAGTAGGCGCAGCGCCACCCAACGGGCGTTAGGTAAATACGGGTAGGCAGTATCGATTTTTTGGGCCAGTTCAGAGACGGCCCGTTTCAATGCGGGAGTCTCGGTTTGAATGCGGTGAGGTTTACAGACCACCCGACCGGTTGCTACATCATGGATGGCAGCCAATAGATCGTCTAATCCCTTTCCGTAACGTGCTACGGTAGGCACGACTGGAACACCCAGATCACGCGCTAAGCAGCGGTAGTCCACTTGTAAATGTTGACGACGGGCTTCATCCATCAGATTAAGAGCCATGACAACATGATCAGTGATCTCCAGTACCTGCAAGGCCAGGTTCAGGTTGCGCTCCAGGATGGTAGCATCCAGGACGACTACGGTCACGTCGGGTTGGCCGAAAAGGATAAAATCGCGAGCCAGCTCTTCATCCTCACTAATTGCGAGTAGGGAGTAGGTCCCAGGAAGGTCCACCAGCTTGTAACGGGCTCCAGCGTAGACAAAACCCCCCTCGGCGCGGGTGACGGTCTTACCAGGCCAGTTGCCGGTGTGCTGACGCAGGCCGGTGAGGGCGTTGAAGACAGTGCTCTTGCCGGTGTTAGGATTGCCCGCCAGGGCAACGACATAGTCCCAGTTTCTCATATCCACTCCCATTTTACGCAGGTTAGCGGCGTGGTGCATGGGGTAAGTTTGATTGTCCTTGGAGGGTTGTTGGATCTCTTCAGTCTTTTTTGGGGTCATGAGGGGCTTCCTTCAAGTGGGTGACTTTAATCAGGTTGGCTTGTTCATTACGTAGCGCGATTAGCGCTCCGCGAATGCGATAGGCGGTGGGGTCACCGCTCGCACTGCACAGTTCAGACTCAACTACGGTGCCAGGTATAATGCCCAGGTCCATCAAGCGCCGGCGTTCAACACTCCGGAAAGCTGGGGAGAGACTCAGGACTTGAGCCTTTTCTCCCGGATGCAAACCAGAGAGGCTTTTTCCAGTAGGCGTTCTATGGGTAGGAGTATCGGGGACGGGAACGACGGAGAGATTGGCGGCCACGATGGGTGCCAGTATGTGTTCGTCGCCGTTAGCCCAAAAGCGTATTCGTTGAGGGGTCACTTCGACCAGGTGAACGAACATTCCGAGACGGAGGCCTTCGGCAATCAGTTGGTCATAAACGGTCTCAGGCTCGTCTTCGATGTGGACAATTTTTAGTGGTTTGTTGAGAGACATAGCCGTCAAAGATTGGCCCCCGTGCGGTCTCATTTGTCCACTAGAGGAAGGAATGGGGTCACCATGGGGATCATAGAGGGGATTCCCTAGACGGGAGGAAAGAGCGTCAATCTCCTCTGTCGAGAGGACGTGTTCGTGACGATGGGCCCGGCGATGCCATTCTCTGGCAGAGTAACCAGTCTCTTTAGCCAAATACTGTTCCCATAAGCGATGGGCGCGAATAATGCGCAGACTATAATCACGACCCTCAGATGTTAGGCGAATCTCACCCCCCGCCATTCGAGCCAGGTGGAGGGAAAACATCTGATCCAGAAGGTCAGCGACGCGACCGGTAGAGACGTTAAGCGCTCCGGCAGTACTTTCTAGGGTTATCGGGTGATGCTCAAGTTCACACAGTTGGAAATGTTTAAGCGCGTCCTCAATCAGTACACGCTCAGTCATGCGCCGGGTGCGCTGCCAGGAAGGAAACAGGCCCCGTTCCGGCCAAAAAAACCAAGCGATCAGAAGGGTGATGACTCCGGCAATGAGAAGAGATATTAGCGGATCGGGCATAGTTACTCAAAAGTTATTACTTGCTAAGTTCGTTTATTACTAATGAGTAATTTTATCATTATTCTAGGTGCTTGTCAATGATGTGGTGTGCGGTGTCCAGGAGATACTATACACTTTGGGTATCAAAAATACATTCAGTTAATATTGTTACTGAGTGAGAGACAAATATCAACCGAGAAGGTAAAACAAAGTGAATCCTGGACACCATATAGATTATAAACAACTTCGCAAAGTAAATCCGCAAGTTGCCAGTGTAGCTGTGACGCGAAGGCTGTTGACCGTGATGTACTACATATGGAAGCGTGATCAACCCTATCAAGAGAACTACGGGCAATAAAAACCTGATACCCCGGGAGCCTGGCCCAATTTCTGGTGGCTAGAGACTGTCCTGGTGAGGAGGCCCCAAGGCATACAGGATCATATAATGTGCCTTGTCAACTATTGACCTTCTTAGAGATATTATATCCAAGCTGAGCACGGTTAGATACATCGGTATAAGATTGCTCAAATTGTTTTCAAAAAAAGGAGGTTATTTCTTAAAAATACTTGACAAACGCTTTCTTAGATGCAATTTCACACCAATTGGTGTATGAGCTTTATGGATTGACGAAGGAGGAGATTAAGATTTTCGAGGTAGAATTGTAAAAATTTAAATTGGTGTAATAACTGTACGGTCAGGGATGCATAAACCTAGGTTTAACACTAAATAGCTAAACTGACGCGCTAATGATGCAACGCATGAAACTGTAAAGAACACCATCCAAACGCTAAAAATACTACAAGAATAGGCTAGATAATGTGAGTAGGTTATGGACACTTATTAGATTGCACCTTTTGCTTCTGTTAAAAAATCTTTAACGACTTTACGACCTTCGCTATATTGACCTATTGGAAGGTTTTTCAACAACGGACAGGTCCTCGATTGTATAGTCTACCAGTATGAATTCCAGCCGTTAAAGGTGGGCTTGTTAAGAAAGGGCCAGACAGACTGGAATAACTCACTTTAGGGAGAATCAGAGGAATAAGTTTCACTGCCAAACACATCCCGCACAACTTCGAGCATATCGAACTGATAATTACCTGCCGGATATTTCGGTCCATGATTCTCAGTAGGTTCAATGGTTGTAGCTTCTTGCCAGCAGTTCCAGGTGTTGATCCAGATAAGTTTCTGCCCCTGACTGCCTAGTGGTTGGGCGTGCTTCCGAGCCACCTCCGCCATAGCAGTTACCTGGTCCTTGCTGATGGCTGGTACATATGTGGAATGGTTTGGTCTAGAAAGACGTTCGTCATATTGAGGCGCCCATGCTGGCTGAAAGTTCACGTACTCCTCGCTGCCAATGACTTTCAAGTCTTTAATATTTTCTTGCCACCTCTCAAATGTTTGGTCTACATCATTCGCAGCATCACCCACATCCTCCCATGATGAAGCGTCAAGACCAGGGATTAAAAATGTGAAGCTCGTATTCCCATCGAAAAGCGCGGCATGATGCTGGTCAAAGTGATTCGCAGCAACCTCTTCCCCTACGATAAATACATCATACCCATATTCAGCAACTCCTTGGCGGACATCCCAAATGGCCCCCTCTAGATCCCCTACAAAAGCGCCTGAGGCCCAAATGTAGATTACAGGACGCCCATCAATGGTCAAATATTGAGGATTACCAAAATACTTGCGTGCAAAACGTTTGAAATCATTTACAAATATGTTATACACATCCGGTTGGTCAAAATCTAGACCATCTACATACTGCTTCAGCCCAGGTGTCTGATCAAGACGCAACGGAAAGTCGTAAAAAATGACCCAACGGACTTTATCTATGTTAGGTGATTTTAAAAATACGTCGTCTAATGTGTTTTCCATTGAATCGCAGCAACTAACAATTCCGCGCGGTATTGTCCACTCGATTGAGAAAGCGTCAACACCATATTCCGACGCCCACTCAATTTGCTGATAAACGACATCCGGATCGCTTGACCTATAGTCCCTTAAAAGCGGGTAAAGCGCTGTATCCCGTTCTCCTGATTCGCTGTAAAAACCTCCATGTATACCTGGACCATAATACCAGAAGTTCAGTTGGGCAATCACAATGTATTCATTATTTACTGGTTCCAGTTGTTGAGTAGCGGGAATGGTGAACTGCTTCACGTTCTCACCCGATGGTTGTATACCTTGCCAAGAAAACGTTTTACCCGCTTTCAATTCGTTCCCAGAGAATTTGGATATCTCGACCGTTGTCTCTCCCATATGCCCACGATTGATTTCGAAGATAAGATCACTTCCTGAAGTATCTTTTGATACGGATACATCCGCAACTAGTTCAACAGATTGCTGAGCGTTTGCTTGTTCTATCGGCTGCATAAGCCTGAAGAGACCCTGCTCAAACTCAGCCAAACTTGCATCATGGTCTGCTGAAAGGATTGTATAATTTTTAATACTCCCCCCCTCGACCAGGCCTAATGTTGTCCAATCCGACGTCGTCGTGATATGGATCTGCAAATCCCAGATAGGGAGAATTTCATCATCCTGCTGTGTAGGCGTTGGTTCAAGGGATATCCCTTCGGTTGCGGCCAGTGGTAGATTTGGACTTGAAGTACATCCCATTAACATAAATACCATAATCATGAGCCATCTAGAGAGTCTGCTCATTTTAGTTGTCTCCTTCTCTATTTGGTTACCTAACAATCGTGTGAATAGCTTACTGGCTCTGACCCAAAACTATTCAAAAATAAATCCGTTTTTTATCAGCATAGCTCAGCTTGCCAATAAACAAATTAGATTTCTGCTATGCTATGGATGAGTGCGGGAGTGAAATGACAATCTTTAGTTTTTTTACTTAATCTTTGCTTACCTCTTATTTATTTACATTATAGGTATTAGTTAAGAGTTATTCAAGCAAAAAAATTTCTTAAAAGATATGCGTAGCTGTTACCAATCCCCGCTCACATTCAGCGCTACAAAGACCTTGCCATGCTCTCTACCACGCTTTGGATCATTGTATGTCGTCAGAGAAAATGGGACAAAAAGGCATATTAGCTAAGAAACACTTTTTAGAATTATACACTCGCTGGTGTCTGCAAGTTTTGCAGGCGCCTTTCTCGTAAGTTTAAGCTCCCCTGACTTCGAATCAGTGAGTTCAAGATTTATATTAAAAAGATTTTAGATTAATTGTGCTGTAACCATCTCATAGATATCTCAAATTCGCCGTAATATAGAACTACACGGTCAGGGGTGTTTGTTATGACAAACAAAATGATTAGTTTACAAGAGTCAGGTTTTAGAACGGAATCTAAGGTTTAATTAGTAGACTATTGCTCATTTATCCTTAGGATCATTGACAAGAACAATTCGGTAGCGAGCTTTGTTTTCCTTCAACCTTTCTATGGCAGTGTTTATCTGTGACATTGGCATCAATTCAATCATCGGTCGGATGCCATGCATCTGCGCGAAAGAGAGCATCTCTCGCATACCCACTTGAGTGCCCAGAAAAGAGCCGCAGATAGAGAGTTGGTGTGCTACTAAATCAATTGGCCTGAGAGTCATCTCTGGAAACCCAACCAGGATTATCTTTCCTTTTTTCTTGAGTATTTCCAACATGGATTCCCAGTCAACTCCTCCATGCGCCGTACAAAGCAGAAGATCAAAATAATATTCGACCTTTCGAAGCGCATCCTCATCCATCGCCACAATGAACTGATCTGCACCTAAAGCGATCGCTTCCTCCTTCTTACCTGGTGAGGAAGATATCGCTGTTACTTCATAACCGAAGGCTTTGGCATATTGAATAGCGAGATGACCCAGTCCTCCTACCCCAATGATGCCAATTCTTAATGATGGCGTGGAAGAATATGACCGGAGCGGCATAAAAACAATGATACCAGCACACATGAGTACAGCCGCCTCCTCGGAGGGCATGCTATCCGGCAATTGGTATGCGAAACCTGCATCTACCGCTATCGAAGAAGAGAATCCACCATACGGAGTCCAGGTAGCCGAGCGGACGATGTCCTGGCATAGATTTACCTCACCCCGCAGGCACCACTCACATTTCATGCACGCGCGGCCTTGCCACCCGATTCCTACCCGGTCCCCTTCTTTCAATTCAGATACTGCTCTACCAACTTCAGAAACGTGTCCAACGATTTCATGGCCGGGTACAAAAGGGAATTTGGTAATATGGTAAAAATCATCAATTGCCTGAATGTCAGTGAAACAAAGACCACAATGGGTAATTGCAACCCGTACCTCCTGATCCCCCAGTTCCGGTTCAGCGTATGTGAAAAGCTCAAGGGGTTTCCCTTTTGCCAGCGCTGCATATCCCATTGTTGTCGAAGGATTCATTCATGTTTATTCCCTTCCCAAATGGCTAATGGAACAAGTGGCTATGAAGCCATTATCAAAACGCGGTTAAATAATTCACACTTACAAAAACAGTATATTATTGTCTACAAGACTGTGTCAAGCCTCCAAATCTAGTACCACTCATAAGAAGATACTTACAATCCTGGCCGAAAATTTATTTATGAAAATTCGAGCCACTATTCTTCTTTTCGGATGCAATACCGGTGGAAACAATGGAAACAATGGACAGTTTTTTCTTTGATTTGTGAACTGTGTGTACACAATGAAAACGGTGCGTTTGATTCCACGAAAAGCCGCAATCTAGTAGTCGCAACAGCAAAAAAGTAATTTTGGATAATATTTATTCTATTTACATTATGGAATGATATAATCGCCGCATGCAGAAACGCGTTTTTGTTATCTTCGCGGTCCTTTCTGTGCTGGTCATCATCTCCTACGCGTTGATCCTCAACCCCACTTTCCAGGAAAAATTGGGCTGGCACCTGAACCAGTGGATCATCCGCGCGCGGGTCTGGCTGCATCCACCGGAGGAGATCGCTTTCTCATCAGAGACTGAAACAACACCTACCCCAGACTTGCTTCCCAGCCCAAGTGTAGAGAACGATGTGCCAGCGGATGACAGCCCCATTGAAATATTACGCCCCACCGCAACCTTCGCGCCGATCCCTTCCACCTATGAAATCGCGCGCGGGGAGTATTTCTCACAGCACAACCGCTGGAATTACTGCGGACCCGCCAACATCGCCATGCTGCTTTCCATGTGGGGATGGGAGGGGACACATGATGATGCCGCACGGGCACTGAAACCATACAAACTGGATAAGAACGTCATGCCTTACGAAATGGCAGCGTATGCCGACCAGCAGCCCGGGCTGGGCGCGCTCGTGCGTGTGGGCGGCGACCTGGATACGCTCAAGCGCCTGATCGCGGCAGGTTTTCCGATCATCATTGAGAAAGGTCCTCATTTCCGCGATATCCATTTTCACATGACCTGGATGGGGCACTATCAGGTATTCAACGGCTACAATGACCGCGAGGGTTTCTTCATCGCGCAGGACTCATACATCAAAGCTGATTACCACCAGCCGTATGATTCGCTGATCGAGGAATGGCGCTCTTTTAATTATACGTATTTGGTTGTGTATCCCGAACAGCAGGAGAATGATGTCCTTAACCTGCTGGAGGATAACAAGGATGTGACCAAAAATTATAAGAACGCGCTCAAGAAAGCGCAGGATGAGATCTACCAGCTCGACAGCGTGGATCGCTTCTTCGCCTATTTCAATTACGGCACCAACCTGGTCAGCCTGCGTGATTACGAAGGCGCCGCGGACGCCTATGACCAGGCATTCGCGCTGTACGACGCGCTGCCAGAGGATATCACCCTGCGCCCCTACCGCATCCTGTGGTACCAGACCGGGCCGTACTTCGCCTACTATTACACCGGGCGCTACACAGACGTGATCGAGAAAGCCACCGCGAATTCGATCGAAATGGTGCGCGATGATGAACCGGCTTTGGAGGAAAGCTACTACTGGCGTGGCATTTCAAAGATCACCGTTGGGGATAAGCAGGGCGGGGTCGAAGATTTCACCATTTGCCTGGAATACCATCCCGGGTTCTCCCCCTGCATTGAGGGTCTCAATGATCAGGGTATTTTCCCTTAAGGATTGTGTCCATCGCGAGCAGAGCGATCGCGCAGCACACCCGCAGGGGTGAGCGATTTCCTTCTAATAACAATGCGGAACCGAGAACAAGGATAAATATCCTTTTTAGGGGGAGATTGCCATGTCGTGCTCTGCACTTATTAAAATACCCCAGGGGTACGCTTCACGATGCTCTGATTAATGATAGTCAGGAAAACGGGGGAATGTAAATCCAAGTACAATAAAAGCAATGGTTACAAACCGTGCATGGATCAAATGGGCGCTCAACCTTACCCTCACTGCCATCATCCTCTTATCCTTTTCTCTAACCACCTTTGCGCAGGGCGGTTTCAGCATTATTGTTTACCCGCCGGAGATTGACCAGTTCCCAAAAGTGACCCTGTTCGTTGATGCCTATGACGCGCAAAGTAAATTCATCCCCGGGCTGGACCTGAATTCTTTCACCGTGCTGGAAGACGGCTTAGAGATGCCAGTCAATGAGACTCAGCTCCTTGAGCCGGGCCTGCACACGATCATTGCCTTCAATCTGGGCGCGACGCTCAGCAACCGCGCCAACACGGCTGTGCCCACTCGCTATGAGACAGTTATATTCGATCTGGCTTCCTGGCTGAATGGTCTGCAGAGCAGCTCCGCCAATCAGTACAGCCTGACCAGCAACGAAGGCATCCTGGTTGAAAAGCTACAGGAAAAAGACGCATTCACTTTCCAACTGCAGAATTACAAACCCAACCTGTTTAACTTTGAACCAGATCTGATCAGTTTGAGCCTGGCGCTGGATATCGCCGCCAAACCCAACCTGATCGCGCACAGTAAGCAGTCTATCCTGTATATCACTCCCCTACCGCTGGATGCGGACCTGCCTGCAATCAGCACACTGGAAGCACGCGCGGTCGAAGCACGCGTACCCGTGAACGTGTGGCTGATGGCACCGGATACCGCCTCCAATTCTCCTGCCGCGACCGCCCTGAACCAGTTAGCAGTATCCACAGGTGGAAAATTCCTCTTTTACACGGAAGAAAGCACGGCGCCAGACGCCGAAGATTACCTCGGTGTGCTGCGCAGCGTGTACCGCCTGCGCTATACCTCAACCATCAACCAGAGCGGCATCCACACCATTCGCGTGCGCGTCATGTATGGCAATCAGGAAACCTCCTCTCCTGAAATTCCCCTTTCAATCGACCTCAACCTGCCTTCTGCCGTGTTAATTGACCTGCCAAATGAGATCAACCGCCAGTTCTCAGGTAACGGGAACATGCGTGAACTTCAGCCCGGGTTTGTTACCCTGCAGGCAGAAGTTATTTTTCCAGATGGGTATTCGCGCCAGCTGGAAGCAACGCGCCTGTATGTGGATGGGGAACTGATCGCGGAGAACAACGCTGAGCCGTTCAATTTTTTTGGCTGGCCGCTGGAAGATTACACCTTCAGCGGGGAGCATCTAGTATCGGTAGAAGTGGAAGACATCCTCGGTTTCCGCAGCATCAGCCCCCCACGATCTATCATGGTAATTGTGGAATCGCTTTACCCTGCTTGGCTGACCGCTTTCCTCCAGTTCTTCAACCGCGGCGGTTGGATCCTGTTCGCGATTCTCGGATTGGGAGGGGCGTTATTCGCTGGTGTGCGCGCTCGCCGCAGGTTACAAATACGCTCGCAAATACCCCCACAAGGATCAGAAACAGAATCCGCCATTGATCCACTCATCCAATCCATACCGGGACTCACCAGTGCTGAAGCTGAAGGCGCCGCAGATGCTTACCGAACACCCATCTACAGCACGCTGAACGAAATTATGCCAACCCCTTATCTCAGGCAAGTTGGGGATAAACCTACTGCTATCAAGGGCAAGCTGGAAATCTCCGAGGGTGAACAGATCATCGGCAGCGACCCGGAGCAGGCCTCCATCATCCTCGCTCATCCATCCGTCAGCCCCCATCACGCGCGTGTGCATAAAAACCCATCCGGGAACGTAACTATTGCCAACCTAGGCTCAGACAGCGGCACCTGGGTCAATTACACCCCAATCTCAATCGCAGGCATCATCCTGAAGAATGGTGATCTGGTGAAGATAGGCGATTTCAGCTTCCGCTACTACCTGGGATTGGATGACGAGGATTGACTAACAGTGGGTATCATTGCAAACCGTCGCGTCCGCGATCTCCACTTGCTCTATTGTCATCGCGAGAAACGAAGTGACGAAGCGATCTCCCACTATTCACACTGTAGAACCGAAAAGAAAAAGTAAATATTCAAGTTTCTACAAGCACGGTAACATGAGATTACTACGATTTCCTGCGAACCCTCCAATGACATATCAGATCAATGTCATCGCGAGAAACGAAGTGACGAAGCGATCTCCTGCAATTCACACTGCGGTATCGAAATGGAAAATACAATATTTAATTTTCTACAAACATATAAAAAGGAGACTACCATGCACCCTGAAGGTGCTCGCAAGGACAAATAAATAGTGAAGATTGCCACGGATTCCTGCAGAAACCTCGTAATTCCCCGGGTGGTTGCTTCGCTATGACCTTTCAATCGACATTTTTACCTGATGAAAGCAGGAACAGGCAAGGTGAAAATATGTTAAAATTTATCCGCCTATCCAGGAGTACTGGAGGGATGGCCGAGTGGCTTAAGGCGCCTGTCTTGAAAACAGGTATGGGGCGAAAGCTTCATCGTGGGTTCGAATCCCTCTCCCTCCGCCTTACTACCTGTTATCCAATGGGGAGGTGCCAGAGTGGCTGATTGGGACCGCCTGCTAAGCGGTTGTCGGGGTAAAACTCGACCGAGGGTTCGAATCCCTCCCTCCCCGCTTTTTCCCAGCTATTTCAAGCGGCTTTTTTTTGAACTTTTTTACACTATACTAAGAAATAACAATAATCAGGAAGAATAACACCTTGGCTCTATCAAGAAACTGCCGGAAAGTTCAGAATTATCTCAATCGCTTCAACCTCAAACTGGAAGTTAAGGAACTAGCCAAAAGCACACGCACCGCTCAACAAGCTGCGGATGCTGTAGGTTGTGCGGTAGGACAAATTGTAAAATCGCTCATCTTCAGAACAGGTGACCAGCCACTGCTATTCCTGGTCAGCGGAAAAAATCAACTGGATGTCAACAAAGTGAATGCAGTATTTAACTTTCAGCTTCACAAAGCAGATGCACATTTTGTTCGCGAAAAAACTGGATATTCGATTGGCGGTGTACCGCCAGTAGCCCATGCGTTTCCAATGGAAGTTTTTATCGACCGAGATCTGATGGAATATAATGAGATATGGGCCGCCGCCGGCACACCCAACGCTGTCTTCCAACTAAAAAGTAATGACCTTCCACGTATAACCGGCGGCAGGGTTATTGATATAAAATAATTCAGATTAGGAAATAAAGGCCAATGCAGCTTTTGCTGCCTGGCTGGCATCCGGCGCATACCCATCTGCACCAATCTTCCTGGCGTAATCTTCCGTGACCGGCGCTCCGCCAACCATGATCTTAACTGCATCCCGTAAGCCAGCTTGTTCAAACGCCTTGATCGTATCGGGCATATTCGCCATAGTTGTCGTCAGCAGTGCCGACATCGCCACCACCTGCGCGCCGGATTCTTTGACCGCTTCCACAAACTTTTCAGGGGAAACATCCGTGCCCATGTCAATGATCTCAAAACCCACCCCTTTCATCATTATCCCGACCAGATTCTTGCCAATATCATGTAGGTCGCCTTTCACGGTTCCGGTAACTACTTTCCCGATTGGTTCTATATCTTCCGCGGCCAAGAGAGGTTTAAGTATGTCCAACCCACCCTGCATCGCGCGCGCAGCAATCAGCAGTTCCGGGACAAAATATTCCCCATCCTCAAAAAGCTGTCCAACCTTTGCCATCGCCGTCATCATGCCCTGCTTGAGGATCGCTTCCGCGGTTATTTCTTCATCCAGCGCAGCCTGTACGCCGGTTGTGGCCATGTCAATATCGCCATTTAAAACTCCCTGATAGATCTGTTTCAGCGCCTCATCCATAAATAGAAACCTCCATTCTTAATCTTATAATATGAAATGTCAATCCAACTTTTAACTTAAAAAATATTACATTATATACAATAACTGCTAAATTATAGACGAAAATGAACGCCATTTATAATTATTAACCGATAGTTCTCAAGCAGCGCTGATGGCCACAGGGAAAAACAAGCCATGCCCATAGGGATTACCCCGGACCGTTGCCAGTTTTTTTAAAGGAATATTCTATTTTGGGAATGATGAAAGGGGTAGATTTCTTGTACTCCAGGTATTCTTCCCCGAAGCGTTCTGCCAGTTCCTTTTCTTCGATCTTTTTTAAGTAGAGAAGCAGAATAAAGGATAAAAAACAAACTATCCCAATAGAAGAAAAAGACCCCGCGTACAAACTTATACCCAGGTACATAGAGATAGTACCCAGACTCATTGGGTTGCATGAATATTTGAATGGGCCAATAATTAACAGTTTTTGGGTAGCCATCATAGGCAGGGGCGTACCCCTTCCTATTATTATTTGAGTGATGATAGACCACAATGCAAGACTAAAACCCGGGATGGAAATTAATAAAATAAAGATCATGCAGTAAGGCTTCACATTAATGGGTAGTACGCCAAAATAGGCATCGAGTTTTGGCCCCATCCATATAATAACAAATGGTATCAGGACAAGAAAGATGGGACCGTCAGATAAAGTAGTGATGATCCGCGTATGTATTTATATTCTTTCTTCGACCACTCAAAAAATTTACTCATTTGCGAAATTATAATCCCGCCGAATTGATCCTTATTTTATAACTCCACCTCATTGAGACCCCATCGTATTTTAGGACCCATCAGGCATTACATATACTTCGCCATCGGGTGAAAGAGCGTTACTCGCTATCCGCAAACATATTTACTTCTCTGTAAGAAAGGTGCACCAGTATAAGTAGATGCTGTTTTATCAACCGGAAAACAGATGCTGAATTTGCTTTGTTGTCAGTTCACCTAAATTGTCCAGAACCAGATCGGCATCCGTCAATTTTCCCGCTGGATTGGTGGTAGTTACCGCGACACACTTCATCCCAGCCGCTTTTGCAGCCTGCACACCGGTAGCAGCATCTTCAATCGCCATACAGTTCAAAGGGATTACACCCAGGCGGTCAGCCGCCTTGAGAAAAAGGAATGGATCAGGTTTGCTCGGCAGACCATCTCCGCTGACAACTTCATCAAAATAAGTCTCCGCGGCCAGGGCCGTTAAAACCGCATTGATATTTCCGGGCGACCCGGAAGAAGCAAGCGCCTGACGGACCCCGTTCTGTTTAAATGCTTCCACCCATTTATTAACTCCGGGCAGAAAAAAAGCATGTTCCCTGATGATACGCTGAAAAAAAACATCTTTTTCCCGGCATATCTGGTTAGCCAATTCTTCAGAGATCGGTTTCTCCACCATAAATTGGATGACCTGCTGGTTTGTCATGCCGAAAGTTCTTCGCATCCGCTCTTCATAAACTTTTAACTTGTATTTCTCGAAAGTCGCGCGCCAGGCTTTGAAATGAGAAGACCCTGAATCCAGCAGGACCCCATCCATATCCCAGATAACCGCCTTTAACTTCATGAAATCAATCATGGGTATTCTCTCTCCATCCGCAGGCACGTGAATATCGGCGCAGGGTACTCCTGACCGCATCCGTCACCAGCGCATCCGGTTTGTTTTCAATCTCGCTTGCCGCCACACGCTCATATTGGCGTGGCATAAACTGGCGCAGAACAGTCAGCGGAACCGGGTGTTCTCCCAGATTATCAAACAAGCGCTTCTTCATCTTACGTACATATTTATTCTCCCAGTAAAATCGGGAGCGGTCATACAGGCTGTATTTTCTGGCAATCAACTGCTCAAATCCATTCCCTGTGTAGTATGTCTGCCAATGCTGCGGGGCGGACTGCATAGCCCGATCCAATTCAATGATGAAATTAGATAGATACACCCCCGGCTTACCAATCATGGTTTCATTCTCCATCATCGACAGTGAAAATAATGCCTCGCGCATCGTATAGGTCAGTTCCGAACCAACACTCAGGACAGCAAAATGATTATCCACCAATTTATCAAGCACCACTTGCGGTTGAAAATCCGTTTGCAGTGCCTCCAACACTACCGGTCTATCCCCCCAAACGCATCCACCCAGTTCCTTAAGGAGAGATGAATCAAATGGAATGACATTCTCACTATCGTATCCGGTTCCAAGAAAGATGCGCACTGCCAGCAGCCGCTCCTTTATCTCCGGCAGCCCGGCAGCTTCCGCGGTTTGGGCAAACTGATCAACCGCAATTTCTACATCCTCTTTGCGGACCATATTCTTTTGGTCTTCTGTCATTCCCTGCCTGGGATGAACGCCAATCACATATAAAGGTTTTTCCTCATCCGGCACAGCAGCCGCGGCTTGCTCCGCCGCCTGATAGAGCGCACCCTCGCGCGCCGTGACCGTTTTCGGGGAGATCGGTTGATCAACTGGATCCCCTTTGAGCGGTACCCCTGCATGTATGCCCAATTTATTAATGCCCGATTTGACAAGGCTTGATATAAACACGCAGGTTTTCTTCAACGCAGATTCAACAGATTCATCCTCCCAGAGAGAAGGGCTCAAACCATTAACACCAAAAAAGAGCCGATCCCGCGGAAAACTGGTCTTTACCGCAATTTGCTTCACTTTTCCAATAAAGTCATCAGGGAGTATTTTCCCGCTCTGCCCATGCATATCCAGCATTTCCGCGGAGATCTCAAAAAGTGCGGGGGAACCATCCACTAATGCCTGCCACAGATACGCCTCCTGCACAGTCGAATTCTGAGATGTCTCCGCACAGATTCCTTTTCTCTCTCCCCCGCGGTTTGCTTCCATAATGTCAATCAACCAAGAAGTACGCATGTTTAACCTTTTTTTATGATATTAGCAACCCCTTTATTTTATCTTTATTTTCAGCGACGTTCCTCATGTTACAATGACGCCATTAAAGTATTAAAGGTTGACAATGTTCATATTCCTTTCAAAATTAATCCCCTTATTCGTCTACCCGTTGGGGTCAGCATGCATGCTGCTTCTTTTTGCTCTGGCTGCTAAGAACAATCCGCGCGCTCGAGCAAGCTTAATTTCCGCTGCGTTGGTCATCCTGTGGCTTTCCAGCACAACCGGTTTTTCTCACCTCATCGCCCGTTCACTTGAATGGCACTATCCAACACCGGATGAGATTCCGGCAGCAGATGTGGTAGTTGTGCTGGGCGGCGGTACGGAACCAGCTGTGTATCCGCGCCCCTCTGTTGAAGTAAACGGCGCTGGAGACCGTGTGCTCTACGCTGCTTCGTTATATAAAGAAGGAAAAGCAGCGCATATCCTCCTCAGCGGAGGGAACATCTCATGGTTGAATGAAGGGGCAACAACCCCCGCAGAAGATATGGCATCCATCCTCACCGCAATCGGCATCCCAGAAGAAGCGCTGTGGTTGGAAACCACATCACAGAACACATACGAGAATGCCCTATACAGCAAGGAGATCCTCTCGGAAAATGGGGCCGAGCGTATTTTATTGGTCACCTCCGCCATGCATATGCCTCGCGCTGTGGCTCTATTCGAGAAGCAGGGTCTTGAAGTGATTCCAATTCCGGTTGATTTCAGCATCACAGAGGATGAATTTTTACAGGACAGCGACGGCAATTTACAGTCCAAGATTATTGATGTTTTACCACAGGCAAGCAACTTATCCCTGACAACCAACGCGATGAAGGAATACATCGGTTATTTCATTTACAAACTGCAGGGATGGCTTTAAGTGGCGGAAAAGAAACACGTACCAGCACACATTCTTTCATCCGCAAAGATCCTCTGGAAATATCTTCAAATGAACCAGCCTCTGAAAAAAAACGATATCGTGATCGCTATGGGCAGCCACGATTTACGGGTAGCCGCGTATGCCGCTCAATTAGTGCTGGAAGGGTGGGCACCGCTTCTGATCTGTTCCGGGGGTTTTGGACGCCTGACCAGCGGTATCTGGCGGGAAAGTGAAGCGGCGCGTTTTATGGCCACAGCGGTGGAAAAAGGCCTTTCCCCGAAAAAAATTCTCCTGGAAGAACGCTCAACGAACACCGGTGAAAATCTCCTGTTTTCCAAAGCCCTCTGTAAAAAAAAAGCATTCCAACCAGAAAAGTGCTTCTGGTTCATAAACCGTATATGGAACGCAGGGTATGGGCAGCTGCGCGGAAAATCTGGCCAGAGCCGCAGACAGCTGTCTCCTCTCCTCCGATTCCATTTGAAGCATATCCCACTGAGGATATACCCCTTGAACAGGTCATCCATATCATGGTAGGTGATTTTCAGCGCATTCTTGTTTACCCGGAAAAAGGATTTGCTGCCCCCCAGTTGGTGCCAGATGAAGCAATGGATGCATTTGACCTTCTGGTGCTCAATGGATTCACCCAGCACTTGATTTGATGTTGAATCATAATACTAGACTATGTATAATTAATTAATCAAAAAAGAGAGAAAATAAAAATATGCTACAACTAAATAAACAGATTGGCAGCCGGCGGTTAGCTGTCCTGATCGACGGAGACAACGCCCAGCCATCCCTTGTTAAAAAAATATTATCTGAAGCCAGTAAATACGGCACAGTTACCGTCAAACGCAACTACGGTGACTGGACAACCCCCAACATGGGCGGCTGGAAGGACACATTGAACACCCATGCCATCCAGCCGATCCAGCAGTTTCGTTATACCGTCGGTAAGAACGCTACCGACAGTGCGATGATCATCGACGCGATGGACCTGCTCTACAGCGGCACTGTGGACGCTTTCTGCCTTGTGTCAAGCGACAGCGATTACACCCGCCTCGCGACACGCATCCGAGAAAAAGGTTTCTTTGTGATGGGCATCGGGCAGAAAAAAACCCCACGCCCCTTTGTCAATGCCTGTGATGTATTCGTCTATACTGAAAACCTGGCCCCTAAGAAACCAGGTAAGAGCCGCAGCGGGCGCAAGAAGTCCACCGCAGCCGCAAAAGAACCACCCACACCAGATCCAATGCCTCTCCTTAAACAAGCATTTGAAAATGCTGTGGGAGAAGACGGTTGGGCATTTTTAGGCACACTCGGCCATCATCTGCGCCAGCTAGACCCTGGATTTGACGCGCGCACCTATGGGCAGAGCCAACTTTCCGCGCTGATCCGCGCTTATCCCAGGTCTTTCGAGATCCGTGAGGTGGATGGCGGGGATGGGAATTCCAGTATTTATGTAAAGTTAATCACCCACAGTAAAAAGTCAAAGTGAATCATGGAAAATGTATTAGATTTGATATTCAAACGCCGCAGTGTGCGCATTTTCAGCAAACAGAAAGTTAAAAAAGAAACACTAACAAAATTACTGCAGGCTGCTATGGCAGCACCTTCTGCCAGCAACAGCCGCCCATGGGAATTCATTGCTATTACTGATGAAGAAACGCTAAAAACACTGCGCTTTAAACTCAAATATGGAAAATACAACGCTCCTGCCGCCGTAGTCGTTTGCGCGAATTTGGAAATCGCACAAAATGAATCCGCTTATCGCTTCTGGGTGCAGGACTGCAGCGCGGCCACTGAAAACCTGATGATCGCAGCTGCCGGAATGGACATGGGTACTGTCTGGATCGGGTCATACCCAAAGGATGACGTGATGCATACCCTGCGGGGAACACTCGGCATCCCGGAGAATGTATTCCCGCTCAGCCTGGTGTACATCGGCTATCCAGCTGAAGAGATGCAACCCCGCACACAGTACAGCGAAGATCGGGTGCACTGGGAAAAGTATTAGCTCATTGTACTTTAAATAGTGATTTGCTATACTGAAATCAACTTATTAATAAAATAACAATTTAACAGCAGGAGGAATAATGCAAGAATTCTTTAAATCAGAAAATATGGGTGATTTCATCAAATTCCGGAAGATGATCACACCAGCCATCATCCAGGTATTATTCTGGGCGGGTGCAGCCGTGACCGTGCTGGCAGGGTTGGTCACCATAGCAACCAGCTTTGGGCGCTACGGAGGTGGAGCAGCCACATTTTTTGGCGGTTTTCTTATGATGGTCCTGGGGCCGGTCGCTGTACGCATTTACTGCGAACTCCTCATTCTCCTTTTCCGCGTGAATGAAACCCTCACAGATATCAAGAACGGGTTAGCAAAGAAAAAATAACAGCAAACTCAAGAAACCTGCTTATTTACGGATAAAATCCGCTGTTTTCCATTCATTTGGCAAGTTTTTTTCATTTAAACTGCTGAAATTTGTTAAAATTAGAGATAGATAGAATCTATCTGGAGAGGAGATACAATGATTTTTAATCCTGATGATTTTTATCGCCTGGGAATGGCACTTCTCGTCGGCGGTATCATTGGAGCAGAACGTGAACGTCATAAGAAAGCGGTAGGGCTGCGCACATTGATTCTGATATCCATGGGTTCCGCCCTTTTCACTATCCTTTCTTACCGCATTGGTTTATATTACAGCAGGGAACCAGGGCGGATTGCTGCCAACATCGTCAGCGGAATCGGTTTTCTGGGTGCTGGCGTCATTCTGGAAGAACACGGGCGGGTGACTGGCCTGACTACTGCCGCCACCATCTGGGTGACAGCCGCATTGGGAATGGCAGCCGGCGCAGGAGAGTATCTATTATCAGTCGGCGCCGCACTAACAGTGCTTATTGTGCTGATGGTGTTCACGCGTTTCGAGGAATATCTGGAAATTTCCAGCGAAACACGCACCTATCAGATCACCACCAAGATCAGCTGGGATAAATACAAAGAATTAAAATCACTATTCAAAGAGCATCATCTTCCAATCCAAAGCTACAAACAGGAAAAAAAGGCAAATGAAATGGTGTGCACCTTTGAAGTGTACGGCACAACCAAACGGCATGATAAATTGGTCCAGAAACTGCTGGGTGATAAGGAGATTAAAGAGGTGTGGTTCTAAATTTTCACTTTTTTGCGAAACTTTTTTAGCGCTTTCTTCGTTATTACAATGCAAATTTCAACCCGGAGGATATTTACATGAATTCAAATAAGATAAAAATTGCCGTGCTCGCATTGGTAACTCTGCTTTCTTTTGCAAGCTGCCAGAATGTGACAATTGATCTGGTTGATGACAATGCCGAAATGCCGGATGCGGTCACATCGCACGAAGATGAAAGCAGCGAACTTGAAGATTCTGCTGCTGAAATCACGGTCAGCGGAGACCTGTTTCCGGATGGAGTGCTGGTCGACACGGATAACGGCGTTGGATTAACTTATCTTGACAGTAACGGGCAGATCCTTTCGGAAATACAAACACCCGGTATTGGATTCACCGATATGGAAAATGTGGCCGTCGCTGGCACAGTGTTTCCTGCCCAACCACTGCCGCCAATTATCTACCACAGCTGGGAACCAGAACAGGCATTAATGGCAAACATTAACGGCCAAATTTCCACATTGCGGCAAACAAATTCATTCCTTTCACTCCAAGGAGCACTCGGACAAACTGCAGTCGCTTTTTCAGAAGTGATGATCAGCCCGGATAATTTTCCCCATTCCTTCCTGTACGCAGGGAATACAAGTAATTTAGGCACCATCGGATCCTTTTACGACCTGATTGATGAACCTACCTATTTTGCGCTTATGCCTGTAGGTGTTAAAGCGGTCAGCGGCGAACCGCAGGGAGTCTGGTATACAAAAACTGCATGGGGAATCGGCGGAGCGGATCTGATCTTTCCTATCACAAGAGGGTTGTACTTTTTCGATCTCACCAACGGAGATAACCTGCAGTATGTAAACGTAGACCGCAGTTTTCAGGGCATTTCACCTGACCTGAGCCACGCAGGTACCGTGGATTTTAACATGGCAGGAGACCGGGCTATGACCATTATCAACCTCACCAGCAGCCAGCAGACTTCTTTCGCGCTTGATCCCGCAAGTGACCGTGGGGCAGGATTCGCAGTCTTCTCCCCAAACAACAAATTTGCGGCATGGTTGGAAGCAAGCGGTTCGATGGTCGCAGAACCACCCAATTTTCATCCACGCGTGCGGATTGGAGATGTTCAAAATGGCGGTGTGGTGAGAGACCTGCTTGACGCAGCAGCCGCCCAGGCCATTAACGGCGATCTAGTAACCTTCATGCGCCCTACCGGGTGGCTAACCAATGAAACCTTACTGGTAGAAGTCCGTGGACAGGACTGGGGAGATGTGTTACTGCTGCGCTATGATATCTTATCCGGCGGATTATCTATCTTCTTTTCCGGTAGTTTTGTCGGATTCGGTTATCAATAACCTGTAATTCCAAATCAAAAAGGCAGGTGTTTTCCAATGCCTGCCTTTTTTTCTTTTAGATTTTTTCCAGGCCAACCCAAAATAATCCTAAATATCGTTATTAATCAAGGGACAAAAAGGTGGTAAAAGATGATAGCGCAGGATCGTACCAAAGGGATCGTATCAAATGATGAAAGTTTAATGTACTTATATCTCAAAATGAAAGAGGGTGTTGCCCTACGGCATTCCTAACAGATTGTCCATGTGGTTCCTAAACATTTTTGTATCTAATAGGATTATGACCGCCTTTCCCAACCGAAAATCCCACATATTCATCTCTAATATCCCTCGCGATCCTTCCCTCGAATTCCCAACGTTTGGGATATCTCAAATAATGTGAAGCTGGACGGGTGCGATACGTGAGTGTCCCTGCAAGCTGCCACTTTTCAATTTTATATACTTCTTGGACAATCCCATGAGTAACGCACATCGCATATTTCGCTTTTTCCCTTCGCTTACCAATGCGCCAGCATCCTCGAGTCATCTCGTAAAGTTCGAGCTTATTCATATCACTACGGTACATCCTGTTTATTGTGAACAAGATTGCTTTATGTCTCACTTCAACATATTCTGATGTCAGCATAGTTATAACTTCTCGGGAGGTGATTCTCCCATAACTGTTCTCGTGATGTCCTGAATTAAGATTTGTCAGCTTATTTTTTCCGATGCAATCAATTAAGGAGGCTTCAACTAAAGCAGCTTCAGAATCAGAAAGACCATATCTGATAATATCTATTTTTGGTTCAACCCCGTTTTTTCGTATCTCTTTTATTCGTTTTACTTTCTCTGTATCAGATTGATCCTCAAGATGTGAAAACAGACGATTCCCCAACCCTTTCCCGACGTAAAAAGGTTCATCAATTCGTGGGTCAATATAAATGTACACGTAGGATTTCAATATCCTGCTTACCTCTTCTGTAACTTGCATATCTGTAATTTGCATAGGTTTTCCTCAGGTGTGTTTTTATGATCTTTTTCGTCAATCGCAATGTACAATATTCATTACAGTTCTATTACAGTACTGCTGTAATGAACGTTTAATAGTTGTACTACAATACCGTTTTATACTGCACAGGCTTACACTCTATCGGTTTATACTTCGGTGCATTTGCTCTGGCAACGGGACGATATAAATTTAATTATTATAAAGAAACTTTTACAATATCATGTTTTCATAAAAAGTTTGCTTTTTCTTACAATGTGGTGTAATATAATCAATGGTTCGGAGTTTTATCATCACTTCATTAACCATCGCAGCGCGGTAATTAGGGAAACCGTGAAGAAAGATCGATAGTGTAAGAGGTCAGCCACTATCGATCTTTTCTTTAACCATCTTTTAGAAAAGCAACTGTAACACCTTCTCCGCCCTCGTTATCCAGTGCAAGTTCCCACCTATCCACAAGCCGCGCATTTCCTAATGCCTCCCGCACCACCTGCCGAAGGGTGCCCGTTCCTTTACCGTGCACAATACGCACAAAGGGAAGCCCGGCGGCATGCGCTGCATCCAGGTAGCGGTCAAGCGCCAGCAGGGCATCTTCCGCACGCATACCGAGTAAATGCAATTCCGTGCCCGGCGACGGGGAAAATATATCTTTGTACGAATCAGAACGGTCTTCAATTCCTTCTATACTATTATTTCGCAGCACTTCATTTTTAGAGCGCTCAATATCCCGCAGGTCCACCTTAACGCGCATCTTCCCGATCTGCACTTCCACTTCACCTTCATCGATTGAAGAAACGATCCCATCCGTTCCCAATCGGCGTACATACATCCTGTCTCCTATTCGCAGCGGACGACGGCGCTGCGGCTGAAAATGCTCCTTTTCAATCGGTTCATCTATCTTTTCTTTTAGGTCGGCTACTTGCTCGCGGAGCATCTTTTTTTTCTTCTGGGGTGATCTTGTTGGTGCTTTCACCTGTTTACGGATAGCGTTTATTTCCGTGGATAATTTTT
Source organism: uncultured Pelolinea sp. (assembly GCA_964383575.1). Lineage (GTDB taxonomy): Bacteria > Chloroflexota > Anaerolineae > Anaerolineales > Anaerolineaceae > Pelolinea. The sequence goes on from CAYLHI010000001.1 coordinate 176,642, forward strand.
CCGCTTCCTGTCCTGCCTGGCGCTTTGCGTCTTTCAATATCTCTAAGCGTTCGTCTTCAATGCCAGCTAGTTTCGCCAGCAGCTCTTCATTTTTATCTTCTACTTCCGCACGCAGCATCTCTGCGCGTGCGTTCTCCCTCCGCGCACCTTCTAATTGAAGGTGAATGTCATCCAGCAGATCATCGGCCTGTAAATTATCAGGGTCAATCATCTCCCGCGCATCTTGAACAATCTCATCAGAAATACCGAGCCGTTTAGCAATCGCCAGCGCGTTTGAACGTCCGGGAATACCGATTAGCAAACGGTATGTCGGCTTCAATGACTGCGCATCAAACTCTACGCTGGCATTCAGGACTCCCTCTGAGCTATGGGCAAATGCCTTCAATTCCGGGTAATGGGTGGCGACCAGGCAGGGTGTCTGCCTCCGCATTAAAAAAGTAAGAATCGCCCGTGCAAGGGCGGACCCTTCCTGCGGATCAGTACCCGCTCCCAGCTCATCCAGCAGCACCAGTGTATTGCGGCTTGCTTTCTTCAAGATGTAAACGATATTGTTAATATGCCCGGAAAAAGTGGATAGGGACTGTTCGATGGATTGTTCATCACCGATATCAGCAAATACATCCTTGAAAATACATACCTGCGAGCCAGACTGGGCAGGAATGTGCAGGCCGGACTGTGCCATCAACACCAGCAGACCAGCGGTTTTCAATGAAATGGTTTTTCCGCCGGTATTAGGTCCAGTGATGACAAGAGCATGCGTCCCTTTCTCAAGGAAGATATCGATCGGAATGGCTGTCTTTTTATCAAGCAAAGGATGGCGGGCTTTTATGAAATGTAAGATAGGATCTGGAACTTCCTTTTTCGAATCTGGGAAGGGAAGAAGTATGGGTTCTACCGCGTTCAGCGAAAACGCATATTTTGCGCAGGCGAGGGCCAGATCTAAAGCTGCCAGGCTTCGGACAATCTCCTGGATTTCTCTGGCACGTTCCCCGATCTGCCTGGACAAATCAGATAGAATACGATGAATTTCTTCCTTTTCCGCTTTAGCCAGTGCTATCCGATCATTATTCAAGTCCACCACAGGCAGTGGTTCCACAAATAGGGTTGCTCCGGATGAAGACTGGTCCTGTACAACGCACTTCATCCGACCTTTGAATTCCGCCCGCAGAGGGACGACGTACCGGTCCGATCGTTTCGTGATAATCATCTCCTGCAGCATACGCGCCGTTGAGGGAGTATTGATCAGATGGGTTAATTTATCTATTACCCGTTCATTAGCATGTTTCAAATCTCCGCGGATCTCGCCCAATTTCTGCGAAGCGCTGTCTTTCACCTCCCCCTTTTCAGTAAGCACCCGGGAAATCGCTTCAATCAGCCCTTCTGGCGGTGCTAATAAAGCGGCAATATCTTTCAAGTGCGGCAGGTCAAGCGTGAGTTTTTCAAAGAAACGGAATATATCTCTGCTTGAGATCAAAGTTGCTTTGATACCAAGCAGTTCTTCCGGAGATAGGACTCCCCCTCGTGAAGCCATCTCAGCCTGCGGGCGAACATCCCGTGCGCCGCCCACACTGATATCCGCGTGTTCGCTCAGCAAGCGGCTCGCTTCGCTGGTGCGCGCCTGACGATCTCGGGCTAATTCAAGGTCATTCGTCGGCCGCAACGCACGCACCAGCGCGGTTGACGCGCTGAATGCGGTATGCTCAGATAATTGTTCCAGAATCTTCGGAAATTCAAGAGTGTTGAGCGATTTTTTATCCATCGCGCTCAATTATAGCGGTTATTAATTATGAATCATTCCGCTGCCGGGCATAAAAATCACCACCCAAACAACTTACGGATGATATTAATGGAGAAGCGTTCGCGTAAATAAAGACCGTAATCCACAGCAATCTCGACCTGTTCTTTGGTCACGCTCAATTCTTGTGGAGTAACCGGACCGCCGAGGCTCTTGATCCAGGCACGAATCGCACTCGGCTCAGGTACATTCGCAGCGGTTGCCTGTATCTCATCCCAGCGATCGAGGATGCGTTCACAGATGCGTTTGAATTTCGCAGGGTCGCTCAACTGCATGTAAATGGGATCACTCCCAATCAATTCTTCCGCTATCTGAGGAAGGTTTTTCTCAACAGCAGCAATTTGCACGCTTCGGGGAGGAATTTTGGTCTTTTTCAGCAGATCTTCTGCATCTTTGCAGGATAATGCTTTCAACCGCTGATACCATTCCGCACTCATAATCGCTGCCACACCCACCGCCTGGCCGTGATACAGCCCTTCCTTTTCTCCCCAGTGGAACATCATTTCCCAGATATGGGCAATATGATGTTCTCCACCGGAAGCCGGGGCGCTGTTGCCAAAGTCTGCCATACAAAAACCACTCGCAAACTGCCCCTCCATCATCGCGGCCATGCTTTCCGGGTCAGCTGTACAGATTCCATCCACTACTTCAGCGGCGCGCTGCCCCGCCCGGAGAGCTTTAGCATAGATCGCTTCATCGAAATCCGAACCCCAGATCAAATAGGATATCTTCCAATCAGATGACGATGTCAGTTTACTGATCAGGTCCCCAAATCCAGAAGCTGTCAGAAATTTTGGTGATGCGCAGATGGTTGGCAGATCCGTATAAATGGCAATCGGCGCGTGGCAGTAGATTGATCCCTTTAGATGTCCAACCGTAACGGACGCGTTCTCGGACGTATACGCGTCTACCGATGCTGCCGTTGGGAAAGAGACAAACTGGTTTTGCGATCGGTGGCTGGTGAAGCGTACTGTATCCGTGATCGTTCCAGAGCCAACTGCGACAAATAACCGCGGAACAGCATCGTAGGCACTTAGCACACGCGTCAGGGTGGTTCCATCTGTATGCAGCCCTTCGGGATCCAGCACCTGATAGACCGCATCCCACCTATGCTGCTTGACGGCTTGACACACGCGGTCCCCTAGTACCCGCGCAGTGTTCTCATCCGCCACGATCAGAAATTTTTCATATTGATTTTTTTGGCAGAACTCGACGAATTTTTCAATCACATTGTTTCCGATCATGATCGGCATATGTTCGGACATTTTTCTTCTCCTGGAGTGTGAAGATTATTGTATTCTATTGATTATACTCTCGCTGCTGCTTGTGTTTGTTATAATAAATGTGATGCAGAATTTAACTGAAAAATTGGATGCCCTCACGCATCCCGGGTCGTTATTTACAAAGGAGAACGGCGCAGTTCGCTGCTATGCCTGTGCGCACCGCTGCCTTATCCAGCCCGGTAAACGGGGTATTTGCCAGGTGCGCGTAAATATCGATGGCCAACTGCGCGTGCCGTGGGGCTACGTGGCAGCTGCAAATGTAGACCCGATTGAAAAAAAACCTTTCATGCATTTTATGCCGGGAAGTAACGCGCTCACTTTCGGTATGCTGGGGTGTAATTTTCACTGTGATTTCTGCCAGAATTGGATCAGTTCACAGGCACTGCGCGATCCTGCCTCTGCCAGCAGCGCGCGGTACATTCAGGAGGTCAGCCCGAAGGAACTTGTGCGCCATGCCCTCCAATCCGGCGCTGAAATTATCGCCTCATCTTACAACGAACCGCTCATCACCAGTGAATGGGCGATAGACATCTTCAAACTCGCTAAAGAAAGTGGACTCAAATGTGTGTATGTTTCTAACGGTTTTGCTACACCCGAAGTGCTGCACGCGCTCCAGCCATTCCTTGATGGATATAAGATTGACCTTAAATGCATGACGGAAGAGAAATACCGCAGTTTAGGCGGCAGCCTGCAGGCTGTCCTGGACAGCATAAAACTCGCCCATGATCTTGGAATGTGGGTAGAAGTGGTTACACTGGTGATCCCGGAATTCAACGATAGTAATGAAGAACTCTGGAATACTTCCAGGTACTTATCTGGCATTTCCACGGATATTCCCTGGCATGTTAGTGCCTTTTATCCAGCTTATAAACACCTCAAAGTCGAACGTACCCCCGCTGACACAATCCAGCGTGCAGCAGAGATAGGTCAGGAAGCAGGGCTGCGCTATGTGTATGCTGGCAACCTGCCCGGGCGTGTTGGATCTCTCGAAAACACATACTGCCCCCGCTGCCAGGCGCTGCTCATCGAGCGTACGGGGTATTCCGTGCGGTCCAACCGCATCACCGCAAAAGGCACTTGCCCACAATGCGGTGAAGTGATCGCTGGTGTTTGGGCTTAACAACACCTATTCAACAATCTAAATCTTTTCCGATCAGGGAGTAACTTTTTTACATATTCTGCGTTATATAAGGCAAGTTAGCAATTTTTGCACATTATTAACAAGGCCGAACGCGAAATCGCGGAGGCCAAAATAAGTGCCTTTTCGGATTGCTGCGCCGTATGGTAATTAACGGTCTGTAAAAGGCGAACGTTTGAGGTGAATCATGGCTATCATTACCCGATTAGCTGTAGGATTGGTCAGTATTGTGTGCCTAGCCATGAGTCTGTTAGGTTTACAACCGCCATCCGAAGAATGAGGATGATTTCTCAAAAACCACCGGCAGGGAGCAGTTAGCGCAGCGTGTGCTTCATACCGCTGGATGATGGGATCGGTTGAGCCAATTGGCTGGCTGGGTCCACTTCTGACTCTGCCGGGAGCGAAAGCTCCCGGTTTTTTTTATTCGAGAGACTTTTCAGCTGATCGTACGGAATTCATCCGCCGGTCACGCAGGAACATCAATACCCCCAATACAAAACCCCCCAATTGAACTAAGGACATGATCCGGAACAGCATGCTGGACCCGTAAAATTCGTACAGTACTCCGCTGATCAGTGTGCCAATCCCCGTTCCTAAGCCAGAAAGCACTCCGCCGCGCAGCGCCTGCGCTGTTGTCCCCAGTTCTTGCGGCGCCCGACGGTTTACATATGCCACACTTCCCGATTGGATCAATGCAAATCCCGCGCCACCGAATATCTGAAAGAATGGGATCAGGTTTGGGTCTTTGATTAAAGATAATCCAGTTAACCATGCAAATAGGACAATGAAAGCCAGCAGGATCATCTTAAATTCCCCAATCTTGGCCTGAATCTTATCCGCCATTGAGAAAGTCACGATCTCCCCGATCAGCGAAATAGATAAAGCAGTGCCCATCAACGTGGAACTGCCCCCTAGATGTTTGATATGCAAAAAAAGAAAATTGCCGATGCTCGATTCTCCCATACCCCAGATGGTGATAAGCAAAAAGATAAGCAGGAACCCGGGTTGGAGCAGCATCTTCCCCAATTTCTTGAGTGTCACATCTGATCCAGTGGTTATTTTTTTTGCCGTTGAACCGGGCAGAAACGCTGTTATCAGGAAGAAAAGCACAAGGAAAGTAATGTTGATATAAAAGATGACCGGGATTCCTATACCCAGATTATCGATCAGAAAACCGGCTGCCAGCACCATTATGCCCCATCCAATAGACCCGCCCACGCGCACCCTGCCGTATATCTCCGGGTTTTCTACCGCGACCAGAGTAGTTTGATCAAGTATCGGGTTTGCGGGCGCTTGAAAAATAGAATAAATCAGAACAATTGGCAAAAAAGCGGTGAAAGTTTGTGCCTGAGGGTACAGAAAAAGTGCCGTGATCATTCCCACGGCACAGATTCGCAGCAGAAGTTTATTTCTTTTAGATACATCTGATAGGAAACCAAATGTAATACTGCTGATAAGAGTCACAAAAAACGGAATGCTGTTCAACTGCCCGATCTGACTGCCTGACAGGTTCACGCTCTCATAATACACAGAAATGAACGGCAAAACAGCAGCTGCACCGCCCCAGAATAGAAAAAAGGTCAGCCATAGAATGGCACGCTTTCCTTTTGGTGATGCAAAAAAAACGTGCAATCGGGAAATTGGGGATTGTTGGGGCATGAATTAAATTATATCAATCTTTAGTTTTCCTAGACGAATAAAAACAATGGGGAGTTGATAAGAGATTTAGCTCCTCCTTCCCTTATGTAGAGGGAGTATCTTTTGGCTTTATTTATTCCAAAATGCTGCTAAATTTTAAGTATTTTTTATAGCCAGCCGGTGAATTTCGAGCGCGGCCAGGGTGTGGACATCCAGGAAGTATCCGGTTCCGGCAGTTTTAGCGCCTGATTAACAGGCAGCCACCCAACAGGAAGCGGGCAGACCTGACTTCGTCCGCGGTTGCTCATCCAGCGCACTTGTTTTTCAAGATCACACTGCTTGGCAAGGCTCAAGGTAACACGCACATCCTGCGCCACATAATCCAGTATCTGTGCAAATTTACCCTGCTGCCACATCTTTGGCGCTAACGCACCATCCATTCCTTCCGTTTTCCCCTCCAATCCCATACCCCTGGCCGCCTTATCCAGAGAGATAGCATATCCTTTGATGCAGAAAAAATGGAACATCATATCCACATGCGAGCGCGCCATCAGTTTACAGCGCTCGTCTCCACCAGATTCCTCAAAGAGGATATCAAAATCAAAACCCAGCCCATTCCAAGTATAAATCTGATGCCCTGTCTGGACCTTGTCCCACAGATAATCAACCATTTCGATTACCTCAGTTTCTGTCATCTTTTCAGCATACTTTCCATCCCGTTTTCCGCCATACCATTCTGTAGAATCACCCTCACCCGTTAGCGTAGCTGCACAGCTGATTCCTAAAGGGCGGTTGGCTTTGAAATCATCAAAGTCATCGGGTAGTTCCTTCGCTATCTCAATATCAAAGGCAAGCATCTTTTGGGTGCCTTTAAGCAGATCGGGTTGGTGATAATTATCTTCTGTGAGCATAATTTATTCCTTTTTTCATTTTGCTATCCCTCACTGTTTTGCGGCAACAATTTATAACCAAAAATAAAAAAGAAATCTCTTTTACATTTCAGCGACCTCACCGCGCTCCGGGAAGCGTACATTGGTGATGCCGCGTTCTTTCATTTTCTCCATCAAAACTGCGGCTGGCTCTTCATCACCATGCACCAGGAAGATTTGTTTCAGCCCATTCCCGTTTGCCGCCTGTGCATAATCCAGCAGCATCTTCTGCCCGCCGTGTGAGGAAAGTCCGCCGATAGTTGCAATCTCAGCTCGCACACGCACTTCATCTCCAAAGATGCGCACCTTTTTCTGGCGTTCCGCCAACCGGCGCCCAAGCGTATACGGTGCCTGCCACGAGACAATACAGACAGTGTTGCGCTTATCTTCCACATTATGGATGAGATGATGCAAAATCCGTCCAGCTTCCGCCATTCCGGATGCCGAAATGATAATCATTGGTTTATCTATCTTATTGATCTCTTTGGATTCTGCTACTGAACGCGTGTATCGTAAACCGGAAAAAGTCAGTGCTGGGTGTTTACCTGTCCGCATGAACTCATGAGTTTCGTCATCGTAATAATCAGGATGTTTTTGGAAGATTTCCGTAGCGTTGATTGCCAGCGGGCTGTCCACAAACACTGGTATGCGCGGCAGTTCTCCTTCAGTGATCATGCGGTTGAGATCGTAAACCAGTTCCTGAGTTCGCCCTACAGCGAAAGCGGGTACAACCACTTTGCCCCCGCGTGCAATCGTGCGTTTGACCACATCCCGAAATTCAATATACGCTGTTTCCGGATCGCGGTGGGCTTTATCGCCATACGTGCATTCCATCATCAGCACATTCACATTTTTAGGCATGACCGGGTCCCGCAGGAGCGGCAGCCGCTTCCGCCCAATATCTCCAGAGAACCATAAGCGTGTTTTCTTTCCATTTTCTTCAATATCCAACACAACTGCAGCAGACCCCAGGATATGCCCCGCGTCCACCAAATGTGCTATGACACCTCTTACAGGTTCAAATATCTCATCGTATTTCACTTCCGAGAACAGGGGCGGTACTTTTTCCGCATCGAGCACCGTGTACAGCGGTTCTACAGCGGGTTCACCATGTTTGCGTTTCTTTTTATTGATAAATTCTGTGTTTTCCTCATAAATATGGCCGGAATCCCTCAGCATAATGCCTGCTAATTCTGCGGTAGGCGGTGTCGCATAGATGGGATTGCTATATCCCTGCTTAACCAGGTTGGGAAGATTTCCGGAATGGTCGATATGCACGTGGGAGAGAATGACCGCGTCTATCTCTTTCGGTTCAAATGGAAAAGAGGAGTTGCGTTTATAAAATTCACGCCGCCGCCCCTGAAAAACACCGCATTCCAGCAGCAGCTTCTTTCCATTCACTTCGATCAAATGCTGAGAGCCGGTAACGGTACGCGCTGCTCCGTAAAATCGTATCTTCATGCTTTTCTACCTTATGTGATTACCTGTAATATCTCGCCGTAAAAATGTTTGAATCGCCACGGCACTTCTTCCATTATTTCCTTTAACTCTGGCACATCCTTCGGTTTTCGGACGGCAATATCCTCAAGGATATCCCTCGGAAGAATAATATCTGATTGTACTCCCATCGCTTCTCCTTTTTTCTTCCGCCACAACTTCAAACCTTCCAACCGTCTAATATATGCCGGGGAAGAGCGTTTGTGCCGTGGTAGGACAATTGGAGGAGCTTCCAGCCCGCGTTTAACCGCTGCGATGAGTCCGTGACCATACCGTTTCGCAAGGCGCGGAGATAGAGCTTCAATTGTTTCAAGCGCATCAATAGTCCTGGGGCTCGCTTCTGCCAACGCATACAGTGCGCGCGCGCCGATCACTTTAAACAACGGCCGGTTGAATTTTGACGCGAGCTCATCCCGATAGCAGCATAAGGCATCCAGTACGCTTATCTGCTGCGGAGAGAGATGATGAAAGCCGCTGATCTGCGTATACAGAGGGGCATTATTGTTGTTATTTTCAACACGGCACAGGCGTTGGAAATCCTCCTGCGCTAATTCGTGCAACCCACTCCTGCGGAGCTGCTCATCTAACCGCTCACGCAAAGGAATCAGGTAATGGGTATCCAGGCGCGCATACTGGCGCATATCATGCGTCAGGGGTCGTTTTCCCCAATTCGCTTTTTGAAAGCTCCTCACCGGTTCAATATGAAACTGGTCTTCCAGCATTATTGATAATCCCAGATGTTTAAATCCTAATATGCGGGCAGCCTGCATGGTATCAAATAAATTGTTAAATCCAAACCCATAATCCCTTCTCAGACACATCACATCATATTCTGCCGCGTGAAATATCTTTTCCACATCCGGATCATTAAAAACCGAATGCAGGTCTGAAAGGTCAAGCCCTGCGCGCGCGTCAATCAGATAATCCTCATCAGTGGTTGAAAACTGGATCAGGCACACCTGTTCCTGATAAGCAAATAAACTGTTTGATTCCGTATCCACAGCCAGGCAAGGCCCTCTGGACAGCGCGGGGATGATGCTATCCAATGCAGATTGGTCAGTGATCCACTTTGCAGGCTTTAATGGATGAAATTTCATGACAGTGATTATAGTATGGGAAATAAAAACACCAGGAAAAAAACCTGGTGTTTCAATCTGGGATTATGATCTATCTATCGCGGAAAGCCCTCATAATCTACGCTTGCCCGGCTTGGAACAGGTTTGTACCCGGGAGGAGGTGCCTGCTTCTCTGTGCGGAATCCAAACGCTTTCTTCCCAACCGGCTCTCTCTTTTGCTTATTCCCTTTCAAGACCAGATCGAAAGATGTAACTAATGTACCGATGATCAATACCCGAATCATCCATACCATCACCGCCACGAGAACGGGAATTACTGTTACATACGTCATTGGATCCATGATCATGACTGCATGGGCGGGCTGGTTGTAGATCGCCACGCTGATCCCCCACCATGTCAAACCGGCATTCATAGCGGCTGCCAGCACCCACGCCCCCAGCAGATACCAGCCGCTCCTCTCACCTGTATCCTCTTTCGGGGATGCTAAGATCTTCGCAATCCCGGCAATATCCATCCCGCAGAACGCCAGCGCCAGGATCGTTGACCATGTCAGCAAGCCGCTCCCCTGGTTTCCTAAGATATCCCGCAGAGCAAAATCAGTTGCGCTGAAATTGAAAAACTCAAAAGCGGCTAACGCCAATATAATTACTGCCATATACAGGGAATTTGAGCGCGTGCGTACATTCTTGAATAACTGGTTGGTTATGCGTGCAAAACGTTGTGTAGCTGTCAGGTTCATGGCTTCCTCCAGAATTAGTATATTTGTTCTATTATAGAACAATAATTCTACATTCGTCAAGCCCTATATATAGGTAATTTCACTGACATACCCCCATATATCCACTATACGGAGAGTTTTTATGGATATTCTTCTATCAGCACATGGATCAATACTGGCAATCTTTCTAACTCCTTTTAAATCAGTTATTCCAGACATTCTTTTAGTAAGGTACAACCTTTTGTGTAGATCATGGTCTTTCTCCTTTCATTGGGTGATGTACCTCTGAAAGGATACTGTGATCTATCCCTTTCCATTTTACATAAGGAAAGTATAATAACAAAAGTACTGCTACCAACGATTGAGGGTATAAGTGGATATTTCAAAAATATTTGTTAAAAGTAAACAATTTTTATTTAGAAATTGGTTTTTACTAATCATCAGTACTTTCATCACCGCTCCAATTTCAATTATCGCAAGTGTCGCATTCTATACTCTGGCAGAGAAAGCGTATTCGTTCAAGAACTTACTATTTACAGCGCCTATCGCATTTATTTTATTAATTTGGATTGTATGGTTCTTTTTAAAAATTGTTTTAAGCCAAACTGTAATTAACAACATCAAAGAAAACTGGAAAGGCATTCTTATTTTATATCTTGTACTATTGCCAATTCTGAATAAGCATATCCCAGTCCCCTATTCTTCCTTTATAAAACCTAATTTCAAATACGAAGTGGAAATCACTCCATCAGAAGCTTCATCTGGAAGTATTTGTATAGTAGATCTAAAAAATAGTTGGGGGCACATAAATGAAGTAAATGATTCAATCTTCGACCTGCAAATTACCGGCGCATGGAAAAGAAATATCAATAACTGCCAATTTTTTATTGATAAATCCAAAACCGGTGCAATTAAATTCAATAACATTGGGCCATTTAATGATAAATTGACTTTTATTTCAGGTGCATACCCCGGCGCTGGACAACTCCTTATTCGTACAAATACTTCACCTGAAAAATTCGTTGATCTTTATTCTTCAATATATAATCAAAGGAAAAAAGTAATTGAGTTATCGCCAAATTTTCTTTTCATTTTTTTAGGTATTTGCTGGTTATCACCTATTATTATTTTGTTAATCCCCTTTTATTTAGTACCTTGGAATCGAATATTATCAAGAAGTAATGAGCTGTTAAATAATAATCCCAAAACCAATCGGATTTTTGGTATTTTCAATCCAATATTTATCTTTTTAATTACCTTAATTGTCGCCGGATATTTTTCCACAATTGGAGTCGACCCTCATCATGACGGTATCCTTTTAAAACCAGCTTTAGATATGGTCTCAGGCAAAATCCTATTTAAAGAAACTTTTACTCAATATGGTGCTCTTACAACAATTATCCAGGCTCTGGCATTGAAAATCTTTGGTTCTTATTTGATAACCATTAGACTTCTGACTGCTTTTTTTTATGCCTTAATTTCACTCTTACTTTACTTTATTTTTAAAAGATTTCTACCAATGTTAGTTCTTCTTTTTTCTTTGTTTATTTGGTTGTTTATGGCACCTTACTATTCGGCGACTTTTCTACCCTGGTCTTCAATTTACGCTCTATTTTTTCAGTTATTGGCAACATATTTATTTATCATATTTTTCGAAAAAAAATCACGGGGATATTTTATCTTGGCAAGTATTTCTACCGCCCTAATATTTTGGTACCGACAACCAGTAGGGGTTTTTACTTTTCTTGCTATTATTGTTTATTTCGCCTATCTATACATCACCAAACAAATAAAAAAACAAGTATTTTATAAACACCTCGTCAATTTCCTTTTTGTAAATTTTCTTGTCTCGCTTATCTTTATCATCTATTTCATTCTTAATCATTCATTGATTGATTGGTGGAAACAATCAATATCCTTTGCATTTACTTGGAGTCAAGGTGCCAGTGACGGCTTTAATGTATTAAGTATAATTAATGACCTACTGCCCTCTTCTTATAGTCCACTTTCCATTTGGACATTAATTCCAATTTCCACTCTTCTTCTCGGGATTACTAACCTCAAAAGCAAACTTCTTTCTCTACCTATATTTATCGGTCTCTCCTCCTGGCTTCAATATTATCCAGTTGAAGGTATCAGACATCAATATTGGGCAGCAACACCCATGATTCCACTATTTTGCCTATTTATTTATCAGCTTTGTCAGCATATCATCTTACCAAAATTTCATCTTCAAAAAAATATTGCCAAATACCTCGCCGTTCTGATAACAATTATTAGCTTTCTTCCGGACATTTCCTTTCGTGTAAAAAGCGGATTATTAAAAATTAACGCAAGTTATCAATATTTAGAACAACCAGCAGTGCTGAAAGGCATGAAAATGACCCCGGACGAAGCGAATTTTTACCAATATTTGTCACAAGAAATTACCAATTACTTTGAGAAAAACCCACAAGGAAATGTCGTTACCAATGGCCCAAATGCCCTATATCTAACCTTTGATTCAAGAATATATAATATTCAACCAATGTATGTAAATTGGGGGCGGCGGATAAATAATGGTATTTATCCTAATTATTCAAATATATTTTATAATTATCTTGAAAGAGAAAACCCTTTTCTTATCTCTCATGATGATAAGATACCTTCAGGATATTGCCGACTCGACGAGATAAGTAACTATTATGCTGACTCACTCTCCCAACCATGTCCCGAACCGAATTAATTTAAGGGATATAGGTTTAGTTTGCAACAGGTTGCGCCCATCAAGCAGGCTATTTGCATTCTAATAATCCATAATATTTTGGAGAAATTAATTAAGGAAAAGAGAATTCTGTATAAAGAATTTGTGTCTTATGAGTATTTTTTGGACCGGATCGCAACGTATTAAGTTTTTAATAATTCCTACCACCGCAGTAAGCTGCAGTATATTACGTAATTTTGCCCCTCTTAGGTACGTGTTTTACCAATCTAAACGATAGGGTTATGGAGCGATTCATATTAAAATTTAACTATAGAAATCATAAATAATTAGGGTTCTCGTCACTAGATATATTATTCTTTTAGGAAATGAAAGTTGCGCTTAATCCTTGAAATCAGGTGTATTATCTTTGCAAAACGACATCATCGAACAAGAACTCCGCGCTGACACCCTCTTTTGCGCTCACCACCAGCAGGATCTCTTCCCCGTCTAATAATGCCCCGTTGAACTGGTTGACCATCGTATCGTTGATGCTGAAGTAAAAATCCTGCCCGCCCGCTTCTATCCGCAAAGTGTTCTCTTCGCCCAGCCGGATGCCGTTGTACTCCTTTGGGGTAATCAGCAGGGTCCATCCGCCATCTTCGAAAATTTCAAATTTGTATGTTCCGTTATTTGAGATTGAGAAGAGATAAAAGCTGTCCTCATCCCCGCGGAAAGCGACTCCCCAGCTCGCTTCCTGGTAAGGGCTGTCCATTAATCCTTTGATTGATAAAGCAAAGTCCTCAACCTTGCCAATCGTGAACCATGTCAGTGCGGTGCGCTGGTAGCCCGCAAATCCTTTTGCCGTGTAATCAATCACGAATTTACCATCTGTGATCGCACTGATGTAACTTGCGTATGGATTATCCTGGCTTTCAATCTCCCATTCATTGCGGTTGTCGTCAAACTGCTCGCACATAATTACAGTCCAATCATCAGGGCCGGGCAGCGGCAGGTCGCATTGGACACTTTCGATGTCTGCTGTTTCTTCGGGGGTCTCTGTTATTTGCGCTTCCTTCATGGAATCATCATCACCCTTCGGTGTCAGAACTGCTTCGGGTTGCCCGCCTGCGCAGCCGGCAAAAAAGGTGAAAAGCATGGCTGAAATGAGATATCTAATTAAATTTTTTCGCATGGCTTTAAATAATAAACTGTTAATGAATTAAAGTTAGCTTTAATTATACCTTTTATATCATGTCACCACATTTTTTTCTAAAATTAGAAAAATAAACTGCCGAATTTCTCAAATTTCTTATCATCGCAGCAAGCTGCAGTGTATTATGGAATTTTGCTCTCTTAGGTACATATTTTATTGATCTAACTGACAGAGGCATTTAATGAGTTATTTTAACATTTAACCATAGAAATGGTAAGTGTTTGGAATTCTCATCAAAAGATATATTATTCTTTCAAGAGTTGAAAGCTACACTTAGTACTTGAATTCAAGTTTCATAAAACTTCATTTATTGTGGACAAATATTAGCTTTGCCTGGCGTAGCTATTGTCTTGTCGGTATCTATAAGCCAATTACCCGTTTCAGTGTTCTTTTTTAATTTGAACCAATACTCGCAATAATCAGGTAGTTTACTATCACCATAGTTTATTATCATGGTTGCTGTTACAACGGTTCCGCTTTCACTCCAATCATCGTAAGATATATCGCTTGCGATTCTCCTATTTTGTTTGCTAAAAAAATCAGCAAGATTATCTTTGTTGAAAAAGATGTCGATGTACCTATCTTTGTAATCGTCCGTAATATTATTGTCCCAATTATCTGTAAATATCTCTTTGTCCCATTCAATTAGTAATTGCTCAATTACAATCTTAATAGATTCTTTATCATCCACTATTGGGTCAGGTGTGTCGGATTGTGTGGAAGTTGTAGTAGGCGTAAGTGTAATTTCAGTTCTTATCGATATTAAATTGTTTGCCAAATTCCTTACTCCAATAGTTGAAAAAGCTATTAATATTGCAACAAGAATAACAATGGCAATTATTTTCAGACCTCGCCGTTTATCCTCCCCCATAGAAATATGTTTTTCTAAAATTTTATAAATCAATAGCAATAATGAAAAACTAATAAATGCCCCAAAATTGTAAAGCTGTAATTGAGTAAAATTTTCAACAAATTCGCTAAAAGTCATTTTGGCCCCTCTTTCGATTAAAGAGGAAAAAAAGCCAATAGACTGTAGAAAAAACGTCACCCCCAAAGCACCATCTAAATAATATGCTATTGTTAAAAACGACATTTTGGATGCTTTTTTTGTCATAATAAAATTCTCTCCCCCTATATTGTATAACAGCACTATACTTGACGCGAGGGAATACTCGCCTATTTTTATTCTTGTTCTTACTAATTAAAATACTCTTTTGGTTTAGATTTCCAGCTATCAGCAAACTCTTTATCTAATAAATGCAACATTCTTAATGTTTTGACAGTTCCTGAAATTAAACTATTTGGAGTTTCAAATCCTTTATACCCATTGATATGACAATTTTCTATTATAAATTTCCGATCACCATTCCAGCGGAATGTACAATCAGTAAAATTGCATTCTATAAAGTTTTTTCCGTCCAATTTAATTGTTTTTTTATCAAATTTTACGCCAATGATTTCTTCAAACCCTCGCAACTTTAAAATCAGTGCGGGTAATAAAACTGAAATAATCAGAATACCCACAAGAATTATATGAAAATATTCGACAATGAATTCTATTATCTCCCCAGTAGTAGAAATATTAAACGTTTTTGCAATTTGAGGAATTAATAGTTTATTAGAAAAAGCTTCCCAAATTTCCTTAATCAATATAAACACAACATAAATATTGGTTTGCAACTCCCAATTCTTTTTCATAATATTAATTATATCCCAACCTATACTTGATGTGAGGGAATACTCGCCTAATTTTCTTCCTTGAATTCAAACTTTTTCTAACAAAGTTTCTAATTCTACGAATTATTTTTCTTAATTGTTGAATTCAAATTGGTCGCTAAAGAGAAAATGGTCAGAATTATCAGCATCACCATCAGTGCAGGAAAATTATTTCGAAGTAATGCTGGTTTATTGGAATATGAAAACAGGGTTGAAGAATAAGCGATTGAAAAAAAAATAAGCAGATGAGTGAATAATGGTTTTATCCGATCCGCAGTCATATTTAACAATTTTTTATCAGTAAACAGTATTGCTATTATGGCGGTAAGATATGATAACGCGTAATCATGGCTAGTAGTAGGAATGAGTAATGCACCCAATGTACACGCAAGCAGTAAATAAGGGTTTATACCGGCATATTTTTGTCGATACGCCTGATAAAGTATTAATCCGAAACAAATAACAACGATAGTCAATAATACTATTTGAACGCTATGTGGGTTTTGGAAAAAACCATACCTGGTAAAAGATTTTATTGAGTGGTTAACTGTATGTATCATCGTGTTTGAGCTAAAACCAACTAATGATTTAAAAAAACCACTGAATCTGTTTATGCCCAATATAAATAAAGCACCAATATTGGCCACCCCGAGACTAAAAAATCTGATCATATTGCCTTTCCAATCTCTCCAATCCTCGATAAACATAAATATAAAAATTGCGGGGTAAAGCTTTAGCTGTATAGATATTGTGAAGAGAATATATGCCCAAAAACGGTGTTTTTTGTAATAGTGGAAAATAAAAATAGACAGTAAACAGAAAGACATTGCGATCAAATTGAACTGCCCCCGCTCAACTTCAAATAGGAATCCATTTGAAAATAAACCCGTTATAAAGATCAACATTAATAATGGGGAAATACTGCTTTTTTTGCCTATCCTGATCGGAAGTAGGAGTGTGATCAAGAAATAACAAAAAAAATTAACGATTGTTAATATACCGTAGGCTATAGAACTATCTAAGAAAGTTAGCGGTGTAAAAAATACATATACGAAAGGTGGATATGGCTGATACTTTGTCAATTGCGATATTGGAGTAAAAAGAACTTTCTTAATGGAAAAAAGGATTGAATTCAAATCCATCCCGATAGGGTTTCCTGCTGGCACGTCAATAAAACACTGCTTAACAAGAGTATATTTTAAAAATCCTGGATAGAAAAAGAAAAATAAATAAGATATTAGAAAACCGACAGGTATAATAAATGATCTTGGGAGCAGGTTAACAATTATCGTAAGCAGCAGAAGAAGAGTAAACAATGCGATTGCGATGGCAAAAACCCCCGCGATT
>CAYLHI010000002.1:0-70161 GCA_964383575.1 uncultured Pelolinea sp.
TCCACACAGTACACAAGGCTATGCGAAAACTGTCCATTGTGTCCATTGTTTCCACGGTGTCCCATTAAAACTGCACCAAATTGCACCAAGAATAAAAGAAAAAATATCAAACAGGAAAGGTGACTCAAATTTATAGGATAAATCCAAAATCCGTATTCATAAAGATTTTATTCAGATACTGATTTTCGCTCTCGTAATGGAAAAAAAAGCGATTGGGAGCCCGTTGCGCGTAATCCCTGAACATCGCGAACCCGTTGGGCTTGCGGACAAATGGGCTTGCGTTAAAATGAAAAGAAGAGAGTGAAATTGGATGATGCCTGGCTGGATTATGATTCTGTTGTATAGCTTAATAAACAATGAATTAAATACCGGTATTGATTTCATGGGAACATCTGACTGCAGCCGGATCCAGTTATTTCAACAGTCTGTGTAACAATCCATTTATCATCGATTTTATCCAATGTGTAACGCGAGAAAGATTCATTTGTCTTGTTATTGAAAAATGTATCGGAGCGATTGTAATATTGAAGTCTCACATCGATAATATTTTCATCACATCCAAAAATTTCATACTTAACTTTGATGCTCCACCAAAACTCGATATCTTGAGATATGTCTGAAGCATATAGATTCGGTAATACTTCGGCGATATCAAGTTTATTTCCTGCAGAATTGATCTTATCAAATGATTCTTTTATAAATTTGGCAGCTGGATAATATGGTTGCTCAGTAATTTGAGGAGTTTCTAATATTGTCTCTTTAACAATTTTTGATTCTGATCTTACTTCTAAATAACCAAAAACACTCATTCCCATTATTGCAAAACTTAGTAAAAGAAAGGGAATTCTAAATGGCTTCTTAAGTTTTTTATGTGGAATTCCTTCCATACCAACTATCACCAAAAGAGTTAATCCCACAATAAATAAAACTACCATCAAAGCATATTCCTGAGGTAAAAACGCAAGCAATGTTTCTCCCGGCATAAAAGTTACTCCTAATTATTTATCATCTATTATTTAAATCCTTATTCCCTGGTTACTATTAATCAGAATCTTCAAAGCAAGGTAAGGCTTCCTAAAAATAGTACCACTATAAATAGATACTTTCAAACAGATACTTATTTTCGCTCTCGTAATGGGAATAAAAGCGACTGGGAGCCCGTTGCACGCAATGCCTGAGTACAGCGAACCCGTAAGGGCTTGGGCTTTCGGGAAAATGGGCTGGCGCTAAAATGAAAAGAAGAGAGCGAAAATGTATTTCATATAAAAACTTTCCTATTCTGAAGATATTTCGTTTCTTAAACAAACATTAAGCCGACCTGAAAGGGAGAAAGTTGGTTGATGTATTCATCCAGATACTCTCCCTACTGCCAATAATATTGACGTGACTGGTTCACGTCTTTTTCATTGCTCCTGATCGTTTCTGTATTTCTCTTCAATTACCCTGTCCACATTTTTTATCTCAAGCTGGGGTGAATTCATTGCAATCATAGCCACTTCCCACTTTGTAAAGTCATCCGGGCTCGCGCCGTTTCTCTCACCGACTTGACAAAGTGTTTGCGAAAGTGGCTTTTTCTATTGCAATCACCCCGCTTTCAAAAAATGCAGGGAGTGAGAAATACAGAATAACTCACGAAAGGAGCAATAGAATGAAAAAATCAGACGTTTACCAAACAGTCACTAACAATATCTTGGCTGCCATGGAAAAAGGGATCATTCCCTGGAGAAAACCGTTCAAAACATCATTCTCTCCAATTCCAATCAACTTCTCAACCGGAAAAGCTTATCGAGGTATCAATGTTTTCTTATTGAACTTAGCTTGTTTACAGTATGGTTATCCAAAGAACGCCTGGCTAACCTACAAGCAAGCGAAAGGTATGGGTGGATATGTGAAGAAAGGACAATCGTCAGAGACTATCCTTTTCTGGAAATCTACTCTAATTAACAAAGAGAATCTATCTCAAGAAAATGAATCAGAATCAATCAAGAAAGTATATATAGCTCGGATTTACAATGTATTCAATATTGATCAGTGTGAGGGTATTGATATAGATAGTGAAATTCTAACCACAGCCCCCAGAATTGGTTCTTGTGAAGAAGTATATGCTAATTATCCAGAAGTTAAACCAGAATTAAAACTTGGCTTAAAGGCAATGTATATTCCTGCTCTTGATCAGATCCGTATTCCAGGAGTAGGCGATTTTCATTCAGCTTCAGAATATTACGCCACGTTGTTTCACGAATTGGTTCATTCCACCGGACACGCATCACGGTTGAATCGTGAAGGGGTTTCCGAAGCTAAACACAGTAACAAAATTCGATATTCAAAAGAAGAATTGATTGCTGAAATGGGTGCTTCCTTTTTGTGTGCTTTCACAGGTATTGAAAACTCGGATCTTACAAATAATTCAGCTGCTTATCTTCAAAGTTGGTTACAGGTTTTCAAGCAGGATAAAACCATGGTTGTGAAAGCCACTTCCCAAGCTCAAAGTGCTGTTGATTTTATACTTGGCATTCAATTCAATGAACCATAATGATGTACTAGCTACGATGCGTTTGAGCTGCAGTTCAAGCTTTAATTAGAATCATTTCTAGTGTGTTCTTCCTTCTCAGAACTTGTTTGCCTTTTATTTCAAGTTTAACATTTGGGAAGGGACGCTTTCAAATTATCGCCTGAAATCAACCGGTAAAGGTGACTTAAAATTATGAACCACCATTATAGGCAGTTTTAAATATTAGGGATAGGATTCTAATTTTTGACCTACACACCATGATGGAGTGCTTCGTGGTTTTATGATCCCCAACCTTATTTGGCTAACTTCTAATCTCCAGGGCGGAACATTTTACTTGGTTTTTCACGATTGTTTATAAAATGCTTTAATAATATCTAATAGGTTTTCTTATAATTTTTAAAATCGTGTCTTAACAAAATACAAAAATTTACTATGTTACAATCAATTATATAGGACTAGAAATCAATATGATTAATCAGGGATCATCCTTATGCAATTAGATATTTCTATTAGTTCTGCTAATAAATTTACCTTCCCAATTCATTATAATCATATTGTACAAGGTTTTGTTTACAGTTGTTTTCACAAAGCATTATCTAATTTCATTCATAATAATGGTTTTGTTTTTGGAAGCCGGACTTTTAAACTATTTGTCTTTTCAAGATTAATTGGTGAATATCAGATTGATAAATCAAAAGGCATAATCACTTTTGGTAAAAAGCTTAATTTAATGATTGCATCTCCAATAGATGAAATTTGTCATTCACTCTGCAATAATTTACTGAATGAACCCCATCTTTTATTGGGCACACAGCAAGTAATAATTAATAAAGTTGATATTCAGAATCCATTGATAGATTCTGAAAAAATTAAAATCATGACTAGGTCACCCATCACAGTTTACAGCACACTTATTAGACCAAACGGTAAAAAATACACTTGCTATTTTCAACCTGGCGAAAAAGATTTCATTAACCAAATTAACGCTAATCTGCAAAAAAAGTTTATGGCAATTCATAAAAGAGAAGCCCCTTCAGGAAAAATTAATTTATCCCCCCTTGGCTACGTGAAAATGAATATAATTAAATATAAGGGATTCATCATCAAAGGATACTCAGGAAAATTTTTTATGAGGGGACCGACAGAACTTTTAAAGATAGCATTAGATGCTGGGCTTGGAGCTAAGAACTCGCAGGGTTTTGGATTCATCACACTTCTCTAATAAGTGGTCGGTAGCCATAATTAAAAAATTGATAATTCGCGGAGGACATGTTGATTAATTCAATTTGTGAACTTGGTAAATATGATATCAAACTTAATGATCTGAACAAAATTGATATTCTTATAGACGCGATAGATCAAAAGCGAGAGACCTATGTTTATTACATTGATATTTCAACGTCAGAAGGCTATCGTGGTGTTACCCCTGAAGAGTTATCTTCTAATTTTTCCAGTAAATATCTTTTTAAGAAAAAATCTTCTCAAGGAGCTAATTTCTCTCCTACTGCAAAAATAACTGAAGTAAAAAAGACCGTTAAAAATCGGTTATTAGGATATTTTAAAGCAGTAGAAGCTAGGAATCTTATCACTCCCGAGGAGTATATTCCTGAAATGATTAAGCTCCACTCAATAATTGCTTCCCATCAGCAAGAGATTATCGAGAGTATTAATGAAAACCCTGTTTCAAAGCAAGCGATAAGAATTTTAACGGTTCGTGTTGATCAAAAACCTTTAATCGAGCATCCTGCTTTTAGGGAAACGTTTTTGGAAAGCACACTTCAGCCGATAGATGAATCTCTTAAGGATCTAATCGCAACCTGTGCTATCTGTGGAGAGAAAAAACCGATCTATGGTCCTGCAGATTCTTATTCCTTTTTCACAGTTGATAAACCGGGTTTCTTGCGTAATGGTTTTTCATACGATCGGGAATGGAAAAATTACCCTGTCTGTCACGACTGTCGGTTGGGGTTGACCAATGGGAAAAAGTTTATTGAGCGTCATTTAAGCTTTAAATTCCACGGATTATACTACTACATAATTCCCCAATTTATGCTTTCTACAGCAGAGCAGCAAGATGAAATAATTAGTATTTTATGTAAAGAAACTGATAAAGAATTGAAAACCTCTTATCAAAGTAAGAGGAACTTACTAACTAATGAAGAAGATATCATGGGAATCATCGCGGACCAGCAGGATCACATGACAGTCTCTATTCTTTTTCTTGAAAAGAAGAACAGCGCTGAACGAATCCAATGCATTATTCCCGAAATATTCCCCTCTAGGTTTAGAATAATATTTGAAGCACAAAAGAAGGCGAGAAATCAGACAAATAATAAGACCTTCATCGCCGGGGAAAGTATGTTCTTTTTCGCGGATAGTTCATATAAGACATTTCTGAATATGGCGCAGGCAGTATTCTTTGGAACTCATCTTTCTCATCCGAAAATTGTTTCCTATCTTATGCAAAAAATCCGACCTTCTCTTTATACTCAAAATGTTTTTTTCTTAAATGCCCGAAACGCAATCACACAGATGGTTTTTTTTCATTCTTTACTATTATTTCCAACTCAAAAAGGAGGTTTATCTATGGAAAGGAACAATTCATATTTTGATAAATTTTTTTCATCATATCAATTGCAAGTTAATACGCTTGAAAAACAAGGCTTGGTGATTTTAGGGACGTTATGCCAGAGCCTATTAAACATCCAGTATAAAGAACGTGGAAGCAAACCTTTCAAT
Source organism: uncultured Pelolinea sp. (assembly GCA_964383575.1). Taxonomy (GTDB): domain Bacteria; phylum Chloroflexota; class Anaerolineae; order Anaerolineales; family Anaerolineaceae; genus Pelolinea. The sequence continues at coordinate 5,252 of CAYLHI010000002.1, forward strand.
AAAGAATTGAAAGGTTTAAAAATGAACCAGACAGACATCAAAGGATTGCTACCAAAAATAGTTAATAAGCTTACTGAATATGATGCGTTTTATAAGAATTTACGGGAAATGGCAGCGGCTGCTTCTGACTGCTTGCTTTCGTCATCAAACCGCTGGCCGCTTACTGTTGATGAGATCAATTATTTTTTTGTCTGCGGTATGCTTCTAAAAAACCAAATTGATAAAAACCACGAGGGCAGTACACCCCTTGATGAAGAATAAATTTAATTAATGAAGGAGAATGATTATGACTATCAAAAACAGATCCGAAATTCTTTTCCTGTATGACATTTCATACAGCAACCCCAACGGGGACCCCAATGATGAGAATAAACCACGTATTGATGATGAATCGAGCATTAATTTAGTTACAGATGTGCGTCTTAAGCGCACTATCCGTGATTATCTGCATGATGTTATGGGAGAAGAGATATTAATTCGTGAAATCATCCAGAAAGATGGCACGATTCAAGATGGAAAAACCCGCGCGCTTGATTTTTTGGATGACAGTTTAAAGAAAGCGAAACCATTAGAAAGGAAGCAAAACGCAACAGAAAATGTGCTTAATTCTTGTATCGATGTGCGTCTTTTTGGTTGCACTTTGCCCATGGAGAAAACATCGGTCGCTCTTACTGGACCGGTTCAATTTAAAATGGGTAAATCGCTTCACCGTGTGAAGCTTCAATTTATAAAAGGAACTGGAGCTTTTGCTTCGAAGGAAGGAGCTACTAAACAAACTTTCCGCGAAGAATACATCCTTCCATATTCATTTATCGCGTTCTATGGCGTAGTCAATGAAAATGCTGCTGTATACACAAACCTAGAAGAGGAAGATGTGCAAAAAATGCTCAAGGCAATGTGGAATGGTACGCGTGATCTTCTTACACGCTCAAAAGCTGGACAGTTGCCGCGCTTGCTCCTGCGCATTGTTTATAAGGAAAAACAACTCTTCCATATTGGCGACCTGGAAAAGCTCATTAAATATGATACCGAAGGAATACAGGACGAAGCGATCCGCGAGCTTGGACAGATGAATTTAAATTTTGATTTACTGGTAGCCAAACTTAGCGAAACACAAGATCGTATTGATCACATTGAAATTTTACAGGATCCAAACATCACTCATAAATTGGGGAAAACGCTGCAGGAAGCTGGTTTTGTTGTCAATCAAATACCAGTATAAAGAAGGGAATCATGAAATGTCTTGTGTTTGACATCAGCGGCGATTATGGTCATTTTAGTGCATATTTTTCAACCAGCTCTCCAATCAGTTTCTCCGCTCCTCCACCTTCTACCACACTCGGGATCATTGGTGCAATACTAGGCCTCCCCAAAGAAAAAAACCAATATTTAGAAAAGCTAATTCAAGCGCAAGTAAAAATTGCCATTGGTTTACTAAAGCCCGTCAAGAAAATTCGCATGGGGATTAACCTTATTAATACCAAGGGAAATTATTGGGTACCTTATAAAAGTAAAAATCATCAACCACGTACGCAGATCCAATTTGAATTCTTAAAGGACCCTTGTTTTCGTATCTGGTTTACCTGTCAGGATGATGAAATATACCAAAGATTTGCCAACATGCTGCGAGAGGGGCGCTGTTATTATTCAGTATCCTTGGGCTTAAGTGAAATGCTTGCCACTGTGATTTGGGTAGGAGAGGATGATCTTGAGCAAATCTCACACCCATCGGAAACCTGCATTTTAAACTCGATCCTACCGTTAAGTTTTCTAAAGGAGCGCGGTCTCGATATTCAAGCCGGAAATATGTTCTTAAAGGAACGCTTGCCAGCTGCTATAGACACTCACCGTATTGTGCAGTGCTATAGTGAATATATCATTGAAGCTCATGCTAACCCAATCCATGCGCGAACAATTTATTACTGGCGTGGTATACATGGAAATGTGGTGTTTACAAACAGCGCTACAGGTTCCGCGTGCTAAGATCACATCCAAACCAAGCGCTCGAAACTCATTTAAACGGTGTATTAGATTGGGCTCATTACATTTCTTTCCGCAATGGGCTCAATATATCAACGCAAGTAGAGTTTGAGCTGGCCCTTCATGATATAGGCAAGGCAACCAAATACTTCCAGAAATATCTTATCGACAAAAAAAAATCGGAACTAAATAAGCATGGCTTGCTCTCAGGTATCTTGGCATATCAGCTTCTAATTTTATTGGGTATTGAAAAATCAAAAGTATTTTTGAGCTTTATTCGAATCAAACATCACCATACTAATTTGGTTGATGTTCAAAAAGACAGCAGTATTTTCTTTGACAAGGAAATTGAAACATTAAACAATCAACTTTGCAGCATTCCAATTGCTGATTTGAAGGAAACTTATCAGAAAATTTCAGCATTAAATCCTAGAGCATTGGACGACCTTTCCATAATAATTAATAAAACAAACATTCTGGAAAGCTTTAACACTTTTAATGATGACAGAATGAACATACGCAGAAACATGCGGGGGAAAATATGCACAGTGGATCAGCAATCCACCTTAGAAAAACTTAAGACTTATTTTGACTTTACCACTTCCTACGGGCTAATCTTACTCAGTGATAAATTGCAAGCCTCTGGTGCACTTCCCCCTTCAATAAACGAAATTCCTTTAATTGATCCTACTGTTGTTTCAAAATACAATTTGCAACAAGTACACTCGAACTCGGCTTGGGGTAAGAGCCACATTAATGATATACGTCAACGCGCTTATATGGAAGCAGAACAAACGTTGCAATCATACCTCAGCAACGCTCAACTTGAACAAGGAAACATCTTTACATTGGAGCTTCCTACTGGTACAGGCAAGACACTTATCGGGTTGCATACTGCTCTTCTACTACGCCAGATGCGTAAAAAGCAGCATGGTATTCCGCCAAGAATTATCTATGCATTGCCGTTCATGAGTATCATCGATCAAAACTACGGCGTATTCAAAGAAGTGTTGAAAATAGCTAAAATTCCGTTGAAACCCGATACTCTAAACTATCATCATCATCTCAGCAAAGTGAATGAAGAAGACACTGAATATGATTACAGCACCATGCACCTGTTGCTTGAATCATGGCAGTCAGAGATTACACTTACAACTTTTGTTCAATTGTTTCAAACCCTCATCAGCAATAAAAATAAATCATTAAAGCGTATCCCTCTTCTGCATAACGCAGTTCTAATAATTGATGAAATTCAGGCGATCGCGCCTAAGTACTGGGAACTTATCCGACAAGTCTTTCTTTACCTCGCTAATGCTTGTGGTACGGATATCATCATCATGACAGCGACAAAGCCATATATTTTTCTTCCAGAAGATCCTGTTTTGCCACTTTGTCAGCCTGAAAATTATTACAAAGATCTAGATCGTATTAATGTTCACTACCATAAGACACAATTGACAATCGAAAAACTTGTCGAAGACTTTACACCACAAACCAATAAGCGCTACCTTTTTATTGTCAACACAATCCGTTGCGCGAGAGATTTATTTAAAAAACTTATTGAGAAATTTCCAGAGGATGAGATTGGATACCTAACTACACAGGTTGTTATGAAACAGCGGAAAAAGCGTATAGATGAAATCAAGCAGGGGCGCTACCGTTTTGTCGTTTCGACGCAGCTTGTTGAAGCTGGTGTAGATATTGACTTTGATGAAATATACCGCGATTTTGCCCCATTGGAGTGTATCAATCAATCGGCTGGACGCTGTAATCGTAATGACAGAAATCAAACTTCTACTGTAAGTATTATCAGCCTAGTGACTTCACAGAATCGAGCTTACGCCAGCTATATTTACAATCCAGTGCTTCTTGCTGCCACCAAACGAATCCTGGATAAAAACCAGTTTTTAAAAGAAAACCAGTTCCTTGAAATTCTGGATCAATATTTTTCTTCTCTGCGTACAGGAAAAATGATTTCTCAGGATGAATCCGAGGCAATTCTCATAGCTATGGGAAAATTACAATTTGCCGATAATCAAAACTCACCCTGCGTGAATAAATTCAAACTGATTGAAGAATATGGGAAATCATTGCCAGTTTTTATTGAGATTAATGAAGAAGCTGAACAACTCTGGCATGTATTTGAGAAAATTGAAGAAATTCAGGATCCAATAACTCGGCATATCAAATTTCTTAAAATCAAAGCGGATTTTTATGCATATGTCATTACTCTTTATGTTTCCCGTAATGTTACAAATCTTCCACCTTTAGATAAGTATGATCACTTTGGGCATGTTACTCTTGATATACTGCCTAATTACTACGATAAGTATACAGGTTACCAACCTGAAGGAACTGGTCACGTCCTCATTCTTTAGTGATTATAGAGGTGTGTCATAACTGAATTTACTTTTAATGTATTACCTACTCATATTTGGTATTACTATTTCTGCCAGCGAGAGGTGTGGTTAATGGCTCATCAGCTTAACCCGGATCAAGATGATGCAAATATCGCTTATGGGAGGTTTTTACATAAAATAAGCTATAAACGTAACCGTTTGAAAGAACCACTTTTAGAAGGTGGCAGACCCGATCGGATTGAAAAATCTAATGGTCAGATCCTTTTCGTAGAAATTAAAAAATCTTCTCATTCAAAGAAGAGTGCCGAAATGCAGCTGGCGTATAACTTATACAAATTAGAACAGCAGGGAATCCAAGCCATTGGTGAATTGCGATTTCCGGAAGAACGTAAGCGTCAGTTGGTTGAATTAACTCCATCAATTCGCGACGAACTTCTCTATGCTGAGGCTGAAATAATACAAATCGCAGCAATGCCGAAACCTCCTAAAGCAAAGAAAATCCCATTTTGTAGAGCATGTGGGTACAATGAATTTTGTTGGAGTTGAATGGGAGAGAATTTTGAAAAAATCAGTTTATTTATTCAGTAATGGTCTTCTGAAAAGAAAAGATAATACATTAGCTTTTAAAACCGAAGATCGCACAAAATATATTCCAGTTGAAGATGTTAATGAATTAATGGTGTTTGGACAGGTGGATCTTAATAAAAAGCTGTTGGAGTTTCTCTCACAGAAAGAAATCATATTGCATTATTTTAATTATTATGGATATTATATGGGTACTTTTTACCCACGCGAGCACTACAATTCCGGCTATATGATCCTTAATCAAGCTGAGCATTATTTGCAGGATGAAAAACGGATAATATTGGCAAAATCGTTTGTTCGTGGTTCGCTTCGTAATATGCGGCAAGTGCTCAAGTATTATCTTAATCGGGGAAAAATAATCGAAGAAATAATTGATCAAGTTGAAATATATTTACGTCTTATTGAAGACGAGGATTCAATTTCAGAACTAATGGGAATTGAAGGAAATGCGCGTATGGCTTACTATCATGCATTTGACCTAATTTTGGAAAATCCGTTGTTTCTATTTAAAAAACGAACTCGCCGCCCACCAAGAAATCATCTAAATTCTCTAATTAGCTTTGGCAACAGTGTTCTGTATATCACCGTTCTATCGGAGATCTATAAAACCCATCTTGATCCGCGAATCGGATATTTACATACGACAAATTTCAGGCGTTTTACTCTAAATTTGGATGTCGCTGAGATATTCAAACCATTTTTGGTTGATAGAATAATATTTAAACTTATTGGAAAACATATGCTAAATGAGAAAAGCTTTGAAAAAGATTTGGGTGGTGTTTTGCTTAATAAAAAAGGACGAAGGATCTTTATTCAAGAATGGGACAATCGATTACAAACTACAATAATGGACAATAATCTTGGCAGAAAAGTTTCATATCGAAGACTTATTCGTATGGAACTTTATAAACTCCAGAAGCATTTCATGGAAGAAAAAGAGTATCAGCCTTTCGTCACACGTTGGTAAGCAGAAAATAATGTATACAATTTTAGTATATGATATCAATCAAAAAAGAGTGACAAAGGTTCTTAAGACAGCACGAAAATATTTACATTGGGTGCAGAACTCAGTGTTAGAAGGTGATATTTCCCAGCAACATTACAAAATGCTTCAAAAGGAATTATCAATGATAATCAACACAGATGAGGATTCCTGTTTATTTTATACATTTCGCACAAAAAAATATCATAAGCGCGAATGTTTAGGAAAACAAAAAGGATCAGACAATAATATTATCTGATTTTTTTGTCGATTATGCATAGTGTAAAAACAATGGGAGATCGACGAATAAAAATGACTAAAAACAGGAAATAATTCTATAATTTGGAAAAATAATATTTCAAATGGATAATAAAATATTAAAATAAGGGGAAAAATACTACAAAAACGGGTTTATAGTCTACCTATAAGGAATTGAAACTCATCAAGAAAATCTATAAAATAAGGTTTTGAATCGTTTATAGTCTACCTATAAGGAATTGAAACATGTGTAATGTTGTTGATGTAGATATTTTAATAACTAGTTTATAGTCTACCTATAAGGAATTGAAACCTTTCATAGCCTGATCAGCATAGATTGAGAACCAAGTTTATAGTCTACCTATAAGGAATTGAAACAGAGAATACGTTTCAAGAGATTCAACATTTTGGGGAGTTTATAGTCTACCTATAAGGAATTGAAACTTCTTTCTCATCAGATCAACAACCGGCCTACCTACTCGTTTATAGTCTACCTATAAGGAATTGAAACGAGGTTGAGGGTCCAGCTCTGCAAGGAAGTGAGGAAAGTTTATAGTCTACCTATAAGGAATTGAAACTTAGTGGAAAGGTTTGGAGAACCGAAACCCAAGAAGTTTATAGTCTACCTATAAGGAATTGAAACTTTGTGTGGGCTTGGGTCTACGCAGATATTTATGACCGTTTATAGTCTACCTATAAGGAATTGAAACGAGGTTTATGCTGATTCTACGGGAATGCAGGTAAAAGGTTTATAGTCTACCTATAAGGAATTGAAACCTGGTAATATGCAACTCTTTAGATTACTAATGCCAGTTTATAGTCTACCTATAAGGAATTGAAACAGCTCAATGGAGGGTGCATTAAAGAGGGGCTGGAAGTTTATAGTCTACCTATAAGGAATTGAAACTATATTTAGCTCTATGAGCGAGGTGAAAGATGACTAAGTTTATAGTCTACCTATAAGGAATTGAAACCCTCTACCCCCAGACCAATCATCCTGTGCAATTGGGGTTTATAGTCTACCTATAAGGAATTGAAACCTATTGATATTATCCTGTTCATACTGAGCTGTTTGATAGTTTATAGTCTACCTATAAGGAATTGAAACTTTCAAAGACGCGCATAGATATCTATGATGGAAGGACGTTTATAGTCTACCTATAAGGAATTGAAACTTAGCAAGGTTGAATACATCCTGCTCTTTCTGATAAGTTTATAGTCTACCTATAAGGAATTGAAACCGATAATATCCTATTAATGGTAAGTTGGCATCCTCTGTTTATAGTCTACCTATAAGGAATTGAAACTCAATAAATGCAATTGCATCATCTACTATCTTTGGCCGTTTATAGTCTACCTATAAGGAATTGAAACACTGGTATGGATGCACCAGCAAGAGGGAAAAATATTGTTTATAGTCTACCTATAAGGAATTGAAACCTGGGCAAGAATACCAGGCGCTTGCAGACCAGAAATGTTTATAGTCTACCTATAAGGAATTGAAACTCCCGATGAAGATGCGCCGAGAAAAGCTATTCAAGCGTTTATAGTCTACCTATAAGGAATTGAAACCTATCAAAACCAATCAATGTGCCTCTTCCCTGGTCTGTTTATAGTCTACCTATAAGGAATTGAAACCTTACATTAACACCTATACCATTGATGCCTTTATCGGTTTATAGTCTACCTATAAGGAATTGAAACTCAAGCATATCGTCTAATGTCCTTCTCCTCAAATATGTTTATAGTCTACCTATAAGGAATTGAAACCTGGTACTCCTGTTTCTAATGTCAATCGTCCATTGCAAGTTTATAGTCTACCTATAAGGAATTGAAACATTGTAAAATGCCCATATTGTGGAGCTGGTATGGCAGTTTATAGTCTACCTATAAGGAATTGAAACTTGATGAATATGGGTGGGATACAGAAGTAGTGCATGAGTTTATAGTCTACCTATAAGGAATTGAAACATAGTACTATACATGAATCACAAATATCAATTTCAAAGTTTATAGTCTACCTATAAGGAATTGAAACATGACCTGTGCCGATCATGGCGGATTAGTCTGGCTGTTTATAGTCTACCTATAAGGAATTGAAACATATTTTTAGTATTGAAACAGTCATTGAAGAGGTGGGTTTATAGTCTACCTATAAGGAATTGAAACTATTCAAGGATTCGCAGGTCAGATCCAGAAATAACAGTTTATAGTCTACCTATAAGGAATTGAAACCCCCCTTCCTCAATGGGGCTGACAATAAAAATGCCGTTTATAGTCTACCTATAAGGAATTGAAACTTGGGATCGTTTGGTTCATAGCTATACATTGGGTAACGTTTATAGTCTACCTATAAGGAATTGAAACGATATAATCAATCCTCTTCAACTGTTCGATTATATGTTTATAGTCTACCTATAAGGAATTGAAACCATTGATGGATACGATTTATCCTCGTACATAACAAAGTTTATAGTCTACCTATAAGGAATTGAAACTTATCGCAAGTGTAATAAATGGACTTATGACGGCGGGTTTATAGTCTACCTATAAGGAATTGAAACTAGCGTATATGTCAAGAGTAAAGACGGGATAGGCGGTTTATAGTCTACCTATAAGGAATTGAAACATACTTTCTGGTGGCCCAACAGGAGCAGCTTTTATAGTTTATAGTCTACCTATAAGGAATTGAAACATGCAATGCCTGAACCAATTTCAATAAAGAATAATGGGTTTATAGTCTACCTATAAGGAATTGAAACTATTACTAGCTTTCAAGTTAGTCTTGTCATTATTCTGGCAAATTATCTATATGATCTCTACGTCGCACAATATTACTTACATTAAGTAGAACCTAAAAACAGGGGGGATATCCACCGAAGTGAGTGGTTGAAGTACACTCAAAAAACCATTCATGGAGGTGAAACATGTTTCCAGATCAAGAAATTGCTGGATATGAACGGTATTGGCGACGACGTAAGCCAGGCTCCAGTACCGCTGTGCACTATGCCAGTGATGCGCGCATTTTCTTCAAGTGGGCCAATGGGAAAAGGCCTGAAACAATCAACGTACATGATGTCGATTAATTCATCGAATGGCAACAAAGGCTGGGGCGGGCATCTGCCACGATTCGAAGAAGACTGATTGCTCTATGTATGTTCTTTGACTACCTGGCATATATGTGCGAAGAACAAATTGCCAACCCAGTCATCCCCCACCGACATTACATCGATCAGAGTCACCACCTTCCCAGAGATATACATCAGGAAGATATCGAAAGGCTCTTTCGGGCATTCAGCGATCATTTAAGAGATCGTACGATCTTCACCTTGATGCTGCATACCGGCATGAGGGTCGGAGAAGTCGTCAATCTGTGCCAGGAAGACATTTACTTATCTGAGAACCGCCCACCGCATCTGCGAGTCAACGGCAAAGGCCAACGTGAACGGGTGGTTTATCTATCTGCTACGGGAATCCAATTACTCAGTGAATATCTGTCAAGTCGTCCAACTCAGACTGAGGAAAGGGTATTCCTGAACCGGCGGGGAAAGCCAATCACGATCACTGGGATTCAACTTCAACTGGCCAAGTACTGTCGCCAGGCGGATATTTGGGTTACTTGTCACCAGTTGAGACATACATTTGCCTGCCGTATGATTGCAGCCGGAGTGCCTGTCACTTCAGTCCAGAAAATGCTGGGGCACACCAGTATTCGCACCACCCAATTGTATGTTCGTATCGCTGACAGGCAAGTAGAACAAGATTATCATGCCGGGATCCAGAAGTTGGTCGAAAGTTGTGAAATCTTGACAGAGGTGTCCCATGGTTGAAGCCCCTGTCACAACCTTAGCAGATACGCTGATCGAATCCTCTGAGCAATCATCTACAGCATGGTCCATCCAGGATGATACTCAACCGAGAGCAGATATCTTGGCGATGCCAGAGCACTTGAACGAGGTACCAGAATGGTTACGCACGCCGCTGCGTCGCTTTCTGCGATTGAAACAGCGCAATTGGCCTGCGAAGAACCTTCGTCAGCGTACGAGGCAGCTCTTCGGCCGATTGAATCACATGATATCCTTTTTCATCCAACATTATGAGTGGAGCGAGTGGCAGCAGTTCTCTCCGCGTTGGCTTGAGGAGTATATTGACACCAAGTTGCGTGAGGGGAAAACAGCCAATACCATCAATTGGGATTTGATTTATTTCCGGGCTCTGTGTCGATTTCTTGTCGAAGAAGGCTTCGATGTACCACAGTCAATTCTGAAGCTCAAAATATTAGATACACCACGCCGTTTACCCCATCCCTTGTCTCTAGAACAAGTTCACCGATTGGAATGTTGTGTTCAAACAGCCATCACGGAAGCAAACACCGATTATTTACAGCAATTAGCCATTCGTGATCTGGCCTGTTTCTATTTGCTCTGGCATTGCGGCCTGCGGATTAGCGAAGTTTGTTCGTTGCTCGTGAAAGATGTTGATTTGGAGAGCCGCAAGCTCTTCATTCGAAACAGCAAAGAACGCAAGGATAGGATGGTCTACATCAGTGATACCGTGGCGATGGCTCTGCAGCAGCACCTTGCCATCCGCTATGCTCAAACGGCTGGTTACTTATTTGCTAACAGAAGCGGTTTTATGACCCCGCGTTGTTTACAAAGGCGATTAGCTGGCTATGGAAAACAGTGTGATGTTTCCGTGAATGCCAGACGTCTCAGACACACGTTTGCCAGTCAGATGCTGACAGCCAGAATGCCGGTGACATCTCTCCAGCGTTATCTGGGTCACGAGCATCTGGATACCACGATGATTTATGCTGAAGTTTCCGATCCAATGCTGCAACAAGATTATTATCAAGGCATTGCGGCCATGGACCCCACATCAGTGAACTTGCTGTCATCCAACCAAGAAACGTTCCGTCAATTGATCCAGGAACTCAAAACCCCTGGTATGGACCAAACTAAACATGATGAAATCCTGGAACAAATGCAGTCTCTTATGGAAAACAGCGACTGATTCAGGCGAAGATTATGGCTGGGACCATTTATAGGGAGAAACACCAACGCTTTACCAAAATCTTACTATCGACCGTTCTTGGAGACAAAATATCTATTGTGTTCACCACCTTGTGGAAAAGGCCGATATTTCAGTCCTTGTTATTCAGTTTCATTCTTGTTATGCTGTTCCTGGTGGACACAATTGACGCCGAGATCGTTTATGTTTACATCATTTTATGAATTTTGTTGAACCCATCCGCGACCGGAAAAAGATCGCTCAAATCAAAAACTTGCTCCGTGGGGAAGGGCGTTTTCGCGATCTGTTGTTATTCACAGTGGGAATCAACACCGCTCTGCGTGTTTCTGATCTCTTGCGTTTGCAAATCGGTCATTTCATTGGTGATCGACAAAGCCTCAAACGCCGTTTCCAGATCAAAGAGCAGAAACGAGGCAAACGCCATGAGGTCTTTGTCAATACAAGTATCCGGGAGATTTTCAAGGAGTATCTTGCGGCTTACCCCAACATCGCCAGCAATCCACAGCATTTTCTGTTCTTCAATACGAAGGACAATGATTTCGCTGAACCCATTGGTCGTGGACAGGCCTGGAAGTTCATCACTGCCATCTGCAAGCAAGTTGGTTTGCGAGGAAACTTCGGCACCCACAGTTTGAGAAAGACCTGGGGGTATCATGCCCGTTTGCAGGGTGTGGATTTAGCGTTGATCATGTATAAGCTCAACCATGCCAGTATCGCCTACACTAAACGCTACCTGGGCATTACTGACGATGAATTACAGGCTGTTGTGGAACGATTGAATCTTTGACGAAAGTCTTTTATGCTATGATTATCTCAGTCTGACTAGATCCGACTTTGGCCCCTCACTTTGGGTTGCCCCCCAGCTGGATTTACTTAATGTAACCCTTATTTCACGACATTGGTAACAGGGGGAAGAAAAACATCCTTTGTCTATAATTGGTCATTCTCGAAGGAAGTCAATTAACAGAAGAACCTATAGCAACAGTGAAAATGTTTGAAAATTCGTTCGGTTATTCATTATCTATAGTGGCCATAACCTAGTTTGTTCTCCTGATTCTCTTACAATTTCTCCGCCTGGCAAGTGTATGTCCTCCCCAATTCTGAAGCACAAGTCTACAGAATGCTCTAACCCAATCCGTTGGGAGAGTTGTTCGTATTCATCCCTGGCCAGTAGATTTGCAATCCAGAAGAAGCCTGTGGCATCTCCTGCAGGTTCAGGATCGAATGTACAGACCAAATCTAGTTTTTTGTTCTCCGCTAGGCTCCCAACGGCAACTATCTCAATGATTCGTTGATCCCATTGTGCTAACCCTTCAGCGTAGCGTTTAGCTTGTTCAATATTTAATTCCCTCCTTTTCTGCATATGCTCCTCCATCAATTCCTTTAGCATGGTCGGCTCAAAATGCAGGTCGCGTTCAATGGGCAATCCCCAAGGCCCTCTGACTTCTTGAAGTTCAGACAATGAAAAATATCCTAATTCCACCTCTAATCCTGAAACCAAACCGAAGAATATATCTTGTCCATCGAATTCACTCGCATACCACGTCCAGTTACTGTCTGGAGTAAAGAATTTCACCTGGGCAAGTGTATCCAAACCCAACTCTTCACCGCTGTAGAGTTCTGGTAATTTACCCCGGGATTCTTTATTGAGTAGCTTGCCCTTAGTGGGTGGCTGTAGTTCCCCCTCTTTCATGCGCGTACTATATCAAATTGATAATTAATAATCAATTCTAATTTGGGTTTGATGATCCAGTTTGAGCTTGACTTTGGGCTTTCAGATTGTTTATGATCGGGGAAATATCAATTATTATCTAATTTATGCGACGTATTGGAGAAACCACTGCCTTCAAAGATCGTAATCTCAAACTACAAGGGGCTGACATTGCCACTCGCAGAGGTTGGACAGGTGTTCCCAACTTCATTCTAGAGAGCGACCAGATTTCTATTGGAGCCAAGCTCACCTATGCTATGCTGCTCAAGTATGCCCGTGAGATGGATGAGTGCTTTCCGGGTCAAGAACGGCTTGCCAAAGGCATGGGTAACGGTTTGCGATCCGTGGTCAGGTATATCTCTGAGCTTGAGCAGGTAGGGCTTATATCTATTAAGCGCCGCGGTCAGGGACGCCCTAACCTGTACACCATTCACCTGAAGGCTTCATTCTGGAAGAAGAAAAAATAATCCACAATTTGCTATGATGTGCCAAATTGGCACTTCTAGAAGTGCCATATTGACCGGTCTAGTGATGCCAAATTGGCACGCTAATAATATACAGTTAATATTAATCAGAGAACTAAGATACAGTATTAGATATTTATCTTTGAATCAAATCATAATTTCATAATTATGTATTTACGCCACTAAGAATTACAAAATCCTACCCGCCCACCCAATACCAATAAAATTAAACCTATTAATACAACACTCACTTGCACAATCCTAACAACTCTGATAAAACTATGTCCCGTTGCAGGCGAACAACGCTCCACTGGAATACATGAGGTGCACCCCATTTTAGTACTACTTAGCAATGTAAATAGTGTGGTCTCCTGTGATGAAACAAAGCCTGCTCAAGGACTTCCAAGGACATCGGAGAAAGTGACCCGCTGCATCTATTAGCAACCAACCCCTTTACAAAGGCGATCAAGCACGTGTAGGTAATTGACAACGAAATAAAGATATTCGAACCAGATGCGCCAGAGGTTACCGGTGTTTATATAAATAAAATTAGGCACCTCATAACAAGCGCCTATTTTAATAATTATCATACAAATTCAAACAAAGATGCCAGAAGGAGGGTTTAATGCATCATCTAATGATAAAGTAAGTGCTTCAAGAATAGATTCGAGTTTGATATCATCAATATGAGGTTCAAGGAATTGGTTTTCTTTTGAATACTTAAGACCCGGATAATTTAATGAATGAGATACATATATTCCCTTTTTATCATATTTAAAAGATAAGCAAAACTTCCATTCATAATTTCTTTGTGATCCTAAGTAAAGGCAAGGATTATCATTATTAGTATCTATGTGAAATCCAAGATCTTTTTTTGGATATTCTTTGGTAATAAGATTAAAAGCGGATTTTACAATTGAAGATACAAATCCTCTTTTTTTCTTTTCGAAGTAAGCTTCTTCTTCCCTCTTGATTTGTAATCTATCTTTTGCTTTTTCATAAGACTCTTCAATTCTTTTTTTCCAATCAGACATTTTTCACCTCCTATTTTTATTATACTTCCTTATATATCTCTAGAAAACTTTCGGGAATAACATCGGTACGAATTTATTTCACTTGAGCAGAAAATCAATACTTGACAAAGCCATTTCAGCATGAGACCATAATGCTGCAATGCTGCAATGCTGCTAATCCATAATGGCAGACATGCATCAATGCATGTTCGCAGCAAAACATGATTGCATAACTGCACAATAGCGGGATTATGAAAAGAATTGCCTTCACAAACGACAAAGGTGGAGTGGGTAAGACCACCACGGTGGCTAATCTTGCCGTGGGTTTGTCACAGAGGGGAAAGAAAGTTCTGGTATTGGACATGGATCCACAAGGAGATGTTACTTATGCCTTGCTGGGTCAGAGAGCTCCAGATGCGAAGAGGGAATATTTACCACCCGATATACATACATTACTTCTCGGTCATTACTCCCTCGATCAAGTGATGCTTGAAGTTCCAAGGTATAAGAACATCACTTTAATCCCTTCTAACAGTGACTTAGCTTCGGTTTCAATGAGGCTTATTTCTCAACCAACACGTTTACGGAACATATTAGAAAGTCTCGGTGGTAAATCTCCAAATGTGATACTTATTGATACTGGCAAAGGATTGGATCCCTTGGCAATCAATGCCCTGGCAGCTGCAAATGAAGTAATCGTGATGGTGACACCAGGAAGACTTGAGCTGGATGCCATTTCTCGACTGCAAGAGCATATTACTTTAGTTCGCAATGATGTCCTGCGGCATGCAAGTGAACCAGTCATGCGCGGTATCTTACTGACCTTGGCGGATCAATATTCAGTTACAAAAGATACTATCAACCGTATTAGGGAGAAGTTTCCGGATTTGTTATTCAATACCATCATCCCTAAAAACAACGATCTACAAAAAGCAATTGCGCGTTCCAAGAGTATTTTTGAAGTCGCACCCAAAAGCAAAGGAGCGATTGCTTATCAACAATTATTGGATGAACTCGACTTATGAGCACCTCTCACTTATTAGGTTTAGGAGAACCGGAACTGCTTGGCAAAAAAGCCTTATTTCGTCCCCTCAGGGATAAGCAACCTCAAGAGGTGGCGAAAGATCATTCGAATAGTAAAAAAATCGACAAGGTGAGAAATTCAAAATCCTTACAGAGACCAATAAAGTCAAAGGATAGAGTGAAACGAGTGCGCACGACTATTGATTTAACTACCAATGCCCTGGCTATTATTCAAAATATACGGCTTAGTTACCGTCTAAAGACGGGCAGAGTCTTACCCCTCTGGCGGGCAGTCAGTGAAGCGATTGAGCATTATGGGAAACTAAAGCATGATCCAAGCAGATAATAAAGAGCATCGCTATATCATTAATGATATTAATCAATGCCTGGAGCAAGCTCGAGTGTTAGCAAAGCTTCATTGGGATAATCAATCCCTTCAGCGCGCTTTCACTTCACTAGCTGGTGATGAGACTATCGGTTTTCTAGCATATGCAATCTGGCGCGGGCGGTCACGACTCTTGTCAAGCATGCGCTCCAATTCAATCTGACCATTCTCCATTTACACATTGTGAGAATTCATTCTTGAACAGTGTGTTGATACTTGCTATAGTCTGCTAATTACAACATCCCTTTTATGCCTGACAGTGAAAACAATTTAAGTGCAAGTAGCCTGACCAAGTTGGTAACCATGAACCTGGGATTACCCTGGTTTGAATTGGCAGGTGAGATGTGGAAGATTGGCCGCAAAGTGATGCGGGGGTTATCCAATGAGGGTATGTATGAAGTGCTTAATTATGAATCAACCTTAGAGTTGCATGACCGCGGGGGAAAGAAAGCCACATTTAGTAAGCGCAAGAAAGTGCGCTACCTGCAGGATCACATTATTGCTTATCAGGATTCTGCCTGGGGAGATGGGAAAATATTAGTGAATTATCTCTGTACACCAGGAAAGCCCGTTGACCGCTATCGCTGTGGTCACAAAACCCATATTCTCATTTCACTGCGAGAGATAAAGAATAAAGGCGATATTGATGAATTCAATATTCAATGGGATATTCACAAAGGTTTTCTGCAGCAGACTGGATTCTGGGCTACTGGTATTACTAACCGCACCAAGCGCATAAAAGTGCAAATTATATTTCCCAAATCCAGGCCTCCCTTGCGTTTTTCTCTTGTGGAGATAAACCGCCAGCAAACCCATAAACTGAGCCGGAATGCTAAGAAAAGGTTACCTGATGGAAGATGGTTAGTGAGTTGGGAGAAGCAAAAACCAAAGTTATATGAGCAGTATATCCTTAATTGGGAATGGTAAAGTATTAGATATCGGATCCGCCACCCATGGTGACCTCCTAAATAAGAAGAATTTCTATTATTATATGTGATATCACATATAATGTCAAGTGGTTTTCTTCTTTGGTCCTGATTTTCTGTTGGTTTTTAAGTAATTTTCAAGAGCTTCTCTAGTAGTAAACCAATTACGGCCAAGTTTAATACCTCTTAATTTATTATTCCTTACAAGATAATTTAAATGACCAGAGGTTAAACCACAAATATCTGACGCTTCTGATAGTGGAATCAAATCATCAACATTGATATTTTTGTTCATCATAGATTTTATATAGAAAAATAATTAATTAACATTTTACATCTTTAAAGTAATTAGACTATAGTTGAAATTCTATTGTCAGTGCTGTATCCTTTGTTTGAAATTAGAAGGGGGTGAATATTTAATGCCTAAGAAAAAACCAAGCAAAATGGTTAAAGCTGGAACCATCACCTATTTCTTTGATATCAAAGAAACCAAAACCAAGAAACCTTATTTATTAATCACAGAAAGCCGCTTCAAAGGAGAGGGAAAAGAGCGGGAGCGCAAGACGATAGTCGTCTTTGTTGAGAGTGCAAAGGAATTCTCCAAAGCACTTTCCGAGATGGTTGCAAAGCTTGTCTAAGAAGAAGGCGTAGTTTTTAACTACAGACCAGTATGCTACTATGAAAACTAGTGTTTTCAAAATCGCTCTCATCTATTGTATATATTCAACCAATAAGGTTAGGTCATTTCCCCAGGTTTGTGTTGAAGGAGTACCACCTCCCAAATACCCTTCATTGGGTGAATGAAACCATGGGATAGTTCCTAATGGGTAACCATATTCTAATTCTATATCTTCACCTCTAAATAATATAATTCTGGGTTCATTAATTTCCGCAAAATTTTGAGGACCGGCTGACGTATCACTTTGAATCCAACCGTACCCAGCGAGATAAAATTCTGACCAAATATGGATTCCTAGTGTACCATTTCTTGCACTACCGCTTGTAAAATCTCCCTTGTACATTGGGTGTAATCCCCCTACACCTCTCGCTGGAATTCCTAAAGACCTAAGTAATGCAACAAAAAGCCATGAATGTCCTCCACATCCTGCAGAACGTTGTTCTAAAGTAGTAACTGCATCTGCTATATCACCACTTGAGATGTTTGTGGATACCCATGAGTGAATTGATCTTGCTTGTTTATAGGGGTTTGATTCATCTCCAATTATTTCATGAGCTAAAGAAACAATTTCCTCATTTGAAGATTGGATCCATTCTGAAGGTTGTGTATATCGTTGATACTCCCAAGTTGTGACATCATAATCAACAATCAAATCAGGATTGATGTCATATTTTATTGGTGCCAGCTGAATCCGATATGTAATTGAATAATCTGAAGTTCCTCGATTTCCAGCACTCCAATATGCAATAACATTTCCTTGCACATCTTGAAAAAGGTCTGTCTGCTCAGGCACGATCGATAATATTTCAACATTTTTCATACCTATTCCATCCCATTCTCTAGGTATAGGTATCCAAATTTTTCCGTGGTTATTTCGGTCAATTGTGTAAGATATCTGGTAAGTTTTCCACGGTATAGGTGTTGGGCTAGGAGTTGGAGTTTTAGTGGACGTAATAATTAGCTCCGGTGTGTGTGTCCAAACCCCCGCGGTTTGGGTGGCGATTGTATCGGGAGATGGGGAGCAGGAGATTACATATAGAAAAACCAATAGAAATATAACGGACTTTTTCATCTTAAATACCTCACATGTATATACTCAATGGACAGGTTCCTGATCTTCAATTAATAAAGTATAGTAAGGGCGATTATTAATCCAATCAGCAGGATATGTTTTTGAAAAATCCACGTCTATCAAATCAGACACCGAAATAATCTTGAAACTCAACCATCCATATGACTCATGATATATATTAATTTTATTATCCACCCTAACCCATCGATCTCCTAAATACACTTCCATGAAACAGTGGTTTGCCCAAATTGATTCTGTTCCAGATGGTTGAGCTTCAAACATGTTTACCCATTTGCGCTTCAATTTATTTATATACTCTTCTTTCTGGTCCTCATGCGAAAAGATTGGAAAGAGTGTCTGTATCACTTTGCAAGGTATTCCGGCAGCTTTAATCATGCCGCATTTGAAAGTTGCTGTTGAACAACAAGTTCCGTGTACTTTTTTACTAAACATCGAATCAGCAAATAACAACTCGTCAAGCATTCTGGAAATAGGCAGAGAAGGGGGGTTTCGCAGTTTTACTTCCTCATCACTAAGATAAGAGAAATAAAAAACTTCAGGTTGATATGGCAAATCCGCTAATTCAGTATTAGATTCTGTCCAATTTAAAATATATTGAACAGCTTGTTGATCTGTATTTGCATTTTTTACTATTTCAAAGACCTTATCTTTCATTTCCTCGCTATAATTTGTCGAGACTCCTGGCTTTGTTAATTCCAGCAATTCTGATGATAAATTAACCAACGGATAAGGGGAAGGATTAAACGATTTTTCAGTTTCTGGATAAATATTTATTTCAAGAGTGGTGTATCCATTACTGTCTTCTTCTGAAATCACTCTGGTATCCTGAAAGGAATCATTCATAGCGTCGACATCAAACGGCTGCCTTAGTTTAACAAGCAAAAAAACTGAATAAACGTATTCTCTTTTTTCATTCCAATCATCATCAAAAATACCATCACCATCACTATCCTTTTCATAGGGATTTGTTAAGTATTTTTCCATTTCATCAATATTCGTTAGCGAATCTCCGTCATAGTCTTCACTTGGAACCAGAGTCGGTGTTGGTAATGGTGTCGCTGTCGCTTTCGGAGTTGGTGTCCATGCTCCCGCGGTCTGAGTGGCGAACGCTTTAGGGGACGGGGAGCAAGAAACAAGAAAAACTATCAATAATAAGAGATATAGTTTTTTCTTAGTTATTTTATTCATACTTTTCTTCGAAATTATATTTTTCCATTATTCTGCACAGTTTTCAAATTCCAAAACTTCGTGAAGATCCAGGTATCTGTCATGTATACCTTTCCATCCTAAATCATCCACATAAAACCAGAACGACCAATCTGCTTCAGTATTGTCGCTATACCTATCTGTAAACACGAGAAAGCCATAAGAATGTTTGTTAAACAGATCTTTTCTATAGTTTAATCCCTTGTTATAATCCAGTCGCACCCACATCTTACTTAGATAAACCAATATTTGTGGATGAGCACAAAAACAATCGGTTGAATCATCGTTGGTGCTTACCCCAAATATTATTTGAGATGGAATTCCGACTGACCGTAATTCAGCTGCAAGTAGTGTTGCCCAAGTTGTGCTGAATCTTGCTTTTTGTAATTTAAATATGTCCCCTGCTTTTATCATAACTAGCTCATCATAAGTCACTTCAGGTAAAGCTCCATCAATAATATTTTGATGATTCCACTGCAATATATTATTAATTGCTTCAATATCAGTCTCTGCATCTTTAACCACGTCCAGCAAGGTTTCTCTCATCTCATCAGTAATATTTGATATTTCGGTTGATTCTAAAAATTGACGTATCTTCGATGGATAATTATCTGCAGGAAGTGGAAATTGATCAACGATTGTGGATATATCCGATATTTCGTATCTAGCATATGGAAATAAAACAACCTCAAATATGAGATGGTCATCGCTCGTATCGTCCGGTGTGCCTTTATCCTCAATCTCAACCACGCGCACGACCTGATAAAGTGTGCCATTCATATCATCCACTTCGAAGGGTTGGGAAACACGCATCTTTGCATAAATCGTTCCTGGATGATTGCTTAACTCCTCAAATGTCGTAAACTCAAACGGATCTGTTCCCCAAATTTGTTCAAATCTAGTTGGGTAAGTGTCTTCGTCTGGATCTGCATATGGATCAGGTGTTAGTGTAGGTGTGATAGTAGCGGTAAGAACAGGTGTGAGAGAAGGAGTTGGAGTGGGCGTAGGTGCTGGGGTGCATGCGGAGAGGAAGACGAGGAGGATGATAAGAGAGAGAGTTTTTTTCATTTTGGATACCTAGTGGCTTATTCTTTAATTAATTATTCTTTCCTTGGTCCTTCACTTAGTTTTGGCTCTAAACCAATTAACATTGGGTCTGAGGGTACACTATTTATAAGAACTTGTATTTCAACCTCTTGAATTTCATTCAACTCTTATTTTCTATTTTCAAAAAAAGCGAACATATCCTGATGCATTTGTTCTGTAAATTCGTGACCAATCCTTTCATACACATAACATTACCCTTAAATTTATTGCACCTTTGTCACATAAAACCAAAGAGGATTATTCTCAATTTGAGAGTAAACATCATATGGTAAATGAAACCAATAAATTTTTTCCTCAGGGAAATTATTTCCAATAGTTAGATCATTGCCTTTTGAAGTCACAATTCGATGTTCCATCAAAGTGCCAAATCTGCCTTGCTGGCTTGGTTCGACCTGTATCCAACCATATCCCTCTAGATAGAATTCGGTCCAGACATGATATCCCATTGATTTGTCTGGATACCAGTTACCGCTCTTAAGATATTGATTACCTGGACTATGGATTCCGGAAACATTACGCGCAGGAATTCTATTTGCTCGTAATAATGCCACATATAGTTGTGCTCTACCAACACAATCGCTGCCCTTGTTAACGAAAGTTGATAATGCATCCCTGTCTCCAGGAACGTATTGAATATTTTTCACAATCCAACTTTGCAATAGTTTGGCTTGCTGATAAGGATTCACTTCATCTTTAATGATAGATTTTGCCAAAGCCAATATTTGTTCTGAATCAGATTGAATATCATCTGAAGGTTGTGTGTATTTTTGAAATATATATGAATTCTCGACATATGGTTGGGGCTCTATCTCTTCTGCATCAGAATTATCTATAAACACCATTTCCACATCAAAGATTATTTGATAGGTTTGTTTTTTCCTGGTGGGATTTTCCCAATATAAGACCTCTGTTCCATTTTCTTCCCTGAACCAATCAGAAGGATCGGGTGAAATTTCTTGATACTCAATTTTTCTTATGGATTGACCGTCCCAATATCTTGGTGCAGGCATCCATATTCTTAGTGATGATGATTCAACCCCAAGTTCGATATGGTATTTTTGATAACCTCCTGGAGTTGGTGTTGGTATGGGTGTTGGCACGATGGTTGATGTGGCGGTGGGTGCAGGGGTTAGAGTTGCCGTTGGAGCGAGCGCTGGGGGTGGGGCGCAGGAGGTTATTAATAAAAAAGCGAATAAGAATATTCCACAAATTTTCATTTTCATTTCGATTCCCTTACCTTAATAGATATTATATACATTTATCTGTTCGCATGCCTGTACGGTCATCCTAAACATATATATCTAAATCCTCCGGGCATCAAGCCCTATGCTTGAGCCAGAAAAGAGCGTGAGCGCAAGAAGATCGTCGTCTTTTCTGAGTATGTGAAGGAATTCTCCAAAGCGCTTTCTGAAATGGTTACGAAGCTTAGCTAAGAAAAACGTGTAGTTTAAAACTACAGGTCTGTATGCTAGTATGAAAACTAATGTTTTCATTACCGTTTATTAACCACAGCCAAGAAGATCGTTTCTTGTTAGGACGAATTGGCCGACACAAGATATCCCCCCGGTTCTATATCTCAAGCCGCGAGAGAAAGTTCCACTCTTATGTGGTTGGCCTGACTGGACGGGGAAAGAGTAAGTTCCTGCAGAACTGCATTCTCCAGGATATTAACGCTGGCAGAGGTTGTGCTGTGATTGATCCTCATGGTGATTTAGCCAAAGATGTCTTGAAATCACTCGTTACCCAGGATTACTTTCAATCTAAAAATGCACTAGATCGCATCTTATATGTTGCGCCACGCCGTAGGGACTACATCATCCCCTTCAACGTTTTAGCGCGTCCAGACGCCAATACAGAGACCTACGAGGTAAGCCAGAGAGTGATTGGTGCCTTCATGCGCACCTGGGCGCGAACTCTGCTTGAACCACCTCGCTTTCAGCAGATCATGCGTTCATCGCTGGCCACATTGATAGAGAATGGTGAGACACTGTGCAGCCTCTATAAGTTATTGACAGATGATGGTTTCCGAGCTGCTCAGCTGCAAAGTATCAGAGATCCGAAAGTATCGATGGACTGCAATACTTTTTTTCAGAATGAATTTGATAAATGGGGGAGAGAACGGACAACTATGATGAGCAGCACCACCAATAAAGTCAGTGCTCTCACAGATAACCCCAGTATTTTCTATATGCTTGGACAAAAGGAAAACCATATCAATATTCGCCAGATCATGGATGAGGGCAAGGTTCTATTGGTTGACTTAGGTGATTGTGATGATGAGACCAAGCGTTTATTTGGCACTTTGATAGTCACCGGTTTTGAACAAGCTGCCTTGTCGCGCGCCAGGACTCCCTCTATAGAAAGAAAACTGTATTACCTCTACATCGATGAATTTCAAGACTTCGCTTGCCATCCTGGTGCTGCAGCGACTTTCAGCCAGATGCTTTCCCAGGTTCGGAAATTCGGTTTGCACATGATCTTGGCCAATCAAAGCATCGCTCAACTAAGCCCTGGTCTTCAGACCGCTTTAGGAAATGCTCAAACCATTATCGCCTTTCGAATATCCAGAGATGATGCGGAAGCACTGGCAAGAGTGCTCGGTGAGGTGAATACTCAAGCAGTCAAACACGATAGTCAAACATCGACGCAACACCCGGTTTTTGCACCTATCTTTGAACAATGGGAGAGCTATATTCAACACCTAACCAGTCAGCAAGTGCGGCAAGCGACTGTTAAAACAGCAGATGACCGGTTAGCCATTATTTGGCCCGAGAAGACAAAAGAAGCCACCTGTACTCCAGAACAATTTGAAAATGTTATTATCGCTTCTCTAAAGCGTAATGGTCATCCTTTTTCGAATGTATTTCAAGATTTAGTACAGCAACCACATCAAAATCATAGCAATGATGTGTTTGCTAATTAATCACAAACAACACTATTTACCTATCCGGTAAATTGTCCGGTAAGCTATCCCTTGCTTACGGACAGGTTTCTCAATCCTGCGGGCATCGAGCCCTTGTATTGAGTCGGGAGAATCTGCCTTATCTCGGAGAGGCCGTGTAAAAAGAGTTGCCATTTAGCTTTATTTCTAGGGGAATATGGCAACCCATTCTCCAGACCCCCCGCTCGTTAAGCCAGTGCGTGTCGGGCTGCGTCCACTTAGCTAAAGCTCGTTACCGACCCCGACCACCAACGCTGCGCATTGCCCTTTTAACATAGTTAAAAGGGCAATGTTCCCTTGTTGTGAGGTGTCGCTTCGCTTGCCCACAACTTCGGCGCTACGCTCGGTTAGAGAGCCTGTGGTCTGCTTACTTCATAGATTATTTATGTTATCCAGGCACTCTCACCTCTCTACGCGTTGGTGGTCGGCGTCTTCTACGCCGACACGCAGCAACCCGGGCCATCTCCCGACCCCTCTGACCCTGGTTGCTTTCTCAAGCGGATAGGTGCAAGCACCTTTATTTATAAATGATCTCAGATTGCATTGGATACTTCATCAGATAATAAATCCAATCTTTTTTCACCATTCCCAAAAGAAACACTTGACTCAGATGCTAAAATGTTTCTATATGCCAAAACAACCTGAGGGGGAAAATAATACTGGCTTACCCTCTGAAGAGCCCACTCAAAAAAAGGAAAAACATACCGGATTCTTTAGCCCAGATGTATTTGGCATAGCTTTTGAATTCACAAAAGCATTAAATACAGAACCATGGATTAATGCTTGGTTCTTGTGCTATCGTGAGGCTTGGAGAGCTTACGATAAAGTAATAGACGGCACAAGTCGATTACCAAATAATGATGAGGTCTTAAATATTTTAGATGATGGCCACTCTGCTTTTTATATTACATTGCTCGAGTCAAAAAATGAAGGTCTCTTGAAAGGAGAAAATCCTGATGAAGCAAAATCAAAATGGTCTAATTTTTTTGACTTATGGACACCATGGTTTGAAAAACATTATCCTGTATATTTTTTATCTCAAGCTGAATTAGAGGAACGATATCATAGTCTTTCAGAAAAATATATTGGACTTATAAGCGAGTTATTGAAAGACAATAGTATAAAGTAAAATCTTAACCGCTTCTGTTTTTTTAAATTTATCTAAGTGCTTTTTTTGCTTCACTCCAAATACGGTTTTTTATGCCAAAAAAATCTTCGTCCGCATACATATTCGTTTTTTCAAGTAGAGATTTTATTTGCTCTCTATCTATCGCTTTTAATTTTCTCATCCATTCAATTTCTACCCAGAAATTAATTAGCATATTAAAAGGTTCTCCTAATCCCTTTCTGTTTCCTTCAATTCCTGATTTAGTCACTTCATGAATCTTCCAAAACTCATCTAAGCCTAGTACACTCTCAACCCTTGCTATCATGTTTTGACTACCTCGATACTCTTTCGGTGATACTTCTGATGAATTAAGAAGGTCTCGTAAATTATTGACGTTTTCTTCAGCTTGAGATTCATCTTCAAGTTTCGCATATGCGATTGCCTTTAACTCGTAGAAATTTCTTAAAATTTTTTGATCTGGGATTTTATTTTTCTTTGCAAGCATGAGCCCCAATGATGCTTTTCCTAGAGAAGAGACATCACCTTTTTTGTTGTTTTCAAGATAGTCTGCATATGAATCGCAATAACATGAATATACTATTGGTAAAGCTTTGTTTAAAAATTGAGATATTAATTCAAGATATCTTGCACACTTACGCAATATACTTGCTGCTTCCCTGCTAGTTTTCCAATAAATATGGCTAACACCATATTGCACGAGAGCCTCAGATAGACATTTTTGTACTGCCCAAGCTTCAGATGGCGCATGATTCATGGTTTGATATGTTTTGCGCCATAGTAGTGGAATAGTATCCTCTATAAGCCATTGAGAAACACGTTGAGTCATACCCCCATTGATGACTTGTTCATATTTTTCAAAGTCTCTTTCAATATTGTCAAGAAATTCTTGTAAAGATTTAACATCAAATTCTTTTATTTCGGATGAACCGTCATCAGACTTCGAATGATTCTTCTCGATTTGTTTTGTCTTTGGTATAACATCAACACCTAAATTTCTTTTAGAGACGTCAACAGCCGCTTTTTCTCGGAGTATGCGCAATTCGTCCGCCTCTAAAAAATTAGCATCTCTTATTTTGGAGATAAATTTATCTGTGAGAAGTATATGTCCTGTTTCGAGTTGACTCAAAACGGATGTTCTTATTTTTAATTCTTCAGCTGCTTCAATTAGTAGGCGATCTCGCCTTAGTCGGAACGTTCTAAGAAATCCCCCTGCTTTAAACAAATCACTTCCCTTTTTCTTTGAACTCATTTTCTTTCCTTATTTAACATTATACAAAATATGCTGGAAATATTTTATTAAAAAAGTAAATTTTTTATCAGCAATAATGGCATCATTAGATTAAATAAAAAAAGGAGAAATCTCATGGCACAACTAATAAAAAACGCACTGGTAACAATTACGGGGAGTGATTTACAGGCTTACCCTGTCAGAATCTTCCCAGAATCAACGGTTAAAGATCTCTTTGTTGCTCTTGATGAAGACCCAAACTTCTCTTCCCAACTTAACATCAATGAGTATCGTTTAATGACTATTTTAAATAACAGGGATACATTAACCTTTAAACTAACCGACAACATCTATAACAATATTGAAGATCATGCCGCATTAAATCTAGAATCACTAAAAGCGCCATTTCTCGGCATGGATGTATGTTAATTGAACATTAGGGATAACCATTTTGGTTGTCCCTAATTACCTATCCAAAGAGAGGTGATTATGACAATTACAGTAAGACCTAGAGTCTCACCTTTATGGCATCGTTTGGGTTTTATTAATATTCCAGCAGCCCATGGAGAACCAGAAAGTTACATTGGATATACCAAAGTTAAAGATTATCGCATCAAACTGGCAATTGATGTTAATCTCAATGGGACAACTGCCACTTGGCTCTATGACCCCCCGCAGAAATTGAAGGATCATGACTGTATTTTTTATAAATATGACCGAGGTGGAAGCCATAATTGGTGGGTGGTTCACTATCATGGAGAAAGCCCGGCAACATTTGATGAAGCATTTAGTTCTTTTTGCCAGCACGCAGAAAAAATATTGTAGCGTTTAATTGATTATTTTCATTGGAAGGAGAAAGGATATGAAGATAAATATTTTCCAAAGATTATGGTTATTGCCCTTTAAACTGCATGGTTGGATCAGCGCTGCATCACAGTGGCAATTGCGATGGCATCTGAAATCGAAAAACTTGGATGATCAAATCGCCAAATCCCTTAAAAATTATTTACAAGGTTTATCTGAGAAAAAGATTGATGAAGTTACAAAACAAAAAATGGAATTTCCAGAATTGGTTAAACCTATTCAATCTATTGTACCAATTCCAGAAAAAGAAGAGTTAGAAGTCTATGGCATTGATAGCACCTTCCTGGCAAAGTGTTGGCGTTGGCTTGTGCAAGATAATCATCAATCACTGCCTGGTGATAAAAAAATTCTTGGACATTCAATATTAAGCCAGGATCCCGAATGGGCATGCTTGGTTACTGGTATGCGTATCAATGGGGTACGTATGCTCGCAGATGCGCTACGAGTACAATTCTCATCCCAATCAGCCGGTGGTCTGCAGTTTGAGCTTGGTGACTTTCAACAATCTTTGCGCAGCTTACAACGCTGGGGGTACAGTTTACATGCCATCTTTCATAGCCACCGTTTTAATGGACCGGTGTCACCCTCCCAGATTGACCTCAATACACAACGCCAATTATTAGAACCAGCCTTCCCCGCAATCCAAGCTGTATTTTCAGAAGATGGGTATATCCGCTTTTTCTCTGCAGAACGCCCATTTTCAATAAGAATATTTGGGAAAGGAGTAACACATGTTAAAGATACCCTCTATCAACTTGATCAAAACCTACGTTCAGCGGCACAGGCAGATGATATTTGGCCGTCGCTGGTTTTCCCTCGCAGAAGTGACTAATCGCTTAGAACCATTGGTTGGATGGGATCAAGAAGCTCTTAAAGCAAGCCGGGTAGCGGTAGTGGGCTGCGGTGCCCTAGGTGGCAATTTCGCTCTTTCAATAGCGCGGTACGGTGTGGGTGAAATCCTTTTATTTGACTTCGATGAAGTGGATCCATCAAATCTTCCTCGCCAACCTTTTTCTTATGCAGATGTAGGAATCAACAAAGCCATAGCCTTAAAGCATCATATTCTCAACGCACGAGTGGATTGCGAGACCCTGGTTGAATCCTTCCCCTACCGATTTGAGGAAGCAGTGTCAGCAGATCTCGTGTCTACACCATCAATTCTATTTGTAGGCGTGGATAACGATCCCAGTCGCCGATGGGCAATAGCCTACGCTAATACCCATGGTATCCCTGCAATAATCACTGGCATGGACGGTGAAGCAGCTGAGGGGTATGTTTTTAGGCAGCAGAGTCAGCCTGATACGCCATGTCCAGCTTGTTTCTGGCCTTCTCTTGCCAAAAGTATGGGTCAGGCACCCTGTGCTCCTGTTTCAGCAGCCATAGCTCTTACCGTTGTTGGAATTTCCCTGGCAGCATTTGAAAGCCTGGTGATGAAACGACCTATCGATTGGGATGTCAAGACTATTTCACTCCCGGGTAAGGTTGAGGGCAACTACCGTGTTGTGAAGCGGACAAATTGCCCATTGTGTGGTTCGGGCGAAAGAATAAATATCTCATCTACCCAAAGTTCATAAGGGATTTAAAAAGAAATAATAAAAAAATCATGAGAAAGTATTGGAGAACTTACTCAACTGAAGATCAACTTGTGGGTTTCTTTCTCGATATTGCCTGGTTGCTAAAGGAACTAGCAACGATTGTGGTGAAGCTTGGTTATGTGATCGGACGTACTTTATTGAGCGTATTTTTACCCAAACCCAATTGTGCGGTAGTCGGTAATCATATCGCTTCTGGAATTCCAACTTGGGGAGTTACCATTCCCTATTCAATCCGTCCCAGAGGAATTCATATTATCGGCCCCATGGGGTCAGGCAAATCTGTGCTTATGAAACGGTTGGCAATAGCAGACATGCAGACTGATGCAACAGTGATAGTTATCGACCCAAAGGGTGATACAGCCAAAGCACTGCTTGGCCATATTCCAGCTCATCGGCAACATGACGCAGTCTATCTGGATCTCACTGATTCAGCAATGCCAATTGGTTTGAATGTATTACAGAAAGTCCCTCCGCATTTGAGAACCAGAGCTACCAGTGATGTGGTGATGACCTTTAAAAAGTTATTTCAAAAGAGTTGGGGAGTGCGCATGGAGCACTTTTTACGCATGGGAGTCGCCACACTCTTGGAAGCCCCTGAGCCATCAACTTTATTGGACATTCCCCGTCTTTTTTTGAATAATGATTATCGCATGCAAATAATAGCGCATATTCGCAATCCAATGGTTCGAAGGTTTTGGGAAGAGGAGTATCTTGCAATTGTCAATCGACGGTCGTTTTTCACCGTTATCGAGCCCATTCTCAACAAGCTTTCAATGCTTAACTTCCCTGAAGTCGCATGCGTCATCGGGCAAGCCAACCCACGTTTAGATCTTCAAAAAGTCATTCGTAGCGGGGGGACAGTGTTGGCTCATATTCCTCAAAGCTTCCTGGGAGAAGACGTGAGTCAGTTTCTCTGCGCGCTCTTTTTTACAAAGGTGCAGCTCATAACCATGTCGCAACCCTCTGGAGATTCTAGACGCTTAACCATTGTTCACGCTGATGAGTTCCAAACCTATTTATCCGGTTCATTTGAGAAAGCCATGACAGAAGGTCGCAGTTTCAACCTCTGTCTTTGTTTAGCTCACCAATTTTCCCAACAACTTGATCGCTCCTTACAACAGGCGATTAATCATAACGTGGCAGTGAGATTAACTTGTCAAGTCGAAAATGGGCACCATTCCATTTGGTACCACAGGTTACAGGAGCCCTCTCATAATCCAGAATTATTGTCACCCTTACCACTTCTGGGTGCAGGTGATCCACAGATTGTCAGAGCAGTCCGAACATCATCAAAACAGCGATATGGCCGTTCTAGGCAAGAGGTTGAATTTGAGATCGCTCAACATTTCAATCCGAATATACAAATCATCCCTCGCCAATACATTGAAAATAAGGAATCAAAAATAAGAGCTATTGACATTTGGTCTAATTGATGAGCTAAATGAATGCTATGAAATTTCAAATAAAAGAAAATCCAATAATACAAGCAATCTACATTTTTTATGAGGTATTAGCTAGATGCCATGGTATGAAGCCAATGCCTGAGCCATCAAGATGGTTGCACATATGCTAAAAAATAAAACGGTGATTTACTCTAGTAATAAGCAGGTTGAAAAGCATACCGTTATGCGTTTTCAAGAGCGGGATAGCGCATTGCTGCAAGCAATCTACGATAACGATGGATTTCTCACCAGAAGGCATATCAAGAGCTTGTTCTGGAACGATAAGACAATCCGCCCAATGGAAAGGCGTTTATCAAAACTTCACCATGCCGAATACATCAATTGGCCATCAAACATTCAGCGAAAAACAAAACCCATTCCAGAACCGATATGCTGGTTGGGATGGAAAGGGATTTTGTACATTACGGGAAAGAGCGGGATTGAGATTGAATCTCCCACCCGGGTGAATGAAAACCAGCTTAGATCACTTCAAGAAAGACTTAGAAAAAAAGGAATACGCTGGACGCGGGAACCACGCTGGCAGCAGCTGGAGCATGATATTGCCATCATTGATTTCCGTTACGCTGTTGAACGCTCTATTGGCGAAATAACCGGTCTGTCGCTTGAAGACTGGATGCCCGAAGGAGCATTTAGATCAAATATGGATAAAGTGGATTTCCGAACTGTTAACAGAGAAGGTAAAACTCAAAAGAGGTGCAAAGGAGTTTGTCCAGATGGGTATTTTGTGATCGTAGACGAGGAGAGAAAAGCTCAAGGGAAACCATGCCGAGCCAGGTTCCTATTAGAACTCGATATGGCAACCCATGATAATCCCAGCTTTGGTATAGAAAAAGCTGCAGCTGGTGCTGCATATATCCATCATCATTCATACAAAGCTCGTTTTGGCTCAAATTCTGGCCGGTGGTTGATTGTAACGACCGGTGATGTTCGGATGAAAAACCTTATACGCCAAACTTTACAAAACACAAAGGCAGATAGCGATTTATTTCTATTTACTACTTTTGAGAGAGTAATGCAGCATAACCTTTTCAATACACCAATTTGGAGGAAATGCGGAGAAACGGAGTGTTCTTATTTGATTTCGGAGTGAGGAGGATAAACGATGAACGACCAACAGAATTCATGTAACAGGTTATTGAAGGCTGACGAGGTTGCCAGGATCCTCAACATCAGCCGTTCCTTAACTTATCGTTTATTCCAAGAGGGGAAAATACCTACTATAAAAATCAATAAGACAATCCGTGTCAATCCCAATGATTTAACTACCTATATCCAAAAATGCCACCAGGATATTTAGGATGAAATATATTCTTTCAACGAATTTTAATAGAAACCTCTTGAATGATATTAGCTTTCAGGGTATAAAGGTTCTACACAATGGTATTCAATTATGGCGGGGGAATCTGAACTTTAACAATTGGATAGAGCAACACAAAGAGTCGCCTTTCCTGAAACTCAAATCGGAAAGGAGTAACAGGAAATGGCGAGAAGAGGTTGGAACGAAGGCTCGATTTCAAAACGCTCAAATGGAACATGGAGGGCACAGATTTTATTCGGCGGTAAACGCATTAACTTTAGGGCTAAGACCCGCACAGAGTGCCAGCAGTGGCTCCGGAAGACACTCGATCAAAAAGATCAAGGCATAGGATTTGAAGGGAGAAACATCCCTCTAGGAACTTTTCTCCAGGATTGGATAAGTACAAAAGGTATTGAACTCAAGCCTAAAACAAAGCTGCAGTATGAGAGTTTAATAGAGAAATATATTATTCCAACCATTGGAAATAAAAAATTATTTGACCTCAATTTACTGCTCATCAATCGCTTTTACAGTTCACTTATCAAGAGAAATGTGGGAACCAGAACAATCCGCTACATTCACAGTGTATTGCACGTTGCTTTAGAGCAAGCGGTAAGAAACGGTTTCTTGATTAGAAACCCGGCTCACGGAGCAACCCTGCCCCGGAAAGAGCATAAAGAGATGCAGGTATTGAACGAAGATCAAGTTAATCAATTCCTGATCGCAGTCAAGGATTCCAGGTTGAAAACACTTTATCATCTAGCACTATCGACTGGGATGCGCCAGGGGGAATTGCTGGGATTGAAATGGTCAGACATAGATTGGAACCACAGTACACTCCAAATAAAGCGTCAGCTTCAATACATTGTCGGTAAAGGCTTGGTATTTAGTGATCTGAAAACGCATTTTAGCCTTAGGGCGATAAAACTGGGGAGTAATATGCTGAACGAACTACGCGCACACAGACGGCGTCAAGAAGTTGAAATAAATAGGGTTGGCAAGAAGTGGAAGGATAATAGTCTAATCTTCCCTTCATCCGTTGGAACACCTACAAATCCAAGTAATCTGGTATGGGGTTTTAAAAAGCTTCTCAAAATGGCTGGGTTGCCAAGTATACGTTTCCATGACCTGAGACATACTGCTGCCACACTGATGATTTCTCATGGCGTACCAGTGAATGTTGTTTCAAAGATTCTAGGACATTCAAAGGTAAGTGTTACATTAAATATCTATGCCCACAGCAATACAGATATGCAGGAGCAAGCAGCAAAGATCATGGATGATTTGACTACACCAATCGCATTTGAAGTGGAAAAACCAAACGAATTTCTGCAAAAATCAACCCAGATTCAAAAGAATTGCACCAAATTGCACCAAACCTCGAGCTTTGAAAAAGATCAAAAGATAAACACCCCCATATATGGTTGTCAGTAATAGAAACTACCGTACATCTACCGTAGTTTGAGTGACGCACCGGGGAATCGAACCCCGAACCTACTGATTAAGAGTCAGTTGCTCTGCCTAATTGAGCTAGTGCGCCAGGTTGTGCCGGTATTATATCGTATCTCTTTCCCCTGTCAATCAGACAACAAAAACGGCGCGGATTCCCGCGCCGCCTGTCATTTTCTATCCTTCTAAGGTGTAGTACAGTTTACGGTGAAATTCTTCGGCCCAAACAGCTGGTGATTGGGCTGGTCAATATACAGCTTCGCCCAGTGATCGCCAGACGCGGTCACATTCATCGTATAGTCCACAATCTTCGCTTCCGCCGCGTCAAAGATGAGCGAGTTCGTCACAGACTGCCCGCCCTCGCTGTCCGTCCAGTAATACGTCACCGTTCCGGCCGCGCTCGTCGTGATCTCCCCTTTTATTGCCACATCCCCCGGGCACGTCATATCAATCGTCGTATGCGGCATATAGTAGGTTACGCTCGTCACCTGGAAGACCACCGTTTCCGTCTTCACCCTCACATACACCTGCCCGAACTGCTCATCGTCGTCCGCCTGCAGTTTCCAGTAGCCGGTGTAGGTGCCGGGGTCCGTTGGCGCTGTCAGATCAACCGAGATGGTCACCTGCGCGTTTGGTACTACCGCACTCGCCAGGTTGACCGAAGCCGGGCCGCTCATCGCGTCGCCTGTAGCGAACACCAGCTTATAATCCGTGTTCCACGTGCATGTGCCGATGTTCTTGAAAGTCCAGCTCTTAGTGAATGCCTCTCCACTCGCGAACTCCGTGTCATCCGGGATCGTCTCGCTCACAAACAGTGCTTTATTGCACGGCAGCGGTGTTTGTGTCGGTGGCCCCTGCACAGCCGGCTGTGTATTGGTCGGAAGAGGTGTAAATGTGGGCATCCCCACGGGGGGAGTGTCTGTCTGCTGATTCTGCGCCCCCGGTTGCGCATTCAATGCCTGCACAGTCTCCGCCACAGCGGTCGCCATTGCATCTGAGTCCTGCTCGTTCGAACTGCTGAACAGCGGAAAATTACACGCGGAAAGCAGCAGCGCGGCGATCAGTATCACAGCGGTACTGATCTTTTTAGCCATATTATTCTCCATTTTTCAATACCTCTAGTATAAACGCTTAAATTATAGGTGCTTTTCTGCTATCTAACAAATTCAGCACGTCTAAACGTCCAATCAAAAACGGGCTGGCAGACATGCCAACCCGCATGATTTGATACTAAATAGGAAGAACCCGCGCTATTCGACGACGATCTGCACCCACATCGGGCCAATGTCCGCTCCGTCAGCAGTCTGCAGCATCCAGTACCCTCGGTAAGTATCCGCTGCCGAAGGCGCGGTTAAGCTCACCACGATCTCGACTTCACCATTGGGTGCCACTTCCACACCAATCGCTTTCGCGTCGGGACCATTCATCTTTTCTCCGTGATCAAATGCAAGTTTATAATCTGCGCTCCAGGTACAGTAGCCCACGTTTCGCAGCGTCCATCCCTTATCAAAGGTCGCTCCTGGGCTGAATTTGGTATCGTCCGGTACTGTCTCATACACAAAGTATGCGGAGTTGCACGGCACCTTCGTTGATTCTGGCTCTTCAGTTTCTTCTACAACCGGTTCAGTAGTCACCGTCGGCATGGGTGTGCTCGTCGGAAGCAAAGGCAATGTCGGTACGACCATTTCTTCCTCCTCCGCTTCATATGCGGCAACGGTCTCTGCAACAGAGTTTTCCACCTCTGCTGGATCTTCGAATGCGAGCGGGAAATTGCATGCACTCAGCGCAGCACTCAGCATCAGAAGAATAATAAAAACACTTTTCTTAGGCATAGGTTCCTCCTATTAATTCCTTCTTTCTAATTATATATGCGTACATACCTTTACCTGGTTATAGATGCAATTATTGTGCCATGTTTACTGCTATAAAACTGATTTCAGCATAAATTCATTTATAGATATCTACGGTGCCTCGTATTTCACATCCAAACTCATCACGCCAAATATAAGCGCGTCGTTGTCGTTTTCGCCATCCGATTCATGTTCGTTGAATTGCAGCCGTAGGGGCATATACGTGGTCCCCAGCCGCGACTGCAGATGATCCGCTAAATCAGGTTCCACAGAAACCGTCTTCAATAGTTTCACTGATGAACTCCGCCTTATTGCACGGCAGCGGTAGTCTTTATTTTATTATTCATTATAAATCTCCTCCAATGTGTAATATATAAAATGTGTATATAAAGTTTTATATCGAATACATCTACAGTGGTTATTCCATACGAGCTTTTTTAGGTATAATGGCTGAACTATTGAAAAAAGAGGGTATGTATTGAAAACTACGATCATCATTCCAACCTATAACGAAGCCGAAAATCTGCCCAAACTGCTCACCGCGCTCTTTACCCTGCCTTTAGAGGATCTCAATGTGCTCGTCGTGGATGATAACAGCAGCGATGGTACAGGGCGGATCGCTGATGAATTCATGCGTACCTACCCCAATCGCGTATCCGTTATGCACCGCGCCGGTAAGCTCGGTCTTGGCAGCGCTTATATCCAGGGGTTCACAGAGCTGCTCAAGGGAGATACAGACATCATCGGTCAGATGGATGCGGATTTTTCCCATGATCCCCGCAAAGTTCTCGAGCTGGTTGCCGCGCTGGAAACCTGCGATGTGGCCGTTGGTTCCCGCTATGTGCCCGGAGGTAGTCTTGATAAGGACTGGCCCTTCTGGCGCAAGTGGCTGTCCACGTTCGGTAATTTTTACGCCCGCACCATCCTGCACCTGCCCATTCGCGATACGACCGGCGGCTTTCGCTTGTGGCGGAGAGAAACCCTGGCTGCATTGCCGTTGGAGCGGGTGCGCTCAAACGGGTATGTTTTTCAGGTGGAAATGGCGTACGCCGCCCATAAACTCGGCTTTCAATTCAAGGAAGTTCCCATCTATTTTGCGGAGCGCCGCTGGGGGCAGTCCAAAATGTCCTTTAGAATTCAGATGGAAGCCGCCCTTCGTGTATGGGCACTCCCCCACCAGTACCGTGACCTGAGACCGCTTGCAAAATAACCACCCAGATCTAATTTATCCGCATTTCTTCATAGGCATTTGTCAACCGCCTCCATTCATCAATGGTGAGCATCTGAGCGCGGCGCTTGGGGTCAATACCCGTCTGGGATAATAGAATGTCAGTTTGTTCTTTGTTCAGCTCTGGCGCACCTGCCAGTGCGTTATGCAGCATCTTTCGTTTCTGCGCGAAAGCCGCTTTTGCCAGCCGGAAGAAGTGGCCTAACTGCACAGATGGGATCAGGGGTTTATCATACAGGTCCACAGTCAGCACAGCGGAATCCACCTTGGGCGCGGGATAAAAAGCCCCGGCAGGGATGCGGACTGCAATCTTCGGAGAACCATACACCTGCACACTCAACGCCAGTAAGCTCAATGCTCCCGCATCCGCGCAAATGCGCTGCGCCACTTCCCGCTGGATCGTCAGCACGATCGCACTCGGCTTAACCGTGCATTCAAGCAAATAACGGATCAGCGCCGATGTAATGTAATAGGGAATATTCGCTGCCACCACATAACCGGGGGCATCCATCAGGTCACCCACAGGAAGTTCCAGGATATCCCCCTGCACGATCCGCACATTCACAAAATCACGTGTGACTTTCTTTAAGATTGGGATCAGCCGCCGGTCTAATTCGACAGCGGTTACCTGGCGGGCAGACGTTGCTAGATGGCGGGTAAGGTTGCCCATTCCAGCGCCGATCTCCAGCACATCCGTGTTTTTATCAATATGGGCATCTTCTGTAATCTTAGCAAGATAGGTCTCATCAATCAAAAAATTTTGCCCCAGTCCCTTTTTTGGTTTGATGCCATAATCACGCATCAGAGAAGGCACACCCAGAGGTTTAAATATCACGGTAGTTCACCGGTGAAATTATCCGGCGCTGGCGGCAGAAAATATACCGTTTCCGTCCGGCTCCACGCAACATACTGGTCAGTTGGGATGAACACATCAATCCATGGTTTTCCCACACACCCTGGGCATATATCCAGCACGGTCCCGATTCCATATCCCGGCACATAGATGCTGGTACCTTTCAGAATCGAATACCATTCCGGTGAGACAGCGATCACGCCATAATACGGCCACACACCGCTGGCAGTTGGGCTGCCCGTGTCTAAATAAGACGTGATATAAACATCCATTGCTAACCAGTAATCCACCGCGCCCTCTGAGGAATCAAAGGTCTGCAGGACTACAATGCCGCCGTAAGCGATGCGATGTGCGACCGGAGCTTTAGACACCCATTCCGCTAGAACCATACGCGATACCTCTTCTCCGTCTTCGTAACGCACCTGCACTATAGCAGATTGCACGCCGTTCTCACCTATCTGAAGCACCTGTTCATCACCTACATTCATTTGCGGGTCAGATACGCGCTCCTCGGAATAGGGGATGATCGTCTCTTCCGTCAACACCTCTTCCCTCACTCGGACAACACGGATCGTTCTATCCGCAGGGATAGGCTGCTCTGCTGCCGGAACCGAGTAATCCAGGAATTGGAGCGAAATGCCGGTTTCCGCTAGCGCGCTACCTACGGTCATGGAAGAAATCGATACTTCAATAACATTGTCAGCAAGTTGTATTCGCACTGGTTGGCTGCGAAGCAGAGTAACAATTATTGCCTGGTTCAGTGGAGTGCTCAGCGGGAGGGAAAGATCATCG
Source organism: uncultured Pelolinea sp. (assembly GCA_964383575.1). Taxonomy (GTDB): domain Bacteria; phylum Chloroflexota; class Anaerolineae; order Anaerolineales; family Anaerolineaceae; genus Pelolinea. Next base: position 42,744 of record CAYLHI010000002.1, read on the forward strand.
CTCGCTATTAAGAAGATATTGTGTTCCCACAGCGCTTCTCCCAGCGTTTCCGCACCTGAGTAAAACTGGATGCTTTCATTGGCTGTTTGTACGGAAATCGGAACGGCGGGTTTGAATAACAAGTGCTGCCCATTCTTCACCAGAAGCTTGAAATCATATGGAATAGGAACGCCGCCGTACCTCACACTGTCATTAGGAAAAACGCGAACACCGGCTTCAAGCAGCCAGTTAGCGGCGAGGGAGCTGTCAATTATAACAGTGGCAGGTTTATCTTCGCCATCCAGCCAAATGTCTGCGCTGATTGATTGTCGGGAGAGGAAAAAGCTCAGCGCGGTCAACAGCAGGCCTATCGCGGAGGATCCAACCGCGAGCTGTTTACCAAAGCGTTTAATAAATTCCATTTTGGAGAGATTTTATCAGAAAAAGAAAAACCCCGTAAACGGGGTTTTTATGCCGAGAGCCAGAATCGAACTGGCGACACCGCGATTTTCAGTCGCGTGCTCTACCAACTGAGCTATCTCGGCGTAAAACAAAATAATTCTACACGTTTGGCCATGCCTTGTCAAGCAAACCTTGGAGGGTGTTGAAAAACAAGTTTTATGAAGAGAAAAACCTCATTTTGCTGCCGTATATGGTGGTTTTTTACCCAAAAAATATGTTGCATTTGCTCATTAATGTGACTATTTCAACACCCTCCCAGTAAATTTGACATCATCCACCCCCAACGCTACAATAAATGCACAATGGGTGAAATTGCGCCGCATCAGAACCACTTCATCATCGGGTTAACCGGTAATATTGGCACAGGAAAGAGCCTTGTCCGTAAAATGCTCCAGCATCTGGGCGCTTACGGCATTGACGCGGATATTGTTACGCATGAAGCGCTGAAACCCAATGGCCCTGCTCAAGAACAGATTATTCATCACTTTGGCGCATCAACATTAGATACCCGCGGGGCAGTTGACCGTGAAAAACTCGCGCATATCGTGTTCAGCGACGAAAAAGCACTCGCTAAACTGGAAAATATCCTGCACCCGCTTGTTTCAATCGGGGTAGCAAATATGATCCAGCATGCCCGCCTGCCCATCATCATTATCGAAGCGATCAAACTGCTCGAATCTGGCCTTGCAGGCATGTGCGATAGTATCTGGGTGGCAGATGCACAGGAGCAAGTCATCTTTAAACGGCTTTCATATGAGCGGGGAATGGACCACGCGGAAATTAAAGAACGCTTATCCCATCAATCATCATCGAAAAACAAGAGACAGCAAGCAGATGTGGTGATAGAAAACAACCAGGATGTGAACAAGACATGGCAGCAGGTTACAAAAGCATGGTGTCAGACGAAGAAGAAAAAACGGAATTTTTCTGTTTGTTTTAATAGAACATCCGATTTGATCGCATCTTCAAAAGACTTCCTGATCACACCTTCTTCAGATAATTTCTCTACGGTTGCTGAATTATTATATAAAGAGAATCAACCTGGCAAACATATTAAATGGTTCGGAGATAAAGCAAATTTATCCCCTGATCGAGAAAACCGTACACGCCAAGATTTTACACGGCTAGTGTGCCAGCATTTTCTTTTCACTATCCCGGCCTCTTTAAAGTATGACAACATCACCATTTGGAACCTTTCCCAATTCGAGCTGACTTTGTTAGCGCATTACTTTACTAATTCAGATATGGTCAGTAATGATTTTAAAAAGGTAGTTACTCTAATTGAGCGATTTGGCCGTATGCACATGACCCAACGGATCATATTCCCAATTGAAGACCATTTATTAAAGGAAAGGAAGTCTTTCCTTAGGAAACGCGGTTACACTGGCATTCCTTCCCGGAATGTAGATATTTCATATTGGAACAAGGCAGGGTACAATTTGTATCAAAAGAAAGTGTGTGATGCGTTTGATCTATTTAGCAGGCGCACATGAGCAGCAGGTTCTATGGGCAATTTTTCATCTGAGATCTTATTTCTTATCCAGCGAGTTAGCTGGCTGACTATCCTTGACCTTATATTAGTCAGTGCCATCTTTTATGTTCTATTGGTTGTCCTGCGTGAAACACAGGCGCACACACTGATGCGCGGCGTGATCTTCCTGGTCATCTTGATTAGCTTACTGACCACATTGGTCAATCTTCCAGCTTTTTCCTGGTTAGTCACCATAACGCTTCCTTCACTCTTAGTCGCCATCCCCGTTATTTTCCAACCCGAATTGCGGCGCGGTTTAGAGCGCATTGGGCGTGCTGGCTCCAGCACATTCACACTGCGCAGATCAACCATGAATATGGAAGCGATCGAAGAAATGATCAAGGATGTAGTGAGCGCGGCTTCGCGCTTGTCGGCTTTCCGGCAGGGTGCTCTTATTATTCTCCAGAGAGGAGATGATCTGTATGAATATGAGAACACCGGTGTCAAAATAGGAGCGCTGGTTTCTGCTGAGTTGCTGCTGCAGATCTTTTACCCCAACACGCCGCTGCATGACGGTGCAGTTATCATTGTGGAAGATCGGGTTACCGCTGCCGCCTGTATCATGCCCCTGTCAGCCAGTGGCGTGCTTAATGATTCCCCTGAAAGGCAGATGGGGCTTCGCCATAGAGCCGCTTTAGGTATTTCCGAAACAACAGATGCTATCGCTGTTGTCGTTTCAGAAGAGACCGGCGCTATTTCACTGGCTCACCGAGGGCGAATTCTCCGACGCATCAGGGTGGATAAATTGGAAAACGTGCTCATTGCATTCTATAAACAGCAGGTGGAAAGCCGGGAACGCATGAACATCATGCATTGGGTTAATAAAATTATACATTTTCGAGATAAGCAGGAATGAAAAAATCACCTTTCTTTGAACAATTTACCAGAAATTTGCCTTCATTGATTAGTGCCGTAGCCTTGGCTGTCGCGGTATGGGTGCTTGCAGTCACCAACACAGATCCTGTTGAAAAACGAACCTATGGACGTGTTGTTCCTATCGAGCTTTTTGGCCTTGACCCTGCACTTGTTATCACCAGCGAAGTGCCTGAGCAGATCACGTTAACACTCAGCGCGCCTGTCTCCACATGGGAATCAGAACTGACCTCATCCAATGCGGTCCGAGCGATCGCTGACTTGAGCGGCCTAACCGGGGGCAATTATTCTGTGCCGGTAAATTTACAGATAGACGCAAAGCCTGTTAAAGTAGAAAATTATTCCCCCGATGTGATCGAAATTGAAATAGAAGAAATTTCCAATGAATCATTCAACATTGATCTTGTCCAACCCTCCAGCCCTGCTATCGGGTACGAGGTGGGAAATCCCACGTTGAGCAAAGAAACCGCTACAGTAAATGGTCCGGCTTCCCTTGTGGATCAGGTAGTTGGAATCCAAGCGGTCCTGGATATCAGCCAGTCAAAGGAGAATATCGACATAGATCTGGCACTGAAGGCAGTTGACGAAAGCGGGTTGACAGTCACTGGTGTCTCGATATCTCCGGAAGAAGTTAATGTACAGATGGAAATTACCCAGCGCGGTGGATACCGCAATGTCCCAGTTAAAGTTGTTACCATCGGCCAGATTGAAAGCGGCTACCGTTTAACCGATATTTCATCTAATCCTTTGATAATCACTGTATTTTCCACCGATCCTGAATTAGTCAATGATCTTCCGGGGTTCATTGAGACACAACCATTAAACCTGAGCGATGCCAGTGAAGATATGGTTGTCTCACTTCCGCTTGATCTCCCATCGGGTATGACCGTTGTCGGTGAATCCACTATTAAGGTCTCTGTATCAATCGCCCCCATCCAGGGTAGCATTACTCTGACTAACCTGCCAGTTGAAACCACTGGATTAGATCCAAAACTGTTCGCTGTTCTTTCACCAGACCACGTGGATATTATTCTTTCTGGTCCACTGCTCACCCTTGACGAGCTGATTCCGGGCAATGTCCGCATATTTATAGACCTCACCGATTCCAAAGAAGGTACGTATCAGCTGGAACCTTCCCATGAGATCAATATTCAGAGCGTCCAAGTTCAATCTCTGCTTCCTGCAACGATCGAAGTTGAAATATCACCGCTGACAGCGGGTGCTGAATAATAGGAATGGTATTGAAATGATTCTGCCTATCGTAGCTATTGTCGGGCGCCCAAACGTGGGAAAAAGTACCCTCTTTAATCGTTTAGCGGGGGAACGGCTTGCTATCGTTGATGATACTCCAGGAACTACCCGTGACCGTTTATTCGCGGAAACAGAATGGAACGGATGCCGGTTCCATATCATCGACACCGGCGGAATTGACCCAACTACCGGTGGAGGGAAAATCCCACTTAGCATATCTTCTGCTGAATTTATACAGGAGATCCGTGGTCAGGCGTTAATTGCCGTTCAGGAAGCAGACGCTATCCTTTTCCTGGTGGATGCAGCAGCTGGCCTTACGTCAGCGGATCGGGAAGTCACCGATCTGCTGCGCAGCCGACAGAAAAAGCAGGACGGACAGTCAGTTCCACCAATTTTGCTCGTTGTCAATAAAGCCGATAATGCGGATTTGCGCGCGAACGCATTTGATTTTTACCAGCTTGGGTTGGGTGAACCGCATGCCATATCCGCAATTCACGGGATTGGAACCGGCGATCTCTTGGATGCCCTTGTCAATGTGCTTCCACTTAATGAAAATAATGAGGAAGATGAATCTATTAAGATCACAATTGTGGGTAAACCAAACGTTGGAAAATCCAGCCTATTAAATAAGCTTGTCGGGGAAGAACGCGCCATTGTCAGCCCGATCCCCGGCACAACGCGAGATGCGCTGGATACCCATATCACCTTTCATGATTCTGAGATTACACTTATTGATACTGCTGGTATCAGAAAGCGTGGAAAAATCGACCGCGGCGTTGAAAAATATAGCGTCATCCGAAGTTTGCGGGCGATCGAACGCAGTGATGTCGCTCTTTTGATGATTGATGCCACTGAACCCATTTCCGCTCAGGATACTCATATAGCCGGATTTATTCTTGATGCATGGAAAAGCGCGGTTGTGCTGGTTAATAAATGGGATGCTGTAGAAAAAGATACCTTTACAATGAATGAATTTCGAAAACGCATCCAGCATTCCCTAAATTTCATGGATTTTGTGCCTGTACTTTTTATTTCCGCCCTAACCGGTCAGCGCGTTCCTACCGTGCTTCCAGAGGCGCTGCGCGTACAGGAAGAGCGCCTTGTTAAATTAAGAACCAGTAACCTTAATCAAATTTTACTGAGGGCGCAGGATCAGCACGCGCCCTCATCAAAAACCGGCAGGATCCTGCGCATCTATTACGGCACACAGGTTCGTTGTGATCCGCCGACTTTCATGCTATTCGTTAACGATCCAAAATTAGCCCATTTCACCTATTTACGCTATATTGAGAATCAACTGCGGAAAGAGTATCCCTTCACAGGCACTCCTATCCGTCTTGTGCTCAAAGCAAGAAGATGATAGGTGTATAATCGCGAAAAAAGATAGAGTCAGGGAGTTTTATTTTGTCAGATCAACCCGAAAAATCACCACAAAATTTATATAGTCAGAATTCTTGGAAATCAAAGTTTAAACCAGTTATTGAAACGATCGAAATGATCGCAATGGTGCTGGTGCTGTATTTCCTCATTGACAGTGTGGTCGCCCGCGTGCGTGTCCAGAAGATCAGTATGGAGCCAACCCTTGTACCTGGAGAAGTATTGCTTGTTAATAAACTCGCTTATACATTCGCCGATATTGAACGCGGCAACATCATCACATTCCATTACCCGGTAGAACCGGATTTGGATTACGTAAAGCGGGTCATTGGCAAACCGGGGGATGAGGTCATTGTCCGTAATGGTAATGTTTGGGTCAACAATAAGATATTATATGAACCGTATATTTCTGCCGCCCCTGAATACGAAGGTGTATGGGCTGTACCTGAAGACGCCCTATTCGTCCTTGGTGACAACCGCAATCCATCCGCCGACTCTCATGTTTGGGGATTCGTACCCCTGGAAAATGTGATTGGTAAAGCATTCGCGGTGTATTGGCCGCCGAACAAGATCCGTGGGCTTTCCACACCGGATGTGTTTGCTTCAGGTCAATAGTAGAAATTATCGTTTGCGCGTTAAGCGCATATAATATTTATACCTGTCTCCCCGATAAAGAATTCGGACAAATTCAATCGCTTTTCTGTCCTGCGACCAGAGCGTTCTCTCATTCAACAGCAGCGGACTGCCATCTTTGATATTTAACAGTTCAGCTTCATCATGCGTCGCAAGGGTGACTTCTAAAGTCTCATCCGCTTCAGTTGGATAGATGCCAAATTTTTCCTGCAGGATCACGTAAATCGACCCCTTTTCTTCAATTTCTTCCCGTGTTATAGTATGCGCGCTATCAAGCGCTAAAAATGAATCCTGTAACCCCATAGGATTTTCATCTCCATAGCGCAGCCGCTTAATCCGGAGCACCTTTCTTTCGTTATCTGTGATTTCCAACTGCTGCCTGGTCTTACTATTTGGTTTCACATATCCAAATTCCAAAATTTTCTGGCCGGGTTTTAATCCACGGTTGCGCATATCTTCTGAAAAACTTGTTAATTCCAGCATACCTTTCTGCAATTTTGGCGGCGAAACAAAGGTACCTTTTCCGTGTACACGGTATAGGTATCCCTGTCTACTCAATAGGTCAATCGCCTGTCGTATTGTCGGCCGGCTGAGGTTATAGCGTTGCTCCAACTGACGCTCAGATGGGATCGCGTCATATGGTTTAAAATATCCACTCTCGATTTGCTGGCGGATAATATTCGCCAATTGGTAATATTTCGGTATTACATCAGATGGATCAATCATGCTTGACACGCTCTCTAAATTGTGCTATTATTACAGTCATAAAGATGTTATGTGGTCTTTACCAGTCATCATATCATAAATCATAATGATCTGTCAAGTAAAGGTTTAGGTTTAATATGGATTATATATCTGAAACGGAAATTCGCAATATCGTGAAAAAGGTTTTAGATACGGTCGGATCGGGATTAAAGCCAACGAATGATGTTTCCTCTTCCCCATCTCCGGCAAGCCAACCGCGCGATTCCTCTGAGAAGAAGATCATTGCCATCGGATGCGATCACGGCGGATATGAATTAAAAAATATATTAATTCAATATTTAAAGGAACTTGGGCACAATGTGATTGATTGCGGCACAAACATTAAAGAATCCGTTGACTATCCAGATTTTGCCCTGGCTGTAGCGGAAAAAGTGCATTTTGGAGAAGCATGCTGTGGAATCGTGATCGATGCAGCCGGTATTGGCAGCTGTATTGCGGCCAATAAAGTACCCGGAGTGCGCGCGGCAATGTGCTACGACTTCACCACAGCAAACAATTCCCGTGAACATAATAACGCCAATGTCTTATCGCTGGGTGCAGGTTTATTAGGAATCAATCAAGCGAAATTAATCGTAAAAACATGGCTGGAAGTGCCTTTTGCGGGGGGCAGGCACGCGCGGCGTGTGGATAAGATCACCGAAATTGAAAAGCGCTTTTCGAAAGAGGGCTAAAGAGATGACAGCAGACATAAAAAGTATAGAAACTCTCACCGAGATCGTAACCCGTGAAATTCTGTCGGTGTTGACAGAAGATGAAAAGAAGATGGCCACACTTAAAGGTGAATATTGTAAAGTTGAATGCGTAGATGATCTATGCGTTACTACCTGCTTCAATGAGATCGGCCAGGTGATTGACGCCGGCGCTGATCGTATCACCTCAACCTTTGGATCACTACCAGACGATCTATCTACCGCCCAATATATCGATCATACATTATTGAAACCAGAAGCATCCCGTGATCAGATTACACAATTATGCAAAGAAGCAAATCAATATAAATTCGCTTCGGTATGTATTAATCCCACAAATGTCAAACTATGCGCGCAGCTGCTTCAAGATTCACCCGTAAAAGTGTGTTCTGTAATTGGATTCCCTTTAGGCGCAAGCTTACCAGAAACCAAAGCTTTTGAAGCAGAACAGGCGCTAAAAGATGGAGCAACCGAAATCGATATGGTTATCAATATTGGCGCGTTGAAAGACAGAAATCTTGACCTGGTTGCGCGGGATATCCTCACGGTCCTAAAACCTGTACATGCCGCTGGCGCCTTATTAAAAGTGATCATTGAAACTGCGCTCCTGACGGATGAAGAAAAACAGATCGCTTGCTTATTAGCCAAAGAAGCCGGAGCTGACTTTGTAAAGACTTCCACCGGATTTTCAACAGCAGGCGCAACCGTTAAAGATGTCGCATTGATGCGCCATACAGTTGGCCCATTGATGGGCGTGAAAGCAGCGGGTGGTGTTCATTCGAAAGAGGACCTAGATAAAATGGTGCATGCTGGCGCGACCCGCATCGGCGCGAGCGCGGGCGTTCGCATCGTCCAAGGAGACGGACAGTAGCCAAAAACCGCAGCTCCCACACCAAGAGGATATTAAATATAGGAGAAAAATATGCTTATTGCTCGGGTTATCGGTACAACAGTTTCCACTATTAAAGATGAAAAAATAACGGGGAGGAAGCTGCTGGTTGTACAGCAAACAGACGAGACCGGAAAACCAATCGGTAAACCGTATGTCGCGGTTGACACAGTTGACGCGGGAGCAGGTGATCTGGTACTGACTGCGCATGGATCCAGTGCACGCCAGACAACTATCACAAAAGACCGGCCGGTGGATGCCGTGATCATGGCAGTCATTGATTCACTGGAAGTTGAGGGTAAAACAACTTTTCGTAAAAGTTAGAAAAAGAAAGGATAAAGCATGGCTTTAGATCACGATCTGCTTTCAATACAAGAAGCACGAGACCTGGCTGATTCTGCATATCAGGCACAGTTGATCTGGAAGCACGCCACCCAGGAAGAAGTGGATCGGGTATGCACCGCAATGGCGGATGCTGCCTATGCCGCATCAGCCCAATTAGGCCAAATGGCGCATGATGAAACCGGTTTTGGCATTGCGGCCCATAAAAAGCTAAAGAATGAATTCGGGTCTCGCATTGTATGGGAGAGCATCAAGGATATAAAGACTGTTGGCATTATCCACCATGACCCCCAACGGCGTATTTATGACATCGCCTGGCCTGTGGGTGTGATCGCTGCGCTGATTCCCAGCACAAATCCGACATCCACTGCCATGTATAAAATCATCATTGCGGTAAAAGCACGTGACGCGATGGTGATTGCGCCGCATCCATCTGCTGCCCGATGTACATATGAAACAACCCGCATCATGCAGCAGGCCGCTGAAAAAGCTGGCGCACCGCCTAACCTGATCACCTGCATGCAGCACATCTCTCTGCCTGGCACTCAGGAATTACTCAAACATAAATTTGTACGCTTAATTTTAGCAACCGGCGGAAGCGCAATGGTAAAAGTAGCCCATTCAGTTGGGAAACCTGCTTATGGCGTTGGACCCGGCAATGTGCCAGCTTACGTGGACCGCAGCGCAGACCTGGAAAAAGCAGCTCGTTACATTGTAAACAGTAAAGCATTTGATTGTTCAACTATCTGCGCCTCCGAACAATCAGTGATTGCCGATCATCCAATCGCGGATAAATTGAAGCAATTAATGATAGCGGAAGGCGCCTATTTTGCCAGCGAAGAGCAAACAGAGCGTCTGCGCAATCTGTTATTCCACCCCAATGGTGCGATCAACACAGAAACCGTCGGTAAACCTGCGCAGACCGTCGCCGGTATGGCTGGATTCAGCATTCCCCAATCAGCACGCGTGATCGTTACACCTCTGCAAATCACCGGTCAAGATGAACCACTCTCTCGCGAGAAATTGACGACTGTCCTGGCTTGGTATGAGGAAGACGGTTGGGAAGCCGGCTGTGACCGCTCGATCGAATTGATCATGTTCGGTGGTCGAGGGCACACCCAGGTTATCCATGCCACGGATGAAAATGTCATCATGGCCTTTGGATTAGAGAAACCAGTTTTCCGTATCCTGGTAAATACCATGGGTACTCTAGGGGCGGTTGGATTAACAACCGGTTTAATGCCTTCCATGACTTTAGGATCCGGCGGGGTAGGCGGATCTATTACCGGGGACAATATAACCGTCCATCATCTATACAATATCAAACGGCTGGCGTATGAAACCACTCCTCCCCCACAGGCAGCCCTGCGCGGACCACAGCCAGCGTCCGCTGCCATATCAAACACGCAGGATATCGAAACGCTTGTTCAGCAAGTAGTTCAAGAAATCATCAATCAAACTAAGTGAAAGTAAAGAAAGGAAAAGAAAATGGCAACAAACCCTGAATTAATCGCTCTTGGAATGGTAGAGACCAAAGGTCTGGTCAGCTCAATTGAAGCTGCTGACGCGATGGTTAAAGCCGCAAACGTTACACTGATCGGCTCCGAATATGTTGGAGGCGGATATGTGAGCGTGATGGTGCGTGGAGATGTGGGCGCTGTCAAAGCAGCCACTGATGCAGGCGCAGCAGCCGCGAAACGGGTTGGCGAACTTGTATCCGTACATGTTATCCCGAGACCGCATTCGGATGTCGAAATGATCCTGCCCCATAAAACTAAGGGCAGCATGAGCGGCCGCACAACCGAAGCAAAGTAATAATTAATTTACTTTCACATGGTCTCCGTGCCTGCGGTGAACCCTTTGCAGGCATGGAATGATGACCGCGTATGTGTTGAATGAACACATTTCAGGTATTGCACTGCGGATGCCTGAACATACAAATAATACTGGTCATTATTCATCAGTGAGGGTGAAGGTAACACTTTTGTCTCGCGTTTGTCCTAAGCGGCGTATTAATAACATCGAATTAAATCGAGAATATGAGATAAACAAACTTAATAAAAGGTAAATAATATGGCTGAGAATTTTCAATTACGCTGTTACTGCCTGTTAGACAGAATGCAGGCGCAGTATGCCGCTTTTATCGGCACTGTTACACAGGGTGACCTGCCAACTGAAGGCATGGCATCCTTGTATATCGAAATGGCGCCCGGGAATGAAGTCTTTCGCACAGTTGATATCGCCGTAAAGTCCACAGAGGCGAAACCAGGCGCCCAGATCGTTGAACGGGAATTTGGAATGTTTGAAATCCATTCCCTCAATCAAGCCGCTGTCATTGAAGCAGGCAATATGGTCCTGAACCGTCTGGGGCTCAGCGTTACAGACCGCATGAAACCCAGCATCGCGTCCACCCAGGTTATCACCCGCGTGGATTCATACCAGGCACAGCTGCTCAACCGCTTCAGGCGGGGCAGCATGCTTGTTCCGGGTGAAACCATGCTCGTGATGGAAGTTACGCCTGCGGCCTACATTAATTTTGCCTGCAACGAAGCCGAGAAAAAAGCCAGCATTAAGATCATTCACGTATCCGGTGTTGGGCGTTTTGGACGTATGTGGCTGTCAGGGTCAGAAGCAGACATTGTCACTGCCCGCGACGCCGCATCAAAAGCGCTGGAAAGCCTGGAGGGTGTGGAAGGATAATTTTATGAATGAATTAGAGTGGAGTCTAAGAAATGATATCTGCGTGGTCGGCAGTCGTTTGTACGCAGCCGGGTTTATGACTGGCAGCGACGGCAACCTGTCTACTATTCTAGATGATAACGAGATTCTTATCACGCCTTCCAGACTATGTAAGGGTTTCTTGAAACCATCTCAAATTGTCAAAATTGACCGCCAGGGCAACCAGCTCGAAGGTGACCTGCCGCCAACAGTTGAAGTAGCCATGCACCTGGCAGCTTATGAAGAACGGGCAGATATCTGCTCAGTGGCGCACTGCCATCCACCTATCCTGGTAGCTTTTACCGTTGCGGGTCTTGACCTGCCATCTAACATCTTACCAGAAGTGGAAGTGATGTTCGGCGGCCGGATTCCTCTGGCTCCATATGCCGCACCCGGCAGTCCAGAGCTGGCCAATTCTATTCGTGAGAGCATTCGCGTGCGTGAAAACAGTGTAGTATTGCTGGATCACCACGGACTACTGGCTGTCGGCCGCGATATCTATCAAGCTGCTATCAAAGTTGAACACGCTGAAGCTGCCGCTCGAGTAATTTACTATGCCCGCCAGCTTGGCGGGGAAAAACCCCTTGCGCCCGACAGTCTCGAAAAATTACACCAGACCCACCAAAAAATCGTTGAGATGGAAGCAGGTGTGTATTCCGGCTACTGCCATGCACCTGAATGCCAGATTCCTGCTCCTCAGGAAAGCAACTTATCTGAATCCGAACTGGAACGGATAGTGAGCGAAGCTGTAATAAACGCACTGTCAGAAACATAGTTAACCATTAGGAGACTTTTATGGGAAAGAGATTTTTTACTGAACGGGATATTGAAGACATGGTCCAGCGCGGTGAGCGCAGCCTGGTTATCAATGATGATATTGTCTTGACAGACCTTGCGTACGAGAAAGCAAAGCGCTTGGGCGTTGATCTCCTGCAGTCCACCGACACACCTCCGGCTGCACCTATCCGCCCATATATTAATAAAAGCTCGCCCAAACCAAAGCCAGCCGCTTCCGTGCTGAAGACTTCTTCAAAGATCGAAGCGATCAGAGAAAATGTGAAAAGTGCCGTCCGAGCGCGGTTTGGTAGCCAGATAAGCGATGAATTGTTAGACCGCATCATTGACCGCGTAGCGTCAGAATTAGGATTAAAATAAGCGATGCAGTTCGCCCGCGTAAAAGGTACTGCCATTTGTACGCAGAAATATCCGGGATTAAAAGGTTTGAAATTACTGATCGTTCAGCCTTTGAACAAACATATGCAGCCGATCGGTGCTCTGCAGGTCGCAGTCGATGTTGTGCAGGCGGGACCAGAAGATGTGTGCGTAACGGTCAAATCTCGGGAGGCATCATTAGCCATGCCTGAAATTAAATTTGTACCGGTGGATCTGGCTCTGGTTGGCATCGTTGATGAACTATACGTCAACCAGGATGAAAGCATTGATACTACATTGAAAAAAGGGTGGAACCAGTTCACATAAAATTATGGTCATTGGAAAAGTTGTTGGAACTGTTGTCACCACCATCAGCCACCCGGATTACAAACATAGGCGGCTGCTCGTTGTTCAGCCGCTTAGGTTTGAAAAAGGTGATGACAGCGGGGATTTTATCGCACTCGATAATACCCATGCTGGCATTGGGGATACCGTCCTGGTACTTAATGAAGGCAACGGCGCGCGGCAGGTAATGGGTAACAAAGGCGCATGCGTGATCTCCATCATCATTGGCATTGTTGACGCAGTACACATTGAACCATCCATTTAAACTAATTTTCCTTAATATCCCTTCAGCCCGGCTTGTCCGGGTTTTTTTATTCCAATTCATGCGGTGGTATAATCATTTCAAATTCAGGTGGATGATCCCACCAGATAACTGGCGGACCAATTGCGTCGTTTTGATAACCCAACCAGCATGATCCCATGCAGCGAGTGCCACATCGGCCAGATGCACCAGGCGAAGGTCACTTATTTCACCTGGCTCGGTGAAGACCTGGTCACCGTTCCCGATTTTCCCGCCTGGGTATGCGATATCTGCGGGCGTCTGGAATATGACCTCGAAGCGCTCAATAATCTTGCACTTCTTCTCTGCCCGGTCGAATCAAAACCTGCCCGCCCAAAAACCACCCAACCTTCATCTCAGCAGGACCAACCTCCGCTCACCAGCCAGCCCTCCCAAACTAAATAAAAATTTAAAGAGTCTGTGATAGAAGAGTGGGGAATTTATATCTCGCACCTGGCTATGGCTATTTTGGATGCCGGCATTGTTATGAATTGACATATACAAGTTGCCAGGAATCCCATCATTTTGATTCTTTTTATTCAAATTTTGCGGGGATGATGAATGAAAATATTCCGGGCTTTTCATTTAGTGATGCGAAAAGAACATTAAGAAATTTAGAAAATAGATGGGGTGATGAAAGAGTAAATGAGATTTACTATAGGAGATTAGCAAGAATTGAGGAGCAAGAAGAAAGGAAAAGGGAAAGACTTTCAAAAAATTTGACTGCTGATGAACTATGCCAGCTAAGTGGATTAACTAAATATGAATTAGAACAACTTGAGAAAATTCGATTGCTGGTTCCTGATACAAAAGATAGAAGGTATAGACCAAAACTTATTGGGTGGGGGAAGAAGCTGAAGGTTAAATTGTCTAACGGTTGGACTTACGAGGAAATTAAGACTTGGACGAAAGGAAGGTGGAAATAACCATTTTCTGAACTCCACGGTTTGGTTGTCACGAAATCCCGGTACTATTGCTCTTTTTCTCGCGCTTTAACCTCCGTTTTTCTTTAATGGTCAGCTTTGGTTTTTTCTTCTGTTCTTTTCTCCCTTTGTCTTTTTTTCCGGTTTCGCCCATCTCTATCTCTCCTAAATTAATTATTATTAAATATATCTATTAAAGAATACCATTAAACTCACAAAAGACGAAATGGAAAACTCAGATAATGGGGTATCGGTGGAAATTGGCAGTCACAGAGGACTTAAAATCCAATGGGTAATAAAACTTAAAATCTATCTGCCGGACTAGCTTTCCTATGAACTTCAAGTAAATCCTGGTTTACCTGTTTAAGATATCTCCTGAGAACCTGTATATCAGCATGGCCCATCAACATCAGAATAATGGCTTTATCACGCTTTCCCGTAAAATTGGTTTTGCAGGTCTTTAAAATTGCCTTTATGGCAACGGCATTAGCCAGCTCAAGCGGTTGGTCTTTCGGGGCCTGGAATTTTACTTTTTCAATTGGGTTCTTCCAATCATCCAGATCATTTTCCACTTGATACCATTTCATGAATGTCTTAACAGCCCGATAGAAAGTGAAACAACCACCTTCATTATGCCCTTCTTCTTCTAATCACAGCAAGAAGTTGCGGATAAGCTCTGGACTGATTTGCTTGATTTGGCTGGTTCCCCTCAATTGGCAGTATTGCCAGAATTTTTCGAGTTTATATCGATAGAAATGAATGGTTCCCGGCCTGGTATTTCTTGATTTTCTATCCAGAATGAACGCGTCAATCCAAGAAAGGATGTTATCCAAATCTGCGATAATCCACTGCTCACTTTTCAGTTCTTTCATCTCTTGTTGACGACACTAGAAAGTGAAACCCCTCAAATACCATTGATTTCACACATGTTGACGCAAATAGTAGGGCATGTTAAAATAGATTTTCTTGTGGGCGCGTAGCTCAATGGTAGAGCAGTGGCCTTTTAAGCCATTGGTTAAGAGTTCGATCCTCTTCGCGCTCATTTTTTGTTTAATGCTGTCCGCTGGAATTATTCACATACTACATGGAAGTACAGGGACAGTGTCAATCCGCCAGCGTTGAGTGGGCTGTTGAATAAAACGTTGATTCGCTCGGCCGAAATTTGCCACCTTCCAGCGCATTAAAACATTCACTTAAGTTTATTCTTTGCTAAAAAAAAAGCCTCCAAAAGGAGGCTTTTTTGCATTTATTTACCAGGTTCCGTGCCGTCGATCAGGGTATATATTTTCGCTTCAGCTTCTTCCCGCTGTTTCGCTGAGAGTACACTCCTTTTATTCTTCATAAAATCATATATCTCGCGAATATGCATCACACGTGTTTTTGGAGAATATTTCTCTTTATATAACAACACCAGTTTTGGGTTTGAAAAGACAATGATAGGCAGTACAGTACGCCCGATAGCGCTTCCTAATTTTTTGCTGGCTCGATCAAACTGTGGTCCTGGATCTTTAAACGCCCGTCGGTCAGGATTATCCGAGATCGGATGCGTGGTGAACGCGCCACCCGGTCCAACTATGACCTGTGGGATTTTAAAATCTATTCCCTTCGGTTTTACCTCCGCCATGAATGCCCAATCATCATCAAGTTCACCTAGGCGGGCAAATATCGCTTTTGTGAAATCGTGTTTCCTGGGCGGGTCAAAGGGCTCATTCTGGACAATCGTTCTGACCTTATAATAGGTAGTTTTTCTCAGCGGGATCTTTAACACAAACGCTGCAATAATATATAGAATAATACCTATCCCTCCAATCACAAGTGAATATTTCTGCACATCTCGATATGATAAATCCCATCGCGCTTCTATCAAATCTCTAAATAAAAACCCTGAGAAAAAGCCGGCTACACCAATAGTTAAGACTGTAACACCAGCTACCAGGATAAAAAACGTTAAGCTTTTACGCTTCTCGGGCAGCACCAGGCGTTTGGGTGTTTGGATTTCATTTCTAATAAATCGCATAATTTATCTCCTGAGAAATAGTCTCAATATTATATCCGAATAACAACCTATAAATAATTGATGGTTCTAAAACAAGAACAATAAAAGGTGTCATGTGGTATACAGCATTAGTGAAAAGGTCACTATGCTGTTAGATTTATTTATCGTATGTCATAAAAACGTAAAAATGATACTGTTAATAAATAGATAATAACTTTTACGAGAAATTGCTGTGAGAAAAAAGCAAAGATTGCGTCGATTTTTTTGTGATGAACTTAAAAGATTAATCGTGCTTTCTAAAAAAATGGCAAATAAAAAGAGGCTGATTTACTTTTTATTCAGCCTCTTCTTTTCAATATAAAATTTTTATGCAGCGGCTTTTACATTCTTCAGATAGCGCAGGCGGAAGACAACGGTTATAGCAATCACAATAACACTGAATGCTATGATGCCGGTTACACCACCGATCGCATCAAAGTTCTCGCCTAATAAGCCAGCTACGAGCATTTCGGGGCACAGGTGGTTGAACCATGCTGTTACACCAGTGCCTTCGGCAACTTCAACACCCGCCGCTACAGCGACCATGGAAGACCATTTTGCAACACCCCAGATGGCAGCGAATGTGCCGTAGATACCCATGAGTGTGGTCGTGATAATAGTGCGGAGCACGTCGAATTTGTTGGGGGCAACTACAAACACCCAGAAGAACAGCAGGGAGGGCAGATCTGCTAAAGGATGGTTAGGTGTGCCGGGGATGATGAAGGCTAAGAGCAGCAGGATCGGAACCATCAAAACAGTGGTCGCCAGAACGGTGGTGTTGCCCACAGCAATCGCGGGATCTACACCGATGTAGAGCTGCCTGCCGCCGGCTTTGGATTTCATAAATTTCGCAGCAGCTTCGGTAACTGGCACAAGCGCCTGCATAACGATACCCGACATCATGGGGATCAGAACGAGTGAGGTCGCCAAAGCGATCGCCAACATTACGCAGTCAATCCAGTAGTAGCCAGCGCCGATGCCCATGAGCATGCCGATTAAGCCGCCCAATACGGAGGGTTCACCGATTACGCCAAATTTTTCCTGAATGTATTCGGGAGTAATCTTGGCTTCCAGGCCGGTCTTGTCAAGCAGTTTGCCAACGTAATGACCAAAGGCGCCCCAGGCGACGTTAGTGCCCTGATAAAAGGACAAGCCCTCAAAACCAATGTCCGCGCAGTAGCCACGTTGAGCGTTGAAATCTGACATCATCAGGTTGAACCAGGCCAGGAAACTACCAAAGATCAAACCTGCGACAATATTGTCGGTCAATCCGTAAACGATCAAGGTGGCAATGATTGCCTCCCAGAAGTCCCAGATGTTAAGGTTGAGGGTGTCGGTCATTTTGAGAAAGATCATGACCAGGTTGACAGCCAGGCTGAGCCCAATCACCACATACGCCCAGGGTGATGCGAAAGCGAATGAGGCGAATGCTGACCAACCAATGTCAGTGTAGGTGAACACACCGCCGAACTTGAGCGCCAGGGCTTCAGCCGCTGGAGCTACGGCAGCGAGGAAAAAATCAACCACGATGTAAACACCCTGGAAACCTACCGCGATCATTAAGCCATTGCGTATTGATTTTAACACTCCCAGTTGAACAATTAATCCAATTACTGAAAACACAATGAAGATCATGAAAAGTGGTCCAGCATTAATAATTGGAGTAAGTATTGCAGTAAGAATTCCTAAATCCATTTTTATTCTCCTTTTTTATTTTTTAATAAAATTAAAACAAAACCTTACCATCTAAAAATTTTCTTATTGTCCACCTCCTTTCAAAGCTGTATTTTCTGGTTTCACAATTATGAATTACCTGTACCGATCTGGCTTATTTACCAAGACCTTGTTCTTCAATATAGGCAAATATTTCATCATAAAGTTCTTCCTGACCGACGGTGCTAATCAACGGTACACCGCTGTAGACTTTAACGCCGTCATGTTTCTTTGTGGTCTGCGCAGTTGCCACAACAATGTCAGGGCGTTGCCTTTCAATCAATACATCCATATCGGCAATCTTACCTACACGGATGATTGCTTTCACCTTGCGCCTTTGGGCTTCGTCTTTCAGTTTGACGGCAGCCAGATTGGCTGAAGCTACAGATGAGCCACACATAACTAAAAATACTGCAGGTCTTCCCATTTCTAATTTCTCCTCTTCAAAGTTTTTTTAAGGTGCCCATTAGAGTACTGTACATTAAAACACCTTATACATTATATTCATAATAATACTTCAATTATTATTATATTTCTTTAATTCCTCAACAAGTTCCTTCATATCCTCAGGCAGTCCCGCTGAGATTCGGAAATGAGTATCTGGTTCAAGGCCCGCTTTCTTCGCAAAATTACGCACAAAGAAACCTTTCTCCAATAGATGATCCACAAACTCCGTCGCGCTCCTGCCGGTTTCTTTTACATTGACCATTACAAAATTTGTCTGGGAAGGAATTGGTTTAAATCCATCGATTTTTCCCAACTCATCAATCAGCCAATCACGCGTGTTAGCTAATTTCTTGAAAACCAGTTTACATTCATCAAGATGATCCATAGCCGCTTCGCCGGCTGCCATTGCCGCGATATTTACATTAAAAATATGTTTGGATCGGTTGACATACCGCACAATTTCAGGATTGGCAAGCATATAACCAAGGCGAATACCCGCCAGGCAGAATCCTTTGCTGAATGTGCGCAGGACGATCAAATTATCATATTCATTCACCCATGCGGAAACCGATGTGCCCTCATCTGCCATTTCAACATATGCTTCATCAACAATGATGATCTTTCCGGTTTTCAGCATCCGACGGATCTCATCTTCCGGCATAACTGTACCCATCGGGTTGTTCGGGCGCGAGAGCAAAACAAACTTTGTCTTATCTGAGATCGCCGCTAATACTTGATCAGCCGCTTTATCCAAACCCTCTGAGAGCTCGGCATGTTTTATCTTCCAGCTAAAATATGTCATTCTCGGTACGTATGCGGAGTAATCCGGTTGAAGCATGATCGCTTCATCAACCCCGGGTTCTGCCATGAAGATCTGGAAGATTAGATCAAGCAATTCAATCGAGCCGTTGCCCAGAGCCACATTTTCTGCTTTTACTGAAGAATAAGCCGCCAGTTTCCCCCGGAGAGATAAGGCATAGGTTGGATCTTCAGCATAATAATTCGCTACTTTACCAGCTTCGCAGATCGCTTTCTGAACCGCTTCAATCGGCGCATAATTGGATTCATTGGACATTTGCCTACGGATCGATGGATTCTGCCAGCATTTAGTTACATGTCCCTGGTCATAATCGGGGATTTCAAATACTCTTGGGTTGATGATTTCTTTCAATTTCATTTCTTATACTTACTCCTCACTCTGTTATTAACCCTTCTATTTCTAAAAGGATGCAGAGATCACCCCATCCTCTTTTTTATCTTGTCGATCAATGGCTTAAAGTCACCAGTATCTTTAAAATCTATTAATACTTGCGGCTCACCCATTAATGTGGAAAATGCCCTTAGAAAATTGATTTGCTGCTTGGGTTCTTTTATCGTGAGCATAAAAACAATTTGCACGGCAACATCTCCGCCTTCGCCCCCCATTGGTTTAAAGGTAACCGGGTGTTCCAGCAGCCCAATCGTCAAAGAAGGCGTATTTGCCCATTCAGCGTCCGCGTGGGGAATAGCTACTTCGATTTCAGGAGTATGCAGACCCGTAGGGTATTCACTTTCTCGTTCAAGGATGGCCTTATGGTATCCCTGCTTCGCGTAACCCGCGTTGATCGCAGCATTGGAGAGATCCTCTAACACCTCTTCTTTATTCTTCTTGTTTAATTTTAAAACTTGAACGTTTTCCAGCAGCTCTGTGGACACAATGAATAGCACCTCTATATTTTTTGCTGCGCTTATAAAATAATTTCCTCGCAGTCTTACCTGAAAAAATGATTTCGAGTGGACAAATATAAGCGTTTCCGCTTTATCCTCAACAATTATACAAGCGCATTCCTCGATTAATATGTACAATTATTGGCGTAATTATTTGTGGCAAACATAAACTAATAATGATATAATCCGATTGTGATCGGCCGCAAACCAGATATCAACACTCGCCAGCAGGATATCATCCGTGAACTTCTTGAAGCTCACGGTAAGATCACATTAGCCGAATTAGCGGAAAAAATGGGGTTGAACGCGCGCGTCATCCGTTACAACATGAACATAGTACATTCATGGCTCCAAATCTCCGGCGTTGAGTTCATCAATAAACCCGGATACGGCGTCGAGGTGGTCGCGTCCCAGCAAAAGAAAAATGATCTCCTTGAAACCATCAATGCTCTGAAAGACTGCGACCTCGTGTTATCCCGCCAGCAGCGTATTCGTATCATGCTCTTGTATCTGCTGACAGCCAGCGAACCAGTTTCAGCGAAAAAGATATCTGAGGTAGAGAATTTTTCCCGCTCAACCATCTTCAAGGATATCCAGGGGGTTGAAAGTTGGTTGGGCAGGTTTAATATTCAATTATTAAAAAGATCTGCTAAAGGATTATGGATTGAAGGGCGGGAAGAATCCCGCAGGTTTGCCCTGGTACGCTTGATCCGCGAGGAGTTAGGGGACAAAAGATGGCATCGGCTATTCGGTTATTTTGAAAACCACCAGTATTTCACCAGCGACGCAATCTCACACCGCATTGCCGATTTTATCAATCAGCTTAGATTGGATTTCACTTACCAGCTCATCTTATATATTGAAGAAAATATCAACCGCTGTATATCTCTTAAATCCCAGGTTGAGATAATGATATATCTTGGCATCATGACCCAGGCAATAAAGGGAGGAAAATCCATCCATGGCGAAGTGGACAAGAACGTGACAGCAACCGATGAATATGCGGTCGCTCAGGTGCTGGGTTACCAGATTGAAAAGGAATTTCAAATTACACCCAATCCGAAGGAAATAGAACTTCTGACCGCACTGATAATTGGCAGCCGCTGGGAAAACAGCCCCTCCCGGGAAATTAATGACTCAAATCATATCCCTTCTTCTGATAAAAGCGAACAGATCGCCCAGCAGATAATCAATATTTGCTCCATGCGGCTGCACCCGATGTTAAAAATAGATGAAATTCTATTTCAAGAGCTCAAGAACCATCTTGATTACAGTCTTTTCCGCTTGAATTACCATATTCCCATTAGAAATTCGCATCTCAACACGATCAAAGAAAAGTTCCCCAAAATTTACCGCGTCGCCGAAAGTAGCATTATTATCCTTGAAAATGAAGTGCCCACCCGGATACCGGAAGAAGAGATTGGGTTCATAGCGATGTATCTGCTCTCCGCCCTGGAAAGGCTGCGAACAGTGGAAGATTCTCACCTGAGCGCGATTATTGCCAATGACGGTGTCCGCGCAAAAAGCTCACTCCTGCAATCACGGCTTGAATATGAATTCCCGAATCTGAAGGTGGTTAGAACCATCAATACTTTTGAATCTACTTCTTCCAGTGATTTGGAAGGAGATCTCATTATCAGCACACTTCCAATCGAAGACCCCCTTCTGCCCATCATTGAAGTACAGCCATTCCTTGAGATCGATGACATAAAATCCATTCAGCGCTGGATCGCTGAGAAGAACCAGAGCAAACGGATGCATAATCTCAGATCATTGGATCAGCAAATTTCCCTGGTTGACCTGCTAAAACTTCCTCACATTACCTTTTCCGCCGGTGGAAATTCCTGGCGCGAGATAGTTGCCCTGGCCAGCCAACCACTCATCAACAGCGGCGCAATTCAGGAACGCTACCTTTCAGCGATGATTGATGTGATTGAAAAATATGGTTTCTATATGTATATGGGATCCGGGGTACTTCTCCTGCATGCCAAACCAACTGATGGGGTTAATCAATTATGCATGAGTATGTTGAAACTTGACCAACCCTTCAAATTTGAAAATGGCACCCCGCCGGATACCGACATAATCATCGTTCTTGGCGCAGCAGATGATAATTCCCATCTAACAGCGTTGTTTCAATTGAATGAATTGATCCAATACCCGGATTTCATGAATGGCATCCGTAATACAAAAAAACCTTCCGAAGTGGTCAATATCCTCTGGCAGTGGCTCCCGAAAATCTCTGATTTGAATTAGAATTCATCCTCTCGTTTTATTTTCACGTTATCATTCGTCCATTTTCTAATATTATACTTATGTATAGTCTTATTGTGTCACATGATATTGTTGCTTTAATAACACAATTGAATTTCCGCCTATCATCTATAATCAAAATGCAACCGTTTATAGATAAGCAAAGCATATATTTCAACTTTTTAATTGGGTGGCAAATGGCTGTGACAGGAAAGTTATATGAAAACAGCGAATTTGACAATAAATAGCGAACAAGGGCTGCACGCACGCCCCGCAGATCTATTTATTCGCACTGCCAACCAATTTTCCTGCGCCATCAAAGTTAAAAACCTGACCACCGGATCAGACTTTGCCAATGCAAAAAGCATCCTGCGTGTGCTTTCTCTGGGTGTCTATAAAGGTCATACCATTCTTGTTCAAGCAGAGGGAACCGACGAATTGCAGGCAATTGAAGGAATTTCTGCATTAGTCAAAAGTAACTTTTCATTATATAAACATTAAATAGAGTTTTGTTATCTCATTTTTTTTATTAGGAGTAATTATGGCAAAAAAAACAATAAATGCGTTTGAAATGGCACAGCAGCAGTTTGATCATGTCGCGGACCTGCTGCATCTCGATCCTCCAGTGCGTGAATTCCTGCGCTGGCCGATGCGGGAATTTCATTTCAGAATTCCGGTTCAAATGGATGATGGGAATCTACGTATATTCAAGGGCTACCGCGTCCAGCACAACGATGCCCGCGGCCCGAATAAAGGTGGACTCCGCTTCCATCCATCTGAGACAGTGGATACCGTCCGTGCTTTAGCAACCTGGATGACATGGAAATGCGCCGTTGCTAACATTCCTTTGGGCGGTTCAAAAGGCGGCGTCATCGTAGATCCATCCACATTATCTAATGGTGAGAAAGAGCGCCTCGTTCGTGGTTGGGTTCAGCAGATATGGAAAAATATCGGACCGCGCCAGGATGTCCCCGCGCCGGATGTGGGTACCACACCCCAGATGATGGGCTGGATGATGGATGAATATTCTAAACTCGTTGGAGAATATACACCCGGTGTGATCACCGGAAAACCCGTTGGCGGCGGCGGTTCACTTGGCCGCACAGAAGCAACCGGCTACGGTGTGATTTACAACCTTCGCGAGGCATTTAATCGCCTTGGAATGGACGCGAAAAAATGCAAGGCGGCAATCCAGGGTTTCGGCAACGTTGCCCAATATGCAGCCATCGGTTTTAAAGAGATCCTGGGCGGCTCAGTGATGTGCGTATCTTATTGGGATCGTGACGACCGCAAACCGTATACGGTCAGTAAAAAGGAAAAATTCGATCCCCGCTTTATGAAAAGCATCACCGATCAATACGGAGCTATTGACAAGGAAAAAGCGGTCGCTGCTGGATATGAAATTGAAGATGCTGACGCCTGGCTGAAAAAAGAAGCGGACGTGCTCATCCCCGCCGCGCTGGAGGGGCAGCTCAACGCCGAAAGCATCCAATTGATCAACCCTTCAATAAAGATCATCGCAGAAGCGGCAAACGGCCCAACGACCCCGGACGCGGACAAGGTTATCCGCGAAAAAGGCATTTTCCTAATTCCGGATTTTCTCTGCAACAGCGGCGGAGTGACGGTGTCTTATTTCGAATCCGTTCAAAATGACACTAATTACTACTGGCCAAAGCAGGAAGTGCTTGATAAGGAAGAGCAGATCCTCACCGAAGCGTTTGCTGATGTATATGAAATGGCACAGAATGAACACGTGCATATGCGCGACGCGGCGTATATGGTCGCTATCGCCCGGATCGTTAAAGCCATGCAGCTGCGCGGCTGGATATAATTTCGCCCCGAATATATACTTATAGAAAATAACAGACTGCTCGCCAGGCAGTCTGTTTTTCCAATAAGATTTGTATTAAAGAAAGTCAGCTCGCAGTTCTTTGCGAGCTGACAATAAGCGAGGCGACCAGAAAAACGCTAATGTTCTTTTTGTTTGTTCGTTTTCAAGAGGATTAGACTCGCGCCAAGCGCCATCACACTTACCAGTAGAATGACTCCTAATAGACCGGCCTCATCAGCATTCGTCAGATCAATACCCGTCACTGGAATAATAAATTCTTCATCAGTTAAGCCGGTCACAGGAATAGGAAGTGGTCCTCCTGCGGGGGGCGCACTTATCGTGCTCTTATACGTACAGCTGCCATCACTGCGGACTGCATCCGGATCGTAATTAAGTGCATTCGGATCCATGCAGCCATAATGGTATTCACACATATCAACTTCTGGTGCTGTATCGGCGTTTGGATCATAATTCTCCGCAGTCGGATCCATACAACCTTCCACTGGCTGTGGATCGTACACAAAGAATGTCAATTGGGTATAAGGGTTATAACGGCCAAGAACTGAATTATTTGATCCATCTCCCGGATCTACATCTGGATCCTGAATCCCATTCGCTAATCCTGGCCACAAGAACCAGATATTCCAGTTTCGGGTAACGTCATTGTAAGTACTGTCAGTACCGTCAGTACTGCCAATGATCTTATCAATTTCTCCCTGCCGGCCACCTACAACATTAAGAGGCTGATTATTATTATCTTTACCAATATTTCCCACTAAGTTCCAGTAAATTTGTTTCTCATCCTCTTCAGACCAGGTAAAAGCACCAGAATTAGACTCATTCACATTCACCGCAAGCATAAGGTCTTCCATCCGTTCAAGGGCTGTACGATCAAGGTACAACGGCACTGCAAGCGCACTTCGTTCATCACCATGTGTTTCATAATATTGTATGATTCGCGCATCAAGCGGGTTCATAAGAGTCATACGATACGTTCTGTTTGTATAAATAAGAGTGTTCGGTTCACCGCATTCCCATTCAAAATCATTAACAGTGGGGATGCTCGTGTGATTTGCATCTTTTACCCGGTATTGGCCACCTGAACTGTATAACTCCATATCCGCTTCAACCGTCCCGCCGTCATTCACCAGAGCCAGGCCGTCCTCGAGCCGTCCACCAGTTTTTCCGGGTTCATTGACGATAACTTCGTTCGCGTACACGCCTAAGGTTGTTACAAAGTCCGCGTTCAATGTGATTTTATCCACTACCGCGTAGCCGGAGGTGTATAGTGTGACTACCGGAGCATTCGCGACCGACGTCACTTCAATAGAATTGAAAGCAGTGAATGAAAGTCCTGCATCATTCACCACAACATTTTCATGATAATCCCCACCGGCAACATAGATGATATTATCTACCATCCCAACAAGCGACCCAGCATGAGTAACCGCATCCCGGAAAGGCGTTGTAGTAGCCGGCATGCAGTGTACATTTGCCGGGCAGCCAGTTCCGCTTTCCGTATAACCAACCCACTCATTGTTGACGTTATCCCAGAAGAAGGGATCACTGTTTGCCAGGACCTCCGCGGCTTCTTTGCTTGCCAGGGGCAACGCTTCCCCATTTTCATCGACAATCTGGACCTCTTCCTCACTGAGCATTTCAACCAGCTCGGAAACATCTTCATCAGCTTCTGCTTCAGCAATTTCTTCTTCAGCGACTTCACTTGCTTCTGGTACGGCGGCTTCCTCAGATACATCTGCTTCATCCGCTGCCTCTTCAGGTACATCCGCTTCAGCCCCTTCATCTTCCGCTGCTTCCTCAGATACATCCGCTTCATCCGCTGCCTCTTCAGACACATCCGCTTCATCCGCTGCCTCTTCAGACACATCCGCTTCAGCCCCTTCATCTTCCGCATCTGCAGCAGGTGCAGCTTCTTCAACGGCTGGCTCTCCAACGTCCTGCTCAACTTGAGCTTCCTCTGTAGGAGATTCTACCGGTTCAGTGGTTACTTCATCATCCGCGTAAACGGTCGTGATATTCGCCGCCGCAAAGGGAATCACCCCCAGCAGAAGCACGATTACCCCCGTTAGATTCACAATCCTCTTCAAACTCTTTGCATTTTTCATCCTTGACCTCTTTTCATTTATTTTGCTTTGTTTTTATCTATTCAGCAGTTCTTTGGACAAAAAATACCGGCCAAATAGATTGACCGGTTTCGCTACTGGCTCGTCTGCGTATCTAATGGGTTAGGCGGCTCACCCCAAGTAAGCGACCATTTTTTTGCGCAGAGTCCACGCCTTCAATTTTTTATTTAATTGTAACAATATATTATCATATATTTAACTCTTGTCAACCACGAAAATGTATTTCCACAATGTTCACACATTCATTATTGTTCTTTCATCAATCCCTTGGTTAAAGCTGTCAGCTCGCTAGTCTTAGCGAGCTGACAATAAGCGAGGAGACCAAATCAACTTTTTGTTATTTCTTCTTTTTGGTTCCGCCAATCATTAATGACAATCCTAACAGGGCGGCTCCGATGGAGAAGAACATCCCCTGTTTCGTAGCCAGCGCGCTAACAAGGTCCGCTCCAGTCACCGGGATGATGAACGTTTCACCAGTCACTGCAATCCCGGGCGGTGTGCTCGGCGGCGGGATGTACCTCGGTTTGCACAGTTCATTGGACGAAACCTCCGCGTACCCGCCGTCCGGCCACGATACTGACATGGTATGGGTTGCAGGTCCATCCGCTGTCGTGCCCATGCTAAGGGTTGTATTTGCCGGGAAGGTGCCGTCAAACCTGACCGCGCCGTCCACAACCACATGCGTATTCGGCACGGAGTATGGGTTTGGATTGGACACAAACCATCCCAGGGTAAATACACCCACGCAGTGCGGATCGAGTGTAAATGCTTTGAATTTTTTATACTTGCAATTCTTATCGCAGTAATCCTGCTCGGGGTCTCCTGGATCACAAGTTTCGCCATTCTCCTTTTGAACAATCCCATCACCACAGTACGTACAGGTCTCAGGATCGCAGTCTTCTGGCGCACCAGGAGCTTCAGGATCGCAAGTTTCGCCATTCTCCTTCTGAACGATCCCATCACCGCACCACTGTTCAAACTCACAGGTATCTGAGCAGTGATCCTGTAATTTAGGTTCACACTTTTCAGGTGGATCCTGAAGGATATTGTCACCGCAGTAGGTGCAGGTGTCGGTACGG
>CAYLHI010000002.1:70261-172048 GCA_964383575.1 uncultured Pelolinea sp.
GGTCCCCAGTGGGATCACATTCCTCCGTTTCCTCATCCCAGTAATTATCACCGCAATCGCTTATCCAATCACAGGTGGCAGAGCAATTTGTCCCACCATCGCAATCTTCAGGTGGATCCTGAAGGATATTGTCACCGCAGTAGGTGCAGGTGTCGGTACGGCAGTTTGCAGCGTATCCGGTGGTTCCGGGTTTTATCCCTGGATCACAGGTCTCACCTGCATCTGTATCTAAGTAGCCATCACCGCAATCCGGTAGTGTGCAATCCGTATTGCAGGTAACACCATCGGGCGCACCTGTCGGGTCCCCAGTGGGATCACATTCCTCCGTTTCCTCATCCCAGTAATTATCACCGCAGGCTGGATCATTTGATTCTAAGGTACAGTTCGCGGAACATCCATCATCGTCAACATTGTTGCCGTCATCGCATTGCTCTCCAGGATCCAGAATCCCATCACCACACTTTGGTTCTATATTTGTGAAATTCCAGAATTGAACATGCGAAATATCCTGTCCTAAACCCCTTACAATAGTAATGGAACCATTATAGTTCCAGGTTACGCAATAAAGTTCCGTTGCCGGGTCGCAAGGAGTGCTGTTATCAGGTGTAAAGAAAAACTCATGTCCATTTTTTTTGCCTGTCTTGATAACAACCACATCGGCAGTAATCCAATATATTCCACCGTCTTTTTCGTCTTCTACCTTTGTACAATCATACAATGGATTACTACATTCATTGTTGTAAAACTTCCCATATCCATTTTCTTCCGGAGGAAATTCTATGTTGTATTCCTCAACAAGAGGGGTACCACCATCTATATATATCCCACCACCTGACGTTGGATAATACAAGAACATATTGTTGTTTATATTAACAAAATTGTGAGAATTAATATCCACGCCATACTCGAATCCTTTGAAAATAAAGCCCTGGATGGTCACACTATCAGCACCCAGTTCAATGGCAGCGCTTGTCTGCCAATCATTCATACTCTGCATGAGGATGGGCGCACCTTTTCCCGGTCCATAAGCGGTGGGACTTCCCACAGCGCCATTTAGCGTCAGTGGTTTATTAATCGTCAGAGGTTTCTTATTATTGGAAACATCTTCCAAAATATAAGTCCCTTCGCTGACGTTTACCACTCCACCGGAAGCAACTAAATCTATCCCATCCTGGATCTCCGCAGTGTCATTCATGACATTCACAATACTGGCAAACACATTCGCCCAGTCGGAAATATCCACATACAAATTGACTGTTCCAATGGTGACAGGAGTCGGACTTGGAGAATGAGAGGAAGTGTCTCCCACCACACCCTCAAGTGTTACATCTTTAGTTACATCTACTTCCATTGTGCTGTAGCTGACATCCGGTAAAATATAAATCGTCGTTCCACTCACAGCAAGAGGGTGATTGATTGCAGCCTGGATCGGATTTGCCTCAAAGGTAAAACAGTTTGCTACTGGTACAAAATCGACGCAGGTACCAGTACTAGAAAAACCATAAAAATCACCCCCGCCAGCATCAAACCAGGGATCAACCACTTCGCTCAGCAGATCAGTTGTTTCCTGGCTTGCCATATCGAGGGGTTCGCCAGAATCATCTACCAAAACAAGATCATTCTCAGCCACAGCAACGACGATTTCAGCTATATCTACCTCTTCTGCCGCCGGTTCTTCAACTGCTTCAGGAACGCATTCACCTTCACAGGCGGGCTCTTCTTCCTCGAGTAGCGCCTGGCATTCATTTAATGCGTCCAGCGGGCAAGCATCTTCGCAGTCCACTATCCCATCCGCGTCCGTGTCAACATCTGAACATAAATCTTCTTCCGTAGGCGTTTCTTCTGCTGCAGGAGTTTCTTCCGCAGGAGCTTCATCTGGGGGCGCTTCTTCACCATCTTCCGCAGGGGTTTCTTCCGCAGGAGCTTCATCCGCAGGAGATTCTTCCGCAGGAGCTTCATCCGCAGGAGGTTCTTCCGCAGGAGCTTCATCCGCAGGTGGTTCTTCCGTGGGAACAATATCGTCTCCCTCATCCAACAGCACTGGGCCTAAGATCGCTAAGCTGATCCAATCTCCGTGCACCCCGGAAATATCCGGCAGGCCCACAACCATCTCCACCGCATCCAATTCTACTGAGGTGCTCCCCAGCAGTTCAGTATAGGACACGAAAGCGGGAAGATCGATTGCCGCCGCGCCATCCTCTGCCTGCTCAGCCGCATATACACTCCCGACCTGGCCGATCACAGGTAGTGGGATCATCCCCAACATTATGAACACGATCCCAAAGAGGTTGGTGATCTTTTTGAGCAATCTATAGGATTTTTTCATGGTACCCTCCGATTTATTTTTTCTTGCTTATTTTTTATGAATAATATCAATTTTATTAAAATAAAAACCAGTCACATCCTAACCATGACCGGTTTCGCTACTGGCTCGTCTGCGTATCTAATGGGTTAGGCGGCTCACCCCAAGTAAGCGACCATTTTTTTGCGCAGAGTCCACGCCTTCAATGTTTTTATTTAATTGTATAGGTAGATTAGCACAATAAATTATCCATGTCAAGTACTTTTATAAGGAAAATATACTTATAAGCCAGAATTGTAAACATTACTGATAGAAAAAGAATATCACAGTATGCGAATATTTTGTCTATCTTCCTCATTGCAATAAATAAGGTTGGGGTCAGTGTAGGCAGCATCTTTCCATTTAGAAAAGTCATTCATAGAAGTGGATAATTGATTAATTACCATTTCAGCATCATGGGTTGAGGCTGAAGAATTTTTCCAAATTAATTTCAGTTTTTCTAATTTCGCTGAGAAATTATCCAAAGGCGTATCCCCCATTGACAGCAGGGCAGCAGCAGCGCCAAATGCAAATCTGCGCGGGTTTATCCCTTGTGAAAAGCATAACCTTATTGTCCCAATAAAACGATCGTTCCAGCTCAGCTTTCTTTCAACATCACGCGTCACCCGATCAATGGAATCCATTAGATAGGGATTTACCATCCTCTCGAGAAGGTCATTTACATAAGAACGGTATCCCTCCTCCGTAAACAATTCATCAAGCCCATCATATTTTCTGATTAATGATTTCCCGGATTCCTCAAAAAATGCGGACCTTGCGAATGGGATAATTCCCGGAAAATCCTGGACATCAGCAATAAATTTTGCGCCTTTAACTAATCCTAAGTATCCGATTAATGCATGTGTTGCGTTATGACCGTATAACTTCGCTTCTTCAAAGGGAATCAGATTGTCTTTTTCTTTAAATACGTTTATTCCCCTTTCAAAGGTTGCTTTGAATTTTATTTTTGAAATGAGTATCTTATTAAATGACTCAACAAGAAAAGCACGCGTTAGATTGGGAGTAATTGGTGATAAATCTCTATTCTTAATATCATTGGATCTTGTAATAACCTGGCTCATTTTTCCAATGACAGTATTCAGGAATTGCACTTTGGATTTAATATTTTTCTTCTCCTGGCTATCCATCAGGCCTAATACTTTTGATTCTAAGATCTCGGCAGCATGATTATTATTTTCTGCAGTATAGATAACTGCCCGGGGGCCATTATTTTTTAGCTTTTTTAGTAGTCCTGCAGCAATAATTCGATGAATGCTGCCGGGTAAATCTGTAGTATAAAAATCTACACTTGGAACTGCGGTTCCGATTTCATCTGCATCTGCAATCGCGTCAATTAAACTTAATCGGTCCTCGTTATTATTTGGATTTTTGATTTCCAGGCCATCTATTCGGGCTTTTTCAATATGATCTTTATGCCCGATATTAATGGTGGCTGCTCCTCCAGAATTTCGAATTTCAGAAATAACCTCCGGAATTACCTCCGCTACAACCAAACGTTTAAATTTACCGGAATGATATGCCTCATAAAGAAATAACCCGCTTTGAATTGCCCCAAAGCCGAATCCAACATAAGTTCGTTCTTTAGATAAAGCCATGTTTTAATTTTGATCTACATTCATTGAATGATTTTTCTCGTCGTCCGCTTGGCAAAATGATAGCTTGGTAAATTGGGTCAGTTACCCCTACTCGCACAACGGGGAATATCGAGCGCGCGCAATCAGTGCCCGATATTCATCCCTTTGCAATTATGCTAATTATTGACTCGTGCAAATTTTCGCGAACTCACCGCCCCATCAAGTGGTTTAGAATCAGCCAATCCAATTCTTCATAGTCGCGGGCAGCGATCAAATCGTTAACAGCTTTGCGATCCAATGAACGCGACAACTCAACCATACGCAGAAATAGATGAATGCTGTTGCGCAGATGTTTCACAGCAATATCAGCCGGCTGCGTGCGGATAGCTTTGACATCCATACCGATGGTGCCGACTTCCCAGAACCGATTCTCGTCCAGCACACACACCTGATCAAAGGCGCGTCGCAAGTTCACAGACCCGAACGAACGATCCTGGTCATACTTAAGCCCATTCTGGTCGTTAAGATGGACGCTCCATAATTTATTAAACGTCATAGCAAAACCAATCTCGTCTGCCGGGTCCAAACCAGCCAGGACGGAATGTGCGGACTCCATAAGCACACCGACGCGCGATGGGTCTTTGGTTTTAAAACCAAACGCTAATGCATGGCCTATTGTTGGAAGAAAAGCCAAATCCATCGGCTCGTTTGGTTTTGGCTCAATGGCAATGCGCAGCTTTGGAGCATAATCCAGTATCATATTAACGGCTTCAAGCAGCTGCTGGGTAGCGCGAACAATATCTTTTGATTCACGCATATAGGTACCTTCGCGAGCCAGCCAGAGAACCATCAAATCTGCACCTAATTCGTAGGCAATGTCTGCTGCTTTCTTGGAGCGATCAATGGCATAAGCACGGGCTTTGGGATCATTCGCCGTATACGCGCCATCCACCGTTATGGGATGCTCCCATAAACGCGGAGCAACAAATTCAGCGGTCAAGCCCTCATCCGACAGTTTACGCTGCACAGCCCGTGCCTGTTCACGGATTTGAGACGATGAGAGTTTGTCCATGTCCGGTACAGCATCGTTATCATGGAACTGAACTTTGTCAAAGCCAAGTTCCTTATACACCTTTAACTTATTGTCAAAGCTCAACGTTGGGCGAACCGGTGGTCCAAACGGGTCTGCCCCTT
The DNA here is from genome assembly GCA_964383575.1 of uncultured Pelolinea sp. GTDB lineage: Bacteria > Chloroflexota > Anaerolineae > Anaerolineales > Anaerolineaceae > Pelolinea. The sequence goes on from CAYLHI010000002.1 coordinate 75,392, forward strand.
CATGAATATTCCAGGGACCGAAAGAGAATTTGTAACCAAATTTTTCCATTTTTCCTCCGTGTTTATTTATTTCTTATCATCAAAAGGTCCAAACCATAGTTGGTTTTCCGAATCAAACAGCCATCCTGAATCAACAACCTCAGAAATCATAACATTAGAATTTAAACGCGCCCACCCTTTTTCAATCCGTTCAATCGTTTCTTCCCATGTTTTTAATCCACTCAAAGCGTCTGCTGCTTCCACGTTGCAAGCCCCTACTGCAACCGCCATTGAAATTGCCTGTTCCGGCAACATGCCACGCAGAAGCCCACTTAAGAATCCTGCAATAGTTGCATCCCCCGCTCCGGTTGTACCAACCAGCTCAACTTTAAAACAGGGTACCCACATTTCGCGATTTGCCCATTTACGCCAGTTTTCGGGCCTTGCAAGCCCGCATTTTTCAAGTTCGGATTGATCTCCGGTTCGTAGATAAAGCCCTCGTTCACCCATTTTTATCACAACAATCTTAACCCCGTAGTCTATTAATTCCTGACCGATATCGTGGATAAGGTCAGGAGTGGCTTGTTTTAGAATGTCTCCTTTTGCGCTTAATTCCTCATAAGTTCCCCTGTGTAAAATATAAAGGATTTCTTCCAGGCTTGGAAGAAATATATCTACAAAGGGCAACGTGGAAAAAAGGATCGACCGCCAATCAGCTTTTCCGCTTTCCGAAGAGGGATCAGGGTATGACATATCTAAAGAGGTGGTCATATTAAAACTTTTTGCCAGGCTCATAATTTTCTTTAGCTCAGCACCATTATTGATAAACATTTTTCGCATTAATGGGGGGTAGCCAAAATGAAATAAGGCTGCGTTTTTGATAAGATCTTTTGATATATCGCCAGAGCAGAAGGTGTCATTCGCTCCAGGACAGTGTAAAAGTATTCGATCAACCCCTGGTGGGCTGATTATGACAGAATATGATGTGATTGAATCACGGTCAACTTTAATCCCATCTGTTAATTTTGATCCATGTTTTTTAATTAAATCATAGGCAATCTTTCCGAAAGGATCATTCCCGATTTTTGCGATTAGGTTCACGGGAATTCCCAGATGCTGCAGTGCTAATCCAGTGTTTGAAACAGGTCCGCCGGTCGAGAATTGGGCGCCTCCAACTTGTAATAACCTCCCGGGTTTGAATGCATTTAAAAATTTCCCCTTAGGAAAATTTTCTAAATTTGGAAATATGTCAATACAAAGATGACCTGCCACAACAGCATTCAATGGCTGCTTCATGAACCTTCTCCAGAAAGACTTTTAGTATTCATACTATCATTTCTCTATTACAAAAATAAGTGGATATTCTTTTTATTACGAAACGATATCTGAAATTCTATGGAATGTTCCTTTTAATGAGGGATACAGCAAGCGATATTCTGAATATACTTTTTCATAGACCTTATTCGCGCGACCAGGCTCCACTTTTTCAGTGATCTTAATCGTACTCTTGCATGCTTCCTCTACAGATTTATATGCGCCCGCACCCGTCGCAGCCAGGAGAGCCGCGCCGAATGCAGCGCCCTCCTCTGAACTCACCGTTACAATTTCAACATTCAGAATATCCGCGATGATCTGTCGCCAGATTGAGCTTTTCACACCGCCGCCGGTCACCCGCACCTGCGTGATTTCCTTCAGTCCTACATTCTTCATCAATTCAAAGCTATCCCTCAATCCAAAAGCCACCCCCTCAAGCACAGCCCGCGTGAAGTGCTCAAATGTATGCCGAATTGTAATACCTATGAACCCAGCGCGAGCCAAGGGGTCTGGATAAGGAGTACGCTCTCCGGTTAGATAAGGCATGAACAGCAATCCTTCGCTGCCAGGTGGAATATCGCGCGTACCAGCAACCAGCTCATCAAAACTGAGATCTTTTTTAAATGAATCTCTGAACCATCGCAAGCTGCCGGCGGCTGATAACATAACGCCCATCAGGTGCCACTTGCCTGGCACAGCATGGCAGAAGGCGTGCAAACGCCCTTCGGGTTCAATGAAAGGAGAATTTACAGTGGCGAACACCACTCCAGAAGTTCCTAAACTTATCGATACAATCCCTTCTTCAACAGCTCCGGTTCCCACAGCGGCGGCGGCTTGATCCCCCCCTCCCCCAAAAACAGGGATGCCTTCAATCAATCCAATTTCCTCTGCAGCTTTTTTTGTTAGTGTTCCAGTAACTTGTGTACCTTCATAGGTTGGTGGAAACCATTCTGGGTTCAAATCAAGTGCCTTGATTACATCCAGCGACCAATCCCTTTGAGCTAGATTAAATAGAACAGTCCCTGCCCCTCCCGCACGGTCCATTGCAAATTCCCCGGTTAGTTTGTAACGGAGATAGTCCTTCGGTAGTAGGATATGTTTGATGCGCTTATAAATCTCTGGTTCTTCTTCTTTCACCCACAAGATTTTTGGCGCGGTGAAGCCGGTCAGTGCGTCATTGCCAGTAATTCGGATAAATTCAGATTTACCAATTACGCTTCGGATCTCTTCACACTGTTTTTGGGTACGCTGGTCATTCCACAGAATTGAAGGCCGAATAGCTTTCCCTTTCTCATCTAAAATAACCAATCCATGCATCTGCCCCGTTAAGCCAATACCTCTAACCTGAGAGGGTTGAATGCCTGCTTCACTGATGCAATTTTGAACACTTTCTTTTGTGGCAAGCCACCAGAGATCGGGTTTCTGCTCACTCCACAGCGGAAATGGTGTTTCAAATGTATATCCTGACGAAGACACACCAAGGATTTCCCCGTTTTCATTAATCACAATTGCTTTGGTTGATGTGGTTGAAGTGTCAATTCCTAAAAATGCACCCATATTCAACTCCTTCTACAACATTTCCCGGCAAACATCTGCCATCTCATCATTCTCGGTAAAGTCCATCATAGTTTCCTGGCTTAGATTGGCGAAGGGTGTATCAACAATTCTCCAAACTTCCCTATGCTGGGTGGTTTTACCCGGTTCTATTTGTTTCTGGGAACCTAAAGTTTCTAATTCAATGAATTTTAAGTTGCAGTAACATTCGCTTGTGGCACCCTGATCGATTAATTGTTCTGATTCATAATTTTTCGCATATTTTATAAATAAAAGGTTATGGCAGAAATAAGCCATCCACTTTTGCGAATTCGACATTCCAATTTTCAAATCTTGGTCAAACGGTTTGGGATCAATAAATATGAATTGATTACCCCAGCGTATCCTCGGGTCATTAATATCTGTATAGGGCCATAAAACGATCGAACGGTCGGGCAGCAAGGTGTTTCCGTCAATTCCTTTGATCTGCTGCGGGAGGATCGCTGTACCGCCTAATTTTAATTGAGTAATTGCCCAGGGAGCACACTTTAAAGGAAGGTCTCCCTTATTATGAATAAAGTGGTCAATGACAACCACATCATCATAATCCGTAAACCTAATCCGTATTGATTTCTGGATGCCTGTGATCTGGTTGATTTCCTGAATAAGTTCAATAAATCCTGAGGATTCCCGAATCCTTATTGGTTGATCATCAGGTATATAGGTAATAGGAGGATTTTCAGGCGCAACCCATAGTCGGTGTCCTCCGTAAAAATAGAAATTCCCGTTTCCGGGATATTCTAAATAATCATTTGAGAGTTCCGCGAATAGGTTTTCGCTCCCCTTGTAACTGAGAGAGAGGATTCTCGGGCCGACTGATTTAGAGACCAGGAAATCAAATTGTCCTGCACTCACTTCAACAGTGTCAAGCCCAAAGAATTCTTGCCTTCTCATATTATTCTTAATATTTTTTCTATCGGACTCCTAGGAGGATCTCGTTGGTTAATTGGTCCAGCTTTTCATACTGCAGCCCTTTTGTGCTGAGTGCTTTGCGATCAAAAGAGAAATCCTTAAGCAATTTCATCTTTTCTGGAGTGTACTTTCCAGATACACTCCCCATCGCTTTGTCATCCTGGTTGATTTCCTTTAATAGCGCTTGAATTTCCTTATCACTATTAAATTGGTCAGCTTTTTCCTTTAATATCAGATAAGTACGCATGCACCCACGGGCAAAATCTTTCACTCCCTCGTAATCCTCAGTCCGGTATGCATGGGCATCAAAATGCCTGCTGCCTTGATACTCATAATCCTCCAGCAGTTTAACCAGGAAGAACGTTCGCTTAAGATTAACCGCGCCGAATCGGAAATCTTGGTCATAGCGGCCAAATGCTTGATCATTGAGATCAATATGGAATAATTTCCCCGCGTCGATTGCCTGAGCAACTCCATGGGAGAAATTCAATCCCGACATATGCTCATGCGCAACCTCAGGGTTCACCCCAACCATATCCGGATGGTCCAGAGTCTCAATGAACGCCAACATATGCCCGGTTGTCGCATTGTACATATCTCCACGCGGTTCATTAGGTTTTGCTTCGAGAGCAAATTTCAGATCATATCCCTGATCAAGAACATATTCGCATAAGAAGTTCATAGCTTCGCGCGTTCGTTTGATTGAAGTTATCGGGTCTTTAGCCGCTTCTGTTTCAGTACCTTCACGCCCCCCCCAAAATACAATATATTTAGCACCAAACTCAACCCCCAAATCAATCGCTTTCATGGTTTTTTGGGTCGCATAATTTCTTACCTTCGAGCTATTTGATGTAAAAGCACCATCTTTGAAGATTGGATCGTAGAATAAATTGGTGGTAGCCATTGGCACAACTAAACCAGTATCAGCAAGCGCTTTCTTGAAATCGGTTTTGATCTTTTTTGCTTCTGATGGTGTCGCATCAATGGGGATCAGGTCATTATCATGGAAATTGACCCCATAGGCACCCACATCAGCCAATAAATAAACAAGGTCATGGGGTGACTTTCGTTCACGTACATCAGCCCCAAACGGATCTCCTCCTGTATTTCCAACGGTCCATAGACCAAATGTGAATTTATGTTCGGGTTTTGGTTCGTAGTTTATTGCCATGATTAACTCCTTTGTAAAAATATGTTCATATATTTATGATAACTTGATCTGTACTGCTAAACTGATTCATTCCAGATATTCTCTAGGACTAAACCAGCAGTCCCCATTACACTGGAATCCTGGTCGAGCTGCGAGTTGGTGATTACCAGGTCTTCCTGGCAGAGCTGCAATGCATTCACCTTAACCATATTTTCAACAATCGGTTGGATAAAATCCTTTGCATAATTCAAAGCACCCCCAAGGATAACCATTTTCGGATTAAAGATATTTACAAGGTTAGAAACTACAATCCCCAAATTCCTGCCCACATCTTCGAGAGCTGCCAAAGCCACTTTATCTTTTTTCCTGGCTGCATCTACAACTGCATCATAATTAAAAGCATATGAAGAATCATCGGAGATTTGTAATATTGTACTTTCTCTCCCTTCTTCAGCAATCAGCTTTTTTACACGCTTGATTACTGCTCTTGGACCTATCAAAGTCTCGTAGCAGCCACGCTTTCCACAGCCGCAAATTTCACCTTCCGGATCTTCGGTCATGTGCCCAACTTCTGATGCATATCCTTTATTTCCTCGTAAAAGATTTCCATCGATTATTATTCCCGACCCCAACCCTAACCCTGCAGCAATATAAATGAAATTTTTAATTCCTCGCGCAGCTCCATAATAAAATTCTCCTAAAGCCGCTGCGTTTGCATCATTTTCTATAAAAACTGGTAGATGGAATTGCTGCGTCCAGATTAACCTCAGGGGAACATCCTTCCAATTCAAGTTTGGGGCAAATTTCAACACACCATCATGGACATCAACCAAACCCGGGATCGCTAAACCAATACCCAGCGGTTGAATGCATTTCGTTTTTCCAAACACGATTGCTTCTTCAACCAACTTGAATCCCTTTTCTTGGATGGCAAGCAGTCCATCCCTTGGGTCTGTTTCAATTCGTTTACGCCAGATCACATTCGTGGAAAAATCAGTGACAATCACTAAGATAAAATCTACTCCTATCTCTATTCCAACCACAAAACCGGCAGCAGGATTGACTTCAAGTAGCAACCCGGGACGGCCGACTTTATCAGATTGATAAGTAGTCTCTTTTACCCACCCTTCATCGATAAGATCATTGATAATTGAAGAGATTGTGGAGCGATTCAGACCTGATATAGCAGATAGATTCGCACGAGAAAGCGGAGCACTTTGACGAAGAATACCAATGACAACTTTGTTATTCATCCTCCTCATTAATTTTTGGTCTGCTGTGTTTTTCATCAATACTCTGTCTTTCTATTTTCTCAATTTACCGGTTTTTCTTCATATAAACATCAGCGTAAACTGCCATTACGAGAACCATACCTTTTAGGATATACTGCCAGGCCGCTGGCACATTTAGCATCTGCAGCCCACTGGTTAAACTTGCCATAATCAGGGAGCCAATGATTGCTCCAAATATCGTTCCAATGCCGCCAAGCGTGGAAGTACCGCCCAAAATACAGCTCGCGATCGCGTCTAGTTCATAACCAGAACCAGCCGCAATCGTTCCATAGCCCACGTATGAAGCCAGGACAACACCGGATATACCGCTTAAAAGTCCCATTAGCACAAACACATTGAAAATATTCTTCTTGATGTTCACCCCGGAAAGTCTTGCTGCTTCACGGTTGCCGCCAATCGCATAAGCGTAGCGCCCAACAGGTGTATTGGTGGATACATAGGACATCACAACAGTTGTGATCGCCATAAGAAGAACTGGAATCTGAACACCGTTGTATTTATTTACCGTGTATACATAAACAGCCATCAATGCGGATAAAAAAATTGTTTTCAAAATATCTAATACCAGCGGTGCTGCTTTAAATCCATATTTCACCTTATTACGCCTGTTTTGAAACATTGTTAGGAACAATAAAAGGATTACGATCCCCGCCGCTACCCAACCGGCTGTTTGTGGTAAATATCCTTGAGCGATGAACGAAAAAAGCGGTTGGTTCGCGGCAATAGTCTTACCCTGCGTGATGACCAAAATGCCGCCAGTCAAAACCCACATACCCCCTAAAGTGACAATAAAGGAAGGGACACGGAGATATGAGATTATATACCCTTGAATCACTTCAAAGATAGTGCCCACCCCGATACCGATCAGAACGGAAAGTATGGTGGTAAGAACGGGGTTGTTTGGCATGTATTGAAACCAGATATCATCTTGAAACTTCGCGACAATTACGGATACAAAACCCGCCAGTTTTCCAACCGACAGGTCGATATTTCCTGTCACAATAACCAGAACCATCCCAACCGCAAGAAATGCTGTAACAGTCATTTGGCGAAAAAGATTTGAAAAATTTTGCGAACCGGCATATCTTCCTTCCGTTAAAAACGAGAATAATACCCAAATAAGTACCATCGCAAAAAGAATGGCATATGTCTGGATATTTTCTTTAATTTGCTTTTTCAGATATGTAATCGTGTCACTCATATGAATTTCTCCTCATTTTCTAAAAAGGTTGTTTATGCATGCCCTGTTGCTAATAGCATAATCTTTTCCTGATTGATATCGTCTCTATCAAGAGTTCCCATTGATCTTCCTTCAGACATGACCATAATGCGATCACTCATACCAATAACCTCTTCTAACTCACTGGAGATCATAATAATCGCAATGCCTTCTTCAGCTAACTGATTCATCAGCTTATAGATTTCATACTTGGCACCTACGTCAATGCCGCGTGTGGGATCATCCATGATAAGGATCTTCGGATTGGACATCAGCCATTTCGCAATGACTACTTTCTGCTGATTACCGCCCGAAAGTGTCTGACAGAGAACAGAAAGATTTTGCGCTTTGATAGCTAATTTTTTGGCGAACGAATCACTTGCGTTCAGCTCAGCGTTAAAGTCAATCTTGTACCAGGTTGAAAATTGATCTAGATTTGCCAGCGAAATATTTTTCTGGACAGATTGAATAAGAATAATACCAAATCTTTTTCGGTCTTCTGGTACCAGACTGATCCCTTTTTTCATTGCGTCATTGGCACTGGTTACAGAAACTTCCTGGCTTTCTAGAATTACTTTACCCTGCGTGATCTTGCCATATTCCCCAAACAGAGTCGATACAAGCTCTGTCCTGCCCGAACCCATCAACCCGGCAATCCCAAGAATTTCTCCTTCTCTCAAATTGAAATTCACTCCTTTGATAACTTTCTTGCTGGTCTCGTTCGGATCTACCGCGTGTAGATTCTCAACTGAATAAATTTCTTTTCCCGGCTTTCGTTTTCCTTTAGGGAACCGTTCTTTCATCTCACGCCCGACCATATATTTAATCAATGATCCTTCATCCAACTGGTCAATTGGTTGGCTCGTAATGACCCGGCCATCGCGCAGGACAGTGACCGAGTCAGTTATTCGGAATAACTCGAGTAATTTATGAGTAATATAAATGCATGTAACACCATGGGATTTGAGGGTTTCCAGAATTTCCATCAAACGGTCTATTTCAGCATCCGTAAGCGCGCTGGTTGGTTCATCTAAAATTAAGATTTTTGCATCTTCAGAAAGCGCTTTGGCAATTTCCGTCATCTGCATTTTACCAACTCCGAGGTTTTTCACCAGCGCATTCGGATCTATATCCAGATTGTATGTATCGAGAATTTTCTGTGTGTCGGCATACAGCTTATTCCAGTTGATACCGATGTGGTCTTTTGGTTCGCGCCCCAAAAACACATTTTCACCAACGGTCATATTGGGAACCAGAGTTAACTCCTGATAAACGATCGCAATTCCCTCTTCACTCGCCTGCCGAATGGAGCGGTTTTCAAGTTTCAGCTCTTTATTATTGTATTTGATCTTTCCCTCATAGGACCCCCACGGATGAACACCCTTAAGGATCATCATCAGTGTCGATTTCCCAGCGCCATTTTCTCCGCAAATTCCATGTATCTCACCTCGCTTGATTTTGATAGATACATCATCCAGTGCGGTGACGCCCGGAAATCGTTTAGTTACATTTTTAATATCAAGGATAATTTCATTTTGCATAGCTTAAACCTCTTAGTAAATAAGGGGCTCCACCTTGTTTGCAAAAATTAGACAAGTACGGAAGCCCCTTTTTCTGTTGATCAGCTATTAATTATATATTAAGGTTTTGCCGGTCGGTCGGCTTCAGGGATATCGCGGTAGACATCCTCATACGTCTGGAAACCGCTTTCGACAACCAACTCAAAGACATTGTCTTTGGTTACCTGGAACACAGGCAAGAATGAACAAGCTACTTCACCTTCCAGAGAATCATCAAGGGTTAATTCAGCCAGCGTGTACATATCTAAACCGGCATCTTCACCCTTCGCGAGCTTATCAGCCAGATCAGTAGCCAACGGTGACAGATCGCGGATATCCTTAAGGATAGAAACAGTCATTTCACCTTTGACGATGCTGTTGCAGCCGTCAGCGGTTGCATCCTGTCCGGAAATCGGAACTACGCCAGCCAAACCCTGCGCTTTCAACGCCGTCAGAGCGCCCAAGCCAGTGCCGTCATTGGATGCGACAACCCCATCCACTTCATTGCCAATTGTTGTAAGAATGTTTTCCATCAACGCGACAGCATTGGCGGGATCCCAGTTATCCACCCACTGATCCGCAACAATCTCGATCGTCCCAGCTGCTTCTAATGGATCCAGAATTTCATCCTGTCCTTGTCGGAATAGAATAGCATTGTTATCGGTGGGGCTCCCTCCGAGTTTCACAATTTTCGCAGGACCATTTGCGTCTACGTCCCAATTTTCAATATCAAGCGCCGTCATAACGCCTTCCGCCTGATTGTTGCCAACAGCAATGTTGTTGAATGATAAGTATGCGGCAATTTCAGGAGTTTTGATCAAGCGGTCATAAGCGATCACTTTCACGCCCGCGGCTGCAGCGCTTGACACAGCGGTAGCTGCCGCATCACCATCTTCTGCTACAACAATGATGACTTTCGCACCCTGGGTAACCATATTGTCTATCTGGTCATTTTGCATTTTGGGATCATGGTTGGCTTCCTGAGAAATCACTTCATAGCCCATTCCTTCGAGTAGACCGCGCATCAGGATCTCTTCGTTCTTCCAGCGCTCCGTCGCGAAATCTGAGAATGAAAGGCCAATAATGGTTTTTTCTTCTGCCGCAGCAGGTTCTTCCTCAGCGGGTTCTTCCGCTGCCGGTGCTTCAGCCTCCGGTGCTTCAGCCGCTGGTGTGCATGCGCTGATGATCAAGCCTGCAAGAATCAGCAAGCCGAACAATTTTGCAATTTTAGAGTTATTCATTTTTTCTCCATTTCTAATTTTTTATTTTCTTTAAATCAAATGCTTTTCGATGTTTTTTTATACCACCTCCTTTTATTAAATATTTAAATATTGATCGAAATTATTTTCCTACAATGAGAGAAATGATTTTTAGAAAGCTAGAAGGATAATTTGTTTGTTGTGTATCCATACTAATTATTTATAATAATAGCGATTCTTTTGGAATTTGTCAACTCTATTTAAGATAAAACTAACATCAATTTGTGATTATCGTAATCATTTGGTTAGAAATTGTGTGATCATTTTAATTTCTAATAAACATTAAAAACGAGCTAAGGATGTAAGAAGAGTATTAGTCATTAAAAGAAATAAGATTGTTAAAAAAACCTTCTCTTGATTTAAGCGATATGTAATTTCTCAGAACCTGGTGCTGTTTAGTTGATTGGTATTTTAATAATTATTCGTCATTGACGAATTCATCTTCAAGCCAAAGGACTGAATAAGGTTCTATCCTAATAATTGCAGTTTTATTTTTAACCATGAAAACTTTATCACTTAGTAAATCCATAAGCCTGTTTGTGCGAATAATACCGATATCTGAAAGCCGCATATTCATTTCCAGAGTCTTGCCCTGGACATTATGTATACATATCACAGATTTTTCCCCGCTGGGAGAAGAGCGCAGAACAGAGAAAATACCTTTATGTAGATTAATTACTTTTTGCTCTCCGTTCGGGTGGAAAGCCGCATTGGATGTTCGCGTGGCAAGCAGCTCCTTGTAACCTGAAAAAACTAGATTGCGTAAAGACCCGATATCGTTTAATTCATCCTCGAGTGAATCAACCTGCAATTTTTCACGATTTATTGTGCGTGCTCTTCCAGTACTTTTCATTCCGCCTATCCAATTCCGTGAGCCGAACAAACTGTGAAAGTAAATCCCTGGAACCCCTTTTAAAGCAAGCATTATCGCCTGAGAAGTTAAAAATCGCTTCGCGATTACTGCTTCTGATTCATTGGGGTTTTCTGGATCACATAATGCGTCTAAATAGTTGATGTTCAATTCGTAAGGGCTTTTCGTACCGTCAGCGTTATTCTTATAAGAAACGCTGCCCCCTATAAGTTTAACTCTGTTTGCCATCGCTTCAACTTCTTCTTTATCAAGAATACCGCGGACAGGCATGACACCAATCCCATCATGAGATGCCAGGAAATTGAAAAATGTGGTCTTCTTGGAACAAATTACAAGAGAACTCGCCCATCGAGAAAGGGTTTCTGCATTGCCGGTATGGAAAGCATGCAATACCAATGGTGGCAGTGAGAAATTATAGACTAGCTGGGCTTCATTTTTCCCATTCCCAAAATACCTGATATTATCTTTGTGGGGCACATTAGTCTCTGTAATAATTTTTACCCATGGGGCAACCTCATTTAATATTATGCGAAATATTTTTACGATGCTGTGCACTTGTGGTAAATGAATGCAATTTGTGTCTATCTCTTTCCAAATATAAGCAACGGCATCTAGACGTATATAGTCGGCTCCCTTTGACACATAGAAAAGTAAAGTATCGATCATTTCCAAAAGCAACTGCGGATTATGGTAATTGAGATCAATATGGTCGGAACTGAACGTTGTCCATACAAACTTCTTACCAGTCTTAGTCTCCACTAATGTTTTCAAGGGCAGATCTCGCGGCCTGAACACCTTGCTGAGATCCGCATCATGGTTAATTGTAATGAAATAATCCTTATATTTACTCTCCCCTTCTAAAAACCCCTTAAACCAACGGCTGCTTGCAGATATATGATTAAGAACAGCATCGAACATTAATTGAAAATTCTTGCCTAATAAACGCACATCTTCCCAATTACCATATTCGGGGTTCACTTGCTTGTAATCTATAATAGAAAAACCATCGTCTGATGAAAATGGGAAAAAGGGCAGTATATGGATAGTGCTGATCACCTCTGATATCGTTTTTGATAAGAAAGTTCCTAAGGTCTTAAGGGGAGATTCTCCAGCATTTCTAACATTATCAGGATAAGTAATCAAAATTGTATCTTTCTGATTGAAAGTAATTTCCCCCCCCCTGGGTTGTATAAGGTCTTTATATTTACTGATTACTTTATTGATCTTCCATTGAAAATCCTCGGCAGTGTCTTCGCCATAAAGATACATCAGGTGATCAAATAAGCCGTCTTTTTTCTTCATACTTTTTATTTTTTCCTAAATTAATTTTTCCAAATATCGTTGTAAAGATGTGTAAGAGTAATATTCTTTTCCAATTGAGTAATTATGCTCAACATCCTCTTTACGCAGATCGCTGTCAACCAGATAATCAATAATGCGGTCTGCGGCTTTTTCAATTACCTGTTGGTCAAGATAAACCAACCCCAAATCGTCCTTTCCAGATACTTGAAAGCCTAGAGGAATAAAGCGGAAACCTTTGTCCTTAATATCCATTCTGTAAACTGGATACTCAAATATTGCAATAGGTAAGCGGGCGTATACGGCTTCCAACAACTGATTTCCCCATCCTTCCCATAAACTCGAATATATTACAAAATCAGCAAACACATATGAATCCCATAATGAATATTTTTTCTTGTTTCCGTTAAAGGAACGGTTACCCCTAATTTTATCTTTGATAAAGAGCGCATCCACACCAGTTCGCCGAATTTTCTCTTTTAAAGCATCATAATACTTGCCGGTTAAGTCATCTTGTGCATAACCAGCAAGCACTAACACAATCCGCGATTCATCTTCAAAAGCCCTCCCGTCATATAAACCGTGGTTTTTTAATATTGCTCTTCTTTTTGGTTTATTAAGGGCACACACCAGATCAATTGCCAATTCAATTCCCTTACGGGGTACAAGGCGCACAGCTTGAAGGATAACAACATCATTTCGCTTTAAACCAATTTGGTTGATAAAATCTTTGTTGTAATTATCCGGCTTCCAGCTTTTTCCATTGAAACCAAACACATTTGGTACTACAGTTGATGCGATACCCTTTCGCTCAATCAACTCATGCTGAGCGATCTTGTTGATCACCACATGCTTAATCTGCGCATCACGTGGTGGAAGGTATTTATCCGCTAATTCGACCGCCGTCTGACAGGTTAGCGCAAACCCATCAAATCGCTCAAAATAAAAATCGTGATGGTGAGCTAGAGCTGGGAGATCATACTTTCTCAATAACCTGGTCAAGGCTACAGCAGCAGCCGGATTGGCTCCGATTGACCATATATTATTTGGAATCAGCAAAGAGATTTCTTTTTTTTCAATGAACTGGATTAACTTTTTTTCAATTCGGGTAGATAAATCCTCTAATGCGCTTGTATATCCAGCATTATCAGGGAAATCAAACAGGGACTTGAATGTGTTCAGATATAAACGCTCAGCTTCAGGCGTATGGTGATACATTTCTCGGACAAGAGTCCCTTGAGCTCCCCCAAGATCACCAGCGCACAAAAATATCTTATGCCCTAATTTTTCTAATACCTTCTTCCATTTAATAATCTCTAAAGAAACGCCATCAGTTCCTCCAATTTTATAATGAAAAATACCAATGTTGCTCATCAGTGAATAGTTACTTCCTTTCTACCAAATTGTTCAATTCTCGGGCAAGAGTCTATCATAGCAATCACCTGTGATGATCTAAGTAAAGGGATTATATATAAAACAAGCTGAGATTTCATTATCTCTCCTCGTCTGTTTTTTGTGGAATCATCAGCAATGTGAGTATTTGATATGGCTTAACATACATACTTACATAAGTTTCAAGAGTATCGAGAAGCTCCTGTTTTTCTTCGAGTATATTTGTAACCCATACTTCATCTAGCAAGAAGCCAGTATGCAGGGTTACTGCATTTCTCTTTCCCTGAAATTCATACAGCCGAATTATTATTCCAAGACCATCTTCAGCTAGTTTAATTGTCTCAATTACCACATTTGATTGTTCTGCTCTAATAAAGAATGAAGCCAGCGCTCTTTGAACTTTATTCTTTCGATGGTCTTGAATATCCTTTACCTCCTTAATTATTAGGGGATCGTTTATCGCATATGCCTCTTTCACAGTGCGCTCATCCCATGAACCCGAATGCGGAAATATTGCATATGTGAACCGGTGCTTGCCTAAATCACAACTTGGATCAGGATAGGTTGTACCTCGCAATAAACTTAAGCGGATAACATTATCTCGGATATCATGACCGTACTTACAATCATTTAACAAACTTATGCCATATCCACCCTCACTGAGATCAACCCATTTATGTGCGCAAACCTCAAAACGCGCTTGATCCCAAGATGTATTGCGGTGTGTAGGGCGTTGGATGTTTCCCCATTGTATTTCATAAGTTGATTTCGGAGAAAGTACCTCAATAGGAAAAGCGACTTTCAGTAATACATGCCGTTCATGCCAATCAACCCAAGTATCGAAATCCATACGCATACACCCACGATATAGATAGATACGCTGGATGATTTCACTGTTTAGAAAATGGCGCTTGAACTCTAGCCCAACCCTTAATGGCCCTGTTTCAATAATAATCGAGCTGTATGCTGATTCCGTCATATACTGCTTGCTTTCGTAGAGGATATCAATATTCCAAGCGTCCCCATCAAGTCCATAATCTTCAAAAGCCTGAAAAATGTTCGCTTTCATACCCACAGGTAAAACTTCTCGCTCTTCACTTTTATCAAAAAGTCGGACCATTTCTCCGGATTTATTAAACTCGACCACCAGCACATCATTCTCCAATATAAATGCATCCTTTATTTGTTTGGCTATCAATACTTTTTCTGTATGCGTTGGAGGTGTTTCCCTGGTACCCAAAGCTACAAATCCATAGGAGCTAATATTGGGAATCTCTATCAAAGTCCCTTTTTCAACTGACTGAGTTGCTAGCAGGTCGCCAGATTCTAGATTAAATAATGCATTTTCTTTGGTCATCTGCTTTTTCAATAAGCAGAAATGATGTCCCTCAAAAGAAGTTGGGTTTATGACAATAAATGCTGCCTTTTTAGATATTGATTGAGTTATTGCTGCTATTGCTTTATCTTTAACCTGCTCGCATATTAAACGGATATCTGAATAATCTTGATGACTATCTTCATAAACCCGGGCTATTGATGTGCCAGAAAGAATATCGTGGAACTGATTCAGACAAAGTAGTTTCCAGGCATGTTTCAATTCTGTATGTGAATATTCAAAATCAGCTGTAAGAGTTGCCCAAGCGGAAAGGAACTCGACATCGTGTAAAAGGAACTCGCTCTTGCGATTAGCCCGCTTGATCCAAGCCTGGGTTGTATAAGTGCCACGATGATATTCTAAATATAATTCACTGTTCCATACAGGTAGCTTATCCCCTGCCTTTGTTTCTAGGTTCTGGAAAAATTCGAGTGCACTTCCCTGACGCACACGAGGTGCCCCAGGGTGGTTCGCCAATCTATGGCCATTTTCCAGCATCTCGCGGGTTGGCCCACCACCACCATCTCCCCAACCGAAGAGAGTGAGCAGTTCCTTGTGAATTTGCTTTTGTTGATAATTTCGCCATGTGTTAAAGATTTGTTTTGGGGCAAGATCAGCATTATAAGTATGATGCTGGTTATCCTCAACATCTGAGGTGGTTACAAAATGAGTTATAACTTTTGTGCCATCCAATCCTTGCCATAAAAAACTATCATAAGGAAAACGATTGTACTTGTTCCAACTCAGCTTAATCGTCATAAAGTAATTAAGACCAGCTTGTTTAATCAACTGAGGAAGCGTCCATGGGAAACCAAAAGTATCTGGTAGCCAGAGGATAGGCGTCCCATCCCTACTGAAATGATATTTGAAGAAATTACAGCCCAGCATAAGTTGTCTTACTAAGGATTCAGCCCCAGGTAGGTTGCAGTCAGCCTCAACCCACATTCCCCCAGTAATTTCCCAGCGTTCATCTTCTACACGATCTTGAATCTGCCTGAACACTTCAGGGTGATCCTCCATAATAAAACTATATAATTGGGGTTGACTCTGGGTGAAATGGAAATCAGGGAATTGCTCCATCAAGCGTAAGACGCTGCAGAACGTGCGGGCCGCCTTATTTCTGGTTTGATTGATTGTCCACAACCAGGCAATATCGATATGAGCATGTCCAGTCGCGATAATTTCAGTTGATAGAGAAGAACCTGCATCTACTACACTTTCATCAAACGCTCGCTGAGCATCTTTGATTCTGTCATAAATGCTTTCATCCAAATTTTCGCGGAAATCCAAATAATGCCATGCTTTTTCTAGGGCATTTGCTAAACCTATATAGACAATATCCTTCTCATCTAATTCACTCAACACAGAGAGTGCAACACGGACTGAGGCTACGAAATCTCGCGTTGGTTGATTGATTTTCACAACTTCTGGCTTACCCATCATAAAAGGTCCACTTTCAACACCACACCAGCCAGATAAAGCTAGCAAATGTTCTTCACCATCACACCAGCAAGGTTTTAAAAGGATCTCTTGAGAAAAAGCATTGATCCCCTGGAAAACAATTCCGTCAATGTAAGCTAATGCTTCGGGGTGTATAAAATCTTGTCCCTTCCCTATTGGCAAGGAAAAAATTACTGGTGCTTGCCAATTATCTGGCACAGCGAAAGTTGTTTGCAAAATAAAGTCTTGTCGCGGCTTTCCCCAATATGTGCCCGGAGTAATTATCGACCAATCACAATTATTGGTTTCAGGAGAAAAAAGGGATTGATTGCCAGTTTTATAACGAAAGTGCGGTTGAGGTATTCGCCTCTGATAAATTCGCGATTCAATCAGTCCAAGTTGTTGAACAATTTTTTTTATTATCATGCGGTTGTGCTGCAAAGAAATTTCTCCATACTCGAGTAATGTTTTTATTCATTATCCGATTTCGATTACTGTACCTTGTCTGGCAGATTTATAAGCTGCCTGTACAATTGCAAGCGCAGCGCGTGCATCTTCCCCTGTAATAGCTGTATCTCGATCTTGAAGGATGGCTTGAATAAAATCATTTACTATACAATCTATATCACGCCGCCACCAGTAATGCCTTTCAGCCCCAGTATGCGTAAATACTTCAAAATCATGATAAGGGCCTTTTATTAAAAAGGCTTGCTTTGTTGTAAGAATTTCAAAGCGAACATCTAGCCAGGCAGGGTAACCATCGGGGTTAGCCCAACCCGCGCTCAGAACAGCCACGACACCATTCTCAAATTCAATAGTCATTGTGCCTAAGTCATCACAAGGAAGTCCTTTATGGATCATTGTTCCTATGCTGGCATATACTCGTTTTGCCTCAGCTCTAGCTAGCCAGCGAAGTGCATCAACAGCATGAATACCTATATCTAGAAATCCCCCACCACCCGACTGAGATGGGTCTAGAAACCAATCAGCATTTTGTGGACCAGTCGCTTTTGTTGGCAAACGACCGTATTTAACTGCATAAATGGCAACCAGGCTGCCTGCCTTCCCGTTAACCAGTGCTTGTTTAACATTTATGAAAGGGAGCTGGAAACGGGGGTTAAAAGGCACCATAAGTTTAATACCCGCGGAACGAGCTTGGCTCACAATCTCATCGGCATCTTCCAGTGTAGTAGCAATTGGTTTGTCACATAAGACATGCAGCCCATGGGCTGCTGCCCAACAAATAACATCTCTATGACGAGTTGGCTTAGTGCCAATATAAACTGCATCTAATTTTTTCTGGGAGAGCAAGCCTTCAATATTCTTATAGTAAGCTACACCATACCGTTTCGCTTCGGCCTGTGCAACGTTTGCGTTTACCCCTATTCCAGAAATACCCACAATTTTTACCTGAGGATTCGTTGAGAAAGCAGCAGCATAGCGTGGAGCATGTAAATGAGCATAACTTATGATCCCTACCCTAATTAATTCATTCATTTGGAATTTTCCTCTAACGATAAGGATACCGGCTGTCTTAATTCAGCAGATCGTTTTGCAGCTAATGCCATCTTCAGAGCAGTGCGAGAATTGTTCAAATTATCAATAAAGGGAAGATCGTCCCGGATCACTTGTACAAAATGTTGGATTTCAGCCTTAAAAGCATATTCGGTGGAAGACATGAAACGAAAATATCGTGGAAATGAAATATCTGTTTCCTCGTCAATTATTAGCATTGGATTACTATCTTTATCACTGTACTGCACCTTTCCCTCGGTGCCTATCACATCTTGGCTTGCATATAATCCCCCTCCGAAGTTTGGAGGGTGTGCCCAGCTTGCTTCAGCTAAACCAACTATTTTATCTGGAAAATTAAAAGTAATAAAGGCGTGATCGAAACTATTAGTTTGGCGGGCAACTTCCCTCACCTGATGTCCAACTGAATAAACTGAAATGGGTTCCTGTCCTATATACCAGTGAAATAAATCAGCAATGTGTATACCAATATCGAGGATTAGACCACCACTTAATTTGGAGTTCCAAAACCAGGAATCAGAAGGAAAAGGAAGGTATTGGCGCTCAGCATGGCGAATATATACTAAATTACCAATATTTCCAGCTTTGATTGTATTTCTTATGGTAATGTAGCGGTTGTCAAAGCGGCGAACATGACCGATCATTAATTTGACTTTATTTTGATGTGCACATTCAATCATTGCATCTGCTTCAGGCAAACTCATTGCCATGGGTTTTTCACTCAGCACATTCTTTCCCGCATTAAGCGCATCAATGGCTAGTGGCATATGCTGATGAGTTGGCACACATAAATCAATCACATCTATATCATCACGTGCCAGTAATTTGTGATAGTCTTGATATTGGTCTGCACCAGTTTCATCTGCCAAATCGGCAGCACGGGGTGAAATCCGATCACATACAGCTACAAGATGGGCTTCTGGTATTTGAGCATAAACTGGAGCGTGCGCTCGTGCACCAATATTTCCACAACCGATTAGCCCTACTCCTATCTTTTTTTGTTGGCTCATCATTGGAAATTTTCCTATAATGCCTTCTCTGTTTTCTTATCCACCCATCGAATCTTTTTAGCATTAGGTTTCAACCAAATATCTTGCCCGGTTTTAAAATTAGAATCTGGGTGAGCATTTACTTTTAAAATAGCTTCACCCGCTTTTACGGTAATCAGCAAGTGAGATCCTAATGGCTCAACAACAAGTATGCTCGCATGAAATGCATTTTTCTCTTGAGTATGTAATGGCTCGATGTTTTCTGACCTGATACCCATCCAAACATTTTTTTGCTTCTTTTTTTTCAAGTATGCTGTTACCCTGGTCTGTAGTTTGAACTCTACTTCGTTGACCATGACTTTTGTGCCGCTATCTATTACTCGGGCATGTAAAAAATTCATGGGTGGATTACCAATAAAACCGCCAATAAAAAACGTCGCGGGATGATCATACACTTGCATGGGGATATCAATCTGCTGGAATATGCCCGCCTTCATAACAGCTATTCTGTCACCAAGACTCAAAGCTTCTACCTGATCATGGGTAACATATAGTACTGTTGTTTCTAGCTCATCTAAAAGATGTTTAAGTTCTGCTCGCATCTCCAACCGCAACAAGGCGTCCAAGTTGCTGAGCGGCTCATCCATTAGTAAGACTTTTGCCTGAACTGCAAGAGCGCGTGCCACAGCTACACGCTGGCGCTGTCCACCACTCAACTGTGCTGGGAACCGCTCTAATAAATCCTCGATATGTAATAATTCAGCGGTGTTCACAACCCGCTCTTTGATTTCGAGTTTGGGTACATGATGCATGCGTGGTCCAAAACCAATATTGTCAAAAACGGTCATGTGTGGGAAGACGGCATAATTTTGGAAGACCATGGCTATCTTCCTGTCACGTGGTGTTAAGTCAGTTACATCCTTCTCACCAATATAAATTCGTCCTTCATCAACTTGTTCAAGCCCGGCTATACAGCGCAATAAAGTGGTCTTACCACATCCGCTGGGTCCAAGGAGAACGGCAAACTCTTCGTCATATATAGTTAATGTAACATTATTAACTGCTGTTACTTTACCAAACTTCTTAGATACGTTTATAATTTTTATTTCAGCCATTGTTTATACCCTTTTCTCTGTCTCTCATATGAGTTGATTTTTATTGAACCTGATTTACTAATATCATGCTATTTAAGTGTTATTCCCCATAAACTGAGCAGATAGCGACGGACAAATAACATAAATACAACCGCGGGTACTAATATAAAGAAACCGCCAGCATACTTAAATGGAGCTGGCGAGCCGCCCAGCTGCACAATCAACCTAGCAGGTAAGGTTCGGTTATTTATAGTCAGAATAGCCGCTGCAAAGGTTTCGTTCCATGAAAGTACAAATGTGAAGATAGATGAGGCCGCCAAACCCGGAAGCGCTAGAGGCATTACAATACGGCGAAAAGCTTCAAAACGGCTGCATCCCAAAGTCAAAGCTGCTTCCTCTAATTCCTTAGAAACACCAACAAATACACTGCTGGTAACTAGGATGGCTGTAGGGAGCGCCATTGCGACATGTATCAATGCAACCCCAAGGTTGGTGTCGTCCAGACCCCAGTTAATATATATAACAGTCAGAGGGATAGACAGAATTACCATAGGGAATGCTCGAGTTGATAAAAACAATAACCGGAATGAATCCTTACCAGGAAAAATATATCTGGCTAAAGCATATCCCGCAGGTGCCCCAATTAACAATGAAATGACAAGTGCGATTAAAGCCACTAATACACTTCTCTTTATTGAATCAATTATTCTGTATGCTCCCAAAAAGAAAGATACAGTATCTAGAGTAACTTCTGAAGGAAGGAGCGGCTTGGGATAGCTGTAGATTACGTCATTCGTACTGAACGCCAACATAGTAATAAGGTATATCGGAATCAGTATAAACATTGCTATTGAAATCGCAAGAAGATATATCAAACCTCTCTTTGCCAATTGAGAACTTGAACGTTTCGGTTTGGACTTCATTAACCAACCTCCTTACAGCGGATAATAATTAAAAGAAAAAGACTTTTTTTATAAACGCATTTTCTCTTCTACCCTTAATGAGCGCAAATATATATAACTGGTAATCATAGACAAGGTAAGCAGTAAGGTCGCATAAGCAGCAGCTACAGGCGGATTACGATAATTGTTGTACCATTGGTACGCTTCGGAAGCCAGAACTCTGAGGTCTCCACCCGTTAACGCTAAAACCACTCCAAATACTTGTATGGCAAGTATTGTGCGCAGGATCAATGCCACTTGAATGCTTGGACGCAAAATCGGCAATGTCACTCGCCAAAGCCGTGTCCAATACCTTGCCCCAAACACTTTAGCCGCTTCATCATAAGCTTTGGGAATAGACTGCAAACCCGCCACCAAAATCACAAACACTATCGATGTTGCTCGCCAAAGCTCAGCCAGCACTACTGCTACAAATGGCCATGACGTTTCATAACTTAGGAAAATAAAGGGTTTATCAATAAGTCCCAAATGAGATAAAACAGTATTAAGGAAACCGTGTTGTGTAAAAATGGAAAACCAAATGATGCCCGCTGCCAGGTCAGAGACGGCTATTGGAATGGAATAAATATAAACTAATAACCCTGATCCCTTTAACTTCTCATTAACAACCAAAGCCATTATGAGAGCAAGCGTGAACTGCAGGGGTACAATGGCAATTAAGAACAAGAAGGTATTTTGAAAGGCTTCACGAAAATTTGAATCATTGATCATTCTTAAAAAATACTTCGCAGTTAATTGTCCTTCCTCAGTAAAAATAGCCATCTTAAAAGACCTGAACATAGGATATGCAAAAAAAACAAGGAGGTAAACAATTGCCGGCAGCAATAAGATGTATGGCTCAATATTCTTGAATCGCTTCATATCAATATCTCCATTAATTTCTCAACCATTTCCCGTCTAAAACTGATTACTATCTTATTACAACAATAAATTTGCATTACTTCTATCAATGAAAATTTTTTTTATGTTTAATCAAAAATAATTGAATTATTTAATAGTTTTTTATCAATTCAAGGGAGGCAGAATCTTCTGTCTCCCTTGAAGTAATTCACAAAAAATTATGGTACTGGGCATGCACCTGTACTTGGCGCATCTGGGGGCCAGCATGGCGCACCAGTCTCAACAAGCAAAGTCTCTAAGTTGTCACCTTCTTCAGCAAGCACGGTGGTAATATCCCCTCCGTCAATGACAATGCGGGTGAAGGCGTCACGGAATATTTTATTGATCTCCCCTCCGCGTGCGCCTAAACCAACGGGCAGCAGAGCTGGTATTGCCTCGGGTGAAGCCGCCTGCTTAGCAACAGCATCTCCCTCCGCCCTGACACCTGCTGAGACAAAGCCTGGGAAGTCAATACTTATCGCCGGGAAGAAACCAATCTCGCGCAGGATGTGAACTTGGGCCTGATCCTGCAGCAAGTACTTGATCATTTCCTTAGCGCCCTCAGGATTGGGGGCATTCTTGGGGATAGAAATGCCAACAATAACAGGCATGAAGCCAAGCCCTTCTGGTCCTGTTGGGGCAGGCAGCGCTATGAAGTCATCAGGTTTCTCCTTGAAAGCTTCGATTAGGCGCGCTGTATGGTCAAATGCGACCCACACTTCCTCTGAAAGAAGCTGCTCCTGCATAAATGAGTAGGTCACTGACTGAGGGTTAACATACTGCCACATATCATTTACGAACTCAAACATTGCGGCAGCTTTGTCACTGCGGAACCCAGATACCATCCCGCCTGTATAGGAAGGATAGATATAACCCTCCAGGAAGCGATGCATTAAGCCACCATCACCGGCTGGGAATCCCAACTTCTTTTCCCCGGTAGCCTCGTATATATTCTTACCCCAATCACTGATATTCTCCCATGTTAGGGCATCAATATCTGCGCCATCGGGCAGATATTCTAAAGCAGCCTTATTGGCAGCAAAGATATAGGTAGCTTGCATCACTGGGATGTAGTACTGCTTGTCCGTACCCAGTTTGCCGAGTTCAACGAAAGCCGGCGGGATACCAGCATCTTGCAGACCACTCATCAGATCCGAGAGATCCGTAAGGGTATCACTTGCTAACAGGGTAGGATAGGTGCCGTGAAGATCTATTAACACATCCGCTGAACCCTCAGCTGCCTCAGCTTCAGCCAACACTCTATCAATGAGATTGACTTGTTCCATACCCACAAACTCTGCCGTACCCTGGAAGTCTGCCAGGACGATCCCGCGCATTTTCTCAGCTTCTTCTACCGGGACTGCTTGTGTGGAATAAATTACCACATCACCATAATCCACAACCTCAGCGGGTACCTCAACTTCAACTTCAACTTCTTTAGTTACTGTTTCTACAACTGTTTCTGGCTGGCAAGCCGCAAGAAATACACTTGCGATGATAGTCAGAATTAATAATACTTTTAGCTTTTTCACTTTAATCTCCTAATATTTGTTTGGTTTCAGAATTAGATATTACAAACGTTTGCTATCTCAGGCGATTCTTCATCACCTCCTTCTTTTTATTTACTTGGTACCACTGGATTCTCGAACTATCAATGAGGGTTTGAGAATGATTTGCTCTTGCTCCAGGGTCCGTTTTTGAATGATATTAATCAGCATTTCACAAACCATTCCACCGATCAGATAAATGGGTTGATGTACCGTTGTGAGCGGGGGATGAGAATATTCAGCCAGCGGGATGTCATCAAATCCTGTGATGGAAATATCCCTTCCCACTTCAAGTCCTAAATCCTGCGCAGCACTCATCGCACCAATTGCCATCAAATCATTACATGCCACAATTGCCGTGGGTGGGGGTGTTCCACTCAATAATAACTTTGCCTGTTCATATCCCCCTTTTTGCGTTAGATCCCCAATCCTAACTAAGGAATCCTCTAACTGAATCCCATATTTTACTAGTCCATCTTTCAGTCCTGCAAGCCGAGCCTTGGCAAACATTAACTCAGGATCAGGGGCAATACAGCCAATACGCGTGTGGTCTAAACTAACTAGGTGATCTGCAATCTGTTGCATGCCGTAAATGCCATCTTCATCAATATATGGAAAATCATTAAGGCCTTCTATCCGACCAAAGACAGTGAATGGAAAATCCTGCTTAAGCAGATCATTAATTCGGTCATCATTACGGCGGGTTCTTACGATGATAAAACCATCAACACGGTGGCCATCCATCATTTTATGGTAAGCCCTATATTCTTTTTCACCCTGCGGTTGGGTCGAAACCAATAAATCAAAACCTAAATCTGATGCTTTATTTCCCACCCCGGCTAGAAATTCACTGAAAAATGGATCGGAAAAGCGAGGTCCAAATGTCGGTATGATAAAGCCGATGGTATCAGTTTTCTGTTTTTGTAGGCGCTGGGCGTTAATATTGGGTTGATAACCCATTTGTTCTGCAATTTGCCGCACTAGTTTCTTGGTTTCTGGGCTGACATCATCATAATCATTAAGAGCCCTTGAAACAGTAGTAATAGATTTGCCTGCTTTTTTTGAGATATCTTTTAGTGTTGTCAAATGAAGGAACCTAGGATTGTAAAAAATAACAATTGACTAACATAACCAAAACGTTTCGGATATGATAATATATTATACCGAAACGTTTCGGAAGTCAATACCCCTTTTCTTAAAAAAAGGAACAAGGGTATTAAACACCCCGCTCATTTTATAGCCCCTCTAATCCTTTACTAAATATTAAATTCTTTTAATATCATCCAGTAGCATCTCTGCTACACCAATTACCATATCGCCCCCACCGTAATAGAGTAAGACTCTTTTATTAATGACGATTTGCCCGCAACTGAACACAACATTTGGAATATGTCCATTAATTTCCCACTCAAGTTTAGGTTCCAGAATCGGCTCTCTTTGCCTGCCAATTACTTTTGAAGGGTCATCCAGGTCCAGCAACATCACTCCCAAGGAATATCTATTCTCCTGGTTAACGCCATGGTAAAACAAAACCCAGCTATTTTTTGTTTTAAATGGAGGGCCAGCTATTCCAATCTTTTTACTCTCCCAGCTTGACCCTTCAATAGGTTTGGCAACAATCTTATGATCTTGCCATCCCGCCAGATCATCAGAGAACGCGATCCATATTGAGGGCAGCCTCCTATGCAGCAGAACATATTTACCATTAATTTTCTCCGGAAATAAGGCTGCGTCCTTATTCGGTTCGTCAAGGATCACCCCCAATCGTTTCCATTTAATTAAGTTTTTTGAAACAGCCAGGCTAATACGATAGTCCTTGTCAAACCGCCCTCCATAACCAGTGTATACCATAAAGAACCTATCGTTGATCTTAACTATCCTGGGATCTTCGGGTCCTCTCAATTCCTGTTGCACCTTATTTATTAATATCGGCATTTCCATCCGGTTGAAATGTATTCCATCCATACTTACTGCGTATCCTAGACTATTAATATATTTCCCATCTTCTCCATTTGAAGATATATCTGTAGCGCGATAAATCAAGTGAATAAGGTCTCTATCATATATTGCAGCACAATTAAATACTGCTCCTGCTTCCCATGGTTGGCCTGCCCTGGGTTTTAATACTGGTTCACTAGATAATCTTCTAAGCTTTATTGCCATAACATTTTTCTTCTTCACACAAGGAATCACTTCTACTTACAAATTCTATCAAATACCGAGAATTTACTATATAATAATCTCACTATATTCATACCGAAAGGAGAAAGAAATGGCAGGCGTTATTTATGACCACGTCATCAAGAAGTTTGGTGATGTGGTTGCCGTCAATGATCTCAACCTTGATATTGACGACAAAGAATTCTTGGTTTTAGTCGGTCCTTCGGGATGCGGTAAAACCACCGCCCTGCGCTGCTTGGCGGGTTTGGAAGAAATTACATCCGGAAAGATAAAGATCGGAAACAGGGTGGTAAACGAGGTTGCTCCCAAAGACCGGGATATCGCTATGGTTTTTCAGTCATACGCTCTTTATCCACATATGTCTGTGTTTGACAATCTAGCATTCGGATTAAAATTAAGTAAAACACCCAAATATGAAATTAAAAAGCGGGTTGAAGAAGCAGCAAAAATTCTCAGTATTGAAAATCTTCTCAACCGGAAACCACGTGCACTCTCGGGTGGTCAGAGACAGCGCGTTGCTGTTGGCCGCGCGATTGTGCGTAAGCCCAAAGTCTTTCTCTTTGACGAACCACTATCCAACCTGGATGCCAAGCTGCGTGTGCAAATGCGTGCCGAAATCACAAAACTGCATCTAAATCTAAAAACTACATTTATCTATGTTACCCACGATCAAGTGGAAGCGATGACGATGGGCACCCGCATTGCTGTAATCAACCACGGAGTACTACAGCAGCTGGATACACCCCAAAAATTGTATGATAAACCCGATAATCTCTTCGTAGCTGGATTCATCGGTTCTCCAGCCATGAACTTTTTCCAATCTGTTGTCAAGAAAGAGGGTGGAAAACTGTTCATTGATACAGGTGCTTTTAGCGTTGAGATACCAAAAGAACGCGTTAAGACTTACCAGGCTTATGACAGCAAAAAAGTTATTTTTGGCATAAGACCCGAGGATATTCATAACCCCGATTATCTACCTGCTGGTATTAAACCTGCTCTGGTAGAGTGCAAAGTTGATGTTGCAGAGTTGATGGGAAATGAGATTTTCCTTCACCTCACTGCACAAAAATATGATCTTATCGCGCGTGTTGACCCGCGAACAAATTATAAGATTGATGAAAAAGTCCAGGTCGCTTTTAACATGGGAAATTTCCAAATCTTTGATCCTGCCCAGAATCCTGATAATCCTATTGCAATAAGATAATCTATAAACTTAATAGAAAGCGTAAGTAGTTGCTTACGCTTTTTAATTTGTAGAAACATATTTGCACAAGAATCCGCTCACCCCACAGGAGTACTGACAGAGTAATGATCTCCCATTCTGTTTCATAATAAAAATGTGCCCTATCAGGCACTTTCAATTTAATAAGATAGCGGGGCTTGGGCTATAGTACACTCTGGGTTTTCGAACCAAGGACCTCCGGATTATGAGCCCTCTTCCTGAACTGCTAACTTTTAATCTCAATAATAATTGAGGCTATGTTAATAGGACCCGGATTGTACATAGGAACTCATCTAATAAATTCTCTGGCTGCCCGGTAGGCTGCAATCACATTCACGGGCGGTGTCCCCGGCTGGATAGAATTCGCCGGCGCCATTATATAGTTTTCCGGTCCCAGGGCAGCATAATACTTCTTTACATGTTCCTCAACATCTTCTGGCGTTCCGTAGAGAAGCAGCTTTTGAACATCCAGACCTCCATGAAAGATGAGGCGGCCTCCAAAACGTTCTTTCAAAATGTAGGGATCCATTTTTTCTTCAATCGGCTGAATAGGATTCAGTATATCAACTCCAATTTCAATTAAATCCTCAATGACCGGCATAATTGCACCGCACGAATGAAATAGAATTTTTGCCTTTGTTTTTTCCCGAATTGCCAGGTTTAACTTCCTATGATATGACTTGATTAACTCTCTATACATCCTGGGTGAAATGAGCATGCCTTTCTGCGATCCAAGGTCATCGGCAGTTTCAACTATATCCACATCATGCCCGGCAGTTGATAAGAATACATCCATTAATCCAATATGGATATCTGTAACTTTTTCAAGCAACGCATTTGCGAACCTAGGATTAACAGCCATATCTTCAAGGAATTTCTGCATCCCCCTCAGATTCCAGCAGTCCTGAAAAATACCCGCGGAAACATGCCCCGCCACAATCGCGATATCGGGATCATTTTTCAAATGAACGATCTTTTCTTTGATACCTCTGGTTCGCTGACTATCCTTAGAATCAGGCCAGGGAAAGGATTCAAGTTCATCAATGGAGACCACATCTCTCAAAGGATGGCCAATCCTTTCATTGAAATGCCCCCTTGGCACATATTTCACCCCCCATTCATCGCGAAATGATCCATCCTTTAGAACGCGGAGATGAAATGTTGAAGGGGGATTTAAGAAAACACGTCTGAAAGGGCATCCGACAAATTGAAAAATTTCTTCATCAAAATCACCGATCGTATTTAACAAGGTAACGGTTTCGTTTTGTGAGAGTTCTGCCCCCAGCCCCAAATACTTTTTGAAATCAAGATATGCCGGTTTACTGAAGGAAGCTACCCTTCCACCCAGGTCCACAATAGCTGTAGAAGGTTTTTCTCCTTTTAATAACGCAAGAACTGATTTACGCGAAACCTTCGTATCATTCACCACCAATTCTTCCCACTTCTTCCAATTTGTCCGCCGCATAACCTAATCCCAAGCGCTCTAGAGTTTCGCGTTTTGGCCAAGAAGTTTGAATGTCCCAACCATTCAAGCGGTAATAGCGATCTAATAATTGATTCCATTCAGATAAATCTAGCTTGACTCCAGCATGCGGTCCGGTCTTGATCTCCTCATTTAAAAACCGCTCTGGCGGCAGATCGTCTTTTCGTGTAAAGCCAGCGTGGATCGTATTAAAAACCTTTTGCACATTTTGCGCGCGCTGCCCATATTCGAGCAGCTCATCATTCGTAAAATCCCGTCCAAGCGCAGCTGAAAGCATTTCTGCTATTTCAGGTAATCCAACCCTTCCCTCTGTTTCAATGATTGGACCCGTAAAATAGCAAAGCCCTATTGAATCCAGCATCTGCTTATAGCGTTCAAACCAGAACACAAGCTTCTCTTTATCTTGATAACTGTGTGGATCCAGCGTGCTGACCCCAAACTTTTTTTTGGCATATTCAAGTGAAGTACCATCATTTTCAGTATTGCAGGAACCTTCCACATGACCACCGCCTTTTAGAGACACGACAACGCCAAAGCCCCAGGCGATTGCCGCGCGGCATTCATCCATATTTTCCTGCCCTTTTACACAAACCGCCAATTTCTCGGTTTCTCTACCAATCTCCTTAGCAGATCGTGCGATACCATTTGCCAATACATCTCCAAAACCTTCCCTGTGAGCAATTCGGTGAATCATCTGGATAGCTGCTTCAGCATTACCCCATGTCAGATCCAGCCCGCCCAAATCCTTTTTCGTAATCAATCCTAATTCAAATAATTCCATTGCCCAGCTGATCGCTACAGCTACATAATCCTGGTCCAAACCGTATTGACTGTTCAATGCATGGATAGCGATTAAAGCTTCCGGATCTGTAATATCAAGCCGCCCGCCAAAACCCCACACCGTATTTGCTTCAAATCCTTCTTCGATAACTTTTCCATAGCGTTCACTTTCCATTTGATAAACATGGCTGCAGTAAGTGGGACAGGCAAAACATCCCAGCCTTCTCTTTTCATATCGTTCCTTAAATATCGGGTAATCCACTTTAGAAATACGATCAAGAGCCCAATATGCGTCTTGGCCATTTCGGACAGTTATCATTCCCGCTTCATTAGCCCCAAGAGTTCCGTCTAGGTGAGTACCCCCTTCATGCATGATTTTAGTTTTTGGTGAAATCCTCAATTTCTGCCATGCCTTCTGAACCGCTTCAAAGAATCTTTCCGGTTTAGCGACATGAATTTCTCCATCACCCGATGCAGCAAATCCTTTCAGATTCTTAGAACCCATAACCCCACCGATTCCCCCGCGCGCAGCGGCTCGACCTCGGTCGATAATCACGCCGGTTCCGCGAACCCGATTTTCACCCGCGGGGCCAATAAGGGCAGTATGAATTTGTCTACTATTAAAATTATTCTTAATCCAATCATCTGCCTCCCAGGTCGTTTTTCCCCAAATGTCTGAGGCATCGCGAATTTCAACTTTTCCATTAAAAATAGTAATAAAGCAAGGATGCTCCGAAGCACCTTTTACGATAACATGATCAAATCCTGAAAACTTTAACTCAGGCCCAAAATGCCCCCCTGCATTCGATTCTGAAACCCCATTGTTAAAAGCATTCATACACCCAAAGGTTACCCGTCCGCTTGAAGGTGCAAGCGTAGCTGAAAGTGGTCCTGTGCCAATTACTACAAGGTTATCAGCATCATACGGCTTAGTACCAGGAGGAATACGGTCTAATAAAATTGACTGATTGACGCCTTTTCCACCCAAAAATTTCTCTGCATATTTTTGGGTAGGTTCAATTTCAACCTTTCGGGACGAAAGGTCAATTACCGCTATCTGACCCGTATAAGAATTATTCATCGCTTTTTAATATTTTTATCGCTCCTGGTTCACAAAACATTTGACAAAACCGACCTTTCTCATTTTCACAGGAATCACATATTGAAGATATCGTCACTGAAATTTCTCCATTTTTATTGTCCCTCAGTACTCGAATGGCAGAATTTTTTGGGCTAAAATTTTTGGAAAAGTGAAAGGAACATGCCATTACACATGCCCGGCATCCGGTGCACTTGTTGAGATCAACGGCAATATACGTTTTCAAGGTAATTCTCCTCTAAAAATATTGTTGTGCTCTCCAGCATTTATTACTAATTCATCATACTAAAAATTCCTCTTCAGGACCTGCAGGTGTAAAAATGAAAAGGGCCTTCAAAACTCCATCACTATCATTGATAATCTGATGTTTTATTCCTATCGGTGCCACAACGATCATTTCGGGCTCGAGTTTAACACTCTCCCCTCCAATATCCAGCTTTCCTTTTCCTGAGAGGATATACCAGGTTTCCTGCTCTGACCTATGCATATGAACATCACCGGATTCACCTGGTGGAATTGTTACCATGCCTATCCCAAGCATTTTTGAAGTTTCATGAATTATCGGTGAAAGCAAGACTTTCAGCTCCCTGTGATGTGGGGGTTTGGACCAATACGATGTAACTTCTTTCGCACGTATTACTATCAATTTTATTCTCCAATTAATAAATAGTTAAACAAAAGATTCCTCTTACCTTCAATTTCAATTATTTCTGAAGAAATTTTCGTAAAAACCTCATAAATTTTCATCTAAAAATTTATTTATATATCTTTGCACTATCTGCTTATACTCTCCAATTGGGAGATCATGCCCTGCACCTTCAATCAATTGTATTTCCTTCGGCTCATTCGCTCGTTCATAAAGAGATGCACTATGGGAACAGTCAACTAAAATATCGGATTTGCCATGGATAAATAGAATCGGGCATTTGCTTCCGTGAATAACATCGACTGGACGAAAAGTCATTACACTATCGATTGACTCAATTGGAGCTTCTAGTAAATAATATGAGTATTGCTTATGCCACTCTTTCATAGATTTTCTAAACTCTTCATCCATCGCTAATAAATCCGGAATGGATGCGATTTCCGATTTTCCTGAAAGGCACCTTTTTATACGATCTTTCTTGATCATCTTCACAAAATCTCCCCATGCCTTTTCGCCTTTTTTTTGGGTCCATAGTTCCCTGAGCCACTTCTCGCCGTCGCTTACTGCTGCCATGGAAATAATGCAGCATATTCGATCGTCAAATGCACTAACGTAAGATACAGTACTTCCTCCTAAACTCTGCCCAATTAATGCAATTTTATCTGCTTCAACATCAGGACGGCCAATCATGTAAGAGACTGCACTCATCAAGTCAATTGGCCATTCTGTGCCACAAAGCATCCTACCTATCGGTGCTCCACTATCACCACAACCTCTGAAATCGAATCGCAGTACTATATATCCTTTATTTACAGATATTTCTGCTAATTCCTTGAAGCCCCCGAATTCATCTTTGGAGTTTATATATCCATGAGCAAGAATAACTCCAGGTACAGGAGAGTCTGAGATTTGGTTTGGATGATCCAATAAACCTACAATGCGTACACCCTCACTATAGAAATGAACTGATTCCTCTATCATAAGCGCACCTTCAAGAATATGGATTTAAAAGAAACCCACCTTATTTATGTATAAATTTACTATTATCACTATTTCAAATTTTTTGTTGCTTCGATGAATTCCTCTGATGTTATTGATACGCAGTAAAGTGATTCCATTAACTTTGTCATTCGTTGAGTGTTCAATAATTTTTCTTGATCTTCCTTTGAATACTCGTTATTAGCGAGCGTGGTATCACGAAGCAATACTACTTTATAGTTATGCCATAGCGCATCCACTGCTGTTGTAAACATGCAGGCATCATTTGAAAAACCCACCACAAAAATATTTTTTATATTTAAATACCGTAAGCATAAATCAAGACGTGTTCCGACAAAGCCATCATAGACATGTTTACGAATAAAATATTCATCCTCTTGCGGTTGAAGAATTCCAGATATTTTCAGATGGTCAGATTTACCATAATGATATTCTCTGGGATCAACATTATCTTCAGCAAACATTGTTTCCATATATGTATTCAGATGGCGTTCAAGCAGCTTTCCAAATTCTGAATGCTTCAAACCAATCTTTGGTGCGCTGTTATTTAGGAAAATAATCTTCATACCTATCTTCCTGGCGGCTTGCAGTGCGGGTAGCAGTGCATCTTTTACAATTCTCTCTTCGTGGTCTGCGCTTTTCAGCCAAGATAGTGCTGGCCGTGCTCCTTTTAAATGCTTTTCTTCCATATATGACGGAACAGGATCGTTTGGATCTACCCCATATCCATATACATCCACAACCAGGAATGCTGTCCGATCTAAATCTGCTTTAAACTCTTCAGTCGCATACCCAAGGAATTTATCAGAGGGAAACATTCTAAAGTAGCGTGTATTGACAACAAGCTCTTTACCCATTTCAAACCTCCATTCTAAAATATCTTAACTAATTAGATTTGTCGTCGCTTCAATAAACTCTTTTGATGTAATAGAAACACAATAGAGTGATTCCATCAGCTTGATCATACGCTTGGTTCCAAGCAACTCTGCCTGCTCTTCGGGGAAATCATTAGCAAGGGTAGTATCCCTTAAGAGAATGACCTTGTAATCGTGCCATAATGCATCGATTACTGTTGTGAGCAAACAAGCATCCGCTGAGAATCCGACAGTGAAAAGATTATGAATGCCAAGATATCGTAGAAGTAAATCTAAACGCGTACCCACAAATCCGCTGTAAACATGCTTACGGATAAAATACTCACCTTCCTTCGGTTCGAGCAGTTTAGATATTTTTACATGGTCAGAATCGCCATAATGATATTCGCGCGGGTCAATATTATCCTCAGCAAACATACGCTCCATATCTGTGTTAAGCTGCCTGCGAAGTACTTTACTGAATTCTGAGTGGGCAAGCCCAATCCTAGGGGCACTATTGTTTAGATAAATTACCTTCATGCCTATCTTGCGCGCTGCATTTAGCGCGGGCAGTAGTGCTTCCTTCACTATTACCTGCTCATGGTCAGCACTTCCCAACCATGCTAATGCTGGCCTATCTCTTTTATTATGCGCACCTTTTTTCCAGGTTGGAACCGGATCATCAGGGTGATGCCCAAGCCCATATACATCCACAACCAGGAAAGCGGTCTCGTCGATATCCGCCACATATTCTTCAAAAGCATACCCCAAATATTTTTCAGCAGGGAATAGACGATAATAGCGTGTATTAACTTTCAATTTTTTACCCATTTCCTACCTCCGTTTATTCACGTTTAAGCTTTTTTCGGTTTTATATTCTCTTTATGATTTATATCTCCTGAAACATAGCGCATTACCTCAGCCTTTTCTGCATCTCTGTTTAAAAATTCCTTAATAATCCTTCCTTGCCGCACGACTAAAATGCGATGCGAAAGACCAATTACCTCTTCAATTTCAGACGAATTAAATAAGATTGCAATACCTTGTTTTGCAAGCTCATTTATTAATGCATATATCTCAGCTTTCGCGCCAACATCAATTCCGCGGGTTGGATCATCTAAAATAAGTAATTTCGGTTCTGTAGCAAGCCATTTCGCCACAACCACTTTCTGCTGGTTTCCCCCACTTAGATCAAATACTCTTTTGTCAACAGCATCGGTGGCAATTTTCAATTTTTTTATATAACTAACTGCAGTCCTTTCAACGTTTCTGTCGTTTATAAGTCCCAAAAAATTTAACAATTTCTTCAATATAACTAACGCAATGTTCTCATCAATAGGCCATCGCATGATTAATCCATGATCTCTGCGGTTAGCAGGAATTAAACCCCAACCTATTTTTATGGCTTTACTAGAAAACGAGATGTTTTTAGTTTTCCCTTGGTAGACAATGTCGCCACTATCTGCATTATCAATTCCAAAAAGAATATGAAAGAGTGTACGGATACCACTTCCTTCCAGCCCTGCAAATCCGAGTATTTCTCCAGGTTTTGCAGAGAAACATACATCTTTTACCAAATCTTTTTTCGTTAAATTATTAACCTCAAGAATGGGGGGAACTGTTTCTTTCATCATTAATAGCTTTGGAAACGTTTCACCCAATGTTCGACCAATCATTTTTGAAATGATAAATGGAATATTTGTTTTTCTTGTTTCCCACGTTCCCAAATATATGCCGTCCCTAAGCACAGTAATCCGATCACTAATCCGAAAAACTTCCTCCAGTCGGTGAGACACATAAACAATAGTAATGCCCTGCTCTTTTAAACGTTTTATAATTCCAAATAACGCTTGCGTTTCCCGATCTGTTAGAGCTGAATTGGGCTCATCCATGATCACTACAGAGCCCTTATAAACCAATGCCTTAGCTATTTCAATCACCTGTTGGCTAGCAACAGAAAGGTTGCCAACCAATTCATCTATATCAATCTCAATACCCATACGGTTGAAAACGTCACAAGCGCGACTCCGCATTTCCATTTCATTTAGTATGCCAAGCTTAGAAAACTCTTTTCCTGCAAATACATTTGCAATGACATCCAGAGCCGGGAATGAAAAGAACTCTTGATAGATGATATTTATTCCAGCGTCATGCGATTCAAATGTATTGTTGAATTGAACACTCTTACCATGCATAAAGAATTCCCCATTATCAGGCTGATAAGTACCCGCTAAAATTTTCATTAAGGTTGACTTGCCGGCACCGTTCTCGCCTACAACGGCATGCACTTCCCCTTTTCTAATATTGAAACTCACCTTATCTAGCGCATGTACACCACCAAATCTTTTATCAATACCCTTAATATCTAATAAGATTTGTTCAGCTGGCATTTATTCTCCTATGTCATTCATGGTAGTATTTTACAAGGGTGGCTTCAGGGCGGTAATAAACCGCCCTGAAACCCTCTTTTTTCCTAATTAACTAATCAGTGAAGGGTTGGATGTTATCTTCAATTTCAGCAAGATGGTCCTTTAGGAAATCAGCATACCAAACTTTCCCTTTTTCGATATCTGATTGGCGCTCAAGAACTGTATCAAGGTTATCCTTAGTCACAATTTCAGCCGGCAGCAATACCTGCCCAGCTGGCAACTCCTCGCCATCGACAACATGTCTTATCATGTAATACATTGGTAGATAACCCTGCAGGTAGGGGTGCTGGCCAATGGCAGCATCAACATCACCCTTTTCGATAGCATCTAATGTTTCAGGGATGAGGTCGGCGGTGACAGTTACAAAATCGAAATCTAACGTTGGCATCAGGTCTGCGAAGGTGGGACCTTCAAAAGTGCAAAGACCGATACCAGCCACCATATCAGGATTGGCAGTAACTGTGTTCTCCCAGAAGGCGTAGTTAGTGGTTTGCTCTGCAGTAGAGTCATAAGTTTCCACAACAATATCAGGATAATCCGCAAACACTTCGCGTGCTCCCTGGTCGCGTAGCTGCAGCGGTAACGCGGGCGGGTAGCATGAACCAATGATCACCAGACCCTCCGTAATACCTGCATCAATCACTGCCTGGGCTTCTGCCTTCCCAAAAGCCACTTCATCTGCGCCGAAGTAAGCCTGTCGCGGGGTTCCCGGTGCATCCCCATTTGCCACCATGATGATCTTGGCTTCTTCAGCATACTGGTTGAGAATGGGGGTCCAGGGATCTTGCGGGTTGGGAATCAACGCCATACCGCTGGGATTCTTAGCCAGTAAGCTCTCAAACATCGAAATGGCTACCGGGGGGTCCATCTTCGCGGGTCCTGTAACCTCACAATCAACTTTATCCGCATATTCTGCGCAAGCTGCTTCAGCGCCATCCTTGATGATCACTGTAAATTCAGTCTCAAAGTTATGGCATACATATCCAAAGAATGCTTTTTCCACTTCTTCGACTGGTACCTCCTCTTCAGCTGGGGCTGCTTCCTCTGCTGGGGCTGCTTCCTCTGCTGGGGCACAACCTGCCAGAATCACAACTATAATGAGCAGTATGCTCACTAGTAAATACATTTTCTTAGTCATTTATCTCTCCTTTTCAATTAGTCGTACTTGTTAGTTTCTATCTTTTAGGTTTATGGTTATTCTTAATATCACCTCCTCATAGTCTTCTTAAATTGGTTCAATCTCTCTAATTTACAGGAATCCATATTATTTATTTCCGTTTTAACCTTAGTAAAGCACTTACAGCCACTGCGATAAGAATCACTGCTCCCGTAACAAAATTATTCCAATATGCTCCTACTCCCATGAGCACCAATCCATTTCTCAATATGCCGATTAAGAATGATCCCAGAAAGGCTCCAAGAATGCTGGCATAACCTCCCATTAAATCAGCCCCGCCGATGACAGCCGCACCGATAGCATCCATCTCCATATTGGCTCCAATATTTGGGTCATAGGCCTGAAAGAAAGATAGAATAATTCCCGCAGACAATCCCGCTATCATTCCGTTCAGCACCATTACTGTCAGGCGGATTCTCTTCTCATTAATGCCAGCATACACAGCTGCTTGCTTATTTGAACCTACTGCAAGCACGTGGCGGCCAAAACGTGTTTTTTTCAGTACAATGTGACAAATGATGGTAATCATAATAAGAACCAGGAGAGGAACTGGTATCCCAAATACCTTCCCGGGTCCAAATCTTAAAAAGCTTGATTCCTGCCATAATACAATCGGACGCGCATTGCTTAACCCCACCGCTAGCCCCCAGAAAAGGTTTAGCGTACCTAAAGTAACGATCATGGGGTGAACATTAAGAATAAGCGTCAATCCGCCGTTGATCAAACCGCATACTCCGCCCAGAAGAATACCCAGGACAAAAGCAAGCCATGGATTAACCCCCATTTGTATAATAGAAGCCGTGGCAAAGGTTACAAAAGTGATAATTCTTCCTACTGATATATCAATCTGACCGGAAGCAATCACAATTGCCTGACCAATCGCTAACAACCCAAAAAAAGCAATCTGGCGACCAACTCGAAATAAATTTGAAGCACTTAAAAAATAAGGACTCCCAAAAGATAAAACTACTCCAATCACAAGTAGGGCACCAAGAACTCCTATTTCCTCAAAGCGAAATTTTCTTTTTGGAATGATTAATTCAGCTTGGTCATTATTGTTATTATCTTTTTTACCTTCCCCTTCAGTTCCTTTTCTTTGCTTCATTAATTATCTCCTGTTTTCATTTATCCCCTTCGCTTAATTACGAGATCTCAGCTCTCCTCTTCTTGATATATCCAAGGACTGGGTTCCAATATTTAATGAAGCTGTTGCGGAACTTCACTACCGGACCAAAATCTTCATATTCCGGAGCAGTGATACCACCCTCTACATATCCTTTTCGATAGTCAGGTAGTTTCTCCATTAGTTCATCTATCACCTTTTGAGGTACAGGATTGAAAAGACGATAAACCACAGGTGGATTCTGTTCTAACAGCTTATCAGCAGTTCCTTTCCAGTTTATTGTTATGCACACATCACCTCCTACCATCTCGGTGAAATGTTGCAAACCTCGTGCACCTCCCCCAACAAAGGCGACATGATATCCCTTATCTTTAAAAATTCCATATATCTTTCTGGCAATTGATAGCCCGGCTTGCCAGAGGACATCAGGCGAGATATCTATTTTCTCTCTTTCAACATATTCACGTAAATATTCATCATAGATGCCCGTAATGTGAGAAATATAGAATTTTGGCGATTTTCCACTTTCTTTACTTACTTTCTCATACATTTCACACAAATCCAACGCTTGCCTTACCGCAAAACATTCTGTTGCGTTAATTGGCGTATCTTCTGCAACAAGTGTCTGCATTGCTTCTAATCCCGACTCTGTAGTAGGAATTTTTATGCAGGCATTCTCTCCAATCGCACGATTCTTTCGGGCTTCACGAATTACAACTTTTGGATCATCCTCATGTATGGGATCTCCTTGAATGCTCACATAACCCTGTTCCCGTGGTTTTTTCTCATAAACTGGATGGAACTTTTTTACAATAGCTTTCACGAGTCTTCGCTGCAGTTCTTCTTCAACTCCTGTATCCGTATCAATCTCCTTAATTAACGTATCAATAATCCCTTTAACATATTCTTCTTCGCTTGGTCTGTCCAAAAGCATTTTGCCGCAATAAGCTGGATTACATGTGCAGCCAACTGCACCTTTCGTTATCGCCCAATCAGCTTCTTCACGAGTAGGATTATTTATCCAAAACTTTGTGGGGGTTTGCTTTGTTACTCTATAAAAATATCCTTCGTTCATCTGATCACCTCATCATCTATCAAAACTTTTAATATAAGTTTTTTTCGACCTCTTTTAACCAGCAAGTAGAAGTTCTCGCATAGCTTCAAAACCACATTGTCCGCTGGTGTATATAGGCACTCCAAATTCTTTCAATGGATCCGGATATGAAAGTAGGAAAACTGTCATAGACAACTGTGCAAATACCACACATTCAATTTTTTCTTCTTTTAACCGCCCCCGTACAGCTTTTGCTAATTCATCATTATGGCCTTTAATATCAAAAGCTGCCAATTTATCCCACGGCTTTTCAGTATGCAATCCTGAAAATTCAACCCGCTTGCCCAATTCATCCGCTGTTTCCTGAAGAAGAGTTTGTGTGCTCTTAACTGTTGGCCCATGCGTAGCAACAACCAGAATGCGCCCACCATGATTCACAGCTTTCTCCATCATAGGTTTATCAATTTGCATTACCGGAACTCCGTATGGCTCTAATGCTTCCCTAACCTGTGGATATGAACGATTCATGGTTGAGCATGTAATCAGCACTGCGTCTACGTTTGCCATTTCAACTAGGTCTACAGCATATCTTGCCATTGCATCAATGTTTGATTGCGGGGGTGTTGGTTTGCCCTCATGATAAGCTTCCATAAAATTAAGTTGCATGGCTTCATTACCCGCATTGACCAGGTGCACACCTGGTAAAAATCTGCGCCCAAAGAAACTTGACCACAACATTATCCAAGCGCTGCCGTTTAGAACACCAAGCTTTTTCCCGATCAATGCTGGGTCTCCAATCTTTTCTGGTCCCAAATGTGCAATGCCAACAACCCTCAGGAAATCTGAAAATAATTTAATACCATCAACTTCTTTCCAGGGATATCTGTTCATTTTTTATTTTCCTTTTTCCTAATTACTTCTTTGGCAGCTTTTGCAATATCTTGAGGTTGCATTTCATAGTGCGTGAATAAATCCTCAATTCCGCCGCTTTCAATCCACATATCTTTTACTCCGATACGGGACAGCGGTACAGGATATGTTTCACCAAGAACCTCGGCCACAGAAGAGCCAAAACCTCCTAGAATGGAAGCATTCTCGGCTGTAACTGCACATCCTGTTCTATTAACTGAATCAGCGATTAAATCCCGATCAATTGGTTTTATAGATGCCAAATGGATAACTTCTGCATCAATATTATCTTTTTCGAGAATTTTCGCTGCTTCATTACATCGCGATGTCATCAAGCCAGTCCCGAACAGGGTTACATCACTGCCTTTCCGTAACAAATCACCTTTGCCCCATTCGAACTTATGATTCTCTGGGAACATATCCGGAAGTGCATACCGCACAACTCGGAAATAAACCGGCCCTTCAGTCTCGTAAGCTGTTTGCATAACAGCGCGCATTTCGTTGGAATCCCCGGGAGCTGCTATGCGTAAGTATGGCAGCGCACGTACGATAGCAATATCAGCCAATGAGTTATGGGAAGGACCTGCTTTACCTGTCGGAACACCAGCATAAGACCCTGGCACTTTCACATTCAGTTTTGGAAAACAAATTGAAAGGGCAAATTGATCAAGCGCTTTTCGGGTTGCAAACACTGCGAACGTACATGGAAAGGGCACGAAACCTGTAGCAGCCAAGCCGGCTGCAACACCGAACATGTTCTGTTCAGCGATACCTACTTGAATAAAGCGCCCAGGAAAAGCTTTTTTAAAATGGACTACTCTAGTCGAAGTATTTAAATCCCCATCAATAACAACAATATCTGCGTGCTTTCCCCCCAACTCTGCAAGGGTTAATCCAAAGACCTCCCTCATCATCAAATTGGCCATACCTTTTTCTTCTGGCA
Source organism: uncultured Pelolinea sp. (assembly GCA_964383575.1). Taxonomy (GTDB): domain Bacteria; phylum Chloroflexota; class Anaerolineae; order Anaerolineales; family Anaerolineaceae; genus Pelolinea. The sequence goes on from CAYLHI010000002.1 coordinate 115,949, forward strand.
TTTCAGTCACAACCTTTTTTGTTCTTTGCTAATAAACTGTATCCCTGTTCGGGCTTGCCATATCGTCTTGAGAGTTCTTTTAACATTTGATCTGCTTCTTCTGGTGATGGGTGTTGTGTATGCCACTTGTAATTGAACTCACAATTTTCAATACCCCGGCCTTTAACTGTGTGGGCTATGATAATAATGGGTTTACCGCGCGGCATTATCCAACGAGCTTTGTAAAATACATCTGCAATTGCATCAATGTCATGTCCATCAACTTCAAGGACATCCCAGCCAAAAGCTTCCCATTTTTCACGCACTGGCTCGATGCCCATCTCTTCCCATACGAAACCCTTCGCCATCACTTTGTTGTAGTCCATAATAGTGATCAGGTTATCCAGATGATAATGTGCAGCAGACATCGCTGCTTCCCAGATGTTACCGGATGTAGTTTCTCCATCACCTATAATGCAAAAAACTCTTGCCCTTGGTAATTCCTTAAAACGTACCCCAAGTGCTATTCCAACAGCAATAGATAACCCCATGCCAAGCGAACCGCCCGATGATTCCAGACCTTTTGTTCTGCGCATGTCCGTATGACCTTCAATGCCGCCTATTTGGCAGTAGCTATACAAGTCCTTAATGGGGAAAAAGCCTTTTAAAGCCAGGGCAGAATATAAAGCCGGTGAACCATGCGCTTTTGAAAGAACGAGCCGATCTCGCCCATCCCATTTGGGATTCTTAGGATCCACTCTGAGTGTATGGAAATAAAGTACAGCCATAATATCAGCCATTGATAATGATCCTCCCGGATGGCCCCATTGTCCGCAAGTAATCATTTGCAGGCTTAATCGTCGTATTTGGTAAGCGATACTTTCTAGTTCTTTATTCTCTTCCAGGGTTAGCCGCATGCAATACCCTTTCTATATATTTTTGATATTTTGTATACTTACTTCCATGTTAATACATTTATTATAATAACAAATAATAATCATATAGTCAATATTTTGTATACAGTTTATTCAATTTATGCATACCCGTTATAGATGTTATAATAAAAATAATATTCAAAATTATAGAGTTAGGTCAAATAATAAAATGGGCACAAAAGCAATTATTACACTTCAAGAAGAAGCATACCGTTTTGTTAAAATCAAGATATTAAACCTTGGATACAAGCCTGGTGAATACCTTACGGATACGCAAATCGCAGAAGAACTGAATATCAGCCGCACTCCTGTCAGAGAGGCGTTTCGTATGCTTGAGAGGGAAGGCTTACTTAATTATGAGCCACGACGAGGTTGGAAAGTATATTCCCTTTCATTGGATGATGTTAATGAAATTTTCGATATTAAACTTTGTCTAGAAGGAATGATATCTAGAAAAGCAGCTCAATGTAAAGATAGAGCGCTGAGGAAAAAGTTAAAGGAGCTCATCCATGATATGCGCACAGCATCAGATAATAAGGATGTGGATTCGTGGGTAAAAATCGACCTCGACTTACACCATGTAATATTCATGATGGGCAGAAATCTAAGAGCCACTCAAATAATTGAGGGCTTAAATGATCAGTGGAATCGCTTGCGAATTGGTTTCTCAGCCCGCACTGGACGTATCAGCCGTTCTATATTCGAACATGAAGCTATGGTCAAGGCAATACTCGCTGGTGATGAAGAAAATGCAGAAAGATTAACAATTGACCATCTAGAAAAGGTTCGTGAAGAATTAACCAGCCTTTTAGTTAATCTAGTGCTTCCTTTTGTAAAAGAAGGTGTATAAATTTAATAAAATATTAAGGGGACATAATCCGCGCTAATAGAATTTCTTTCTAATCTATTAATTCTAGAAATGAAATATTGACACAGCAGACCTCACCTGCAGAAAGCTTGCTTGAACATCTGTGCTTATGTTAGAATAATTTTTAACCTATCAGTTACCAGATTGACAACAATTTTGATATTTGAAAAATAACCTTGTGAGGGAACAATGAGCAGTCACACTAAGTCCTACCAATTCTTGTCTGAAAATTTAGTTAAGCAGGGTTTTGACCTGAAACAAGTCAAAGCGCTCTTGAAAACACAGGCCATCGAAACGCCCAGTTGGGCTTTTGCCAACAGTGGCACGCGCTTTGGCATCTTCCCCTGGCCAGGCGCAGCAGTAACCGTCCGCCATAAACTGGATGACGCCGCCATGGTGCACAAGATGACCGGCATCGCCCCTTCAGTGGCAGTCCATATCCCCTGGGATATGCCTGAAGATGGCGACTATAATGGCATGCGTCAGTATGCCGAGAGCCAGGGCATCCGCATCGGTGCAGTGAACCCCAACGTATTTCAGGATTATGAATACAAACTTGGTTCCATCGCCCACCCTGATGCCGGAGTCCAGAAAAAAGCCGTTGACCACATGCTGGAGTGCTGCGAGATCATGACTAAGGTCAATAGCACCATCCTCTCATTATGGTTCGCTGATGGCACTAACTATGCCGGGCAGGATAATCTGCGCACACGCAAGCAGCGCGTTGAACGCAATTTACAAGAAGTCTATCAGCATCTACCCAAGGGCAGCCGCGCCCTGATCGAATACAAGTTTTTCGAACCGGCTTTTTACAGCACCGATATCCCCAATTGGGGCACTGCCTACATATTGGCGAAGAAATTAGGTGACCAGGCACAGGTGCTGATTGACCTGGGACACCACCCGCTGGGTGCTAATATCGAGCAGATAGTAGCATTCCTGCTGGACGAGGGCAAGATGGGCGGTTTCCATTTCAACAACCACCGCTACGCTGATGACGACCTGTTGGTCGGCAGTGTCAATCCTTTCGAGCTTTTCCTGATCTACAATGAAATCGTGTCAGCGCAGAAAAGCGGCGAGGTTCCCGCCAGTGAAACAGCTAATAACATTGCCTATATGATTGACCAGTCGCACAACATTGAGGGCAAGATAGCGCCTATGATCCATTCAGTGCTCAACTGCCAGGAAGCGTTTGCCAAAGCCCTGCTGGTGCCGCGTGAAAAACTGCACACTGCGCAGATGGCTGGTGATGTGCTGGGTGCGCACCGCATCCTGACCAATGCCTTCAAGCGTGACGTTGAACCCCTGCTGGCGCAAGTACGTGAGGAAATGAGTGTGCCGCTGGATCCCATTGCAGCTTACTTCCAATCCGGCTATGAGGAAAAAGTGAGCAAAGAACGCATATACAAAAAAACTGGCAGTGGTTATCAGTAAACGTAAAAAAAAGAGAAAACTCTAGTAGGGGCGCATGGCTGTGCCCCTCTTTATATTAATTTCACCCTGTTCAGATGATGATAAAGCGATTACTTTGCCAATGCCTCGCGACTGGCTCCAGTAACACCAGCAAATTGGTTAGAAAGACCTACATTTATCATTTTCCCCTCTATATCAATGCATTTCCTGCCCACCAGTAACATTAATGGCTTGACCCGTCATGTAACTGGATAGATCAGAGGCAAGGAAAACCAACACATTGCAAACATCATCGTAAGTGCATTCGCGTTTCATTGGCACGTTATCTATATAGCGCTGTCTAACTTCATCTTCTGTGATACCGAGGTTGTGTGCATACTGTTTAGTGAGTGAATTCACCCATAAGGGAGAATTTAGCAAATTACCCGGACAAATAGCATTCGCACGAACCCCAAACTCAGCAAGTTCCAGCGCAATACTCTGGGTCAAACCTATGCCACCAAATTTTGACGCCGCGTAAGCGGAATTTTTGTAACTGCCCTTCTTCCCCGATTTGGAATTAATCTGGATGATCACACCGCTCTGTTGGGCTTTCATGATTCGCGCGGCATGTTTAGCGCATAGAAAATACCCGTATAGATTAACATCCATCACAGCTTTCCAGTTGCTGGCATGGAATTCATCAATAACGCCTGCTTTTAAAATACCTGCGTTTGATACAAAGATATCCAATTTATTGAATTTCTTAATCGTCTCATCTACAATCCGGGCAACTTGCTCCTCTTTTGTAACATCCACCTTAAAGCTAAGTGCTTGTCTATCTGTTGTTTGCCTGATTTCCGTTGCAGTTTTTGCCGCCCCTTGTTCATTTATGTCGACGACCACAACATGAGCACCTTCCAAAGCTAAGCGGTGGCAGATGGCCCTCCCCAAGCCCTGCGCGCCTCCAGTAACTATAGCAATGCGATCTGTCAGATTCATACTCATATCAATCCTCATCTTCTAACATCAAATCAAGAAGTGCTTCTTCTGCTTCATTCGTCCATTGCCTGCCATTCTTAAGTTTTAAATACACCTCTGGCAATACTTCTTTCAAATCTGGCAGAGCCGTTAGTGGCAAATTTTTTATTTGAGGGAAGATGACAACTTTACCAGGAAAAGTTGCATCTATCAAAGCTTTCATTCCATCTTTCACAGCTCCAAGTGATCCAATTGCAGCCACTGAGCGGTTTGTAGTAAGTTGTCCAGTCTCAACTTTATTAAGCATTAACTGCATATCGTTAATAACCGAACCGGAATGACCTATAAAGCGTATGCCTTTGAATATAATATCGTTCAAATTTAATTCTGCAAAGGTGCCCCGTGCAACACCTGCAAAAATATTCATCACACCTTCCCGCGCCAAATACGTTGCCGCATCCGATATTACCGGTGTAATTGGTGCAAATACTATCACATCATCAAAACCCTGCCCTTTAAGCTTCTCCATTTTCTTCATGTAATCCTCATGCTTGGGGTTTAAGCAAATTAGTTCAATGCCTTTCTTTTTTACTTCTTCAGCATGGGACAGACAGAGATCATTAAGGCGCAAATCACTTACATCAGTGCATATAATAATGGAAGGACCATCTTTTACTTCAATGGCGTGTTGGACATGCATGCGGCCCATTGGCCCCCCAGCCCCCACAAAAAGTACCCTTCCGCCAGGTCTTAATGAAGATCTCACTGGCATATCTGAGTACAAACGAGAAATATCTGTTTCAGAGCCGCCAATATAAACCCAGCGATTGTAGTGAATTCTACCAACATCAATTTTCACTTTTCTTTCCAGTGGTTTATCGCTTACTAAAGCCATAATTCCATTAAAGGCAAGATGAGGGCTAACTTTTTCAATCAGCTCTGCTGTTGGTCTAAGCAAGATAATATCGTCTACCTTTGCTTCGGAATCTGGCTCACCTTTGATATCAGCCGGGTTTGTTACTTCTAAAACTTCAATACCAAGGTTTTCTGCCTTTTCCCTGACCCAACTTCCAAAAGCCCCTTGAAGATTGGTTAATAGTATTTTTGAGGGATGCTCTTTTTCATCCAAACCATGACTAATCTGATAGCCTGCCTTGTTATCCGGTCCAATTATCCAGGTAACACCATCTGGTTTCAGTTTGGTGCGGTATTCAAGGTGATAAGCAGCAACCACGCAAGCCCATGGTTCAACAATGGCACTCTCCGCATAACCGGTGAGATTATTTACCGGAATCAGATAGTTGCCGTGATCGCCGTTTAGAACACGCTGGTCGATGACGTTGTATTGGGAGAGACCACCTTGAATCTCATAACCATATGCATAACTTTTCCCATTTATAAAGATGTCAGCCTGAATTATGAACCGGTCTCCTGGTTTATATTGGTCAGTTAAATTCTCTCCAACGCCAACTACGGTTAAGGTAACTTCATGCCCCAATACAACCGGTTCTTTTTTCATGTCCCGATAAATCCTGGGGTGTTTCTGGCCTAAGCGGATGACTTTTACATCAGAAAAACATAAGCCGCAGGCGTCATGCCGCACTAACAATTCATCGGGGCCATTAACCGGCATGGGGACTTCTATCGGTTTATTATCTATTCCTAAATTTTCGATGCCTACCCCGTAGAGGGGCCAGAGACGGTTTATCTTTCTCTTTGGTAAAATACCTTTTTTATAGCGATCTATTTTTGCTGACATCATGTACTCCTGATTTATTCATTCACAAATTGGACTTCAATTTCTCTAATATTACAGCGGGGGATTGAGAAGCATTGATCTGCCCAAGTATAGCTCTTCCCTTTTTATCAGGTGGGATCGCTTTTCCTGCTTCTTCAAAAAACACATTGCGCTCTCTTCTGGATGGCAGATATTTTTTTGCCCAAGCACTTTGATAACCCATCTTTAGATTTCGCCCCATCTGCATATGCCCGTAAATAAAATCTGCCCCTCGAAGGAACGCATCCCGTACCGGCGCTAATTCATTAACATTAAAGTCATCCACTAGTTTCTGCCCAAAGCTGTTCATTTCTGTACCAATATTGGTAGGTAGATTGAGCTTATCTGCAAGCTCTACTACCTGATAAAGATTTTTCAGTTTGACCTTCTTTATCTCAGGATCATCAATATCCCAATTTCTATCAGGTATGATGTTGATTGCAGCTAGCCCTTTTTCAATTAATAAGCCAAGTAAATCCTCAATAGCTTGCTCCCCTTGCGATGTGCCGTCCAGCCAGGCTGCACATGGCAGCGCACCGCATTCCTCAATAACGTGATGAAAATCCTCGACAATAGGGAATGATTCTGGTTTCAGCTGAACATAGCCAATACCTCCCCGCTTCATTAATTTAGCGCGCGCAAAGTTTTTAAAAACCTGTGGTTTTTCATTCTTTTGAATAATTGTATTACGGTCTGTTTTTAATTTTTCTACCCAAAAATCGATTGGATTTGGAAGTGTCTCCTGCGCTTTTTGCACAATCTTTGCTATCATATGCCTTTCTGTAGCTGTGCCTGCAGGTGTTGAGGGAAGAACCTCGCTATCATAGTCAATGTGCAAAGGATGAAGGTAATCATTCAATCGTCTCATCATTGAACGATTACGAAGATCCGCCCTTTGGCGGAATTCATCAAGCATACCCGTAACAGACTCTGGCGCCTGGGATGAAGTAAAACCTATGCCCATATGGTAGCTAATGCCAGGTTCGCCAGGTGAATTGATAACTACTTTTGAGAATTCCGGAATGTACACACGGGTTTCTACGCCAGCTGAACCGCGTATACAGATAATTTCACATGCCTGCAGGAACTCATCAACCCCGTCAATTACATCGAAATCAACTATCCCAATGTATTTTATGCCCATACGTTTTGCAATCCAGGCAAGTTTTGTAGGGGAATATCCATATGCGTTATAGGAAAAGAAAGTGTGGCAGTGCAGATTAGCAATTGGTTGCATTTTCTGAGGGATGATCTTTCCCTCATCCATCAGTGCTTTCAATTCAAGCAGACTATTAAAGCGTACCTGAGGGTTAAAATCGTCTAATCTTTTCTCTAATTCATGAATATGATCTTGTTTTGCAACCAAAATATCTCTACTTACTTAGCTAACTTTTGTCTTCGATAATATTCATCTGGCCGATTTTCAATACGTTTGGCATACTTCTCGCTAAGATAATTGGGGCCACCCATAACATAATTCCCAATCATTACACGTGCCCATTTATCCGCCATAATGGAAATATTAAAAACCTCCCGGGATGTTTGCCCTAATGCCAATAGTCCATGATTCTCCATTAATACCATCTTGGGCGAATAACCCATTTTATCTTGATAACTCCGCAAAGTATCAAGCATTTTCTTTGCAAGTGGTAAGCCAGGGTCCACATAAGGAACCACCATCGGTAGCTCTCCACAAACCACTATCTCATCTGGAAATATGTGATTTAGAAAAGGCTCAGCACCTACTTTGCTGCAAAGAAATGACAGGATGGAAACAGGATGGGTATGCCCCACCCACTTCGCGCCGCCTTCGCCGAGAAAGATCGCATGCAGGAAGGTCTCTACAGAAGGTTTATGATGGCTTTTATTGACAAGAGAATCTTTTAATCCGGCGGCTATCTCTTGGTCAGTCATCTGCCCCTTCTTGATTAAACGAAGCACAAATTCTTTATTAACCAAGCTGAATCCTTCCTCATCAATGGTTGCCAGTTGACTTCCCGAAGCTTTCACCCAGAAAGTCCCATCGCCACAATCGGCGCTGGTATTTCCTTCACCAATAATGACTAGATGATATTTGTCCTCCGCTAATTGATGTGAAAGCTGAATAAGTTTTTTTAATTTTTTATCCATTTATTAGGTGCCTTTCCATTTAATAACTAATATTGTGTATTAATTGAATTATATTTAGATTTGTTGAAAATAAGTTAAATCTTTTACCAAAATATAAAAGAACAACTTCTTACTTCCGATATTTAAACCCATTCCTCTTTTGGATTCTCTACAAGATTACAAATATTTTGTAAAAAATGTGCTGCCGGTGCACCATCTACAATACGATGATCGCATGTAACAGATAGACCAACTTTAAATCGGAGACATATTTTGCCCTGATATTCAGCTGGTACCTCTTTAATGCGCCCTATTGCCAGAATGGCTACTTGCGGTGGGTTGATGATTGGTGTGAAGTGGTCAATGCCTGTTGCGCCTAAGTTAGTAATTGTGAAGGTGCCGCCGCCCAATTCGCTCAGATTTACTTTACCATGTAGGGCTCGTTCTGTTATTGCTTTGCGCTGTCTGGCTAATTTACGAACACTCATATAGTCAGCATTTTTAATTACTGGTGCTAGCAATCCTCGTTCCGTATCCACTGCAAGTGCTATATGCACATGATCATAACGAGTAAGGATATCCCCATCAAAGGTCGCATTTAAATTCGGGTAGTTACTCAATGCAAGGCAAGCAATTTTAATGAAAAAATCAGTATAAGTTAATCGCACATCTTTCTCATCAATTCCCTTCAAAATGCTTTTGCGCAATTTAACCAATTCAGTAGCGTCGGCTTCACTCATATAAGTCACCGGGGCTATAGTCTGATGGCTTTCAATCATACGGCGCGCTATTGTCTTGCGAGCTTGAGTTAGCTCTGCCGTTGAAGCCTCCTGATGTTTCTTTAAAAACGCCTTGACATCATTTTCAATGATCATATTCCGGGGTCCACTGGGCTTGACTCTTTCAATGTCAATGGAATGGTTGAAAGCCATTCTGCGAGCACGTGGGCTTGAGAATACGTGTGATATTCTATCTTTGTTAATATTTTTTTTCTTTTCAGGCCTTTGGATTTCCTCTGGTCTTGATACCGGCTTTTTTTTGGTTTTTAGATTCTCGGGTTTTTCCTCATTTCTCATAACTTCCCGTGGTAGCTCCTCTCCGGGCTCAAGAATTTTTCCGATAACGGAGCGAACCTGTACGTCTGTGTTAGGTGCTGCAAATACCTCTAAGATAATACCAGTTGCCGGCGATTCAACTTCAAGTGTTGCTTTATCTGTTTCGACAGAAAACAACATCTCCCCTTTTTTTACTGCTTCTCCTGGTTGTTTCAGCCATTCCACAAGGATCAGTGTATCCATAGTCTGGCTGAGCGGTGGGACAATAATATCAGCGGGCATCTTGTTTTCTCCTCATGTTATTTCCTCAACTGCCGCGATGATTTTTTCTTCATTAGGAAGATATTCGTGTTCAAGAACTGGGGCAAATGGAGGCGGAACATCCGGAGCCGCCACACGTTTGATAGGTGCATCTAACCACTCAAATACCTCATCCGCGGCTAAGGCTGCAATTTCTGCCCCCCATCCGTTTGTCAAGTTATCTTCTTCAACAATGATCAGCCGCCCAGTTTTTCGGATTGAATCATAAATGAGGTATTTATCCAGTGGGACCAATGTCCGTGGGTCAATGATTTCCACTTCAATTCCTTTTTTTGCTAGGACTTCAGCAGCATTCAAAGCAGTATAGAGCATTCTATGAATAGCAACGATCGTGGCATGCTTCCCTTCCCGCCGTATTATCCCTTTCCCAATAGGCACGAGATATTCCTCATCCGGCACTTCACCAACAGCGCTGAGAGCACCTTCAACCTTGCGTGGCCCTTTGGAGCCATAGAGTAATTTGTGTTCAAAAAATACCACGGGGTTCTCATCACGTACAGCCGATTTAAGCAATCCCTTGGCATCATAAGCAGTAGATGGCGCGACAACCTTCAACCCTGGGACATGTGTAAACCATGCCTGTAAACTTTGTGCATGCTGAGCCCCGCGCCGTGTAGAGCCAATCGGCGCACGCATCACCATCGGAACGGATACCTGTCCGCCGGACATATAGCGCAATTTTGGTGCCTCATTGGCTATTTGATCCATCATGCAGAACAAGAAATCCCCATATTGGACATCTGCGATAGGACGCATACCGGCAACCGCCGCACCGATTGCCATCCCGCAAAGTGCGATTTCAGAAATAGGAGTATCAATAATTCGATCATGCCCAAATTCCTCAGACAAATCAAGTGTTACTGTGAATGCGCCTCCCCAACCTCCTTTAATACCTATATCTTCACCAATACAAAAAACACGTTCGTCGCGCAGCATTTCCTCACGGATTGCTTGACGTAATGCTTCTGCTATTGAAAGTTTTGCCATTTGTTACTCCTTAAACACATCCGTATATACTTCAGCGGGATCGGGCTCTGGGCTCTTTTTTGCAAATTCAATCGCCGATTCAATCTCGGCTTCAATTCTTTTATCAATTACATCAAGATCATCACTGGTGATGTCATCCATTGAGAGCAGAAAATTCCTGTATCTGGGAATGGGATCTTTTTTCAGCCACTCTTCTTCTTCCTCACGCGATCGATAGTTGCGCGGATCTGAGCGAGAATGCCCGCACTGGCGGTAGGTCTTGCATTCAATCAATGTTGGTCCTTTACCGCTGCGAGCACGTGCAACAGCTTCGCCAACAACTTCATAAACTGCCATAACGTCATTCCCATCCACAACAACACCAGGTATGCCATAGGCACATGCCCGGTCAGCTACATTTTCTACCCTGAAGTTTAAGTGAAATGGTGTTGAAGCGGCATATAAATTGTTTTCGGTGATAAAAATAACAGGCAGATCGTAGATAGCGGCAGCATTTAATGCTTCATGCCAAGCCCCTTCATTGGCTGCACCATCACCAGAGAAACAAACTGTAACGCCCTTGTTTTTTGACATTTTCTGGGCTAGTGCTGCCCCGGCTGCTATAGGTGTGTTACCCCCAACGATCGCAATCGCCGGGAACATGCCGACGGAAAAATCCCCCACGTGCATAGACCCACCTTTCCCTTTGCAGCAGCCTGTGGCTTTTCCAAACAGCTCAGCTAAAATGCTGTTAATTGAAACACCTTTAGCAATAGCATGGCCGTGCGGTCGGTGTGTACTGAGCAGGTAATCAGAGTCTTTGAGATGCGCACAAGCACCGGTCGCAATCGCTTCCTGTCCAATGTAAAGATGCAAAGTGGATGGTATTTTCCCCTGAAGATACAATTCGTTCACGCGGGTCTCAAAGCGGCGAATGAGATTCAGGGTATGATACATATCAAAATAGTCTTGTCGAGTTAAAGATTTTGCTTTCATTTTTCTTCTTTATCTTTCTGTTTTATATTAGAGAACGAGCGTATGATTTACAGTCCACAAGAACTAACATACGCTCACTCCCAGGAAAAGCAAGAACTAAAGATCTAAATTTTTATCTGCATATTCCGGGTTGAACTCTTTGCTTACATATCCCCAGTATGTTTTAGGCCGTTTTCTGATGCCCCATTTTTCGATAGCAGCTTTTAGCTCTTTATGGTCTTTGGCGTATTCAGAAAGTTTAATGCCTTTCATGGTGGCGTCAATTGCCTGCCGCCAAGCCATAGCGCCTGCAGTGTAGCCTATAGGATGGCCGAGCATACCGCCACCAGCTGGGATGATCATATCATTACCAAATTCTTCCATCAGGGCAGGTACTAAACCGGGATACATGCCTGCTGCGGGCATGGGGAACGTGCGTTTAATGTTATAGAATGGTGATACCATTTCCTGGTAGTTCCGTGCACATTCTTCCGGTGAAACTGCGGGAATGCTTGTCCAAATACAAGGTGATAACATCATATCAGCTCCACAAATGCGGCAAAGTTTGGAATATGTGGGGAAATTAATATGGTGAAGACCTGCCAACATGTGGGATATATGCAGTAAGATCGGTACGTCTATCTCAGGATCTTCTGCCAGTGCTCTTAAGGCAGCGGGGCCAGCTGAATAAGCGAGCAGAAGCCCTTCCGCACCTAATTTAACCGCGCGTTTGGCTTTAGGGATCAGGTCCTTATAGGAATCGGTAATACTGAGCATGTACGTGAGCCGTTTGCCAGTTTCTTTTTCTGCTTTATCAACTGCTTTTAATACAGCTTCCAGCCGTTTTTCCCAGGATGAATTGCCGAGTTCGCTCAGCATCTCATCATCTTTAGCAAAATCGGCACCGCCCAGGGCAGTTTGAAAAACTTGTTCCGCTGTTTGCTCGGGTGTCATGCCCATTTTTGGTTTGATAATATGAAGAATCATCGGGCGGTCAGGGACACCCTTTTTCTCCCGGATACCTTCGATGCCAAATTTTGGACCTTTGAAGCGAGCAGCGACTTCTTTTGGAAAATAAACATCCAATAACTTCACTTGGTCACCAAATACAAACGCATTGCCTGAAACCGTTAAAAGCATCATTGGTACGCTCAAGTTGGTATCCCAGGCATCGATGGGGAATCCCAGTTGAATGACAGCTGCTTTCTTATGGGGATTCTCGGTGGGTATCTCGTAGTATCCAAGTACCTTACTGGTTAACTTTTCTCGCATTTCACCGGTATCTTCTTTAACGCGCACCCAGCTTGATGTGGATCCCTCGAGTGCCATGCGCTGCACTTGTTGCAGGTGTTCAATCCAATCCTGATCAAGGTGCGTATCTTCGATATAGTACGTCGCAACCACATAACGATCATGGTCCACGCTTTCCAACATGAAATCAAACATATCTGGGTCAAACAATCTATTCATTTTTCCTCCAATTTATTATTAAATAAAAACCGGGAATCACTTTTTTTTAAAAAATATCTCAACATGATTATTGTTATTTTGGTCAAGCGCACTTATTTTATTACCCAAAATTATTGTGATTCAGCTAGATACATGTTTATACATGTATACATAGTAATATAGCATACTAACTTCTGCGCGTCAAGAAAATAAATTTACCGAGCCAAAACATTTTATCCGCTTCAGGGGCTGGTAATTAAGGAAGGAATGTTCACGTACATTATTATAGTAATACATAAAACCCATGGCCTCATCCAATAATTGTGTTTCGCTGCGGATCTTGAACGATCTGGGGATATAGAATTCCTTGTCATCTGTACAATTCTGGAAATATTTCCGCTCACACTTTCTAAATAGCTGTTCATTGTCAGCCTGGCGGTTTTCAGATTTGCTTTACGAAGTTGTTTATAATCTATATGGTGTCCAGGATTCACTTTGTTTTACCTTCTCGGTTGATATTTGTCTCTCACTCAGCAACAATATTAACTGAATGTACTTTTGATACCCAAAGTGTATAGTATCTCCTGGACACCGCACAGCGTCTTGTTGACATATCTATGAGAAATTGCTAAAATTGGATATATTATTAAACTGCTATACTTGTTTGTACGAGTATGCAGGTTGTGGAAAAAGCATGGCAGAAATTACTATAAATCCAAGGCGCATAAATAAGGATCTACCGGTTCCTTATTACTATCAAATTGTACAATTACTTAGAGAATCCATTGCGGATATTGAAAATTCAGATAATCAAAAAATAGCGCTTCCATCAGAAGTAGAATTATGCAGTCTTTTCTCAGTCAATCGCGGCACCATTCGACACGCGCTGCAGGTGTTAGAGCGAGAGGGTTTGATTTATCGAGAAAAAGGACGGGGTACTTTTGTGCGGCGACGGCGTGTTGAAGTGGACCTTTCATACCTGTGTTCAACAACCGAAGATATGAAAAATCGCGGATGGGAACCGAGTACCGAAGTGCTAAGTATTACTCAAGTCAAGCCACGCAGTCATATTAAAACCAGCTTACGGTTAAGGGGAGGGGAAAAGGTGTGGGAAGTCTTTCGCCGCCGGTATGCAAATAATGAACCTATCAGTTTACAGCGGGCTTTTTTCCCAGTAAATTTACTGCCAGATTTCTACCAAAAAGATCTTGTCAACAGATCCTTCTTCGATATCTGGAAAAATGATTACGGCATTTATGCGCGTGAGGGCGAGCAGACCATTCGTACGCGCAACGCAACGCAGGAAGAGGCAGAACTGCTATCCATAGAAGAATGTAATCCATTATTCGAAATCACACGTGTGACCTATGATATCAACGGAACGCCATTTGAGTATCTGATATCTGTATGGCGGGGTGACCGATACGACTTTTTTGTTCGATTATCCACTCGTTAATTTATTCCGAATTATTGCAAATCAATGAAAACGATATATCTAATCCGCCACGGAGAATCCATCTCTAATCATAAAAATATTTTCATTGGTCATTCCCAGGACCCTCCATTGACAGGGACTGGTATTCAACAAGTTAACAAACTTACAAAAGCTTTCAAAGGTATGGAGGTCGCTGCCATCATTTCAAGCTCTTCATTGCGGGCAAAACAAACAGCAGCGATCATATCTGAGTCACTGCGTCAGCCGTTTACGACATCTGAAGCCCTGATGGAAGTCGATTTAGGAGTATTAGACAATAAAGATATTAGTAATCCTGGTAATTTCTCTATGTTCAATAATATGGTTAATAATTGGGAAGCCGGTTATGAAAAGGTTTGTATTTTAGGGGGTGAATCTTTGATTGATGTGAATGATCGCTTGCTTTCTTTCATGGAAGAGAATATTCTAAATAATAGTATAGATAAGCCAGTTCTACTTATTGGTCATGCGATTTCATGGATGGTTTTTATTTGGAAAAATTGCTTGAATCATCCAAACACAATCAAAGGCGGCTTTATGGAAAAATCCAGTTACTCAATCATCAATTGGGACGAGCGGGGATTTTTTTATCATTCATTGAATATAACTCCTTAGCTGAGGATTGAATTGACATAGAAAAAATATATATTTAATAAAGTCTTATTGACAAAGGTATATGGATGTGCTAACATTTTTAATGCGGTACATACAACTAGACATGTAATCAGACCATAGCACCGAGCATCTTCATTACACTATTATTTACTGTATTACAATGATTTCAAAAATCAAATTGAGTTTACCCAACGAAAAGCAGCAAAAGCAGATATCACTCTATTTTTTAATTAAAATTATTCCCACTGATAATGGACTAAAAAAACTGGTTAGATAGATTTCTTTCCAGTCTTTTTTTCCCCAAATACTGAGGATATAATAATAGAAAATGAAATAATACTATTGAGGTTAGCTTGATGAATAAGAACAATAATAACCATAAACTTATTCTGGATCTGCACCATATTTATAAGAACTACGATGGTGTTAAAGCTCTTACTGATGCGCACTTTGATCTTCGTAAAGGAGAAGTGCATGCTTTAGTTGGGGAGAATGGAGCGGGAAAAACTACTCTAATTAAAATCATTATGGGTGTAATAATGGCGGACTCCGGTGTCATAAAACTTGATGGTAAACCGGTACACATCCGTAACCCGCAGTCTGCACAGAAATTTGGTATTGCCGCAATTTACCAGGAACCAATGGTTTTTCCGGATTTGAATGTTGCTGAAAATATTTTTATTAGCCATGCTGACCGCGGATCAATTGTTCATTGGCGAAAAACGTTCCAGGATGCCGAGGAAGTTTTATCGAAACTTGATGTCAATCTCAATGTTCGCATGCCGGCACGAGGGTTAACATTGGCAGCCCAACAAACCGTTGAAATTGCAAAAGCCATATCACTCAATGCAAGAATATTGATCATGGATGAACCGACATCTTCACTTTCAGCACACGAAGTTAAGCAATTATTTAAAATTGTTCGATCGCTTCGAGATAGTGGTGTTTCAATCCTTTTTATTGGGCACAGGTTAGAAGAGGTAATGGAAATTGCTGACCGAATAACAGTTTTTAGGGATGGGCGCTGGATATCATCCAAACCGCGTAATGAAGTAACAATAGAAGGTGTAATTCACGATATGGTAGGGCGCAATGTCAAAGAATTCTTTGCCAAAGATAAAACTGAACGCGGAGATCTTTTGATGTCAGTTCGTAATTTGTATAAAGAGAATGTGTTTGAAGGCATAAATTTTGATGTCTATCGCGGTGAAGTTCTTGGTTTCGCAGGATTGATAGGATCGGGGCGAACCGATGTTGGTCTTGCTTTATTTGGGATTGGGCACACAGATAGTGGCCACATTATTTTTGAGGGAAATAAGCTAAAAATTAATTCTCCTCAACAAGCACTCAAACACGGCATAGCTTATTCCACAGAGGACAGGCGAAAATTAGGTTTGATTATGCCCATGCCAATCTGCTCAAATATCACACTGCCATTGCTTCAGAGGTATTTAAATTCCCTTGGCCTTATCAAACAGCGTTCTGAGGAAGAAACCGCTGAATCATTTCGGAAGCAGCTGGATATTCACACCTCTTCAATTCAGGCTATGGTTGAGGAACTCTCAGGTGGCAATCAGCAGAAAGTCATGATTAGCAAATGGCTTAATGCGGATCCCAAGCTGCTTATTCTTGATGAACCTACTCGAGGTATTGATGTTGCCACAAAAGCCGAGGTTCATAATATGATTAATGACTTGGCATCACAGGGAGTGGCAATCATACTAATATCTTCGGATCTTCCTGAAGTTCTAGCTATGAGCGATCGAATTTTGGTGATGCGTGAAGGAAACCAAATGGGTATTTTTAATCAGGTGGAAGCTGAAGAGGAAATAATAATGGCAGTAGCATTGGGGCAAAACCAAACAATTCAGGAGAACGTGCAATGAAAAAAATTCTTGCGCATTTTAACCCCGAACAAATAAGAGAATCGTTCCTCGTTTTATTGATTCTTGTATTTGTGTTGTTCTTTTCTACCCAGATTCCTGATTACTTTAACCCGCGCTTTATCAATCGAATTTCAACCAGCGTTGCTGTGATTGGGATCTTGGCTGTTGGGCAAACATTGGTTTTTCTGACCCGCAATTTCGATCTTTCTATTGGTTCTATTACAGGCGTTACGGCATATTTGGTTGGTCAGCAATTATGGTATCATCCCGGAATACCCCCAATTCTTTCCGTAGTGCTTGCTATTGGAATTGGCATGCTTATGGGCGCAATCAATGGTGTCTTAGTAGCTTATGGAAAAGTGCCATCGATCATCACTACCATCGGCACATTAGCGATATATCGTACCTTCCTGGTTGAATATTCTCACGCAGTACCAATTACAACTAACCTTCTTCCAGATTGGATTGTTAATTTAAATCAGGTTGCTTTATTCAGTTTTCATGGTTTTGAGTTTCGAGTTCTTTTTGGTATCTTGCTGTTAGTGTCCATAATTTTTCAGTTCATATTGAGATATCACAGATTTGGACGACTCTTATATGCAATTGGGTCAAATCCCAGTGCATCTCAAATAGCCGGTTTCCCCGACCGCCGGATTGTATTTCAGGCATTCCTCATAAGTGGGGGATTGGCGGGATTGGCGGGATTCATGTACCTGGTTCGATTTGGTAATATTATGGTGTTGGCGGGAATTGGACTTGAGTTTTCTTCTATTGCAGCAGTTGTGGTAGGCGGAGTAAGCAACATGGGCGGCTCTGGAACAATTATTGGAGCATTCCTTGGGTCATTATTTATTGATATATTACAGAACAGTTTGTACCGTTCATTAGCAGTTAGCGAATTTTGGCGGGATGCAATCTTAGGTATGCTGATCTTGTTGGCAGTTGCAATAGATTATTTAGTCATTGGTCACTTGAGAAAAAAATGGGCAAGAACCGGGTTTCAATTGAAATCGGAGGAAACTTCCAATGTCAAATAGAAAAAGGATTCTATCAAATATTTGGCAGAAATTTAATAGTTGGGAAGGTTTATTATTTGTAATCCTTATTATTGTGTTTTTCATTAATAGCATCATTGCTCCCAACTACCTTACGGTCGGGAATCAAATCAATTTGTTTGTTTTATATATTGAGAAAATAATTGTTGCCCTAACAATGACCTTTCTTATCATCAACGGAGAGATTGACCTTTCAGCTCCTTCAATTATGGGTCTGAGCGCCTGCACAATGGCTTATTTTTACAGCAATGGGATGAATTTTGGTCTTGCGATATTAATTAGTCTGTTGATAGGGGTGGCATGCGGTGCATTTAATGGATTCTGGGTTGCAGTTGTTGGTTTAAATTCATTAATAGTTACATTAGCCACATTAATAGGGTATCGCGGTCTGGCGCGCGTCTTTGTGGAAGACCGATCTTTCGGATATTTTCCAGAATGGTTTAATAATTTAGGCCAGAAAAATTTGATTGGGCCTTTCCCCTTTGCACTTATCTTATTCTTTATATTGTTTATTTTTGCTTTGATCATCTTGCAGTATTCTGGTTTTGGACGGCGAGTATTTGTGATTGGGAATAACAAGGATGTTGCTCAATACTCAGGTGTGAATGTACAGCGGGTAAAAATTCAATTGTATATTGCCTCTGGTTTAATTTCGTCCTTAGCTGGATTATTATTAGCAGCCCGTTATGGCGCAATACGTGGGGATACCGCTTATGGATATGAACTGGAAATTATTACAATGGCCTTACTGGGAGGCGTTAATATTTTTGGCGGTTCCGGATCGCTCTATGGCGTTTTTCTATCGATATTGATTGTTTTAAATGTGCGTAATGGTTTATCGTTAGCGGGTCTTTCCGGTCACTTTCAAACAGGGATAATTGGAGTGCTGTTGATTTTCTCAATATTAGGTCCGAATATATCCAAATTATTTAAGGATTGGAATAAGAAGCACAAATTGTTTATAAAACCAGAAAAAATTGTTGAATCTAATCATAAGGAGGTGGATCAGGTATAAGAAATAAGTGCAAGTATGTTTTTTGAGGTAGTTTGTTAAAAAATAAAAAAGGAGAAAAAAATGAAAAAGACGATTTGGCGGATAGCCGCCCCGTTAGTAGTACTAAGCATGTTGTTAGTTTCATGTGCGCAACCTGCTGCACCTGCTGAGGAAGCCGCTCCAGCTGAGGAAGAAGAAGCTGCGCCAGCTGAAGAAGAAGCTGCGCCAGCTGTTGAAGCATACGATATGGTGCTTCTGCCCAAATTTATGGGTAACCTGGTTTTCGACGAGACAAATCAAGGCGCTGAAGAAGCCCAGGCAGAATTAGGAAATACTGGCGAGTTAGAATATGTAGGACCAACTGCCGAAAACAGCGTTGCTGGCCAAATTGAGATTGTCACCAGCTCCACTACCAAAGGTGTGGATGCCATCATGATCTCAAATAATGCCGGTGACCAGATCGTTCCCTCCGTCAAAGCTGCCCGTGATGCAGGTATTCTCGTTGTCACTTGGGACTCACCAATTCCGACCGCTGAGGGTGAACAATTATTTGTTGCTCAGGTAGACTTCGATGAAACTGGCGAAGTGATGGCGGATATGGCTTTGAGTATTCTTGGAGAAGATGGCGGCGAATTTGCAGTCCTTTCTGCCTCGCCTGATGCATCTAATCAGAATGCCTGGATCGCAGCATTAGAAGAGATATTGACAGATGCAAAATACGCCAATCTTGATCTGGTGGATATTGTCTACGGCAATGATATCTCAGAAGATAGTTATGACCAGGCACTGGCGCTAGTCGCGAAATATCCAGATCTGGGATTAATTATGGCTCCAACCACGATCGGTATTACCGCCGCATCAAAAGCCATGCAGGATGAGGGTCTGTGCGACACAGTCAAAGTCAGTGGTCTTGGTTTGCCATCTGAGATGGTTGATTACACCCTCAATGGTTGTGCTCCCGAGTTTGCCCTGTGGAGCTTTGTTGACCTTGGCTATCTGACCTATTACACCACCTATAAGATTTTGTCTGGTGAAATTGAAGGCGTTGAAGGTGAAACTTTCGACGCTGGACGTATGGGATCATACACTATCACGAAAGATCCCACCCGCGATGCTGGTCTGCGTATCTTGATGGGACCATTCTCAGTATATAACAAGGATAACGTTCAGTAGGATGCAGAATAGTTAATTGATGAAAATATAATTAACTAACTGAAAGTCAAAAAAGAGGCTCCTATACCTGAAACCAAGTGTCATTAAATTATTGACGCGGTCGAGGTTGGGAGCCTTTTTCAATAAGTATCTTATTTCTTGTTATTGATTTAGTCAAAAAGGAAACTGTATAAGAATCATCTCTATTTAGAAATTTTTAAAACCCTCTATTTTGAAGGTTATTATAAAAATTTTTATTATTATTAAAATCACAAAGGTTAGTACGAATATGGTACCAAATAAGTTGAATAAGGAGAAATAGATAATGAATTCAAAAGAAAGAGTGGAAAAAGCCCTTCGGCGAGAAGGTCTTCCTGACCAAGTTCCCTTACAATTTGATCTTTGTCGTCAATTATCTGATGCATTTGGCAAAAAATTGAATATACCTGTCCACTATACGGCATCCTATTATGAGGATGTGACATACCGAATCTCTGCAAATGAGGTCAGGGTGGCAATGGGAAGCGATTGTGTTATTGTTGGCGCAAGTTTACCAGGTGGTTATGAGCTCCCTGTTGATGAGAATGGGTACACCACAAATGAATTTGGAATGACAATGCGACAGGGGCCAATATACATGGAAGTGGTTAAGTATCCAATGCCTAATGTCAAAACAGCAAAAGAAGTAGAGGATTTTCAATTTCCTGACCCTCTCGCAGAGGGGCGCTACGATGATGCTGAAAAATATATCAAGATGTACAAAGATGAGTATTTTATTGTCGGCGATATGGAATTAACCATGTATGATATGATGCAGCAATTGGTTGGAACAGAAAAGTTGCTAATGGACATGGCTCTGGAAGCTGACTATTTAGAAGCATTAATGGATAAAACTAAAGACTTTGCTTTAGCAGTTGGTAAAAAGCTGATATCTATGGGTGTGGACGGAATTTGGTGTGGGGATGATTTTGGAGCGCAGAATGGGATGCTCATCTCTCCAAAGATGTGGCGAAAATATTTCAAGGGACGATATCGCCAGGTATATTCAGAGTTGAAAGCATTAAATCCAAATATCATTGTTATGCAGCACTGTGATGGAGCAGTTGCACCGATCTTGGATGATTGGGCTGAAGTAGGGTTGGAAGTATTTAATCCTGTTCAACCTAATGTTCCTGGACATGATCCCCAGGATTTAAAAAGTAAGTTTGGGGACAAATTATCATTTTGGGGCGCCATTGATCAACAAAAGCTCCTGCCGAACGGCACTAAAGAGGAAATCGAGGCGGACGTAGCAGAAAAAATTCGTATCCTCGGAAAAGGGGGAGGATATATGTGTTCACCCGCACATATTATTCAATCAGACACTTCAATGGAGAATGTCGAAGCATTCATTTCTGCTGTAAAAAAATTTGGCAAATATTAATTCGTGAAGTTGAGTGTTTCATACTGTGAAAAATATTCTGATAATTATTGTGAAATGCTCAAAATATGAGTTTATATAATAGCTCAGATCTAGGAGGATAAAATGGTTTCTAAACTGCGTTTTTCTGCAAACATCAACACCTTTAACGCCTGCGCTGACAGGTACGTTTTAGGTGGCTACGGAAAAAAACTGAGTACAGATGAATTAATCTCCGCAGCCCAGAAAGTTGACGATCTTACAGGTGTCGAATTAGTCGGCAAATGGCATGTCAATGATGATAATGTTGAGCAAATCCGCCGCCAGGTAACTGACGCGGGTTTTAATGTAACCTGTGTCACTCCGGACATCTGGGCTTCGGGGAAGTGGGGATGGGGTTCTTTTACTTCAAACGATCCCAATATCCGCAGAGAAGCTATTAATGAAGTAAAGAAATCAATGGAATGGGCAAAGCAGCTCAATTGCGAGGTAATTGATTTATGGTTTGGACAGGATGGATTTGATTACCCCTTGCAGGCAGATTACCCCAAAGCGTGGGGGCTTTTGATCGATGGCGTAGCAGAATGTGCTGATCATGTACCTGAAGTCAAGATAGTTGTTGAATATAAGCCTAAAGAACCACGCACCCACTGTTTTGTTGCCACCGTTGGGAAAACCCTTTTATTAATTGAAAAAGTCAATAAACCCAATGTAGGCGCCATGATCGATGTTGGTCATGCGCTGATGGGTTATGAAAATGCCGCTGAATCTGCTGCGTTGCTGCAATATTTCAGTAAAAAATTATTCTATATGCATTTTAATGACAACTGGCGTTATTGGGACGATGATATGACCGTCGGCTCAGTGCATACTATCGAAACACTGGAGCTGCTCTACTGGCTGGATCATCTGGATTATCAGGGCTGGTATGCATTAGATATTTTTCCATATCGCGAAGACGGCATCAAAGCCGCAAATGAATCTATCCGATGGATAAAGGGTCTCTATGGTGTACTCGAAAGAATTGGCCGAGAACGCATCGCAGAAGGTATCGCCAGCGGTGATGCAATGGCAATGTCTGCTTTAATGCGGGAAGCGTTCCTGGATTAATCTGCAAAATTATGGGTTGAGGAAAATGACTCATAAAAATAATTATCTGGCATTAGATTTTGGGGCAGAGAGTGCTCGCGCAATTCTGGGCACATTTGCAGATGAACACCTTGATATTTCCGAAGAATACCGCTTTCTCACAGGCGCTGATTTGGTACCAACCATGTATCCGGAGAAGATCAGGCCCAATCTCTACAGTGATTTAAGCTTCCAATGGGATTTTATCCGCCTTTGGAGAGAAGCAAAAAATGCCATAAAAAAGGTAGCAAAAGAGAAAACCATTCCCCTATCAGGCATCGGCATTGATACCTGGGGAGTGGATTTTGGTTTACTTGATCGTGATGGCTCTTTGATTGGGAATCCATTCAATTACCGGGACAGCCGTACAGTAGGAATGATGGAGGAAGCTTTCAAGCTGGTGCCCAAAGAAAAAATCTTTGAATATACCGGCATACAATTCATGCAAATAAATACACTATTCCATCTGTTATCACTGGTAATAAGTAAATCACCTGCGCTGAAAATTGCAGCAACATTTCTTACTATTCCTGACCTGTTTAATTATTTCTTCACGGGAAAAGCAATTAGTGAATTTACTATCGCCACTACTACACAATGTTATGATCCTCGCAAGCAAGATTGGTCTACAGAGTTGCTGGATAGATTAGGAATTCCACGTCGGATCTTCCCTGAAATTGTTATGCCGGGTACGATAATTGGCCCAATGCGAACTTCCGTCGCTGAGGAGCTTGGTGTGAATGTGCCTATCATAGCAGTCGCTTGTCATGATACCGGTTCAGCAGCAGCAGCTGTTCCAGCTGAAGGTCATAATTTTGTTTGGATCAGTTCAGGCACATGGTCCATTGTGGGCACAAACTCACCTAAACCAGTCATTAATAAATTAAGTTTCGCTAATAACTTTACCAATGAAGGCGGGTTGGAAGGCACATTCAGGTTTTCAAAAAATGTCATGGGCTTGTGGATTATTCAAGAATGCCGGCGTCAGTGGCATGAGGATGGCAGTGAATATTCCTACACCGAATTGACCAAAATGGCAAAAGATGCACCTGCATTGGTTTCTTTTATTGATCCAGACTTTGAAGAGTTCTTACGTCCAGGCAAAATGGTTGACCGCGTACAGGAATATTGTCAGCACACTGGGCAACCAATACCACGCGAGGTAGGAGAAATTGCGCGCGCGGTTTTAGAAGGTTTGGCATTGAAGTACCGCTGGGTCATTGAGCGCCTGGAAGAGATGGTAGAGCACAAGCTCGATACAATCCACATCATTGGAGGTGGAACTAAAAACACACTCCTCAGCCAATTTACTGCAGATGCCTGCGGTAAAAAAGTTATTACAGGTCCCGTTGAAGCCACAGCCATTGGCAATTTAATTGTGCAGGCGATTGCTAAAGGTGACATATCCTCGTGGGAAGAGGGGCGCTCTGTTATCTGTAATTCATTTGAAATCCTTACATTTAATCCTAGTGATCAAAAACCCTGGAATAAAGCCTATCAAAACCTAAGAGAGTTTATGGGTAAATAAATAAATTTGGAGATTAGAGATGAAACGCATTGGTTTTTTGTTAAAAGTACGCCAAGATAAAATTGAGGAATATAAAAAAGTACATGAATCAGTCTGGCCAGAAATGCGTGCTGCCCTGCATAGGACAGGATGGCATAACTATTCGCTCTTCATGCGCGAAGACGGGATGCTATTTGGATATTTTGAAACCCCTGAAAATTTCCAGTCTGCTCTGGATGGGATGGAGAAGGAAGCCATCAATAAGAAATGGCAGAAAGCCATGGAGCCCTACTTTGAAAGTCTGGGTGAAAAGCGTCCAGACGAATCCATGATTGAAATAGAAGAAGTATTTCACCTGGATTAAAAATCAGAAGCATTCAAAAGCTGTTTGGCTGTTTCAAAGATGTGATTCGCGCTCATCCTATATTTATCGAGGAGCAAATCGTACTGCCCGGACTCTGCAAATGTATTGCGGAGCCCGATGCGGCGCATAGGTGTAGGTAAATTTTCCGCTAAAACCTCAGCAACTGCACTACCCAGCCCACATTCAATTTGATGATCCTCGACTGTAATCACATATCCTGTCTTTCGGGCAGTTGTTAAAATCATGTTTTGGTCGATAGGTTTCAACGTGTGCATGTCAATTATTTCGGCTGAGATACCTTCTTCCCCCAACAATTCAGCTGCTTTGAGCGCTTGGCTGAGCATATCTCCAATTGCGATAATTGAGATATCTTTCCCCTCCCTGAGCAGTTTGCCATTCCCAATTTTAAAAGTATCCTCTGGTCCATAAATGATTGGGATAGCATCGCGTGTAAATCGCAGGTACACAGGGCCTTCGTATTTCGCTGCAGTCCGGACTAGTGCCTTAGTCGCGTAATAATCGCCGGGCATGATCACCACTAAACCCGGAATGGTACGCATCATGCCCAAATCCTCTGTCGCCTGATGTGTCACACCATCATTGGCAGCGGTGAGGCCGCCATGGCTCACTGCCACCTTGACATTCAAGTGAGGATAGGCAACAAAAGTGCGCAGCTGCTCGCAAGCCCGCATGCTGCCAAAGACAGCATAAGTACTGTAGAAGGGAACCTTCCCGGTCGTTGACATACCAGCTGCTGCTACCATCATATTTGCCTCTGCAATCCCAAACTGGTAGAAACGGTCAGGAAATCTATTTGCAAAGCGATTGGTGCGGGTAGATTTGGAAATATCCGCTTCCAGCACAACCAGGTTTGGCATCTCTGCTCCTAATTCAACCAGCGCCTCGCCAAAAGCATCCCGCGTGGAGATAGGATTTTGGTTTGCTGCCTTCTTGTAAGATGTAAGCAGGGATTCTCTACTGGCATTAGACAAAATGGATGGTTTGAAAGGTCCTGAGGGCTTACGAAATTTTTTCTGAAGTGTTTGTGGGTCATCAGCACTCAATTCTTTCATAGCCTGTATAAATTGTTCATCATTGGGCGCCTTACCGTGCCAGTCACATTTATCCTCCATAAATGACACGCCTTTCCCCTTAACTGTATGAGCAATAATCACAGAGGGTTTGTTTCTTGTTTGTTTCGCTTTTTCGATTGTGTCCAGGATATTGCCCATATCGTGCCCATCCATTTCAAATACCTGCCAGTTGAAAGCAAGCCATTTTTCCCTGAGGGGTTCACAGGGCATCACCTCATGGCAGTAACCATCCAACTGAAGATCGTTGTAATCAATAATGGCAGTCAGGTTATCTAACTTGAACTTCGCTGCCGCCATCGCAGCTTCCCACACTTGTCCTTCATCTAATTCACCATCACTTAGTAAAACATAAACGCTGATGCCGGGCTTTTCTTTTTTCAGACTCAATGCTATGCCCACCCCGCTGGATAATCCCTGACCCAGGGAGCCAGTGGTGAAATCTATGCCAGGTGTCTTCTTCATATCCGGGTGCCCCTGAAGGCGCCCGTTGATTTCGCGTAAGGTTAACAATTCCTCTTTAGGAAAAAAACCTCTTTCGGCAAGGCATGCATACCACGAAGGGCAAGCATGACCCTTGGACATGATGAAGCGGTCCCTTTCCGGCCATCTTGGGTTATTTGGGTCAATGCGCAGGAAGTGAAAATAGAGTGCAGTCACAATGTCAGCCGCGGAAAGCGACCCGCCTGGATGCCCGGATTGCGCTTTATAGATCATGGTTAGAATATCTCTGCGAATTATCTGCGCTTGGCTTTCTAACCTTTCAATTAAACGGGCTCTATTTTTCATTTATTAGCTCTATTGATTAAGTCCACTATTGGTCCCTCCTCTACTTTTCTTCTGGCCGAATATTATCTACCTGCCCGTAAATAAAGATGACTTCCAGAAAACCACTTTCTTCAAAACCAAATTGATGCCACTCCAGGGCGGGGATATGCATACTAAATCCCTCTTCGAGAGGGATTTTTCTGCCTAATTCTTCTTTGTTAGGACCAAAACGTACCCACGCCTTCTGTGCATCAAGCACATAGCAAATTTCCTCAGCATGATGGTGCGGAGGCGCAATCCCCATATCAGCGTCAAAGCGAGCGAAACCATAAGTTATTTTGCCGCTCTCAGAAAAAGCATCTTTGCCCACCGCTTTCCATATCCTCCGACCTGGTAGAGTGATGGTCTCTATTTCCTCTCTAGAAAAAATCTTCATTTATATCTCCAATATCTGGTAAAGATGGCTGATCAACAACTTTTGCCTTTCACCCTCGATTAATTAATATCCAATCTTCCCATCGGGATGGTCTTCCAATACCCGTGGATCATACATGGGAACGAGAATGTCCGCTTCCTTGCGAATACGTTCATATGCCTTCAACGCTTCATACATATTTTCACTGATGCCCAGCATACGGTTTTCTTTTATATGCTCATAGCGGAAAAAGCAATCCGAAAAAATCACGTCCCCTTCTTTCGTTTTTACTTTTACCGCAACGGAACTCCGGTGATGCACACCAGTCCAGAACACATCAATCCCCGGTAGAATTGTCACCTCGTTTTTCATGAAATTCATACGCTCCCAGGCTTCTAGAAATACATAGCTGATTAAGCGTTTAGGAACGCAGGCATAAAAATTGTCATGTGGGTGTTTCTTGTAACGCGGTGCAAATAGTTCAGCCCAGCCATTGCGGTTAACATATATTTGAGCGTTAGGGAACTTGTCAATGCCGCCAATTGCATAGGGCTGTAGGGGTGTGATTATCAGATGCTGAATATCCTTTGGTTTCACTCCCACAGCCGCTAAGCGTTTTTCGATTAAATCATCATCATGAACCACAAATTGATGGCGACCATTCGTGCCTCCCCCCCACAGCTTATTGAGCCATTCCAGGTAATCCAATGGGGGTCCGCTGTTCACCATCACCACCTTATCGCCCCCGCGGATCAGCATGGCATAAACATTTAATGTCTCCCATTTATCATCACCAAAATTCGACATCCAATAAATTTCAGCACCGGGAGTTTCTGGAAATTGCCCGATTTTGAGAACATCAATTTTGTATTCCATTTTTATTTTCTCCTTTTAAAACATGCAGCTTAATAATTTGACTCGGATTTTCAATAAAATCTGACATTGTTCGCAAAAAAGCGGCACCTTCTACCCCTCCCAGGACACGATGATCACAGGAGAATGTCAATTTAATGGTTGGCTTTAAAACAACCGCTCCATTTATACCCACTGGTCTATCCTTCACTGCTCCCACAGCCAGAATCCCACTTTGGGGCGAGTTGATAATAGCAGAGAAGCAGTCGATATCAGCCATACCTAAGTTTGTGATAGTAAAGGTACCCCCCTTCATCATAT
Organism: uncultured Pelolinea sp.; assembly: GCA_964383575.1. Classification (GTDB taxonomy): domain Bacteria; phylum Chloroflexota; class Anaerolineae; order Anaerolineales; family Anaerolineaceae; genus Pelolinea. Next base: position 143,777 of record CAYLHI010000002.1, read on the forward strand.
CGGGCTTGAGCAATCTTTGCTGGGCTTTTTCTACTAATACCGCACGTTCCCGTGCAATCTCTGATAAGTGCTTTTTATCTGCCCTGTGAATTACGGGAACAACAAGTCCCTCATCAATTGCCACTGCTAAACCGATATTTGCTGCTTGATAAATCTTAATGCGTCCATCTGCCCAGGATGCATTTGCTAATTGGTGCTTCTTTAGCGCAGCAGCCGTAAGCTTGATAATTAAATCATTGATAGTAATGTGCAGGCCTTGTGAATGCTCTGGTTCCGCGTTTATTTTTTCTTTAAGAATCAAGAGCTTCTCTGCGATTATCTCTTTCTGAAGATAAAAATGGGGGATGTTTTTAAAGCTTTCTGTTACACGCTTGGCTGTTCTAACCTGTATGGGGGTTAACTTTTTCCATATAAAACCGCTTTCTTCCTCCCTGTTCTCCAAAAAATTAAGTATATCCTTTTCAATAATTCTGCCATCCGGACCACTTCCTGGAGAAATTTCAGCAGCATCAATGCCGTGCTGTGTAGCAATACGCCTGGCACGCCGGGATATTTTTATTTCTGTCTTTTGCTCTAACTTTTCCCTTTTCTTCTCTGATCCAGGTGCTCCTTTTGATTTTCCAACTTCATGATTAACAACTTCCCTTTTCTTGGTCCCGGGAGCACTCTTGGCAAAAAGAGAATCTGATTGCGGGGCTGTCCCGCTTTGGGTTTCCGTAGAGATTATTCCAATGACTTGCGTAACCGGCACAACCGCCCCATTTTCAGCATGGATCTCCTTGAGAACCCCTGTTGCCGGCGCTTCCAACTCCTGAACCACCTTGTCGGTCTCAATCTCTACTAACCCTTCGCCCTCCTGCACCTTTTCGCCAGCTTTTATTAACCAGCGGATAACCGTACCCTCTTCCATCGTCAAGCCAAGTTTCGGCATAATCATTTCAATATCCATACAAACACTACCTCGTTAATCCATCAAGAAGCCGCCGTTCACATCCAGCACTTCACCGGTGATAAATTCTGCCTCATCTGAAGCCAGAAATAGAACAGCAGAAGCCACATCATCGGGCTTTCCGATGCGTCCAAGAGGGAAGCTCTTTCGCAGCTGCTTAAGTTTTGCTTCCCCCCATGCACGGGTCATATCAGTCTCAACGGTTGCTGGGGCGATGGCATTAGCAGTAATGCCGTATTGGGCATAAGCCCGCGCCAAGCACCATGTTAATGCAAGCAATCCTGCTTTGGAGGCTGCATAATGGGCCCCAACCAGTACCCCACCCATTTTTCCGGCAGCAGAAGATATATTGATAATCCTACCGCAATGAGTGGGTTTCATGGTTGGAAGGACATTCTGACAGCACAGAAATGCGCCTTTCAGATTAATATTTATTACCTGGTCCCATTCTGCTTCACTAATATCCTCAAAGCCAGTGAGCGGGCAGATGCCAGCATTATTGACCAGGATATGAATTGAAGAAAATTCTTTTACTGCTATTTCAACCATTTTTTCAATTTGACTTTTATGCGCCAGGTCAACACAGATAGGCAAGTGCCCGTCTTTCTGATGGTCCAAACCAGCAGCAGTCTTTTGGGCTGCTTTGAGATTGATATCTGCCACCACAACATGCGCTCCCTCACGAGCAAAGGCACGGCAGATCGCCGCGCCAATTCCACGCGCTCCTCCTGTAACCAGTACAACTTTATCTTCAAACCTCATATCTCACCTCTTTTAGACGATGGATTTAACTGCCTGGATGATATCTTCCTCTTTAGGTATCGCCTCCAATTCCAGCTCAGCGGCGTACGCCAAAGGGACATCCTCTGTAGTAACGCGCAGTACCGGTGCATCCAGGTCATCATAAGCATCTTCCTGCACTACTGCTGCCACTTCTGAGGCAAACCCGCCCGTCCGTGCTCCCTCACTAACAACTACTATCTTACCGGTCTTTTTTACTGAATCGAGAATTCTTTCTTCATCCAGGGGTTTAAGCGTGCGCGGATCTACAATTTCACAATCAATACCATCTTTAGCCAATTTTTCCGCCGCCGACAGGGCGAAAAGAACCATCCGCGAATGCGCGACGATAGTAACATCATCACCTTTCCGCTTAATATCCGCTTTCCCAATCGGTACCAGATATTCCTCGGCAGGCACCGGACCTTTAGTGTTATATAGTAGTTTATGTTCAATAAAAATTATGGGATTATCATTGCGAATAGCGGATTTCAAAAGACCCTTAGCATCATAGGGTGTAGAGGGCTGAATAACTATTAACCCTGGTGTGTGCACAAACCACATTTCAAGACTCTGTGAATGCTGAGCAGCGTTTCCTCTGCCTCCACCGCCCTGGGTTCTGAGTACGATCGGTACCTTTGCTTTCCCGCCAAACATATAGCGTGCTTTGGATGCCTGGTTTACTATTTGCTCCATAACCAGCGTAGTGAAATCAATATAGAGAATTTCAATAACAGGCCGTAAACCAGTTATAGCAGCGCCCACACCTATGCCCGTGAACCCTGCTTCTGCAATGGGTGTGTCAATAGCACGCTGGGCGCCAAATTTTTCATACAGACCTTTCGCAACCTGAAATGGGCCTCCATAAACGCCAACATCCTCACCCATGATAAATACTCGGCTGTCCCGCTCCATTTCTTCGTGCAAAGCTTCATTTAGTGCTTGTCGATAATTGATAACTCGTTCCATTTCTACTCCACATACACATCAGTAAATAAATCCTCAACAACAGGCACAGGACTTTGCAGTGCAAAATCAACTGCCTTTAGGATCGTATCCTGTGCTTCTTTTTCAATGTTCTCCACCTCTTCCTGGTTAACATATTCCTCGCTCAATAAATACTGCTTAAACCGGGCAATAGGATCTTTTTTCCACTGTTGTTCGACTTCCGCCTTATTGCGATAACTTGCGGCATCCCCAACATGATGGCCCTCCAGCCGATAGGTCTGGGCAATAATCAATGACGGCCCATTGCCCTTGCGTGCATTTTTGACTTGTTCATGGACAAATGCATATACCGCCAGCACATCATTGCCATCGACTGCCTGGCTTGGAATGCCAAACGGGATTCCTCGCAGGGTGAGATCCTTCACTGCGCGGGTTCGCTCGGCGGGTGAAAACTCAGCATATTTGTTTTCCTCACACACATATATAACAGGCAGTTTCCACATCGCTGCCATATTTGCTACCTCATAAAATATGCCTTGATTGATAGCGCCATCTCCAAAAAAGCAAATAGCGACAGTGTCTTTTTTTAAGTACTTTGATGTAAACGCTGCACCTGTGGCAATGCCTATTCCACCGCCTACTATCCCGTTTGCTCCCAGGATGCCCAGGCTGAAGTCTGCAATGTGCATCGAACCACCTTTGCCCTTGCAGTATCCACTAGTGCGGCCAAGCAGCTCCGCCATCATTCTTTTTGGATCACCGCCCTTAGCAAGGCAGTGTCCATGGCCGCGGTGAGTGCTGGTAATTACATCCCCTTTTCTTAATGCGGCACAACTGCCTACAGCGATGGCTTCCTCACCCAAATAGGTATGCGTTGTCCCGCGGATCAGATTGCGGGTGAACATTACCCGTGCTTGGCGGTCAAAATTCCGGATGAGAAGCATCTTTCTGTACATTTCCACCAGTTTTTCTTTTTTAAGTTCCAATGTTTTTCTCCATATATGTAAATAAATTTTCTTTACGCCGATGCCCGCGCTATGAGAAGCGGCTTTAAGAATAAATGTTCAACCTCTTTTTCATCGGCGAAAGAATCCAACTTTTGGATGATTTTCTGCATGGCAATTTTTCCCATTTCATATTTGGGATAAGCCACTGTGGTTAAAGGAACTGCCATATGATCCAACAAGGGAATATCATCAAAACCAATAACAGCAATATCTTCTGGTATCCGTTTACCGCTTGCTTGAACTCCCTGCATCAGTCCTATTGCCAGCTGGTCGTTAGAGCAAAAAACAGCCCTGGGCTTATTCTTCAATTTTAGCCACATTTGAGCCGCTCGCATCCCCCCCTCAGGATCATTATTGCCAACCACCATGATCCACTCGTCAGCTAAGTTAAGTCCATTAACCTTCAGTGTTTCTCGCAGCCCTTTCAATCTGAATTTTTCGGGCTCATTGGATCTTTCCCCACTGATTACCGCGCCAATCTCTCGAAAACCGTGTTCCATAAAATAATTAGCGGCAAGTTGGCCGCCCTTATAGTTATTTATGCTGATACAGTCAAATTGAGGATGAGTGCGGCCAACCATTATGACCGGTATTCCTGCTTCTTTCATGACAAGCAAATGTGATATGTCTTCCAGTGTGGGGGTAATTATCAATCCAGCCACCTGCATCATCTGCAATCTATGCACAATTTTCTTCTCTAGCTCAATCGATCTGCGCGACTGGCTGGTGATTACTGAATAACCATACTCATCAGCGATATCCTCAACCGCATCAATTACTGGGATGAAAAAAGTGTTTGCGAATTGCAGGATGACACAGCCAATGGTATCCGTTTTAGAACGTGCCAGGTTGCGCGCCCAGAGGTTAGGGGTGTAATTCATCTGCTCAGCGAGTACCCTCACCCGCTGCCTGGTTTCCTCCGAAACTTCCTTGCTGCCTGCCAAAGCACGGGAAACAGTCGATGGTGCAACACCTAATTTTTCTGCAATATCACTGATGGTGGTCATTATGCAGCCATTATTGGAAATTGACCAGAATTCCTCCATCCACAACCAATGTGGAACCAGTGCACCAATCAGCATCTTGTGAAGCAAAAAACATAATTGGCCCAACCACATCTTGCGGCTGACCGATCCTGCGCAGAGGAGTCCGTTCAATAAAATAATTTCTTTTATTTTCGTTCGCAAAATCTTCTTTATTAATATCCGTTTCGATCGGTCCTGGAAGAACAGCGTTGCAGGTAATACCATGTGAACCCAGTGCTATTGCCATGGAAGCAGTGAGCATATTGATACCCGCCTTTGTAGAGCAGTAATGTGCCTGTTGTGCACCGCCCACAATTGATGAAATGGAACCGACACTGATAATTTTGCCCTTGATACCCTTATCGATCATTACTTTGGCTGCCGCTTGAGAGCACAAGAATACTCCCTTGAGGTTAACCTCCAGCACATGATCCCACATTTCCTCGGGGATATCGAGGAAATCCTTGAATGGGCAGATGCCAGCATCATTCACCAGCACATCAATACCGCCAAAAGTCTCTACCGTTTTGCTTACCATCGCATCCACTTCGCTCTTATTTGACACATCGGTATGAATAAAAAGCCCTTTCCCCCCTGCCTGGGTAATTAGCTTTATGGTTTCCTGCCCTTGCTTATCACGGATATCTGCCGCGATCACCCTGGCACCCTGCTTACCAAATCCGAACGCGATAGCGCGTCCGATGCCGCGCCCAGCCCCGGTCACAATAACAACTTTTCCTTTGAACCTATCCATAAAAACCTTCCTCGGAAAAAATTATTCCGCAAGCGCTTGCGTTTTTATTATATATCTTTTTTTTAAAAAATCAATGGTCTTCAAGAAAAATGATTAAAGGAAATACATATATTGCACTTCGACGAATCTTCCCGCTGCTCCCGACCTTCCCTGTTTACCATATTGCCATAACCCGGAGGGGAGTGCTTTCCAACACAGTTATCAAAGGAGAATGAAAAGATGGTGAATAAATATCCAATGGCGCTCAATACAGAGCCCGGGTAAGAATAAGTGCTAATTAGAGATGAAAATTCTCTCCGATTTGCGCAACCGATCTGCATCTTTTTAAAGGAAAACATCCATCTCCTCAGTTGCCGGGTGCTGTTGGCATCAAGCTCTCAGGCGAAGTCGCTGTCTTTGGATTATAGTGAATGTTTTGTAATGCTTTTTCGCTAGCAATCAAAATAGAGTTCAAGTAGATATGATAGCCTATTCTTTCGGCTCTCTATTGTAAAAACTTGCAATCAAATCCACGATGTCCTTAGTAAGAGGGTAGATGAAGAAGATCATCTTGGAAGGTTTCGTCAACCGCCATCGGAACTTATCCCCATTCTGTATAAGGAAACAGTCACCTTTTTTGGCAATTAGCGTTTCAGTCTCTGATTTTAGCTCAACCTCTCCCTCAATAATATAATCGATTTCATCAAATCCATTTACTTCTACATCGAACCATCCTTCAGGCGATTCGTAATATGCCATGGTCACTTTCTTGTCTTCCGAACAATAAAAGAAATTAACCTTTGCTAAAAGGTCAGGGTTGGTATCGTAGGGGTGATCCACTAGATTTGCTATGAGTTCATTTTTTGTAAAAACTTTCATCTTGTTTTTTTCCCTTATATTTTTATCTCCATTATTTTACGAAAACGATGGTGAGCTTCTTGAATAGCTGTTACAGGTTCTAGAGTATATTGCCAGCCCAATTCAATAGATAAAAAGTCACTATATCCTACTCTGTTAAGGTTTTGAATGAAACCGCTGAAATCAAATGAGCCATCTCCGGGTATTAAGTTCTGTTGCTGTTTACCGTCGTTATCATTCACATGAAATTGCAATAGGAGAGATCCAAGGTTTTCAATCGCCCCAACCAGATTTTCATGATTGAGATACATATGCCCAGTATCTAAAACGACACCCATAGAGGGATGGTTAATTTGTCTAATTACCTTTAGCGCATCTTTATAAGTAACAACAAGATCTGTTACGGCTTGGTTTGCGGGTTCAATACCAAGTTTGAAATCATATTGTTCACAATATTCACAGATGTTATTAATACTGTCTATTAGTAAATTAAATGCTTCTTCATGCTTTTGCCCATATATACTGCGGCCTGGCACAACCAACAAAATCTTAGCACCCAAGATAGCAGCGTTATCAGCACATTTATACATGTAATCAATACTATCTTTTCTTATGATTGGGTTGGGATTGCTTAGAGAATGTGGGTAGCGAAAAAAGGCGGGCATGAATGAGCTTACTTCCAAGTTGTTTTCTTCAAGCCTTTGTTTGATCGTCTGTAGTTCTTTTAAATTGTAATCATTTCTATAAATATGAGGACGTCCTCCCCAAATATCAATTCCATCGAATCCTTCTTTTGAAATGATTGAAATTATTTCGGGAATAAAATAATTAACAAATACAGATGTTGTAACTCCTATTTTCATTATTTAGAAATCCTTTCAGAAGATGATGGATGCAAAACTTCATTATCGGTTTTAAGGATTTTACGCATTGCCAATTCATGTTCAAGACGCTGAGGGTATACATAAATCGTGGATTGAAGACCATGTTTTACAGCCTCAATGGCTCGTGAAGACATCCCATCAATCATAAAACATTCATCCATCGGAGAATTCGCACCTCTCGTTATATAATAAAAAATATCGGGAACCATTCTGTTCAATTGAAATGCAGATGTATATAATATCCGATCTCCAAATAATTGACCTAAACGATCTTCATTTTTAGTTATTTCTTCAAGCCAGACTTTAGGATAATCAGAGATTAGCCAAAGATTAAACATTGGAGATAATCCCTCCATTAAGGCTAATATCGGTTTTCGCAGGAAAGCTTCCTTCTTAATTTTTGTTTCCAAAACATCGGCTGAAATGTTAATATTACAGCACTTTATGGCTTGCTCGCAATATTTTTGTGCGGAAAACAAGCCTAAAGAGAACTCCTCTGCTAGCTTCTTAATCTCATTTCGTTCTTTATATTTTCCCGCATAACCTTTATTAGGAAACATAGCTTGGAAAGTCACTTCTAGAACGGATTGCGTAAGTACACCACCAAACCAAAAAAAAATGATTTTAAATAATTTCATCGATTTTATTCTCCCGTAACTTGAAGGATGATATAACGCGGAAGCTCCTCTGGTTGGTTATCCACCACCATGATTTCTTGATGCGTTCCAATAGCCAACACACCATTAATTATCGGTATAGTGATAGATGTGGGCATAATTGCAGCACGAATATGTGCATAACCGTTATAATCAACGTGACGTTTATGATGTAAATAGTCTCCATTCTCCGGTGTAATAGATTCAAAAACCTTTTCAATATCAGCGATAATTCCAGGTTCATGTTCACCAATAAAAATTGATCCGGTCGTATGCTTATAATACGCAAGAAGCTGGCCTTGCTGAATGCCGACTGAGGTAATATAGTCATTAACAAGATGTGTGATGTTTTGGACAGCGAACCCCTCGCCAGGGAATATTTCGAGCAGTTTGGTTTGAATCATTTAAGCATTCCTCTCAAGATAAATTTGGATTACCGATTCAAGTTAAGTACTTCTACCACAAAGCGGGTTTTTCCAAATAGCTTCCACAACATCGTTACGGATAGCATAGAATTTATCAAACAGATTGATCGTTCCATTCGAATCGCGCACCCACAACTCGATCTTGTCACCAATATCTAAAGACCTGGCATCGTTTTCTAACGACACCCTTCCATGTTCTTGACTAAGAGAAAAAAGAGTTACCCCAATGGGATGTTTCACTTCTGGCATTCCAAAAACTGGACTGATACTTTTTCTACCCACGTCAATAATTGCTAAATCTTTATCACTTGGATAGGAAGGTCGGCTAATCACTGTTGCTAATACACTCAAAGCGCAATCAAATTCCCGTACGCCATGTTCTTTAAATGCTGTATCCATTAAAAGATATGTTCCTGCTTGAATATCCGTGATACCTTGAATTTCTGAAGCAAATCTATATGTAAAAGTACCACTTGCACTTACAATAGGCACTTCAATTCCCGCTTCTTCGATAAATTTTTTCGTTTTCACAAGTAGAGTATTTGCTTCTTTAGAAATTCTTTCTCGATCTATTTCTTTTACTTTAAACGTACAATGCCCATCGTATCCCATCAATCCCATAAATTTCAAACCAGGTGCGACAATCACAGCTTCTGATAATTTAAGTGCAGGTTCAAAAGGCGCAACCCCACATCGATTATGTCCAATATTCACCTCAACGAGTACTTGAATAGAAACCCCATAGTCTTGGGCTGTCTTTGATAAAGCACTCACATTTTTTTGATTGTCGACCGCAACCATTATTTTTATCCGGGAAGCTAAATTCATCAGGCGTTGGATTTTTTTTGAGCCGACTATTTGATTTGCAATCAAAATATCTTGAATCCCAGCATCAGCAAGAACCTCAGCTTCCGAGAGTTTTGCACAAGTCATACCTATTGCGCCAGCCTTAAGCTGCATCTGTGCCAAATCGGGAGTCGCTTTGTAAATCTTCACATGTGGCCGCAAATTTATATCTTTTCCTGAAAAGAAATCGGACATCTTTTTTAAATTGCTTTCCATTACAGGCAAATCAATTAAAAGAGCTGGTGTATCAATCTCCAGTTTTGAAATCCCAATTTCATCTATTTGTTCAGTCATGGTTTTTCCTTTATGTTTGCATTCTGCATATTTCTAAATCTTTATACTTTGTCGACTAACAAACAAGAGTATCAATAAAATTTATAAACAATCACTTGCGATTAGTATTCCGGTATATATGTGCCAGATATAACTTCTCTCTGTATTTCTAAGAGCGCATCAATGTCAATCGCTTCTTTGAGCACTATCTTGACAATTTTATTGGCTTTCCTGGTAACAATGGCGGCGGAAATATCTCTCCCAGAGACAATTTCCTGAACCCGTTTGGGAAGCGGGTTACTAACTGTATCTTTTAACAAAGAAAATCTTTCATCTTCCACATTCCATGTTGTGGCATCGATATGGCCATTTTTTAATAATCTGGGAAGCTGCGAAAAGTTTGTTTTAACGAATTCAACTTGTCGTTCATCAAATGCTAGCTTAGTGATCATATTTTGGTCAAAAGAATCCGGATCGACACCAACACGCAGTTGTTGATTTTTTCCCAGTTTTCCAACACGAGAAAATATTCGGTTTTCCCTAAGCCAGCTTCCTTCCGGAAAACTTATGATTATTTCTTCATCTTTACGACATTCCTCGTCTGCCGAAAGCTGAGAAACCACAATAGCGTGGCATCGGCCCTCCCGTAAAGACTTCAATCGTGTACTAGAACCTCGAATAAAGATCATATAAATTTCAATTCCTTTTGACCTTATTGCCGCTTTAATCCCAGTTGCTAAACCCTCAAACCGCAGATTGGATGGTATCGTAAAAGCGATAACCATCGGACCAGCTTCAATAATGTCCCATAAAACGTTAATGGAACGTGATTCGAGGTATGAACCCAGATGGCCTCTTCGATCAATTTTTACAGCACAAAAACTTTCAAGTTCTTGTAATAAATGGGAAATTGTTCCGACGCTGGCATCAAATTTTGTCGCAAGTTCACGAATACTGGAAACTTGGCTGCCAAGATTAAGTTGTAATAAATATTCTGCCAGATATACTTGCAGGATTTTGCTATCAGTTTTACGTTTTTGCTCGTTAGACAAGATATCTTCCTTTTATCGCCAGTGATTAAAAGCGATTGAAATAAGATTTGGAATAATACTTTTGTATAGTTCTAATCTCTCTTTGTGCAGATCTAATCTGGTAAGGTTAGGCTGATAAGTTTTTTTTGTTCCGGATAATGTTTTGCATACTTCTTTCAGGTCTTGATAAACACCTATTGCAGTACCTGCTAAAATCGCTGCACCTAGTGTCCCTGCTTCTTGTTGCTCTACAACTTCAATTGTTAAATTGGTTAAATCAGCCTTCAATTGGGTCCACCAAGTTGAGCGAGTGCCTCCCCCAACTGCTCTGATTCTATCAACTTTTACACCTTCGCCTTTTAATAAGGAAAAGGTGTTCACATTGTCATAAACAATGCTTTCCATAAAAGCTTGAACGATATCAGCTTGCGATGTCGCTAAAGTAAGGCCAATAAGAGCTCCTTTAGCCTTACGACCATCATTCCAATGCATCATAGAACCAGAGAGATAAGGAATAGCAAGCACAGGGCTTGGGCCAGAACCTTTCTCTACAATTTCGGTTTCAATTTCCTCGATTGAAACCCCCAGTAATCCCCTTGCCCAATTCAATACGGCATTGCCAGTTGGGCAAACTGCTAATGCAGAAAACCCTGCTTCTCCTGGGTGAGGCATTACCGACAATCCCTTTTGAAGCATATTTTCTGTTGGAGCGTCAGAAGTCATAACAAGAATATTTTCATAAGAACCACTAATCAAACATGCTATCCCGGGTTCTGAGACGCCTGCGCCAATAGCGGCGCAATTTACATCGTGTCCGCCAAGAGCCAATTTCACTTGAGGAGAAATTCCCCAATCCCCAGCAACCTCTTTCTTGATATTGCCGATTATTGATGGCCAAGGAAGTATTTCTGGAAGAAAGTTGGGTTTGATCTCATATTCCGAGACACGATCAGATACCCAATCATGGCTTTGAAGATCATAAATTAAATATCTGGAGGCGGTACTCCTGTCTATTGCAATCCGACCAGATATGCGTAAAGCTAAGAAATCATGCCATCCAAGAAAATATGTCGCCTTTGAAACCAATTCGGGATGGTTTTTACGCCACCACGCAAGCCGAAATACTGGATCCATTCTTTCTCTCAAATGACCACAAGACAAACACCATGGTTCAGGAATATGTGCTCCTTTAGGGGGGATATCAAATTCAACCCCACGGACATCAGCTCCCATAACACCATTGCCGAGAGGATTGCTTTCTGAATCAGCGAGAAAATTCTCGCGACCTGAAGCGCTGATAGCAATTGCCTTCGGAGGATCGCGACGCAAAGCATCGTTTGCCATAAGCTCTCGCATTCCCAACGAGGTAGCTTGCCAAATCTCATTTGGATCTTGTTCCCACAAACCAGGCTCAGGATGCAATGGGGTCAATTGATTGCTTGCTCCTGCGAGAAGTGCCCCTTCTTCAGAATAGGCTGCAACCTTGATTGAACTAGAGCCAACATCAATGCCGATTAAACTCATGCTTTTCTCCTAATTCGGTCAAGTTATCGCTCAATTACCTCGGGCTATTCGGCATTGGTGATAAAGCCACCGTCGACGAGCAACTCGGAGCTGTTGATATAACTTGCTTCATCACTGAGTAAAAACGCAATTGCACTGGCTATTTCCTCCGGATCACCTATCCGTCCTAATGGGATTCGCTCTTCATAGTATTTACGAGTGGGTGAATCCGGAGATATCAATTCAGCACTCATCGGTGTGAGAATTGCTCCAGGCAGCACGCAGTTAACCCGTATTCCATGTGGGCCAAGAACTGTAGAAAGCCCTTTCGTCAACATCACGATTCCTGCTTTTGTTCCACAATAGACAATTTGCTCTCTAGCTGCAACCCAAGCAGAGATAGAAGAGACAGTAACGATAGCGCCGCCATGACCTTCACGTATCATCTGCTTTGCAGCCGCTTGACAAACAACCCATGTGCCACGCAAATTGATCTCTTGGATCTCATCATATTGCTCAAGTGTAGTCTCATCCCATTGCAATAGCGGATTGATGGCAGCATTACTAACAAGAAAATCGATCCGACCACCTTTGCGGGCTACTTCTTCAACCATGGCAATTACTTGTTCTGGTTTCCGCATATCGGCTTCAACAGGAAACGCCCCTCCACCAACATCTTTAATCATTGCCATCGTTGTACTAGGATCACCAGTTGCCCTATAATTCACTCCAACCACAGCGCCTTCTTTGGCAAGCCGGACTGCTGTAGCTTGCCCAATACCTTTTGTAGCTCCAGTTACTATAGCAACTTTTCCAGTGAAATTAAATTTTGCCATTATATGTATATCCTCAAATTCAATAATCAATCTGTACGTGCGATTTTTGAGAAAGCGCCTGGTAAAACTTGCCCACCATCAACGGGAATTACCACGCCAGTGATCCAGCTTGCTTCTGGGCTGGCTAGCCAGACAATACATTGTCCAAGTTCATCAACTGTTCCCATTCTCCCCAATGGAACTTCCTGTATCATGCGCTCGTATTTACCAGCAACATCATCTCCTCCACTAGAAAGATGGATCGGTGTGTCAACAGGACCTGGAGCAATCGCGTTCACACGAATATGCGGTGCAAGTTCTGCCGCCAGAGAACGTGTTAAATATTCAAGGGCAGCCTTGGATGTTCCATACATGGACTGGCCTGGGATAGCTAGTGATCCTGATGAAGATGAGACATTAATTACTACAGCGGAATTGGATTGACGAAGATAGGGCAAGGTAGATTGAATGAGATAATAGGGTGCCAGTACATTTACTGCAATATGTTCTTCAAACACCTCACGACCAGCCTGGTCAATAGGAAGGTTTTTGATGAATGCTGCATTATTCACCAGCACATCGATGCGTTTCCATTTTTTAATGGTTGCCTCAATGATTTGTTCTGGCGCTGTAGGATCAGCTAAGTCAGCAGGAATCGCAAGCGCTGTGCCACCTGAAGAATGGATAAGTTGTACAGTTTCTTTTAGTTTTTCTGGCCTTCGTCCAACTATAGCTACAGCAGTTCCTAGACTTGAAAAACATCTAGCTGTCCCAGCTCCAATGCCGGTGCCCCCACCGGTGATTACTGCAACACGATTTACTGAACCCATATTCATTCTCCTTCAAAATTTCTATCATGCAATGTTGTTTTATTCTACTTAAATTCAGTCTTTCTAAAAGATTGCAATGGGATTGAATGGCCCACCAGTTGCCTTTGGTAAGCGAAGTGGGGCTAGAACGACCATAAATTCCCAACGGTTTTCTTCTTCGCACACTTTAGCGAGTTCTTCAAGTTGAAGGCTATCCGCTACGCACATTCCCATAGCTGCAACTTGGAGCGGGTGTATTGGATACTGAATTTCCTCCATTGGGCCAGGTACGACTTCACCATCCCCATCGGGAAGGAATACTGCTACTTTCCTCTCGTGAAACAATGTGAGGCTGTATGGATCAATACCAGCCCTTCCTTCTCCTGTATAGCCCGGATCCCATGCGCCCAATTCAAGCCGTCGGCGGTGATGCCCCGTCCTAAAGATCATTATGTCCCCTTCTTCAAGTTTTACCCCCACGGCTTTCTCAGCCAATTCAATTTCCTCACGCGTGACAGACTCTCCTGGTTCAAGCCATTTGACCCCACGCAGCCGTGGGATATCAATCAGGACACCCCGGCTTACAATGCCATTGCCGTAGGCAGTAATATCAAGACCCAAAGCACCGCGACTGGTAACCAAATTGGCTGAATGTCCATTATACAATTGTCCCTTGTATGCAATATGACAGAGAGCATCAATATGTGTGTGACAATCACCATGGAACTGTATACCGAGAAAGTCAGTTGCAAAACGCAACAGTTCACCTGAGCCCACATCAACATCATGTGTAGTGTTCATATAATGAATTGCAGGGTTTGGATTATCAGGTCCAGCCAGTACGTTGATGGGGATTTCCATTGAAACACTACGTCCGCTCTTAACTAATGCCGCTGCCTCTTTTATTTTTTCTGGGGTGATATAGTTTAGCGTTCCTCTATCATCATCAGGTCCCCATTTTTCCCAATTCTTAAGAGATTCAAAAAGCTTATCGAACGCTTCAAGAGATATTTTTTTGGTTTTTGATGTGACCATAGTCAATTCTCCATACCAATTTTGTTGATATAATTTCTTCGTTTTGACCTCTGGCACTGGCCACTTGCTTGAAAAAAGATTGTGGGACAGTGCCCAGAGGTCTGCTTATTTAATTTTTCGGTTTATTCGCCTGATAATTGTTCGGCTTCCAGCATATTCTGCATGACATCCTCAACAGTGTCTGCAGTCACAAGGACCAAGCCAGAGTCGATCGACTGGGGCATCCAATTGTTCACCCATGGGTCCAAGCCAGCGGTGCGAATCGCGTCGTTGTGCCAGGTGTACAGCATGAACAACGCCAGGTAGTTCATGATGTCATAGTTCTCCATCGTGATCAACTGTGCCTTTCCATCTACAAGGTTTTGTAGGAATTCACGGCCTGCTTCGTTGACGGTAACCACCAACTCCCCAGTGCGTCCGGCCTCATCCAGCGCCGCAATGATACCTGGGCCTGCTTCAGAGTCAAGGCCGATCATGCCAGTCAGGTCTGGATAGGCACTCATCAGCGCTGCCGTCCTTTGGGCTGCGATGCTGGCATCTGAGTCGTTATCCTCTTCGGCCACAACCTCGATACCGGTTCCTGCCAGTGTGTCGCGGATGCCCTGGCGGGAATGCTGCATGTTCTCGTTCTGGATCGGTGAGATCACCGCGACCTGCCCGGTCTCCAACCCGCGTGCCTCGTGTTCGGCAATCTGGGCTTCGGCCATCGCTACACCCAGATAGTACCAGTCGGTACCAGCGTATGAGAGACGGTCAGATTGGAACAGATCACCATCCGTGACAACCACAGGTACTTGCATCTCAATGCATTTGTTGACGGGTTCTGTCAGCGCTGGGTCCCAGCCGCCCACTACGATGATGCCGGCTGGTCCGCGGGCGCACTCCTGCTCCACCGTAGCAATGTAAGCTGCCAAATCAACGGTGGTTGGCCCTGCTACCCTAACTTCAACGCCAAAGTCACTTGCAAAGGCTTCCAGGCCTGGGTAGACGCGCTCGACGAACAGTGGCAGTGTCGAGAATTGTGAGATCCAAACATACTCTTGATCAGCGCGCTCAGGACTACCAATCCGGCCTACGCCAAGAGACTTGCCGAGATTTGTTTCCTCCTCAGCTGCCTTTTTTTCAGCAGCCTCCATGTTCTGCATGACATCCTCAACAGTGTCTGCAGTCACAAGGACCAAGCCAGAGTCGATCGACTGGGGCATCCAATTGTTCACCCATGGGTCCAAGCCAGCGGTGCGAATCGCGTCGTTGTGCCAGGTGTACAGCATGAACAACGCCAGGTAGTTCATGATGTCATAGTTCTCCATCGTGATCAACTGTGCCTTTCCATCTACAAGGTTTTGTAGGAATTCACGGCCTGCTTCGTTGACGGTAACCACCAACTCCCCAGTGCGTCCGGCCTCATCCAGCGCCGCAATGATACCTGGGCCTGCTTCAGAGTCAAGGCCGATCATGCCAGTCAGGTCTGGATAGGCACTCATCAGCGCTGCCGTCCTTTGGGCTGCGATGCTGGCATCTGAGTCGTTATCCTCTTCGGCCACAACCTCGATACCGGTTCCTGCCAGTGTGTCGCGGATGCCCTGGCGGGAATGCTGCATGTTCTCGTTCTGGATCGGTGAGATCACCGCGACCTGCCCGGTCTCCAACCCGCGTGCCTCGTGTTCGGCAATCTGGGCTTCGGCCATCGCTACACCCAGATAGTACCAGTCGGTACCAGCGTATGAGAGACGGTCAGATTGGAACAGATCACCATCCGTGACAACCACAGGTACTTGCATCTCAATGCATTTGTTGACGGGTTCTGTCAGCGCTGGGTCCCAGCCGCCCACTACGATGATGCCGGCTGGTCCGCGGGCGCACTCCTGCTCCACCGTAGCAATGTAAGCTGCCAAATCAACGGTGGTTGGCCCTGCTACCCTAACTTCAACGCCAAAGTCACTTGCAAAGGCTTCCAGGCCTGGGTAGACGCGCTCGACGAACAGTGGCAGTGTCGAGAATTGTGAGATCCAAACATACTCTTGATCAGCGCGCTCAGGACTACCAACCAATCCAACATGGCCGATCTCGCCAGATGCTGTATCACCCCCAGCAGCAGTGTCACCATCGCCAGATGGCGTTTCACTACCTTCGGTTGCTGTTGATTCTCCGCACCCAACGGTCAATAACAGCATTACAATTAAGGAGAGCAAGATAAACTTTCTTGCCCATATTCTAACGGTTTTCATATTAAACCTCCTTGTGTTTTGTTTAAATTATGCTCTTTGAGCTTTTTCAAAATCGAGTAGTTCTTATATTCAACCTCCTTTAGTTATATATTGCTGGATGAACCTTTTCAAAATTAAGAAGTCATCTTGTACCATCATTGGTTCCGCCATCCTAGTTGGTCGATCCCAATGGCTATCAAAAGCACCATGCCAACGACAATGCTTTGCCAGAATACTGGCACACGTGCGATGATCAGCATATTCTGAATAAGGGACATGAACAGCACACCTAGAAATGCACCATGGATCGTTCCAATACCTCCATGCAAGCTAGCCCCACCAAGTATGGCTGCAGTTATTGCGCGCAAATCAGTGCCAATGCCAGCAAGCACAACTGCATTGCTAAGCCTGGATGCCAATAGGGTTCCGGCAAGGCCAGAAAGCGTTCCCATTAAAGCAAACCCGATAAAGTTTACGCGATCTACTTTGATACCTGAAAGGCCGGCGGCTCTTTCATTGCTTCCAATATAATAGAATTGTCGAAAGAAGCGCGTATGAGACATCGCGAACCAAGCAACTAATACGACAATCGCCATTACCCAAAATGGAGACTGAAGTCCTAGGAACTTTGTCTGGCCAAATGGCCGAAAACCTTCAGGCAGGTTAGCAACACCAGAAGAGGCAAACAATTGCGTCACACCACGCAGAATGCCTTGCATTGCCAAGGTAGTAATTAAGGCATTGATACGCCATCGAGTAATTATGAAGCCATTAATTGCTCCACAAAGCGAACCGGTGAGTATGCCTCCCAATAACGCGACAATGGGGGGCACACCAATGTCTTTTACGAGGATACCTGCAACGATACCTGAAAATGCAAGAATTGATCCAATAGATAAATCAAATACCCCTCCTACGAGTAGGATCATCATCCCAACAGTGAGAATGCCGTTCTGCGCTGTATCCAGGAGGACTGCGGCAAAATTATCCGTTTGGGGAAAAGCTTCGGGATAGGTAAACGTCATAAATCCCGACAGGATAGTAATTAGTAGGATGAGCAATAATATACGATCTCTAGCAATATACCCTCCCAGTCGTTGTAGATTCCACTTCCTGTTCAGCTTTTTGATTGTATTGGTGCCCCCTTCATTTTCTTTTGATGATGGTTTAAGCGACATTTCATTAACCTCCTTGGGTTATTATGCTCCTTGGGGTAGCCATCTGGATAATGGATACTTCATCAGCCTGATCCGGGTTCAGCTCGCCAACTGTGCGGCCTTCTGACATTACAACAATCCGGTGAGCTAATGCCAGGACCTCAGGTAGATCAGAGGAAACGACTAATAAGGCCACTCCACTTTTTGCTAATTCTCGTAAAATGGCATATAAATCTGCTTTTGAACCTACATCTACACCACGTGTGGGTTCGTCCACAATGAGAATTCTAGGCTGTCTAGCTAGCCAGCGCGCTAGCAATACTTTTTGTTGGTTACCGCCACTGAGATACATGACCTCACGTTCAAGACTTGGTGTAACCACTTTTAGTGTATCGGTGTACTCTTTTGCCAACTGCTTGATTTCGCTGTCTGCAAGCAATCCCATGTGAGTAACTTTTTCCATATTGGCTACCCCGATGTTTGCAGCGACACTCATACTTAAAAACAACCCGGCCTCTCGCCGGTCTTCAGGTACCATGCCAATGCCTGCCCGCATTGCATCTATTGGATGGCGCGGTGTTATTTCAGAACCATCAACGAGAATGCGGCCCGAGACGGGTTGACGAATCCCAAATATAGTTTCGCAAAGCTCAGTACGTCCAGCACCCACCAAACCTGCAAGGCAAACGATCTCGCCAGCCCGCACTGTTATTGAAGAAGATTTTACTGGAGGTGCTACCAAATTCTCAATCTCGAGCGCGATAGAAGCTTCCACCGGTACCCTGGCTGTCTCATGCGCAAATAAGAGTTCCCGGCCAACTTCAAGATGAATGATCTCGTCTGGTATAGTATTCTCTACTTCACGAACTCCGCTGACTTTCCCATCCCTGAGAACAGTCACCCTATCAGCAATCTCAAATACTTCTGCCAACCGATGGGTGACATAAATGATCGACACACTTAGTTCTGCCAACCGTCTAATAATCTTGAACAATAGACGGGCTTCACTGATTGTTAGAGAAGAAGTCGGTTCATCAAGTATTAACAGTTTGACCTGCTGGGAGAGTGCTTTAGCAATATCAACTAACTGTCGTTGACCGGGAGAAAGATCGGCTACTAGTGTTGAAGGCTGGATATTTACTTCAAGATCTTGAAGCAACTCTTGAGTATGTTTTTTCATTTTTTCAAAATCAACAAATCCAAGCTTGTTGACTGGCTGGCGACCAGCAAATATATTCTCAGCGACACTAAGGGGTGCAAATAGACTGCCTTCTTGGAAAACTATAGCTATACCAGATTTTTGCGCAGCTTTCTCATCTCCTGGTATATAAAAGCTTCCATCTAACTCCATTTTTCCCTCATTTGGCTGGTAAACGCCTGCAATAATGTGCATTAGCGTTGATTTGCCAGCTCCATTCTCTCCAACCACTGCGTGAATCTCTCCTGGCAAAACCTCAAACGAAACATCGTCTAAGGCCTGTACGCCAGGGAAGGATTTATAAATACCCTTTACTGAAAGTCGAGTATATTGTGAACCAATATTTGCTATACTTGATTTATTATTAGACTCTGGCAATGTATCTCTCCTTCAAATATTTTCAGTTATAAAAGTATATTATTGAAGTAGTTCGAAAACTCATTATTAATTGTTCATTTATATAGAATGTTCATGCTATTAGATCGTTCATAATTATAGAATGTTCATTTATTTTGAATAATATAGCATATATTTCGTATTGAGTCAATACTTTTGTTAGCGTTGTTATCGTAAAGTAGTAATGTCCCCTTTGAGAAAAGGATACGAAAGATGGAGTTACTACAAATGAGCAAAAAAAGAACTAACCCGATTAGAAGTGATGGGCCGTCTGAAAGACAAACGGATGACGCAGAAAAAAGCAGCCGATGCATTATGGATCAATGTGCGCCAGGTCAAGAGGCTGTTGAAAAACTACCGGGAAAAAGGGGCTGCTGGATTGGTGAGCCAAAGACGCATAAAACCGAGCAATAACCGTCTGCCAACAGAAACAAAACAGGTGGTGATTGATCTGCTGCACGCTCACTATGCAGATTTTTGGCCAACATTTGCCCATGAAAAGCTGGTTGAGAAGCATGATCTAAAGCTCTCTTCAGGAAGCGTACGTCCGATCATGATTGCAAAGATTTGTGGACACCGCGTAAAGCCAAAAAGATCGTTACCCACCAAATAAGAGAGGGACGAGCATGCTTTGGCAAATTAGTACAGATCGATTGATCGCCGCACCGCTGGTTCGAGGAGCCCGCCCCAGCCTGCACTCTTTTGGCATTTATCGATGATGCCACCGGTCGCCTGGGCGAATTGCACTTTGTCCAACACGAGAATTTCTTTAACTACGCAGAAGCATCCAGAGACTGTTTATCGCTCAGTCCAATTTTGCTCATCTAACCTCAGGGCTTTCACACCTGCCCTTATGGAGCTTTTTTCTACCATCTCAACCATTGGTTTTGAGCATATCGCATTCGTTCCAGAAACGAATCAAGCAGAATGTTTTTCTAAATGTAACCTTTTGTAACCTTTTGTAACCTTCTGTCAAGCAAAAAGGGTGCATGGCACCCCAGCCTCAGTTCTTCATGAGTCGGGAGCGAAATACACAGCTCACAGCGGCATCATGCTCGTAATCCCCAGGTTATGAGCCCCCTTCCTTTATGGCTGAAAAAAGCGCCCTTTCAAGCACTATAGCATGATGATAAAGATGGCCAGCTTATTGCGCTGGTTAGGCCGCCCGTTGAAGGGTCGAGATTGCTTTCCAGTTCTTAATTAGCAAAATTAAACCATATACCCCTGCTGCAAAAAGAATGCAGTCTTCATAACAATCAAGTGCTCCGAGGCATTTAGGTAAGCCCGCCAGAGCCCAAAGCAGCAATAGTATATAAAGTTTCCTGTCCACCTTTGGTATCGCTGCGGAAACCATCGCCAGAGCGAACACCGTCATTGGACAGGGCATCACAGGGGTGAGCATTCTTGGGTATGTGTGTCCCAGAGGGTATCCGATCAATGGATACAGGAACGCCAGCAGAACCCACAAAACCGTTAGACCCTTCTTCCATTTTGCATCAGGAAATCTAAACTCCGTTCTCTTCGTAAAGATATCCACGGCAAATAGGATCGCCAGAATAATAAATAGCGGGGCTCCGAAAAATGTGGAGATAGGGTTTTTGGCGAAA
The DNA here is from genome assembly GCA_964383575.1 of uncultured Pelolinea sp. Taxonomy (GTDB): domain Bacteria; phylum Chloroflexota; class Anaerolineae; order Anaerolineales; family Anaerolineaceae; genus Pelolinea. The sequence continues at coordinate 164,919 of CAYLHI010000002.1, forward strand.
ATCAGAAAGAATACCACTCCATTCCAGGCGAAAGCGAGCGCGAGGAACGCTTTCATCCAAATATCCGTCTTCGCGCTTGGTTTAGTAAACGCCATGTAGGTCAAGATCACTGCCGCGACTATAAGAATGGCTTGAAATAGAAAAGTGGCCTCATTGTATGCACCAACTTGCGTCCAGAATGTTTCTGCGTTCATTTTTCTCTCCTTCTACGTCGTAGCAGCAGTATGAAGCCAGCCAATGGATTAACCCTTGGTACAGACTGCATGTAGCGCTCGTAATCATCACCAAACTTCTCAGTATTCCTCTTTTCTTCTCCTATCATGAACCAGTAAAGGATGATCATGTTCACAATCGAGAGGATTACCATTATCCAGTGTGGTAGGAAGAAAGCCATTGAAAGGAACATGAACATTGCACCGAGATACAACGGGTGTCGAACAACTGAAAAGATTCCGCTATCGATAACATCCTTAGTATTCTTTCTGAGAAGGGTTGCGATAGCCAGAATAACCAATGCCATACCGACTATGCTAAATATAAACCCCGCATATTTAAGAATGTTTAAAGCAGGGGGAATCTCCAACACAGAGAGCAAGACGAAGTACACAGGAATCGTAAGGCCATTAACAATATATCCTAATATCTCTTTTGATTTATAACTTCTATCATCCATGAAGATTAGAGGAAAATTCTCCTCAATGTTCTCTATTGATCGATTATAGCACCGAATTTACCTTGTTTCAAGAACAGCGAGCCATGAAATTCGCCCTGCAACAAACACCGCCATAATTAGTGCTTGTAAAATTAGATATTTATGGTATTTTTATATATACACAGACAAGGTTACCTCAGCTTTTGATCAGGATCAGACACCTGATCTTTTGAAGACTGTTAAAAAAGCTAGGAGCTGAAAGCATCTGCGGCGGGCGAAGTGTTCTTGAATTTAAACAGGTCTGCCAGCAGCAGCCTGTTTTTATTATTACAGAGAACATGATAGATAAGGGAAAAGACTCAATAAAATGACGGCTTATTTGAGATGTGTACATGGATCAAGATAATAGAACCATAAACCTGATTGCATTAAATGTTGGTAAATCTGTTATCATTGCCGCCATTTATTTTCTTGCAAGTTTGATTGGTGGAATTCTTAGGTTGAATAGCGCCACCATTCCCATTATCTGGCCGCAAGCAGGTGTTGCGTTAGCTGCGGTGCTCCTCCTTGGATACACAGCATTACCAGGTGTGTTCCTCGGATCATTAATAATTGCTCTTGCCACCGGTGCCCAACTTCAGTTTTCTGTCATAAACGCCTTCGGAAACATCCTGGCAGTTTATATTCCCGTATATCTCATTTCTCAACAGAGAGATTTTTCAAAGCTGTTGAACAATTATGTTTCAATTTTATTACTGGTGCTTTTTGGTGTGATTATCGGACCGCTGATTTCCGCGATGATCAGCATAATAGGATTATATTCCCTGCAGCTTGCTCCCATCGAATCACTGCCATCTAATTTTGGCAATCGTTGGTTAAGAGATGCTTTTGGGGTTCTTGTTTTTACACCGTTTCTCTTAGTATGGCTGGGCAATCCTTTCCCCCGCCTTAAAAAGAAACAAATCATAGAAGGACTAGCTATTTTTCTTGCTGTTATCGGGTTGGTATTATTTCTCTTTATCGGTGAGATTCCTTCTGATGCAGTGTACTCGATTTCTTATTTTGTAATTTCCCTGATCATCTTTGCGTCAGTCCGTAACGAGATACATGAATCTATATTGATCAATTTCATCACCACAGTAATCTTCCTTTGGGGGATCACTCACAGCCAAGGCTCTTTATTTAATAGTAGTGCTCCATCTTACCGGAGTTATCTATACGGGATAAGTATTATGCTAATCACATCCCTGATCATTTCCACCTCAGTAGCTATGATCAATGCTGCCCAAAAGAGTCTTTCATACCTCAGTACGCATGATACATTGACGGGGTTGTATAACCGCCTCTTCTTTGAGACCGAAATTAAACGCCTTGAAAATAGCCGGCAGTTCCCTATCAGCGTCATCATGGCAGACATCGATGGGCTGAAAGATATCAACGATACCTTTGGCCACAGCACCGGCGATCAGGTGCTTGTCAATTTAGCCAACCTGTTTTCTGACGTTTTCCGCCAAGAAGATATCGTTTCTCGCCTCGGGGGGGATGAATTCGTAATCCTTTTACCCAACACAGATGCGTCTATAGTAAAGAAAATTATTAAACGCATAAAAAAACAGATTATCGCGTACAACAAAAGGCACAAAGATCTGCCTATCAATTTCTCAATGGGAATATCTACTGCAAAACAAGGCGAATCCCTAGAAGGACACTTGAAGAATGCTGACAAACTCATGTACGAGGAAAAACAAATAAGAAAACGGGAATTAAAAACCTAATCATATGAGAAAGCGCTTTTTCAAGCGCTTATGAAATAAAAAGGTAGCGGGGCTTTGACTATAGCAATCTTTGGGTGTTTGAACCAAGGACCTCCGGGTTATGAGCCCTCTTCCTATATCGCTGACTTTTGACCTCTAGGTTATTCTATGTGCTCAACCTTGCAGTTTGTAGTTTCTCTGAGCTCTGGGAAGTTTTTTATACAGCAAGAAATCTGAATTTAAGATCAATTTTCATATCTCCTATTAGAGTCTGTTTCAATATCGTCTTCGATTTCTCACTTTCTTATTCCATTTAAAAAGCAATTTAACATACAAAGAAAAAGAGTGGATATTCTTTTTCCTACGAAAGGATATCTGAAATTCTGTGGAATGTTCCTTTTAATAAGGGATATAGCAAGCGATATTCCGAATATATTTTTTCATAAACATTATTCACTGGATTAGGCGCTATTCTTTCAATGATCTTAATCATACTTTTACATGCTTGCTCTACAGATTTAAATATGCCTGCACCTGTCGCAGCCAGGAGAGCGGTACCAAATGCGGTGCCTTCCTCTGAACTCACCGTTACAATTTCTACATTCAGAATATCAGCGATGATCTGCCGCCAAATTGGGCTTTTCACCCCGCCCCCGGTCACTCGTACTTGCTTAATATCTTTCAATCCCACATTCTTCATCAATTCAAAACTATCCCTCAACCCGAAGGCAACGCCCTCAAGCACAGCCCGAAAGCCAACATAGACCGCTTTTCTGCATGATTGTTGCGATCGTACCATGAATGAGTATTCGCACCTCCAATGCAAATGTCCGCCAGAGATTTACATATACGCGCGTGAACAACAAGCTGCCCTAGTGCAGAAACATATATAAAGAACCTGCCTGATGGCCGCTTATGGAAACGATTGGGATTGTTCTCAAGGATATGATTACAAGAATTATAATAAAATTGAATTTAAACTCTGAACAATAGTTAATAAAAAATCAACTATCTGCTTTTCGTCTCGGAAAAATTATCCAGCCAGGTTTCTAGGAGGTGTAAAAATGAAAATCTTGAGAGTTAATATGAACAATCAAACAATTTCGAGAGAACCATTAGCACATGAATGGAAATTCTTGGGTGGGAGAGCATTAATCGCAAAATTATTAAACAAAGAAGTTGACCCAAAATGCGATCCATTGGGGAAGCATAATAAATTGATTATTGCAACAGGTCCTTTGGCAGGCACAATTGCTCCTCACTTTGGCAGAATCTCTATTGGCGGGCTAAGCCCGTTAACCATGGGCATCAAAGAATCGAATGCGGGAGGTCCTATTGCGCAGGAATTAGATAAATTAAATTACCGTGCGATTATCCTTGAAGGTTGTCCGGAAGATGGTCGTTTTTATATCTTAAAAATTTCTTCAACGGATTGCCAATTAATTAATGCAGACGAGATATTAGGTTTAAAAGTATACGAAGCAGCACAAAAGGCGTTCAAAAAATTTGGTAAAGATATAAATTTGATTCTGATTGGATTAGGTGGTGAGAAGAAATACAAATCTGCATCCATTGCTCTAACTGATATGGAGGGAGATCCTTCACGCCAAGCAGCAAGAGGTGGGTTAGGAGCCGTGATGGGCTTTAAAGGAATAAAAGCAATAGTCATTGATAGTTCAGATGCTCAACGTGTGGAAATAAAAGATAAACAATTGTTTAGGTCAGCTATAAAGGAATGGATTGATTTTATTAATCACGATGTAACTTGTCGCTTATTTTCTACATTTGGAACATCTTTAACAATCGCAAATGATAGCTATCAGGGCATGATGGCAACTAACAATTATACTTCCGGCCAACATAAAAATTTTCGACAAGTGACCGGAGAAGTGATTAGAAAAAATATGTGGGAACGGGGAGGAACAATGCACGGGTGTATGCCCGGTTGCGTTGTTAAATGCTCACAGATATACAATGATAAAAATGGAGAAAGGTTGGTTTCAGCATTTGAATATGAGGGAGTTTCCTTATTAGGCACAAATCTGGGAATCTGTGACCCAGACGCAATAGCAAAATTGAAATACAGATTTGATAATCTTGGACTGGATTTTATCGAGGTGGGAAGCAGTATGGCATCTGCAGCAAGTGCTGGAAAAATGGAGTTTGGAAATTATCAAAGCGCGAAAGAGTTACTAAAGGAAATCGAAGATGGTACAGAATTTGGAGAAGTATTGGCTAATGGTGTAGTTGAAACTTGTAAATATCTGAATATTTCACGAGTCCCCGCAGTGAAAGGGCAAGCGATCCCCGCTCATGATCCCAGGGGTAAGAAAGGCACAGGCGTGACTTATATGACCAGTCCTATGGGAGCTGATCATACTGCTGGATTAACTTATAAAACTCCCTTAGAGCCAAAAGGCCAAGTTGCTAATTCATTGAGAGCACAATTACGAGCTGCGACATGTGATTCATTTGGTTATTGTTTAAACGCTGTTCCCGGAGGGCAAGCCTCAATTTATGAGTTTTTTGCCAAGATGTTATCGGCTCGCTTTGGTGGAAAAGTAACAGCAAAAAATGTTTTAGAAATTGGAAAACAAACTATAAGAGATGAGCTTAATTTCAACCAAAATGCAAGATTCGCAGATGATGATATATCTTCCGCTTTCTTTTTCGATGAACCATTACCTCCTACGGGGAGTGTTTTTGATGTTGATCAAAGTGAAATGGACAACATCTGGAATATTATGGAGGATTACCAGGAAGAACCTAAAGTATGGGAAGTTCGTTTTCCGAAATTGCCGCCAATTAAATTTGGCATAGGCGCATTCAATCAAGTTGGAACCCAAACGCGAAATTTAGGAATCAAAAAATCATTAATAGTCTGTGATCATGGAATTGCACAAGTTGGATTACCAAAATCCGCTGTTGAAATGTTAGAAAAAAATAAAGTTAATGCTTGTATTTACGATGGTGTTAAAGCAGACCCACCTGTGGAGGTGATTAATCGTGGGTCAAATGTATACAAAGAGAATAATTGTGATGGAATTATTGCAATAGGCGGTGGAAGTTCAATGGATACAGCAAAAGCAATTGCTGTGAAGGTAACACAACCAGGCATATTGACTGAATATGAGAATATGGTTGGCGGCAAGAGTAAGATTAAGCCGCCCCTGCCACCCATTATCTGCATCCCCACCTCAGCTGGAACTGGAAGCGAAACCAACCAGTATGCTGTTATTACCGACACTGAAAGGAAATTAAAATTTACATTAATGAGTGAGTATATGATTCCCACATTGGCAATCATTGATCCGGAATTAACCATTACTCTACCCCCCGCTATTACTGCGAGCACTGGCATTGATGCTCTTGCGCATTGTATTGAAGGGTATGTAGGGATGGCATCCGCTTACCATCCGTACTATGAAGCATTAGCACTTTATGGTGTGAAACTAATTGGGCGCAGTTTAATTAAAGCTTATGAAAATGGAGATAATATTGAAGCAAGAAGAGATTTATCGATGGCTGCATCTTTTGGTGGGACATCCTTTACGAAGGGGTTAGGATTAGGCCATGCCATTGGCCACGCAATAGGAACATATTATCATATACCACATGGCAAAGCATGCGCGCTAGGTTTGTTAATATTTGTCAGAGCGAATCTAGCAAAATGCAAAAATCAATTTGAGGATTTGGCATGGGCGTTGGATAAAACCGATAATTTGGAAAAATCCCTGAATAATTTTTATTCTAAATTGAATATGCCATTACACATAAAAGATTTGGGTATTCCAAAAGATGGTCTGAAAGAAATTGCATATGAAACATATATTAATGCTATTAATTTAGCAGCAAATCCGACCCCTCTTAATGAAAAACAGGTGTTAAAATTAATCCGGGATGGATATTAATCCTCTTTTATAAGCTCTTTGCTACCGAGTACAAGCAGGTTTACAGTTTTCACTGTTTCAAAATTGCCCTCTAAATTACCAAGGTTAATTTTCATCCTGATTGCCTGATAATTCATTGCTCTTATAAAGAATCTTGGGACTCCATCTCTAACGGCCAAATGAAGTCTGTGAAACATTGAAATTGCCAGATTTAATTCAATGTGATTCTTCTTTTTTATTCATTCCGATTTAAAAAATTTCTAATAGTCTTCACGACTAGTTTATGATCTTCTTCCTGGGGAAGTCCGGAAATCGCAATTGTTCCAATGACTCCACTTCCTTTAATAATTACGGGAAAACATCCTCCATGTGGAGCATATTCACCCTCAGGCAATAAATACATTTCTTCTATGCGCTTTTTATGGCTTTTTAGAAATTGGCCCATATAAAAGGAACTATGTCCGAACCAGTAAACAAGACGAACTTTCCGCTTGATCCACTCATCATTATCCGCAGACGCCCCGGGTCGGCTGGCATGGAAAAGCTGGCGCCCACCCTGAGTGATATCAATAGCAATGGGAAGATTTTTATTTATGGAGTCTTTAACTAGTTGGCTGCCTATTTGCCAAGCAGTGTCCTCATTGAAACTGGCAAATTGAAGTTCTTCCTCTTCCCGGAGAAGTTTCTCTAACATTTCATTCATGTGGTCTCCTTATGCAATATGTAATTCAACATTAAAGACTATACATCACTTTTACAAAAAATCTTTCCGTTTTTCTATAGTTAATTCAGACATTTAGTGCAACGGATGAGGAGATAAAATCATTCGTATGC
>CAYLHI010000003.1:0-131280 GCA_964383575.1 uncultured Pelolinea sp.
CACCGCACAGGGTTGACTTTTCAAAGTGGATCAGTATAATAACTTCCAATCGGTGGGTCATTTTGCAGTTTAGGTTGGAGTTTAGATGATTTATATATCATTTATAGTAAGTGAAATATATAAACTGTTCTATTAAGGTGCTCAACCAAGCCCGTTGTTAGCTGGCTTAGGCACAATGAGATGATTACTAGGAGAAAATTATGTTCAAGAGAAAAGTTGAAATGCATCAGGAAGAAGCTTTTGCGGGATTAGAAGCGGCAAAGGAATATGCTGAACGTACAAAAGAATCGACATTGAGATACCGGGCTTTCTTAAGCAATCTTAAATCTCTTAGTATTAAAGGGAAGTATCTTGATGTTGGTGCGGGAACCGGAAATATTGCTGCTATCATTGCACAGAACAATCCTGATGTTGGGATTACGGCTCTTGAGATTTCTACAGATATGGTTACCATTGGGGAAGAATATATTAAAAACAAAGGGCTTCAAGGCCAAATTAAATTCATTAAAGGCGATGCAGTTGATAATGAGACGATAAATAAGCTGGGCGAATTTGATTTAATTTACTGTACATATTCTCTCCATCATTGGGAGAATCCCAGAAAAGTGATTGATAATCTAATGTCCAATCTGGGCGACAATGGCGTCCTATATTTATATGACCTTAGAAGAGCATGGTGGCTGTATTGGATACCAATTCATAATGGTTTCTTTAATTCCATCAGAGCAGCATATGTCCGGAGAGAAATCGAAGAGATGCTAGCAAGCTTTCATACGGATTGCTATGAGATAAGATATGAGTTTCCCTTTATGCAATCGGTTATCATCAGGAAATCATATTGACCTAGAGAATGTTCAAATTATTCTAACGAGCAGCCAACTAACCCTGTTTGCAGGCGACTCGGTTGATCCAAGAAGTTAAAGGAGTATTTTCTATTAACTGGTTATGAGTAAAGGATGTTTGTGGTTGAAAACGCTAGGCGCTTGAAACTATCGTTAATAAGCGTTTGTCTGGATAATTACACTGATTTCCACATAATGAATGGTTTGCTCTAGATAATAAAGAATTAGAAAAAAAGCAAACCAAAGTCTATTTATTTTACTCTTTCGAACGGAATTAAATGTGCTTAGACTTGCATCCTTTGAGGGGGCTCTTTTTCGGTATACCAGGACGGCGGGCATATTTTGCCGGTGTTGGCATAATTTTTCGAATGCGGATCAGTTTATGCTCACCCATGCCATTAGGTAGCGTGATCGGGATCACCGAATCTAGTTTTCCTCCCAGGGTTCTGATTGCATAATCTGCTTGATCGATTTCCATATCCACATCGCTCCCTTTTTGTGCAAGCATACTTCCACCAATATGGACGAGAGGTAGTAAGTATTCTGCCAATACAGGCAAAGGGGCAACCGCGCGTGCGACTGCCCAATCATAGCGCTCACGGAATTTCTTATCCTTCCCGATCGTTTCCGCGCGACCTGTAATCACTTGCACATTAGTTAATTGCAGCTCTTCAACCGCAATCCGACAGAAGTTGGCTTTTTTACCTACCGATTCAGACAGCGTGAGTTTAATGGATGGATTAAAGATCTTAAGGGGAATACCCGGGAAACCAGCGCCGGTGCCGACATCAATGAGTGAGAATTCTCCCTGCGCAGGGAGAATGCGCAGGCAGGTGAGGGAATCTAGGAAATGCTTAACGCGGATCGAATCAGGTTCTGTAATTGCTGTGAGATTAAATCTCGTGTTCCAATCCAATAATATAGTTTCGTACACAGCGAACATATTCACTTGGGAGGGAGTGAGTGCAATACCGAGAACATCATCGACTTGCTGCAGGAAAACTTCCATTTCTCGGAATTATACAGTCTTCCAATCTTTCATCAAGCGATTCTTAAATCAATTCAAAAGTTAATTATCCAACGAAAAATCCAAACCAATAATAAAAAAATTCTTAAATCATTTAAAGAAGACATGTAATGCACTATTTATAAATATCAAAGGTTGGACTTATTGCTATAATTTTTAAGGTTTATAAGGTTTTTTGATGAATAAAAAAATTGATCTAGTTATTTTTGATATGGGTGGTGTCCTTCTGCAGACTATAAATTCGCAGCCGCGAGAAGCGATCGCAGCGCGCTTTGGGGTGACACGCACAGAGTTGGAAGTGTTCATCTTCATGAGCGAGACATCGCTCCGTTCGGAGGTGGGAGAATTATCAGATAAGGAGCATTGGGAAAATGTACTACACCATTTCAACCAGCCGGTGAGTGATTACCAAAAGATTTATGACGAATATTTTTCCGGGGATTCGATTGATCAGGAACTGCTGGCATTCGCGGTCTCACTTAAACCAGGCTGTCAGTTAGGGCTTCTGAGCAACGCGTGGGTAAACGCGCGGCCCCTGCTGGATGAGCGTTTCGATTTTATAGACATGTTTGATGTATCTGTCTTTTCATATGAGGTTGGTATGCGCAAGCCAGATCCAGCTATCTTCAAGTTGATACTGAAAAAAGCCGGCGTTAAAGCGGAGAATACACTTTTCATAGATGATATGCCAACCAATGTAGAGGGTGCAAAATTCGTTGGGCTGCATGCGATCCGATACACAGATACACAAGCTACCATTACAGCAATAAAAGCAATGCTCAATATATGAAGATATGTCCTTATGGTATACTCCCTCGCGAGCAGTCACGCTTGACATGCTATAAGCGGACGGGTAGAATTTGCTTACCCGATAACAAGGGCCTGTAGCGCAGATGGGAGCGCGCGTCAATCGCACTGACGAGGTCGAGGGTTCGAGTCCCTCCAGGTCCACTGGGTAAAAAGCAATGGGCCCATGGCGCAGCTGGGAGCGCGTCTCAATGGCATTGAGAAGGCCGAGGGTTCGAGTCCCTCTGGGTCCACAAAAAGCAAAGGCAGGAGTAGTATGCCATCCGCCAGAGAGCCGGGAAATTTTTCTGAAATCCAGGCAACAGTACCCGCGGAGTACATCAGGCAGAACTCGCCCGCCAGGCCATTATGGTTGAGCTGAAAGGGTGAAAACAAGTAGCTCTTTCCGGGAAAGCCCGTTACAGCACACTGAGGCGGCTCGCAAACGGGCAACCAGGGTGGTACCGCGGAGAAACCTTCGTCCCTGATGACGGAGTATTTTTTTTATAAAGAGGATATATGCCAGAACTAATCGAAAGATACATACCGTCGAATATAGAGAAAAAATGGCAGGAGAAGTGGGAACGTGATGGGCTCTACCACGCAGATATAGATCCTAAAAAGAAGAAATATTACGCATTAACAATGCTGCCGTACCCTTCTGGAAACTTGCATATTGGCCACTGGTACGCAATGACACCATCAGATGCGCGGGCGCGCTACCTGCGCATGCAGGGTTATAATGTCATGTTCCCGATGGGATTTGATGCGTTTGGCCTGCCGGCAGAAAACGCAGCTATCAAGCGAAATATTCATCCGAAAAAATGGACGTATATGAATATTGAGCATATGCGCGGGCAGCTGCGCAGCATGGGCACGATGTTTGATTGGCGGCGAGAAGCAGTTTCATCTGACCCCGAATATTACCGATGGACACAGTGGTTCTTTACGCAGTTATTAAAGAATAATTTAGCATACCGAAAGATGTCACCGGTTGACTGGTGTCCACAGTGCAATACAACATTGGCGCGCGAACAGGTTTGGGGAGAAGATCGCCACTGTGAGCGTTGCGGTACTCCAGTAATTAAAAAGGACCTGGAGCAGTGGTTCTTTCGAATAACCAATTACGCAGATGAACTGCTTGATTTCAGCCAGATTGATTGGCCGAATCGAGTGCGCTTACTGCAGACAAACTGGATTGGGAAGTCAAAAGGTGCGTCTGTCGTTTTTAAGACTGAAAACGGCGATCCGATGGAAGTATTCACTACTCGTCCAGATACGCTGTGGGGCGCAACCTTTATGGTCCTGGCGCCAGAACATCCATTAGTAGATAAATTGACCACAGCTGATAAGAAAGCAGAGGTCAATGCGTATATAAAGGAGGCTGTACGCCAAACCGAGATTCAAAGAGAATCGACGGACAAAGAAAAAACAGGTGTCTTTACAGGCGGCTATGCGATAAACCCGGTTAATGGTGAAAAAATACCGGTATGGATTGCGGATTATGTCCTAATGACCTATGGTACTGGGGCTATCATGGGCGTGCCGGCTCATGACCAGCGCGACTTCGATTTTGCGCGCAGGTTTGGCATTGAGGTACGCGTTGTTATCCAACCGGATGATATGCCTGATCTTGACGGAGCGGTAATGCCGGAAGCTGTGCCCGCGAATGGCGTGATGGTTAATTCCGGACCTCTGAATGGGACACCAGCCGGAGAAACGATAGAACGCGCGATTGCGTTTATCGAGGAAAAGTGTGTTGGGAAAGCTGCGGTTACCTACCGTATCCGGGATTGGTTGATCTCGCGCCAGCGTTACTGGGGTGCGCCAATCCCGGTTATATTTTGTGAAAAGTGTGGTGCTGTTCCGGTTCCGGATGAACAGCTACCGATCCTTCTTCCGGATGATGTGGAATGGAAACCAACTGGTGAAAGCCCTCTGAAATTGCACCCCACATGGCGATTTACAACGTGCCCGGTGTGTGGTGGCAAGGCGGAACGCGAAACTGATACGATGGATACTTTCATGTGCTCCTCGTGGTATCACTTACGTTATCTCAGCCCGCATTGTGATACGTGGCCGTTCGATCAGAAGGAATATGATTATTGGATGCCAGTGGATACATATACCGGTGGGACAGAACATGCCACTATGCACCTAATCTACACTCGCTTTTTCCATAAAGCGTTTCGCGATATCGGTGTACTTAGAGGTAATGAACCGATGCTGCAGTTACGCAGCCAAGGGCAGATACTCGGCCCTGATGGGCAGCGCATGAGTAAGTCGCGCGGAAACGTTGTTGATCCGGATAAACAAGTCAAGAATTATGGAGCTGACACTGTTCGCGCATTTCTTTGCTTTGGCTACCGCTGGCAGGATGGTGGGCCGTGGGATGACGGCAATATTCAGGGCTCACACCGCTGGTTAGGACGTGTATGGACTGCTTTCTTAGAAACTGGCAAGAAAAGAAATCACACAGGGGAAATAGAAAAAAACCTCCGCCGTAAACTACACCAAACGCTAAGAAATGTAACACGTGATTTTGAGCAGTTCGAGTTCAATACGATTATCTCCGCACTGATGGAATTGATCAATGACATGATCGCGTTCAAAGACGCGGGCGGCTGGAATACTGATGTCTGGAATGAGGCAGTGGATGTGTACCTGCGTATGATGGCACCTATCACTCCTCACATTGCCGAAGAGCTATGGGCTCAGTTGGGTAAACCATACTCTATACATCAGCAGGATTGGCCACAGGTGGATGAAGATGCTACAGTTGATGAAATATTTGCACTGGTGGTACAGGTAAACGGAAAACTGCGCGATAAGGTGAATGTACCGGTGGGAATCAGCAAGGAAAAAGCGAAAGAAACCGCGCTTGCCTGCAAACACGTGCAGAAATATCTGGCAGGTAAACAGCCCCGCAAGGTGATCTATGTGCCCGGACGGCTGGTGAACATCGTTATTTAAATCGAAAGATCATTTAGGTTCGGAAAACCGCGGGGATTTGCCGCGGTTTTTTTACGCCTTTTTTACATTAGCATAATGAACAAATCACATTTATCTAATATTCTATTAGCATGAACCAAAGTCAAAAGGAGAAATTATGTTTTTAGTAAAAAAGAATGGATTTAAAATATTGATGAGTATTTTATTAGCGAGCGGATTGCTGTTTGGAGGAATGGTTGCTCCAATTTTTGCGGCAGTTGAAAATGATCCAGCCGCTGCCCCTCAACCAACCTTCACTGGTGACGGTGTTAAGCACTTCTTTGAGGGTGTCCTGATGCGCGCCTTTCGCTATCAGGAGAGCATGACTGCATTTATTGGTGCATCTTTGGAAAACGCAAGCGATTCAGTGTCAAAAGCGGAAGCGCGCATTGATGAGCTTATTAAAGAAGGGAAGGATGTTTCTGAATTGAAAGAAGCGGCTGCCCAGTTTGAAACCCTCATTAAGGAAGCAGAAAATGCATACAATGCTGCACAGAGTCTGGTGAATTTGCATAGTGGATTTGATGGCCAAGGTAGAGTAGAAGACTTGGCAGATGCACGGGAGACAGTCAATGCAATTGAGCCTTACTTATCATCGGCTCGGGAGAATATCATTGAAGCAGTTCGAGTGGTATACGAAGCTATTGAAGCATACCGGCTAACTAACGAAATATAAGTGTGATTAAGAGAGAGGTAATAATTCTCTCTCTTTATGTTTAAGTGGTAAAGCAACCTTTTACAGGACAGCCAAGTGTAAAAACCCGAACAGAAATGGATGCTTGCTGATATACCGATTGCATAGCATCACCAACCGCTTGAGCCTGTTTTTGATTTGTGAATGCGATCACACTCGGTCCCGCACCGGATATACTTGTACCATAAGCACCCGCGTTGAGCGCGGCTAGCATGGCATGTTCAGCACCTGGCAGGAGCGGCAGGCGGTAAACCTGATGGAGCTTATCGCTCATGGTTTCTTGTAAAGATTCGTAATTTCCTTCTTGAAAGACTTGCATTAGTTCAACAGTATGGCTGATGTTATAGACCGCGTCCTCCAAGCGTACTTTTTCGGGAAGCACTTTTCGGGCTGCTTTTGTGGAAAGCGAATATCCCGGAACAGTAATCACAGCGGTTACAGGTTGTATCTCTCGATGAGAGATATGCAAAGCATCATTTTCTGATCTAACCAGGACGAGACCACCAAAGAGACAGGCAGCTGCGTTATCAGCATGCCCTTCAATCTGGGCTGTGGTTTGCAGGAGTTCGTGATTGCTGATATTGATATTTAAAATATTTTTTGCTCCTACTAACCCACAGATTATCGCACCCGCACTGGAGCCGAGTCCCGAAGCTATTGGAATATTATTTAGACAAGAAATATGAAGGTTCTGAGGAAGCGATCTCCCATGTACATTTGCTAATTGGTTAGCAGATTGAAAGACGAGATTGCTTTCATCTTCGGGGAGGATACCTTTGCCTTCTCCTTCGATAGTGATGGGAGATGGTGCATCCATGAAGGAAAAAGTAACTGTATTCCAAAGATCAAGCGCCAATCCCAGGCAATCAAACCCCGGCCCGAGATTTGCGGTTGTTGCCGGAATATGTACCGTAAAAGTGGTTTCAACCATGCAGGATTTCTTCTTCAAGAATTGTCAGGTCGGGTGAAAGGACCTTGGGTTGTTTGAATTTTGCTGTGATAATATCAGGGTCTTTGAGTCCATGACCGGTGCAAACTGCGACCACCTGTTTACCTTCTAAATCAATAGTACCGTCATTGATTTTCTTTTTTAACCCTGCTATACCTGCTGCAGAAGCCGGTTCTACCCAGATACCGGATGCGGCCAGGAGGGCCTGAGCGGCAAGTATCTCTTCATCCGTTGCGCTGATGATCATACCGTTTGAAGCCTGGGCTGCCGAAAGCGCTTCTTCTCCCCGTGCAGGTTTACCAATGCGGATGGCAGTCGCGATTGTTTCCGGCTTTTCGATAGGATGACCAAGCACGAGAGGAGCGGCTCCAGCAGCTTGAACTCCCAGCACTTGAGGCAAGAGGCTATTTTTGAGTTTGTTATACTGCGTGAATCCCATCCAATAGGCAGTGATATTTCCCGCGTTACCTACCGGTAGTGCAAGCCAATCAGGGGCATCACCGAGTGCATCACAGATCTCGAAAGCAGCAGTTTTTTGCCCCTGCAGACGGAATGGGTTAATGGAATTTACCAATGCGATAGGGTGTTTTTCAGATAATTTAACCACCAATGTGAGGGCATCATCAAAAGAGCCATCAATCTGGATGACATCCGCTCCATAAGCGATCGCGCCTGCTAATTTTCCAACCGCTACCTTACCCGCTGGTATGATGACAACTGCTCGTATACCTGCCCGGGCTGCATATGCCGCCGCTGAAGCGGCAGTATTGCCAGTGGATGCACAAATCACTGTCTTCGCACCGCGATGCACAGCTTCACTAACTGCGGTTGTCATACCGCGGTCTTTAAAAGATCCCGTGGGATTTAACCCCTCAAATTTAATGAAAAGATTAAACCTTGCCCCCAATGCTTCAGCGACCGCAGGCGCTGGAATAAGTGGTGTGTTTCCTTCGGAAAGAGATACCGCTTTGATATTAAGCGGAATATCAAGCAGGTCTTTGTATCGGTGGATGATTCCTTGATATATCATAGCTTTTTTACTCCAAATATTGATTTTTAATTAGCTATCTTCTAATACTCTGCGAATCGCTGATTCTGGGATGGCACCTTCACGGAGTACTTTGACGGGTGAAAGTGTGCAGTCAATGACTGTTGACGGGATACCGGCCGCGCAAGTTCCCCCATCGATCAGAAGATCAACTCTACTGCCAAGCTTCTCCAATACTTCTTGCGCAGAAGATAAACTGGGCTGGCCGGATATATTCGCGGAAGTGGCTGCTAGAGGTCCACAGGACTGCATGAGCGAGCGCAACCAATCGTGATCTGGCATACGGACGCCAACTGTAGGATAGCTTGTTAGCTCATAAGGAATATTAGAATGTTTATTTAAGATTAGAGTGAGCGCTCCAGGCCAGAAATGTTGAGAAAGTGCATATGCGGTAGATGGAAAACTAGCAGCAATACTGGAAATTTGTTCCAGCGTTCCGATAAGAACAGGGATGGCCTTTATAAGTTCGCGTTCTTTAATTGCATATAATCGCTTGATGCTATTACGCTTGTTAATAAGGCAAGCGATACCATATACTGTGTCGGTTGGCATCGCAATCACACCGCCAGATTGGAGAACTTCCTGGGTAAATTCATAAGATTGTGGATTTGATTGTTCAATTACGCTTGGTTCCATTCACTTTATCCATCTATTTTGATAACCGCAACGCGCGGTAGCCCTGCTAGATCATTTATTATTGTACAGGACGCAGAGGGTAATATCTCTTTGCAGATAATTAAAAATTTCGACACCTGGGTATTTTCTATTTCTATGATAACTACTCCCCCAGCATATAATTTCCCTTGAATTCCTTGAAGGAGCTGCTTAATGAAGACTAATCCATCTTTTCCTCCATCAAGGGCAATGCGCGGTTCATAATTAAGGACTGATAATTTACTTAGCTTTTCGGTTGGAATATAAGGTAAATTCGCGCAAATTATATGAAACTTTGTGAAAATACCATTTAATAAATTTGCTTGAACAAGATGAACATAGTTACCTGCTTGATGGCGCTGGATGTTACCTTTAGCTATCCGCAGAGCATCAAAGGAAATATCAGTCGCGATGATCCGTATACTGGATAATGATTTTGCCAATGTGATTGAAATGCATCCAGAACCGGTACCCACATCAGCGATCGCAAACGGGCGCTGGAATTGCCTGGATGCCTGAATTGCTTGCTCAACCAGGATTTCGGTTTCCGGTCTCGGAATGAGGACGTATGGTGTTACATTAAATTCAAGTCCAAAGAAGAACTGTATTCCTGTAATATACGCAAGCGGCTCCCTGCTCACAAGCCGAGATAGATATGTATTCAGAACACCTTCCTCTTCTGGATCAAGCTGATATTCAGGATGAGAGAGCACCCAGGAAGTGGGTTTTTTTAGAATGAAATTGGTTAATGCATAAAGTGAGGATGAATGTTTCTCTTTCAAAGAAGAGATTGCTTCTTGCCCATTTTTGAGCCAAGTGCCCAGAATGCTCGTGTCAATCCTCCGTTTCTATTGCACTTAAGCGGTCTGCTTCCTCACGAATAGTTAATTCATCTGTAAAGAGATCTAACTCACCCTCCATGACTGACTGTAAATTGTGAGAGGAAATGTTTATCCGATGGTCAGTAACTCGTGATTGGGGGTAATTATAGGTGCGGATCTTCTCAGCGCGTTCTCCTGTTCCGACCTGTGCGCGGCGAGCAGCAGTTTCCTCGGCCTGACGTTTCTGTTCTTCTATTTCGTATAGTTTAGCCCGCATGATGCTCATGGCGCGAAGTTTATTCTGTAATTGTGATCTTTCATCCTGGCAGGCAATCACAATACCTGTAGGAAGATGTGTAATACGAATAGCGGTTGAATTCTTTTGTACGTTCTGCCCACCAGCTCCTGCGGATTTGTACACATCGATCTTAAGGTCAGAATCCGGAATCTGAATATCTACATCTTTTACCTCAGCCAGTACAGCAACAGTCACTGTAGATGTATGGATGCGTCCGGATGATTCTGTAGAAGGGATTCGCTGTACGCGGTGCACGCCGGATTCGAATTTGAAACGTGAATATGCACCATGACCTTTAACTAAAAAAATAATCTCTTTAAATCCTCCAATTCCCGTATCATTCTGAGAGATCACTTCAATTGCCCACTTGTTTTTATCGGCATAACGGGAATACATTCGGAAAAGGTCTGCGGCAAAAAGGCCGGCTTCATCGCCACCAGTTCCAGCGCGGATCTCTATGATGACATTCTTTTTATCGCGCGGATCTTTTGGTACAAGAAGGGCTTTTAATTCCCGTTCTAATTTTTCAGATAAAGGCAGAAGCTGATCCAGGTCATCCTTAGCTAATTCAGAAAGTTCATTGTCAGACGTGGCAATGATCTCATGCGCCTCTTTAATATTCTTAATTGTTTGGCGATATTCACGGGATTTAGCAACGATCTCTTCAAGGTCGGATTTCTCCTTGGAAAGCTCAGCAATCTGCTGGTAATCGTTAATATTTTCTTCAATTAGTTTTATTATTTCCTGATAACGTGCTTCAACTGTGTACAGACTATCTAATAACATTTAATGATTCCTTATTATTTTAGGGATTATTGATTTTCGTATGAAATTATACCAGTCTGATTTTTACGTGATTTTTACACTTTTTTTTGGATGCTCATAATACGGCGTTTATAATATTGATAAACGGAGGAACAAATGGTAGATAAAACAAAAAAAGAAGTATTGACAAGTCCAAACGCTCCTAAAGCAGTAGGACCTTATTCATTGGGGATTCGCTCTGGTGGTTTTCTATTTCTTTCCGGGCAATTGGGGTTAGATCCAGATAGTGGTGAATTTGTAGAAGGTGGCGTGGAAGGGCAAACCAGGCAGGCACTTTTGAATATCAAGAGTGTGCTTCAAGAAGCAGGAAGTAATCTTTCCGATGTGGTCAAGACAAGTGTCTTCTTGAGCGATATTGCAGATTTTCCGAAAATGAACGTGGTTTATGCAGATTTCTTTGAAAACGATCCTCCAGCTCGCTCAACAATGCAGGTGGGAGCTTTACCGAAATCAGGCTTAGTAGAGATCGAAGTGATTGCAAAGGTTTAAATTCAAGATCCATGAATAACAACCTTATCTGTGTGGTGGATGATGAAACCAGCATTATTGACTTTGTACGCATATATTTAGAACGTGAGGGCTTTTCTGTGATCGGGTATGCAGATGGAATATCTGCACTGGACGGTATTAGGATTAAACAGCCTGCCCTGGTTGTATTGGATATCATGCTCCCAAAAATGGATGGATATGACGTGTGTAAAACACTAAGGGCGGAAGGAAATGATGTGCCCATTATCATGCTTACAGCTAAAGATGAGGATATTGATAAGATATTAGGATTAGAGTTGGGCGCAGATGATTACCTCACTAAACCTTTTAATCCTCGCGAATTGATTGCACGCATCAAAGCGGTGCTTCGCAGAAATACACTCACGAGAAAGGATTCGAGAGATATATTGCGCATAGGAAATATATCTATCAATAATAAACGCCGTGAAGTGCGCGTGGAAAATGAATTGGTGAATCTGCGTACTCAAGAGTATGAACTACTGCGGGTGCTGGTTGAGGAAAAGGGGCGTGTTTTCTCACGAGAGCAGCTTCTGAATTTAGCCTGGGGTTTTTCATTTGCGGGCCAAACAAGAACTGTGGATGTCCATATAGCACAATTACGGCGAAAATTAAAGGGGAGCAGTGCCTGCATTGAGACAATTACAGGTTATGGTTATAAAATAACAGAATGAGTTTTTTTTCTTCAATTAATTCCCGACTATGGCTGACCTATGTACTACTGGTGGGGTTTGTTCTTGTGGCTGCTTTCACCGGGATCGTTGTGGCTTTCCGGAATAGCCCATTACTTTATTGGAAAGAGTTCATCCTCCTGAATTATGTAACTGATTCACTAGTAAATCGCCTGGATTTTTTCATCGATGCGGAATGGGGCGGCATTATTGAATTATTTTTATCTAAGACAGAACTTCTAGATGTACGCGTGATCATTGTGGATGGAGATGGATATCCAATTTTAGATTCCGAAAGTGCATGGAATTTAGGGTTTCCAAGAATTAATAACCCTTCAGCTGTTTTCACGAAAAGTGAGGGGAACATACGCATCTTTCGAGATGAAGGCAATCAATTTTGGTTTTACCGAATCCGTCCTATTAATGACGCTTATTATCTAATCGCAGCCATACCACGACCATCTATCCAGATCCAAACGATCTTTCGAGATGAATTGTTAAAACCGCTTTTTAGAGCAGGGCTGATAGCATTGGTGTTTGCGTTCTTGATTAGTTGGTTTGTCGCCCGCTGGATCACGCGCCCGTTAAAGAATATATCTGATTCTGCTCAGCAGTTAGCATCAGGTGGCTTTCCACCAATTTCATTAGAGGGGCCATCAGAAGTGCAGCAGTTGGCGGGTGTGATTAATGATATGGATCTAAAAGTACGAAACAGCCTTCAATCTCAAAAGGAATTTGTAGCAAATGTATCCCATGAATTTAAAACCCCGCTTACCTCTATCAGGGGTTTTACTCAGGCTATCCTCGATGGAGCAGTTGAAACGCCAGAGGAGAAACAGCATGCTGCACAAATTATCCTTGATGAAACAGGCAGGTTGGATTACCTGGTCAATGACTTGCTGATGCTTGCAAGATTGGATGCAGGAACGATGAAATTGGATAAAAGAGAAATTGAAGTTAGCCAGGTAATTGAAAATATACTTGAAAAATTCAAATTCCGAATTGAGAAGAAATCAATAACGATAAAAAAAAGATATAATGAACAATCTTTCATATATGCCGATGGTGAGCGCATCGTTCAAGTTTTTATCAACCTTTTGGACAACGCAATTAAGTTCACACAAACTGGTGGTTGGGTTGATATTTCCACGAATATCAAAAAAGGGTTTGTTACAGTCTCTATAACAGATTCAGGAGTTGGAATACTAGAGGAAGACCTTAAGAGGATATTTGACCGCTTCTACCAGGTGGATAAATCTAGGCGCGGAGGAAATGACAAGGGTGTTGGATTGGGTTTATCGATAGCGCAACAGATCGTATCTGCGCACGGGGGTGAGATCACCGTAACAAGTGAATTGGGCAAAGGCAGTTGTTTTATGGTAAAAATACCTTTGGCGCATGAAAAATAATCATAAAAATTTTCCAAAAGTATCTATCATCATTCCGTGTTACAACGAAGAAAAAACAATTTGGCTTCTTCTTAAAGCTATTCAGAAACAGGATTATCCGCTCACAAATATTGAAATTGTGATAGCGGATTCCCTTTCTACAGATGCGACAAAAGAGAAGATTTCCGAATTTATTAAAAGCAACCCTTCCGTTTTAATTAAAGTGATTGATAACGCAAAGCAAACGATACCATCAGGGATAAACTGTGCTGCAAAGGTTTCAAAAGGAGAGATTCTTATTCGGTTAGATGCACACTCTGAACCCAATGGAGAATACGTGAAAACAAGTGTTGATCTCTTAAAAAATAATATTGCTGAAAACGTGGGTGGAGTTTGGGAGATACAACCTGGGGAAGATACATGTATCGCGAAAGCGATTGCCAAGGCAGCAGCGCATCCGTTAGGTGTTGGAGATGCAAAATATAGAGTTTCAACCAAGTCGCAATATGTGAATACAGTACCATTTGGGGCATTTTATAAAAAAACCTTTGAAAATATAGGTTGTTTTGATGAGACACTGCTAGCAAATGAGGATTATGAATTTAATACACGCTTAAAAAACAGCGGTGGTAAAGTATGGTTAGACACACGGATTCGGTCAAAATATTACGCACGAAAAAATCTTAAGGAACTTGCAAAACAATACTGGCGATACGGATTCTGGAAAGTAAGGATGCTTAAACGCTATCCTGCAACAATCCGATGGAGACAAGCCATCCCACCTCTTTTTATGGCAAGTGTTATTTTCCTTGGTGTCTTATCAATTTTTATTTCATTTACACGTATAATACTGGGGGTAGAATTTGCGATCTATTTCTTACCTTTAATACTTGTTGGTTTACAAACCGCGATAAAGCATAATGATCCATGTTTTTTGCTGATACCTCTTGCGATCATCACAATGCATTTTTCCTGGGGAGGAGGTTTTCTAAGCAGCCTCTTTGCGTCTGTATGGAAAGATTAAGAAGGGTTAATGAAAAACACAGCTAACCACCAGAAACCTTTGTGGCGAATAACAGATAAAGAACGCCGTTTTATTCTGGTTTTTGGTGATGCTTTAGCATCGGGCATCGCATTGATAATTGCGCTGTATTTCTGGGCGATGAAAGACCTGTGGATGGACTTCAACTGGCAATTCTTGCTGGAACGGCCACCTGCCTGGTATTATTTTCTTCCATTCATCTGGTTACTACTACTGATTGAGTTATATGATACAAAGAGCGCTAGCCGCCGCGGAGATACTATCCGCGGGATAACTGTATCAACGATTGTTAGCACATTCTTATATTTGTTAATATTTTTTGTTTCAGAACCGAAATCACTCCCCCGGCGAGGTGTGGCGGCATTCATTGCTGCGGCTGCTGGATTTACTTTATTATGGAGACTTATTTACATCCGGATTTTCACGGCGCCTGTTTTTTTAAGGCGCGTGATTATTATTGGTGCTGGCCGTGCGGGATCTACACTGGCAGAGGAAATAAAAAAAATTGAACCACGACCTTTTTACCTTGTAGGGTTTGTGGATGATGATAAGAAGAAGATTGGAAAAAAAATTGTGGGTGTACCAGTTTTAGGCAGCAGTAAAGAACTAATACAGGTCATTGAGAATGAACATGCCACAGATCTTATATTCTCGATTTCTGGAAATATGCTGCCAACCATGTATTCTGCGATTCTTGCTGCTGAAGAAAAGGGTATAGATGTTTATACAATGCCGGTTGTTTATGAAGAACTGATGGGCAGGGTGCCAGTCGCCCTGCTGGCGGACGATTGGATCCTGCGGTCATTCGTTGATCGAGCGCACGCTCCAGAAAGTTATGAGTTGATTAAAAGGCTGTTGGACATTATTGGATCTGTGTTTGGGTTGATTTTTCTTGCGCTAGTGTATCCATTGATCGCGCTTGTTATCGTGATTGATGATGGATTTCCGATTCTTTTTAAGCAAGTTCGCGTGGGGAAGAGCGGTAAAAAATTTGTATTATATAAATTTCGCAGCATGAAAAAGAATGCAGAAGAGGATGGGATCGCTCGGTTTGCTGTGGAAAATGATGATCGAGTTCTCAGGGTTGGTGGATTCTTACGTAAAAGCCATTTGGATGAAATTCCTCAATTTATTAATGTGATTAAGGGTGACATTACTTTGGTTGGACCAAGGGCTGAGCGGCCTGAGATGGTTGAAGATTTACAGGCGGATATCCCATTCTATCGGGCGAGATTGTTTATAAAACCAGGCGTAACAGGTTGGGCACAGATTAATTATGGATATGCTTCAAATATTGAAGAGACAGCCATCAAGTTGGAGCATGACCTTTACTACATCATGCACAGAAATTTCATGATAGACCTCTTGATTATTGTACGCACAATTGGAGCGGTAGTGGGTTTTCGTGGTTTATAAGATGAAAATCAACCTGAATATTCGCAACCGGTACATTTTAATGGGGGATATGTTTTTATCGATCATTTCAGTGGTTGGCGCGTATATACTTCGATTGGAATTGATCGAAGTGTTCAGTAATTATTATTTATCTCTTCTATGGATGCTGTTATTCACTCTCACAATTAAACCAATTACCTACTATTTTTTTGGTTTATATCGCAAAATGTGGATATATGCCAGCATTCGCGAGTTGAAGTTGATATTGATTGCCGTCACTGTATCTTCAGCGTTGATTACTGTAATCATGCTGGTTCTTTTTGCAAACCGCGTATTTGTATCATTCCCGCGATCTGTTTTGGTGATTGATTGGATCCTTTCAATTTTATTTGTAGGCGGGTTGCGATTTGGTTTAAGGATATTTTTTGAAGGGAGTAAAAATAGGGCGGGTAACCGACAGATTGGAGTTTTAAAAAAGAAATCTCTAATTATTGGTGCTGGTGATATGGGCGCGATGGTTGCCAGGGAATTCCAAAAAAACCCTTTATTAAAGACTAACCCGATTGGGTTTCTGGATGATAATCCGGAAAAATATAATCAGCAATTACATGGAATACAGGTTATTGGCCGATTAAAAGACTTGTCAAGAGCTATCAACAAATATCAGGTAAATGAAGTAATCATCGCAATCCCCAGCGCTTCGGGCGGAGTTGTGCGAGAAATCATCAATGTTTGCCGAAAAAATAAAATCCCATTCCGCACAATGCCCGGTATTTATGAACTCTTAGGGGGTACCGCCAGTGTCACACGACTGCGGGAAGTTCAGATTGCTGATCTTCTGCGCCGTCCACCTACCCAAATCACCAATGATTTAGTAGGTAATATACTTGAAGGTAAAACAGTGCTTGTAACTGGTGCTGGCGGATCAATAGGCCAAGAACTTTGCAGACAGATAGCACGCTGGTCCCCTAAAAAATTAATCCTCCTTGGTCATGGGGAGAATAG
Source organism: uncultured Pelolinea sp. (assembly GCA_964383575.1). GTDB lineage: Bacteria > Chloroflexota > Anaerolineae > Anaerolineales > Anaerolineaceae > Pelolinea. The sequence goes on from CAYLHI010000003.1 coordinate 16,944, forward strand.
TATTTTCGAAACGTATCAATCTTTAATAGAGTATTATCCCTCTTTGTCTGTTATCACTTCTATTGCTGATATTAGGGATGCCTGCCGAATAGATCAGGAATTTTCAAGAAATCAGCCACAGGTTGTATTCCATACAGCTGCACATAAACATGTCCCTCTTATGGAAAAAAATATTGAAGACTGCATCCTTAATAATGTGTTGGGAACAAAAAATATTGTTAACTCATGTGAGAAAAATAAAGTTGAACGGCTGGTTCTTATTTCGACAGATAAAGCGATTCGCCCGGTAAGTGTGATGGGTGCATCAAAACGGCTTGCGGAAATGCTTGTGTTGGATGCAGCTGGATATTTAAAAAAACCATTTTCAGTCGTGAGATTTGGAAATGTATTGGGAAGCAGAGGTAGTGTTATCCCGTTATTTAAGCGGCAGATTGCCAACGGAGGTCCGGTTACTGTAACACACCCGGAAATGAAGCGTTATTTTATGACAATTCCCGAAGCGGTTTATCTTGTTCTTCAATCTGCCGGTATGGGAAAAGGAGGCGAGACGTTTGTCCTGGATATGGGGAAGCAGATAAAGATTGTCGATCTGGCTGAGGATTTAATCCGCTTATCTGGGTTTGAACCTGGAAAGGAAATTGAGATTGTCTTTACGGGGATAAGAGATGGTGAGAAGCTAAGCGAGGATCTCTGGAATAATGGAAGAAAATTTAGTAAAACGGATCATCCTGAAATATCTCGTGAAGAAGGGCAAGATGAAATAAGGGGGAAAGAACTGGAAGAAGTTGTTGAAAAACTGGTCAATTTATCCCGGAAAGGGAAGGGTGATCTGATAATTGACTTTCTCAATAAAATAATTCCTGATGCTGAAATAAAGAAATATTTCCGAGGTAATCTACCCAATTTTGACTTATGACTCCTGTTAATAAAGAAAAGTGGGATGCCTACTTAGAATCAAGACCCAACGCGCATATTTTGCAGACATCTGCATGGGGGTTATTTAAACAGAATCATGGATGGTATCCAAAGTATTTACTGGCTGGTGATGCAGGTGCTCAGGTTCTGTTTCGAAGATTGCCGTTTGGTTTAACCTTTGGATATATTCCTAAAGGACCAGTAGGGAAAAATTGGGAGAAGATCATCCTTGAAGCAATTGCTTTGTGCCAACAGGAAAGCGCTTTTGTTTTATATATTGAACCTGACATGTGGGAGAATGAAGATGGGAGCGGCTCCTTAATATTACAAGATTTTTATCCAAGTCCAATTTCCATTCAGCCGAGAAGGACAATGGTCTTATCTTTGAAAGGTCGTGAAGAAGAATGGTTGAATAAAATGAAGCAAAAGACGCGCTATAACATCCGCTTAGCCAGTAAGAAAGATGTTGTTATTGAGCCATCAAATGATATTGAACTTTTTAATGATCTCATCAAGGTTACCGGATCAAGAGATAAATTCGGAGTTCATACATCGCAATATTATGAAGATGCTTTTGAACTTTTTTCAGAGGATCAAGATTGTGTGCTGCTGATCGCTAAATATAAAAAGACACCGCTAGCAGGTATTATTGTCTTTGGCCGAGGTAAACGAGCCTGGTATTTCTATGGTGCATCAAACAATCTGGAGAGAAATCGGATGCCAACTTATTTACTTCAGTGGGAGGCAATGAGATGGGCAGCTTCGCGTGGGTGTACAGAATACGATCTGTGGGGGATACCAGATGAGGAAAAAGATATATTAGAAAGAGATTTCATGTCTCGTTCTGATGGACTGTGGGGTGTTTATCGATTTAAAAGAGGATTTGGCGGCGGAATAAAAAGAACCGCCGGTGTTTACCAGAAAGTGATTAATAAGCCGTTATACACAGCTTATTCCATGATAATGAAAATAAGAAAAATTTATGCATAGAAATTTTAGATCAAAGAAATAAAAATTGTGATCAGTCAAAGTAATATTATAAGTAAACCAGAATGGAATGCAATTATAAAGGATCTTCCTGGGGTCAGTATCCTTCAAACATGGGAGTGGGGCGCGGTTAAATCAAAATATGGTTGGAGGCCGGAACATTATATCTGGCGAGATCAATCCGGGAAGATCAACGCGGCAGCGCAAATTTTGATTAGAGAAATAAGCATACCTGTAATATCAAAGAAACTCCGAACGATCTATATACCACAAGGACCATTATTAGATTGGTCAAACATATCATTGCGGGGGAAAGTGCTTGATGATATACGTGAATTTGCCCAAGATACAGATGCTTTATTAATTAAAATTGATCCAGAGATTGTTTATGGGATTGGTGAACAATTAAATAGCGCTGAAAGAAAATTTCTCCTGGCGCAAGAGATTGTAGGTGAGTTAATAAAAGATGGGTGGTTATTTTCTCCGCAGCAGATTCAATTTAAGAACACAGTATGGATAAGACTTGAAAAATCGGAAAACGAACTGCTTTTGGCTATGAAGCAGAAGACCAGATACAATATTCGACTTGCGGGGAGAAGGGGCGTATGCATCAGAGAGGGTAGCATTGATGATTTAGATAGGCTGTATCAAATGTACTTGGAAACATCTCTCAGAGACGGTTTTATCATCCGCCCCAAGGAGTACTATATTAACATTTGGTCTAAATTTATCGAAGCAGAAATGGCGATGCCTTTGATCGCTGAAGTAGATGAAGAGGCGGTTGCTGGTTTACTCCTATTCCATTTTGGTAATCGCTCCTGGTATTTGTACGGTATGTCAACTGGCGAACACCGTGAAAAAATGCCAAATTATCTGCTCCAATGGGAGGCGATAAAGATGAGTAAGAAATTGGGCTGCAGTATTTACGATCTTTGGGGTGCTCCTGATAATTTTAATAATCAAGATAGAATGTGGGGGGTGTACCGATTCAAGCAGGGATTAGGTAGTGAAGTTATACAAAGAATTGGCGCATTTGATTACCCATTAAGCAAAATTACATATAAAATATTTATAAAGTTGATTCCACGGTTTTTATCAATAACCCGACAAATAAGAAAGGTGCAGCAGCTTCAAGAGCTTGAATGAAATAATAAGGTATACCGATAATGAATATTGATATCCAGACAACTGTAACCATCATATTCATTTTGCTTCTGCTCGCCGGCGGCGGGATTTTTATTACAGCTTTCCGTGCTTTTAGAGAAGCAAAACGGTTAAGGTTTTTCCTCAAGCGTAGAAAGATTCTGGGGAGAGCCTGGCAGTTGTTGTTCTATGCTGCCCTGGTCATTACTGCAGCACTCCTTTTCAATCGCTACGCTGAGCCAATGACCTATCAGGTATTCCAACCATCACCAACAGCGACGGTAACCCCTACTATAACTCTTACACCCACTATTACACAAACCTCAACAATTACACTGACACCAACCATGACAGAAACGCCAGAATTCACTCCAACACCAATTATGCCGGCGGTGATTAGTGAAGGGTTCATATCTGCAGTCACACCAAACCCGGAATCGGTTTTTAGTGATATAACATTTGCCCGACGTTTAACCGGTGATTATTTGCCAATAGATCCAAATATAAGATTTGACCAACCAAATACTACTCTTTATGGTTCCTTTTCTTATGACAAGATGATTCAAGGAACCCAATGGTCCGCGTTATGGTTTAGAGATGAGGAGTTAATCAGTTATGAATCAATCCTATGGAATGGCGCTTCTGGGGGGTATGGATATACAGATATGACACTTCCGTCTGATGAATGGCTGCCAGGATTTTATGAGGTTCAGATATTTGTTGGTGAAACATGGAGGACAAGTGGGTATTTTGAGATATTTGGTGACCCTCCCACTCCGACTCCGACATCTACCATAACGATTACACCCACCCTGACTGAGACAGCGGTGAATACAGCAACAATCATTCCCACAGAAACGCTGAAACCTTCTGAGACTCCCCAACCCACTTTCACATCCACTGGTACATTGATACCGACGTTAACAGCGACATCTACAGCAACTGAACTACCTACTCAAACGCCAACACCAACATATGTTCCAACACAAACATTAACCCCGACGGCTACTCGACGATCAACCATCTTCCGCTGAGCGAAGTGCCACGGCAATTTTTGCTGCAATACGGGCATTGTTTTTTAATAACGCGATATTTGCATGCATACTCTTGCCTTTGGTTTCTTCACTAACCTTCTGGAGCAAATAAGGAGTTATGGCAGGTCCGCTTATGTGATTTTTCTCGGCTTCCTCCAAAGCTTTATTAATCTGCACAGCAATTTGGCTTGCTGGAATCTCCGAACCGCTTGGTGGGGGAACAGTGACGAGCAGCGCTGAGGAAAGTCCTAATTTCCATTGGTTTTGAGCAATCGAGACAATCTCTTCAACATTATTGACTTGGCGGTCAACTTTTATCCCGCTGTTAATTGAATAGAAAGCGGGAAGTTCATTCGTTTTGTAACCTAATATAGGAACGCCATTGGTTTCCAGGTTTTCTCTTGTAGCTGGTAGGTCGAGAATTGCTTTTGCGCCAGAGCAGACAACGATCATAGGAATTCGAGCAAGCGTAGGCAGGTCGGAAGAAATGTCAAAATTGTTACCGCGATGAACGCCACCAATACCCCCGGTTGCAAAAACCCTAATTCCGGCGGCATGGGCAATAGTCATTGTTCCCGAAACTGTTGTTCCACCATTCAATCCATACGATACCGCGTAAGCGATGTCTTTTCGGCTGACCTTCACAGAATTCGCAGTTTGAGCAAGAGTTTTTAATTCCGTATTATCAATTCCGACATGAAAAGTTCCATTTATTAGGCAAATTGTTGCTGGTGTTGCATTCTCTTTAATGACTTCATTTTCCATCGCCAAGGCAATTTCAAAGTTCGTTGGCTGCGGTAGCCCATGGGTAATTACTGTAGACTCAAGAGCTACTAAGGGTGAATGTTGGTTTATTGCTTTCATAACTTGTGAAGAGTAAATAAAACTATCCATTGATTGTTATTTTCCCTATTTCAATTATTGATATTTGAATTGTTGATATGTGAAAAAATGATTTCAATTGTTCGTTTAGATGGTTTGACAGTTGAATTATAAGCTGTTTCCTATTAGCTTCCCCGTCTTTTGTGTTTAAAGAAAATTCACTCTTCTTCTTCAGGAAGACATATCTGGAATGTTTGTGTTTGCGGTTTACTCCATGAGGTTTTTCAGTTGTTGCTGGTGTGTTTTCTGCATAAATTCTATGATTTTTTTTTGGCGCGACATCAAGAATTTTCTTATCAACTTGGTTGATAGAAGATAGAATGGATTTATCATGAAATATAATTGAAACATTATTGTGTAAAAAGTTTTGTGTTTCATCATGCAGGAATTGATGGATGATGTTTCTGCCAACACTGCCAAGATAAGATAATAATCTCGCATCATGCATCGTGATTTTTCTTGATAAAAATGGTTCAGATTCTTTTTGAGAATTGTTGAAATTGAACAATAGGCTAATCAAATTAAAATCAATGGTTCGTCCGAATTTATCCTGGGTTTTTAAATTTTTCAAGAGCACATTGCGATCGCCTTTTGAAACAACCGCATATATCTTATCTCCGTGAGAAAGGAAGTATTTTTCTGTATTGCTCTGATAATCTGAAGAGAATAAAAAATAATCCCGATTATTAATATTCTGAATGATAAATGCTGATGATGGGTCGAAAGTAAAACTTGCGGGTCCACCAAGAAGTTTTAGATGTTCCTGGATTTTCTCAAGTTTCATGCGAACATTTTCGTAGGTATAAAGATCTTGTTTCGAAGATGAGAATGCGCATTTAGTGAGATACCGTTCTGATTCCTTTAATCCAATTGGTGGGAGTAATAAGTGTAAATATCTACTTATCATCTTCCTGATTGATAGGAAAATGATAAGTGGGATTACAGCAAATAAGATTGTTGAAGGAGAAAAATACTGCTGCAATATTTCCTGGATGATCCCTGATGTGAAATTTGTAGGTTCCGGGAACAATGCAAGGAAATTATCTGAAATAGCAAGTGGAGCAATCTCGGTTTGGGCAATAAAAGCCCAATATATTGTAAATAGGAGCACGATGAGCATTAAGCGTAATCTTCCCGCAGATTTATTAACGATGAATAGTTGATCCCTAATTGAATTTTTCTTTTCTTGTTGATTAACAGTCTTCATTTTATGGAACATCTTGCTGTATCCATAGATTATTTAAGAACACCCTAATATTCAGTGCTTTCCATTGTTCCAATGGTTTTATGCTTTTTAATAAATTGGATTTATTAAACGTGGTTGAATCCAATATTTCTTGGGCGGTCTTTGTGTTGATTATTGTATTTATTTTCGTTAAAAATTTATCCATCAATAATGAATTTTGATCTGGAGGGGAAATTAGTTGCTTGGCATTCGTATTTTCCAGAAAAACTTTCCAGATATTCATTACGGATTTTCCGATTAATTCATTTATTTCAATTTGTAATTTACCATTTATCTTCTTGGAGGAAAAATAATTAGAAATGTTTAACAACATTTCTTCCATTTGCTTTTTCCTCACCAGGGAGGAAAAACAGTAGAATATGGAAAATGAGGGGATAACTATAATTTTGTACGTAGTCTGATACTTTGTTTGTGCAAATCTAAGCGAACGCAAGTGAATTTGATTAAGATTCAAATCGGGAATGTGATATTTAAATGGATTTTCATTTTCCTGCGGTCCCCAAAAGAAATGTTGGAATCCGAGATCAAATGTATGAAGAATCTGTTCTCCTTTATTGATGAATTGAAAACCAGAGGATAAGACTCTCTTCTTCCTTTCATTATTGATTACAATAACTGCACTATTTTCATCGATCAGGAGTGCATCTAATTTTGGCTTATCTTGGATGACAAAATAATCCCTGTCAAATTTACCTGCCTGAATATGATATGCAGGGTTTGTGCTCCTAAAAATGGATAGTATTAACGTTTTGATTGTATTAAAAAACCCCGGAAAACTTATTGGGAAAAAAGGCACGAAACTGACCCAGAAAAACAATGATGATCCAATGGAAATAAACAAAAGGAAAAAATATAAGACTGCATTTGAAATTGATTTGAGAATAAAAAATGGAAAAATGACAAAAAGGATAGCTAAGGTGAACATTAAATAACTCTGATAGGTTCTGCTTTTGCTAGGCTGTAGAGACAATTTCATAATAGAATTGTATATGAAAAATTTGATAAAAATATTATGTACTTTTTGAATTTCAATCACTTGACTTAGATACAATACTAAATTTAAAAACAAAACTTTTATAACGTTAGTAAATCATTAATTATCTTTACAAAAAGGCATGTATATACTAATTTTTGAGGTAAAAAATGATACTTGAAAATACAAAAGCTCCAGATTTTGAATTATTAAATACTGAAGGTAAAAAAATCAGGTTATCTGATTTTGCGGGTAAGCCAGTGGTTTTATATTTTTATCCAAAAGACGATACACCCGGATGTACAACAGAGGCATGTAATTTCCGAGATGATTATGAAGAATATCGAAAGGGCGGCATTGAAATTATAGGAGTAAGTCCGGACAGTGTAAAATCCCATACTAAATTCATGTCCAAACACTCGCTACCGTTTTTGTTGCTCGCCGATGAGGATCATAAAGTATGTGAAACGTATGATGTTTGGCAGAAAAAAAAGATGTTTGGGAAAGAGTATCTTGGCGTTCTGAGAACAACTTTTCTGATCGATAAAGATGGAAATGTTGTGAAAGTATTCAAGGGCGTAAAACCCGCAAACCACAGCAAAGAAGTCATTGCTGCATTTAATGAATTGCGGTGATGGATGTCAGGTTATTTGATACGTAGTAAGATCTTACCTTCAGCCCATAACTCTTCAAGAAGGTAATAATTTCTCTGTTCGGGTGAAAAAAGATGCAGGACGAAGTTTCCGTAATCTACCGCGATCCACCCATTGCTGGGATTACCTTGAATATTCCCTTTTAGGTCAAATAGATTATGCATGGATTCTTTAGCTGTTTTAAGAAGACTTCTCAGCATTCGGTCACTTGTGCCTGAACAGATTACAAAAAAATCAGTAAAAACAGCAATACCCCTCAAGTCGAGTAGAACAATATCTTCAGCTTTTTTATCTTCTAGTGCGCGAACTAACTCACGCGTTATTTGTATTGTTTCTGTATTTTTCAGAATTCACCTCTAGATTTCTGAATTAAGAATTCAAATTGTAGCATACGCAATGATCAAAGAGAGATTTCAAAGAGTGTGAAATATATAGGTCCATGACGAGTGAGAGAGCTTTTGATGAAGCTTAACCTGTTAGTGATGAATGGATCAATTTCTGTGAATTCATAATTGGCGATTATTTGACCAATCAGCTCTCTATCTCTTACGGATATATTATTCCTTACTCTGCCAATGGTCAAATGTGGTGAAAAATTTCTCTTCTCTTGAGGGTAACCATAATTGCTGGTAATATGATCAACAATTTGGGCTAGCTCAATAAGCGGTCCAGGACCATTCAAGCCTAACCAGGCAACTCTTGGATTCCTTAAATTCCGAAACACACCAATTTTTCCAATAGATAACTTAATATTGCCAAATCCACTTAGGCGCGATTGTAGATCCTTCCAAATTGAAAATTGATGTTCGGGATTGAAATCCAAGACGAATTTTATGGTGATATGCATCGAATCAATAGCTACCCATTTAATTTTCTGTGGTATGGAATTCTTTAAATCATATAATTCTTTTTCAATTTTCTCTAAAATAAACGTTGGCAATTCTACTGCGAAAAAAGCTCTGATTGTGTGCTTGGGCATGGTTTAAGTGTATTTTCTGCAAGTTCCTGTGTCAAGCAATTTATCCCCAATATAGAATCTATGCAGTATGATTGAAATATGGTATAAGATTAAAGCCCTGCTGTGTTCGTGATGCGGCACTAAATGTTTTGAGCCAACACATTAAATAATGGGTTCTTGACTTACGGATGTAACGCGATAGGCGCAAGCCAAGGCGGAGCTAACGAGGAAGAACCCGTCCTGCGAAAGCAGGTTCAAAACTGCGTTGCACACGGCATAGCGGGGAGTTTTTTAGTTTATATGCTTGACTTTTTTCTCTTCATCATTTATTAATAAAATATCAGGAGGTGCTTATGACGGATACTGTCAAACTTATAGTTAAAGCAGGCGATGAGATTGATAAGTCATTTGATTTAATTAAAGATAAAAACATCGTCGGAAGAGATCCAGATAGTGATATTGTCATCGACGATATAGAAGTATCTAGAAATCACCTCACGATTACAAGGAAAGGAAACACTTTCCAAATCGAAGATCAAAATTCTACTAACGGGACTTTTATAAATGGGAGGAAATTAGAAAAACCAACTGAAATTAAAAATGGAGACCTGATCAGTCTTGGGCAGAATAATGTACTCGAATTTGTGTATGAAAAAATCAATGAAATTCCCGAATCCTCTCAACTGGGCGAGATAGACCAATCTAAAGGAACCCAAATTAAAGAGGAAATCGCTGAAGATGAGAAACCATTAAAAGAACGAGTCCAGAAAGAAGAACCTGATAAAAAAAATGAAAAAGAACGGAAAGAGGAAACATCAAGCCAAAAATCAGAAGACCAGAAAAAACCCACTTGGGTTATCATATTATTAGTTGCTTTGGCATTTATTGTAGTTTTCTGTGTAATCCCTCTGATCGTCATCGAAGCAACAAATCAGTGGTGCAATTTATTTGCTGGATTCTTTAACTCAATGAGTCCAGGAGTTTGCCCTTAGTTTCTGATCACATTTCTTTTAGTGTTCTGTAAAAGAAAATTAGATATGGATGTCCTTATTCGATAAATGAGACATTTTTAGAAAGTGAACATTATATCTTGGATATATCATTTTATATTAAAGTATGTATATAAATCTACCTTTGGATTAGTGGTGAAAGGGAATCTGAAGAATTGGAGAAGCTATTGATCAGGGAGAAAACATGAAAGAAGATGAAGAAACAAAAATAAAAACAATAATAGAAACCGATGATTGCTTTGCGTATACTGCAGAGGAACCTGATGGGGAAATTACTTATCACTTGCAAATTAATAATGTAACCTTACATTTTTTTAATGAAGAGTGGCAAATGGCTCTAAACTTCTTGAAAGAAGTGGTTAAAGCGTTTTCTGATTCAGATTAATGTAGGTACTCATGAATTTAAATTCTTTCCGACAATTCAAATCTATTGACCGCGGTGATATGCTTGGAGCGATCCGGAAATTACCTGGCCAATTAAAAGAAGCATATTTTCTGGGTGGGGACTTCCCCTTACCGGGGAATAAGGAACTTAACCGTATTGTTATCGCGGGAATGGGGGGATCAGCTATCGGGGCAGATTTACTGGTGGCTTATGCATTTCCAGATTTACGAATCCCTGCAATCATACTGCGCGACTATCAACTTCCTGGATGGGCAATGGGAAAGAATTGTCTGGTTATATGTTCATCACATTCCGGTAATACAGAAGAGACAAATTCAGTTCTCTCGCAGGCAATAGAAAGAAATTGTACGATTGTAGTGATAACCACTGGGGGAAAACTTTTATCAACAGCTTCTGATAATGGTATTGTTGCTTGGAAGTTTGAGCATACAGGCCAACCCAGGGCAGCCGTTGGGTTTTCCTTTGGATTGCTATTGCGCCTTTTTACTAGATTAACTATTATCCCGGAACAGGATGAAGCAGTAAAAACAGCTGTATTGGCGATGAATGAATTAGGCAAAGAAATTGATTCTGATGTGCCGATTGTTAATAATCCGGCAAAGAGAATCGCTGGACAGTTAGTGGATCAATACATCTCCGTTTTCGGCGCGGAACATTTAAGCCCGGTTGCCCGGCGTTGGAAAACTCAGATTAATGAATTAGCGAAGTGCTGGGCTCAATATGGTTTTATTCCTGAAGCTGACCATAATACTCTGGCTGGGATTTTACAACCATCGCAAATGCTTCCCAAGGTATTTACCGTGTTCCTAAAATCCAAACATTATCATCCAAGAAATTATAAAAGAATGAATCTTACCCTCACGGAATTTATGGTTGCCGGATTATGCACAGATCAAATTGATTTTTCTGCAGATGAAAAATTGACAGAAATGTGGAAAGCTATTCTTTTCGGGGATTACGCATCATATTATCTTGCTATGATGTATGAAATCGATCCAACGCCAGTTGAAGCGATTGAATCGCTCAAGACGCAAATGCAATAGAATAATTTGGGAACCGCTTTACAGCGGTTTTTTTAATTGTATAATAGAACATAAATACTATTCAATAGAAAAAAATGAGAAAAATATTGCATGTAGATCTAGATGCTTTTTTTTGTTCTGTTGAAGAATTATTGGATACATCGTTAAAAGAAAAGGCATTTGCGACTGGGGGAACTTCGGATGGGAAGGGAGTGGTAACATCATGTTCCTATGCTGCCCGCTTGCATGATGTTCGTTCCGCTATGCCGATGCAAAAAGCAATACGTTTATATCCGGATCTTATAACCGTAAGGGGGCATTATGAATACTATTCCAGGTATTCCAGGCGCGTTATGGATATTCTTCAAGATATAACCCCTCTAGTCGAGCCGATCTCCATTGATGAGGCGTTTCTTGATGTGAGTGACTTACCTCAAGACTCAGAGAATATTGCATTAGATATACAAATGAGAATAAAAAAGGAAACGGGTTTGCCTTGTTCAATTGGAGCTGCTTCTAATAAATTGGTGGCAAAAATTGCTACTAATATCGGGAAATCTGATCACAAAAAGCCGACACCGCCAATGGCAATAAAAGTGATACCCCCTGGACGGGAGAAATCATTTTTAATGGATCTTCCAATTAGAGAAATGTGGGGTATTGGTCCTAAGTCCGAAGAACTTCTCCATGATTTTGGGATGGAAATGATAGGGGATATTCAGGATGTCCAGATAGAAAAATTGGAAAAGATAGTGGGTAGTTTTGCTATCACATTGAAAAGGCGTGCACAGGGAATAGATAACCGCCCAGTTGGAAATAATGAAAATGTGAAATCTATTAGCAACGAAAGGACATTTTTTGATTACCTAAAAGAGAAACCGGAGATTTATTCAGTGATCAAGGACTTATCTGAAAAGGTAGGCCAGCGCTTACGAAAGAGAGGATTATCTGGGAGAACTATCCGACTGAAAATCCGCTGGCCAAATTTCGATACGATCACACGCCAGCTCACGCTAAATCAACCCACCAACCATGATTCTGTGATTTTCTCATCATCTCAGGATTTATTTGAAAAAGTATGGGTGGAAAGGAAGGGAGTGCGATTGATAGGTGTTGGCGTTAGCAAGCTGGAATCTGACATCCACCAGCTATCTTTGTTTAATAAAAATTTTGAGAAAGAAAAAATGTTGTTGGAAGCAATGGATGACCTGCAAGAACGGTTTGGGAAAGAGATCATTCATAAAGGATCAGGCAGGAAATAATTGATATGAGGTTATTGAAAAACTTCTATTGTTTTCTCAAAGGTCTCAATTAATTTTTTTGTGATCGTATTCCATGAAAAAGACTGTGCATAAGAAATGCTGTTTTGGCTCATTTTCTCTTTTAATTCCGAATTGCATATTAATACAGTAATTTTCTCTTCAAGCGCATCTGGATTATCATTGGGAATAGTAAATCCCGTCTCCTGATCCTGTACAAGATGCTGCAACCCTCCCACTTGCGTAGCAATCACCGGAGTGCCACATGCCATTGATTCCAGAGCAACCATTCCAAAAGATTCATAATTCGATGGCATCACCAGCATTTCTGCTGCTGAATAGTAATACTGTAACGAGTCCTGATTTCTTTTCCCTAGGAATAGCACAAGATTGCCTAGCCCTAGCTCGCTGCATAAATCCTGCAAGCGTTGCATTTCCTCATTTATCTTTTTTTGACCCGGATCAGGTTCGCCGCCAATAATATAGAGATAATGAGGGCATTCTTGAAGGATATCCCCCTGCTGCAATTGGGAAATGGCTTTAAGTAATGTGTCAATACCTTTTAATGGTTCAATTCTCCCAACAAAGAGGATCATTTTTTCATTTTCCGGAATGCCAACAAATTCTTTTGCCTCATCAGCAGGGATTGGATAGAAATGAGTAGTATCTACCCCGGGAGGAATAATCTCGATGATATCAAGTGGCGCGGAGTATAAGGTTTGCAGATTATCCTTTTCATCTGTTGTGGAGACGATTAATCTGTCTATTTCAGATAATACTTTTTTTTCACCTTTGATTCGGTATTCCCCATCTATATCCTTCTCAGAATGGGCAATCTTATTCTTTAAAAGTGCTAAAGTGTGAAACATATGAATGGCTGGAATTTTCCATGCCCTTTTCAATTTTAAAGCAGCAAGACCGGATAACCAATAATGACTGAATATCAGGTCATAATGGTTATGCTTTTTAGCTGCGAAATTTAAAATATTTTCTACGAATAAATCTATATATCCCTCAAGTTCTTTCTTTGGTTGCGGGATTTCTGGGCCGGCTGGTATATGTACGACACGGTTCCCGCAACCGAGATCGTGTAGGATATGCGGAACATGTTCGTCCTGTGACCTTGTAAATACATCCGCGTGGATTCCAAATTGCCCTAAATATCTTGTGAGGTCCCGGACATAAACGTTCATCCCGCCGGTGTCTTTCCCCCCCAGGGTTGCCAGTGGGCAGGTGTGATAGGAGATGATAGCGATATTCATTATTGAAAAAGATTATAATGGATGCTGTTATAATTTGACCCGCGCCACCGTAGCTCAGACGGCAGAGCAGTCGCTTCGTAAGCGACGGGTCAAGGGTTCGATTCCCTTCGGTGGCTCACATTATTTAATAATACTCTAATTATTTGAGATATTCATTTACGATCTATATTTATCCTCGCGGAGTATAATCAGGAATCCATCATAATAGCATGCAGGATTACGAAAAATGAAAATTAAACGTATAGCAGTAATTGTTCTGGACGGTGTAGGCGTTGGCGAATTGCCGGATGCAGGTGAATATGGGGATAAAGGGAGCAACTCATTATCAAATACAGCGCGTGTGTTAGGGGGACTTGAACTTCCCAACATGGGTGAAATGGGGCTGGGAAACATTACTTCCGTAGAAGGTGTTCCGACGCGTGAAATGACGCGAGGGGCATATGGTAAATGCCAGGAAATTTCAAAAGGGAAGGGCTCAGTTACAGGGCACTGGGAATTAATGGGAGTTGAAGTAAAAAAGCCATTCCCGACATACCCAAATGGTTTTCCAGAAGAAATACTGAATGAATTTAAAAAACTGACAGGTTTGGATGTGCTGGGAAACAAACCTGCATCGGGAACTGAGATAATTAAAGAATTAGGGGAAGAACACGTTCGCACAGGAAAACCAATTGTTTATACGTCCGCAGATTCTGTTTTTCAAATCGCTGCTCATGAAAATATAATCCCGATTGATGAACTTTATCGCTTATGTGATATCGCCCGAAAAATGCTAAGGGGTAAACATGCTGTTGGCAGGGTCATTGCACGGCCTTTTATTGGCGAAAGCGCGGAAACATTCACTCGCACAAAGCGGCGGCATGATTACCCGCTGCTCGCTCCCACGGATACCATGCTGGATACCTTGATCAAGGAGGGGTATAAAGTGTATGCCACTGGAAAGATAGATGATCTTTTCGGAAATCGAGGCATCACAAAGACGCACCACTCAGTTTTCAATATGGAAAGCATTCAGGCAATGGTTGATTTTATGGATGAAGATTTCACCGGCCTTTTATTCGCTAACCTGGTGGAGTTTGATATGACCTTTGGGCATCGAAATGATGTTAAAGGATTTGGGCAAAAACTCGAGGAATTTGATGCCTTTGTTCCTACAATCCGGAATAAAATGAAGGATACGGATTTTGCTATGATCGTTGCGGATCATGGTGTAGACCCCACCACAAAAAGCACAGACCATTCAAGAGAATATATCCCGCTGCTGGTGTTTGGGGAGCAGGTGAAAAATAATGTGAATCTGGGTATACGGCAATCATTTGCAGATGTTGCGGCAACGATTGGAGAGGTATTCTCCGTTACACCTCCTGCGATTGGTAAAAGTTTTTTAAAGGAAATCTCCCCCGATTAACCGAGGTTTTGGATTGTGAGGTAAGTATGAATTTTCTCACCCGATTAAATAAACGCGGCATTCTTTTATTTGTTGGGATAAATTTAATTCTTATCGGGATATCTTGTGTTACCCAGTCTAATTTTCTCTCCCCTAACCTATTTTCAGTTAATCAAGAAGATATCTCTGCTGAAAAGGATGAAAAATTCGCATTCATTGAAGGCGTTGATTGTATTCCTGATATTTCCTCGTATGAAATAGGAACTTTGATCGATGTCATAGATGGAGACTCAATTCGCGTAGCAATTCAGGGATCAATTTTTGAAGTCAGGTATATAGGTATTGATGCCCCTGAATACAATAGCGACCAGCGTCAAGCGGCAGAGGAAGCAGCAGAAGCGAATAAGAAGATTTTATCGACTTCGATGCTTTATTTATTCAAAGATCATTCTGAAACGGATAAATATGGACGCTTGCTTCGTTATGTAATATCTAAAGATAAATTTGTCAATTTGGAACTAGTACGATCAGGATATGCCCGGGCTAAGGCCTATTTTCCGGATACGAGCTGCCAATCAACGTTCAATCAGGTGATTGTTAAATAACGAACGCACTCTATATGAAAGAGCGCGTTCGTTCTAAAGAAACCTAATTTTTGGTATTTGAAGATTTCAATTCAATCTTGCCAATTGATTCAATTGGAAAATCAATACCGTAAAGGTTAATTGTTGCAGAATCTAATTCCTGTTTGAGCAAACCAATATACGGTGAATACCACATATTCGAATTAATAATCAGAGTAGTGGAAATATCTATTACTTGGCCTTCAATAATGGTTTTAAGTGAGACTGCATCAAATGTCAATTTTCGCTTAATCAACACTGCGTCATTAAAATTTCCTGCCGGGACTTCAATTTTTACATCATTTTCTATCACTTGCCAGGACATTTTAACAGGGCTTTCAGAGAGATTTACCGTTACTGTTTCATTATCGTATGTTCCATTGATAATTCCGGATGCGGTGAAATCTGTTTCCCATTTATTTGTCCAATTTTCCGCCTCAAAATTCGTATGAGAGGGCATGAAAACCCCGGAATTGTAATGGAGCAATATATCCCCAGCCACTTCCCCAAATACCATATTCATTTCTGTCATTGGAAAATTGATGATGGATCCATCCTTACATTCTGCTGTGGATTGCGTTACGATACCAGTATCGTAATCAAGTGCGGCTAATACAGCGCTTGATTCATTAACTTCTGAAACCGTCAACGCCAATTCAGATATTTCAGGCAGCCCATCCTCCCCCTCAATTTGGATTTGATAAATCCATTGGTTGTCTAGCGCTAAAGGATAGAAAATATTGTTGCAGGGACCATCCTGAATAACAGGCTGGGTTTCCTCTGAATTGCTGTCATTGATATCCGAGTCTTCTGTATCAGGTTGCGCATCCGGTTTTCCGCAAGCTGATGCCAAAATTACTGCAAATAATAATATGCTGATATAGAATTTTTTCTTCATCATTGTTCCTTATTATCCTCCACCAATTGGCGTGAGAAACGCGATCTTGGCATTCTGATGAAGTGGTTCTTCATCCAATACTATTTTCTTGCCCATCAGAATCATCACATTATCGAGATGAGTGATCAAGGCAGGGTGCTTTTCTTCTAAGATTTGTTTTACCTCTTTAATTGTTATACCAGCTGGAACAGATAATGAAATTGTTCTGGCACCAGCTTTTTTTCTTAAATGATAGTACAAAGATATATCGATATTGATCATATATGGCTTTTATTTTATCAGGTATAAAATTTTATCAAGAAAACATAAAAAATTTCGTGAAGTATAATTTTTATTATGCCAAATAAAACTCAATCATTAGTAATCGGGATTGCGGGAGGAACGGGTTCCGGTAAAACCACTGTTGCTAACGTTATCTTGGAAAGAGTTGGAAAAAACCATATCGCGTACCTGCCGCATGACGCGTATTATAGGGAATTGAATGAACTCCCGCCGGACCAAAAAGCAGCGGTCAATTTTGATCATCCGGATTCTTTGGAAACCGAATTGATGATCAAACATATTCACGAATTAAAGAATGGGCAATCTGTTGAGCTGCCGATTTATGATTTCAGCACGCATTCCAGAACAGATAAGACGATCCGTGTTGACCCGGCGCGTGTCATAATTGTTGAAGGTATTTTAATCTTTGCAGTCCCAGAATTGCGAGAATTGTTTGACGTGAAGTTATTTGTTGATACAGACGCCGATATACGATTTATCCGCCGCTTGCAGCGAGATATCAACGAAAGGGGAAGAACGACGGAAATGGTTATTCATCAATACCTGACAACAGTCAGGCCGATGCACCTGGAGTTTGCAGAACCATCAAAAAGATATGCCAATTTAATAATTCCGGAAGGGGGATTAAATGCGGTCGCAATGGATATGGTGATAGCAAGGATTGAAGCGCTTCTCAACAAGACAGTGTGATGAAGGTTTCTAGAAAAAAGCGAACATTATTGTTGAGAGTGATTATCATAATCGCTTTGTTCTTGCTCACTATCTTTCTTTTACAAAGCCGCAGCAAAATCCGAGAATTTGAAAAATTTGGCTACGCGGGTATTTTTTTTGTGTCGATCCTCTCAAATGCAACTCTCATCATGCCAATCCCGGGAGTTGTATTTACCTCTGCTATGGGTGCTGTTTTTAATCCATTATGGGTGGCGTTAGCAGCTGGTTGTGGAGCGGCTTTGGGTGAACTCACCGGATATCTTGCTGGATACAGTGGTCAGTTTGTAATTGAAAAAAAAGATTGGTATCAAAAATTGACACAGTGGATGAAAAAATACGGCAATCTAACTGTACTGGTCATGGCATTTATCCCTAATCCTTTATTCGACTTGACTGGAATAGCTGCAGGAGCGTTAAAAATGCCCATAGCACGCTTTTTGTTTTGGTGTGTGATCGGCAAGATCCTTAAAATGTTGGTTTTTGCTTTAACAGGATCCTCTGTGATGCAGCTGGTGGGAATATAAGGTTTTATTCATTAGAATTCAATAACCCGGATGAAACTGCAAGTTCCTGAGTTTCAGTAGTAATCTTTCCTCTGCGGTGATCTTGAATTATTATCTCCAGTTCGTTGATCAGGTCATCTACATTTCTGCCTGCATTCTCCATAATTGAAAATCTTGCAGAACTTTCGGATGCTAATGATGATAGAAGACAAAGCTGTAAATGTGAGTTTAATAACATGAATTCAATCGCTCTTATAAGCTGCAATGGATCTGTATCAATGATGAAATCAAAACTGGTAATATCCCTGCCATCGTGGTGAAAATCTTTTTGCGGATAAATTCTTTGGAGAGTAGGTATGTATTTGCTAGCCCCGATATATTTATTGTATAGAACGGAAATGGATGAGTGCTGAAGATTTGTGGCAGCAGAACTCGATAGAGAGATAGCAAAGTCCTGTATGTTCTTGACATCCGGGAAATTAAACGCTTTTTGATAGGTTAGCTTAGCTTGCCTATAAATCCGAGTTAATCGTTTCCCAATTAAAATGATTTCCAACCCATCATTAATGTCTAAACCCTCATTAACAAAATATCTGTGGATATTCTTATTGAAATTCCCACATAAGCCGCGGTTGCTGCCAAAGACATACAAAATCTTCTTCTGCGAAATTTCATTGGGATTGTTTATGCTGGTCTTGTTTTTAACAATTACTTGAGCATCCTCAAGTTGATTGATATAGGATTTTAGATTTTTTTCCCTGTTCAGGGATGAGCGCCAATTTGAAAGAGAAATAGTCCTCATTGCTGAGAGAAGCGGATCAATTGTCTCTATATTTTCTTTTCTGCGGCTTATTTTATCAATGTTCTGGCTCATTTGTTAATAAGTCTCAAGTCTATCCAGATCCCATACGAAAACTACAGCTCCACCAAGCTTCTGAACACCTGTATTTTCGAGGATTTCCTGCTTTGTAAGATCATCTTCATCTAAGGTGATATCCAATTTACAGTGATTCTTAATGATCTCGCAAACATTATCAAGTTTTTCATCACTGACTGCTGTGAATAGTGTATATTGAGATTGGCGCAGCATACCCCCTTTAGTTTCCATGAAAGTTGCTGAATAACCAGCATCGATAAGCGCATCGAGAACATGCTCCGCTTCATCACGGGGAATGACTGCCATTACCATTTTATTCATTTACATCATCTCCTTTCTCCCAATATAAAGAAAATGAATCTAGCAAATCCGCAATTTGCTCTTCTATTTCTGAGGAGAAAATTTCTTCTGTCCTAATTTTTTCTAAAACATCATTTTTATTATTTCTTGACCATATAAAAAGGTCTTTTTCATACCTTTTAATATCGGAAATTTTTACTGAATCCAAGTAACCGCGAGTTGAAGCAAACAAGAGTAAAACTTGTTCACTTAAGGAGTATGGGTGGTGAATGGTTTGAGTAAGAATTTTTTGTAATCGCCGTCCGCGTTTGATCATTTGCGTAGTAGCTTCATCGAGCTCTGTGCCAAATCGTGAAAATCTTTCAACTTCTTCGAATTGGCTCAGTTCGAGTTTAAGTGTATTTGCCAACCCTCGAATCATTTCGGTTTGGGCAGCACTGCCAACGCGAGAGACGGATATGCCAATGTTAACAGCAGGTTTAAAATTCTTATTGAATTTTTCTTTGTCCAATACAATTTGTCCGTCACAAATTGAAATCAGGTTGGTTGGAATATAAGCAGAGAT
Organism: uncultured Pelolinea sp.; assembly: GCA_964383575.1. Taxonomy (GTDB): domain Bacteria; phylum Chloroflexota; class Anaerolineae; order Anaerolineales; family Anaerolineaceae; genus Pelolinea. Next base: position 36,840 of record CAYLHI010000003.1, read on the forward strand.
ATTTCCTTGCTGCATTGTTATGATTGGTATGGCGGTGATTGATCCTCCCCCTTGGTTGTCACTCAGCTTACATGCACGTTCAAGAAGCCTTGAGTGGAGGTAAAAAATATCTCCAGGATATGCTTCTCGGCCCGGGGGCCTGCGTAATAGCAAACTCAATTCGCGATAAGCATCTGCATGTTTTGTTAGATCATCAAAGATGATAAGTACATCATCTCCCTGTTCAAGGAAAAATTCGGCAACAGTCATTCCCGCAAAGGGTGCAAGGTATTTTTGGGCGGGTGGGTCATCTGGAGCAGCTGAAATGACGGTTGTGTAATCGAAGGCCTTATTTCTACTCAGAATGTCATTTACGTTTAGCAAAGAAGATTTTTTCTGTCCAATGGAAACATATACACATTTAACATTTTTTCCCCGCTGGTTGATAATTGTGTCAATAGCGAGGGTTGTTTTCCCTGTTTGGCGGTCCCCAATAATCAATTCTCGTTGTCCTTTTCCTATGGGAAATAATGCGTCAATGATCTTGGAACCCGTTTGGAGAGGCGTGTTTACAGGGGAGCGGTGTGTGATAGTGGGAGCTGGATGCTCAATGAACCTTAATTCCAGGGAATTTATTTCAGGTCCAGCGTCGATTGGTTCCCCAAGTGCGTTTATTACCCTACCAATCAGATTGATTCCTACAGGAATTCTTAACTTGTTATTATGATGTGTTACTAAGTTTCCCCCCTGGATTCCCTCCTCGTTCTTCAATAGAATTACATCGAGTGACATAGTATGGAGATTGAGGATGAGCCCTTGTGCACCGTTTTTAAATTCAACAAGCTCATTAATCGCAGCTTGGGAAAGGCCGGAAATATTTGCTACGCCATTTCCGATGTGCTGTACAGTTCCAACTTCTTTAAAGTAGACCCTATTATTAATTTCTTTACTTTTATCCTTAAGGGATTGAATAATTGCTTTGGTGCTTGGGAGATGTTGTCTCTTGTTTCTATTGGTGCGCTCAATATTTTTTATATGATCAGATATTAATACAGAGAAAGATTCGTGTGAAAACTCCTTCGACAAATGCTCCAGATTGATTTTAATATCTAAACTCATTTTCCGTCGAATTTCTTTATTAGGTTATTTACTTCAAGTGATGCCTCTTTTTCGATCTCTTCTAACAAAGCATCAATTGAATTGTTAATAATGAAATCTCCCAATCGTATGCGAACGCCGGATCCTAAATCCTTTTTTAAAACAGTATCGAGTTTTACATTCTTGTCTGCTAATGCAGAAAATGTGCGGACGATACTGGCTTGTTGTTCTTTTGAAAGAGGAAATGCAGTTTCGACAGACAATATTGGTTCCCTGTCTTTTAAAGAGCGCCGGATGTTTTCAACCCGATCCATTTCTTTTTTACCAAGCTCCCAGATTCTTTCATTCGTTTGTTGAACCAAGTTATTGTGAATAACTTCCGGTGAATATTTATAGAAAATTTGTTTGACGATCTCTATTATTGAAGTTGTCAATTCATCGTTGAAATTTTCAATTGACCGCTTCTGCTCTAATTCTGCTGATTCTAATGCCTGTTTTATGATCTTTTCAGCTTCGACTTTTGTTGCGTCAATGATCTGATACCTGCTGACATCCAGCTCGGATTTTGCCTGAGCTATTCTTTTGTCAATTTGGGTTTGTGCGTTCCCAATTTGCTTTTGAAGGTCTAATTTTACTTTTTCAGATTCTTTATAATTTTGGATGGCCGCTTTCTGAATTTCGTCCAGCTTCTCTTTTCTTTGCTGTACTCTTGAAAAGAGCTTCTTAAACAGTAGAAAATAGAGAATAATTACAAGAATAATGAAATTTATAAATTGGAAAAGAATTGTTGTTAAGTTGATATTTATCATAACCTAATTAAAGAATTGGGTAAGCAGCGGATTGGCAAACAGAAGAATCAGAATAACAAGCAATACATAGATGGCTGTTGATTCAAGCAATGCCATTGAGATTAGCAGCGTTGTGCGGATATCATTGGCTGCTTCTGGCTGGCGAGTAATTCCATCAAGCGCTTTTAGGACCGCTCGACCCTCTACGATAGCTGGAATTGCTGTACCGAGAACGATACCAATACCGCTAACAAGAATTGTTGTAATCGTGATAAGTAATTCGGGGTTCATTTCACTCATAATTTTTCCTTTTTATACAAGATTATTATTGGCAGCAACTGCCGCATCAATATATACAGAAGATAATGCAGTAAATACGTACGCTTGGAGGATTCCTATAAATAGGCTTAACCCGATGAAGGGAAGCGGTGCAACAAGGGGAATCAATCCGAAAATGATCGCTGAAATGAGTTCACCGCTGAGGATATTTCCAAACAACCTCAAAGAGAGAGATACTGTTCTACTGATTTGACCGATGATCTCAAATGGAAACAAGAATATTGGAGTGGCTAGTTCCTTGATATAGCCAATAAGTCCGAATTTCTGTATCCCGAAAAGGTGGACACTGAAAAAGATAACGATGGAAAGGGCGATTGGCGTATTGATATCGCTGGTGGGCGCGGTCAGGATTGGAATAATTCCAATAGAATTTGATACAGCAATAAAGATTGCTAAAGTGCCAAGCAGCGGAAGATATATATCAATGTTTTTTTCGGGCATTATTCCGGAAATCATGCTGGTCAGAAATTCACCGATCATATCAAGCGCATCAGGGGAAAATTTGGAGATAACCAGTACAAAAGCAGTAATCAATAGCATTGTAACCCACGTAGATATGATCGTACTGCTAATTGGGATTCCAAAGATATATAAAATGATTTGAGGTGTGATTGACTCCAATATTATTCCTTATGTGAATTATTTCTTTTTAAAGTAAAGAGTGTCCATGTCCAATGCCCGATGATAAATGAGGCTAATAAACTGATGCCATATTCTAATCCCTGGCGAAATGCTATAAATAAAATGCCAGAAACTAATAAGATGCGTACAGCCGAGGACACAAAGATCTTATTGATAATTCTACTTGGATTTTTTGGCCCAATCTTTTTTATTGACATCCACTGCCACCAACCCAGCAAAACGCCTGTTGTCAATCCCACGATTGCCCAGATGATATAGGTTGCTGTTGCATTATTCATATAAATGTCTATCTTTGTTTATCTCGCGTGGGTATGCTCAAAGTAAGAATTCTTATTAAATTGTTTTGGACACATAAAATTCCTTCGGATGTTGGTAAACTGAAATCAGATTTGTTTGTCTTATATTTCAAAATACCCGCAGATATTTGGGCTATTAAGGGCGCATGATTGGGTAGTATGCTGATAGGGTAGCCGTTGGAGAGAGGAGCATTTAAATATTCGACATTCTGAATTTCTCTATCAATTCCGCTTGGAGATTGAATGATTACTCTCATTCGTTTATTTGTTCCTTGCCGCTGATATCCAGCTGTTTAGATTTCTCAACAACCTGCTCGATAGTTCCAACCATATAAAATGCTTGCTCTGGAATATGATCATATTTTCCGTTAGCAATTTCTTCGAATCCCCGTAAAGTATCGTTGAGATGTACAAATTGCCCGTTTAACCCTGTATATTGTTCAGATACATAAAACGGCTGTGTTAAAAAGCGTTGGATGCGCCTTGCCCTTTTAACAATTATTTGATCTCGCTCATTTAATTCATCAATACCTAAAATAGCGATAACATCCTGCAGTTCTTCATAACGGGCTAAAAATGAACGTATTCGGTTAGCAATATCAAAATGATGGCTGCCAACAAGTTCTTCAGTTAAAAGGGAACTTGATGATTGAAGTGGGTCAATGGCAGGATAAAAACCTAGGCCTGCCAAACGGCGGGACAACACACACGAAGCATCTAAATGGGAGAATGCAGCTACTACTGCGGGATCTGTTAGGTCATCAGCAGGAACATATACGGCTTGAACCGATGTGATACTGCCGCTGCTGGTTGTAGTGATCCTTTCTTGCAATTCGCCCATTTCGCTTTCAAGCGTGGGCTGATAGCCAACCGCGGAAGGAAGATGACCAAGGAGAGCTGAAACTTCAGCGCCGGCTTGAGTGTAGCGAAATATATTGTCAATATATACCAGCACAGATTTGTTTTCATTATCTCGAAAATATTCAGCCATAGTTAATGCGGTTAAAGGAACCCGCAATCTGGCTCCGGGTGGTTCGTTCATTTGCCCAAATACGAGGATTGTATTTCCCAGAACCCCGCTATTATTTAGGTCTAACCAAAGATCATTTCCTTCTCTGCTTCGTTCTCCGACTCCTGCGAACAAAGCCAGCCCTGAATGTTCGGCGATCGTATTGCGCATTAGCTCAATCATCAGCACAGTTTTACCAACCCCTGCACCTCCAATTAAACCGACCTTTCCACCTCTGGGGAATGGCATCAAGAGGTCAATGGCTTTAATACCGGTTATATAGGGCGTAAAATTAGTTTTTTGGTCTGTGAGTGTTGGGGATGGAGTATGGATTGGTTTTCTGGTCACATCATCGGGAAAAGGCTTTTCATCGATTGGGCTGCCGAGCACATTGAACATCCTTCCGAGTGTAGGCGGTCCCACTGGAACTTGAATGGGGTTTTGTGTATCAATAACATGTATTCCACGCCTTAACCCGGATGTGGTCCCCATGGCGATAGCTCTCACTGTGGAAGCGTTGATGTGCTCCCGAACTTCAAAAATCTCTTTTCTGCCCTCATCCACTGGAATTTCAAGGGCATCATTAATTCCCGGAAGATTCCCGCCGGGAAATTCCACATCTATCACAACTCCCATTACTTTAACCAAATACCCTGTGTGTTCCAATTGAAAACCTTATTCTGAATAACCAGTTGATAGTATAACAAATATATGCTTGGATATACTTTGTATGTGCAGTTTTTAGGAAGAAGAGGTGAGTTGAGAAAAAAATGTGATGTGTCAGGAAAATATCAAGCACTGGTAGCCCTGGGTGTGAGTGGACAAAGTGGTGTGCAATCCACGGCTGGAACTTGGAACCATAAAGTGCTGTTGGGGATAAAATAAATGATGAGATTCTCGACTTCATGATTGGTGACTGAAAACAAGATATCACGTAAAATTGGTGTTCAGTGTGTATTTATGAAAGAAAGGTTGCCTATGAATGAACAGGCTGCAATAATAATTAACGGATTACACAAATTCTATGGAAAAGTCCACGCGCTGCGCGGTGTGAACCTGGAAGTGAAACAAGGGGAAATATATGGGTTCTTGGGCCCTAATGGCGCAGGAAAAACGACAACCATCCGCTGCATGTTGGATCTCATTCGTCCCCAGGCTGGATCGATCACTATATTGGGTATGAATCCGCAAAAGAAGCCAGTTGAGGTTCAATCTCAAATCGGTTATCTGCCGGGAGAATTAAATCTGGAAACCAATCTTAATGTGCTGGATGTGCTGCACTATTTTGCAGATCTTCGCGGGAACCAGATCAGCTGGGATTACATAAGGACATTGGCGAAGCGCCTGGAGTTAGATCTCAACATGCCGGTAAAAAATCTCTCCAAAGGAAATAAGCAAAAAGTGGGGCTGGTGCAGGCTCTCATGCCGCGGGCAAAGATTTTGTTGCTGGATGAACCTACCGCCGGGTTGGACCCTTTGATGCAGCAGGTAGTATATAAAACATTGAAAGATGCACAAGCAGAAGGCACAACTATCTTCTTTTCCTCACATATCATTAGTGAGATAGAAGCCATCGCGGATCGGGTAGCTATCATTCGTAAAGGCATCATCGCGGAAGAGATCAGCCCCTCCCAGCTTGCCAGTATGACCATGCGTAAAGTAAAAGTGCGTTTCGGGAAAAAGATCGATACCACGCCCCTCACGAAGCTTGAAGGTATTTCTTTGATTTCAAAGGGTAATGGGTTGGATATCACACTGAAAGTTGAAGGTGAGATGGATAAGCTTATTAAAACATTGGCAAAATATCCGGTAAGAAATATTGAAACAATTCATCACTCTTTAGAGGAAGTTTTTCTGGCTTACTATAAAGATGAAGAACAGGAGGTGGGCTGAGATGTTTGCTGAATTTAAGCATACTATCCGCCGCTTACGCGGTCAGGCCATTGGTTGGAGTATTGGTATGATTCTTTATGGTCTTCTTCTCGGCTCCTTTTTTGATACCGTGACCACCATGGAAGGTATTGATGAATTATTGAAGGGCTACCCGCCAGAAATGCTTGCTTTCTTCGGAAGTATGACTGAGTTCACCACTCCATGGGGATATTTGGATACCGAATATTTCACTCTTATGAACCTGATCATTGGTATTTTTGCGATTGGAGCTTGTGTGAATCTAATTGTGGGTGATGAGGAGAAAGGTCTGCTCGACCTTGTGCTTGCGTATCCAATCAGCCGCTCGCGGCTTTATTGGTGCCGGCTGTTGGGTTTCCTCATCGTGATTGCAGCGATCCTGCTCGTTTCCTGGTTGAGCTTGGTAATACCTTCCAACGCGTATGGCTTCGACCTCACCCCGATAGAATTCCTGCGTCCATTTATATCCCTATTCGCGAATTCCATGCTTTTCAGCACTTTTGCCCTGCTGTTAAGTCTTATTATGCCTTCAACACGGATTGCCGGAATGCTTTCTGGTGCTCTGATGGTTCTCAATTTCTTGATGATTGGACTCTCTAATATCAATCCCGACCTTGAACCATTTATGAAGTACACACCCATGTATTACTATCAGGGCGGGAATGCGATTAAAGGTTTGGAATGGGGATGGGTAATTGGTTTACTAACTGCATCCCTGCTCTTCGCTTTATTGGCCTGGACCCCATTCCTCAAACGCGATATTCGAGTGAGTGGAGAACACAGCTGGCGCTTGCCTGAAATACCCCTGTTGCATCGGGTTGAAGAGAAAATCACTACGGTTGAGAATCTATTAAAAGAACGAGTCCATAATAAGCTGATACTTGATAAAAAAGAACGGGTACCGGAAACCTCACACCAAAGATCAAAAGGCCTTAAAAAACCTACCTGTGTCGTCATCCTTTTGGTCGCTTTGGCATCGATTGTAATTTTTTGTGTGATCCCGGTCATCATAATCGATGCGGTAGATCTGTGGTGTAGTTTATTTGCTGGATTATTTAACTCTATCGTTCCGGGAGTGTGCCCTTAATACCTGTTTATGTTCCTTAATAGTGCAGAGGCATCTTATAGGTACGCATAGACAAATAACAGCATTTTAACCAAGATAGTTTAAACCGTACTCGAAAAGGTCCTCAGATTCAATCCTAAGTCAGCTGAAGGACTGAAAAATAATGAAAGATGCTTCCGCATAGCACAAATAGATGCCAAATAGCGTGGTTGTATGGAAGTTTCCGCCAACGATAAAATATGACACCGGCGGAGTAGAAAATACCTCCAAACAGCAAAAGCAATATAGATTGCATACCTATCGTGCCCATGGTTTGATTAACCACAACTACACCAAACCAGCCCATTGCAAGGTACAGAAAGACCGATGGCTTTTCGAACCTTGATTTAAAACCCAGTTTAAGAATTAAACCAACGATCGATAAACCCCACACAATTCCAAAGATGCTCCATCCCCAGCCATTTCTTAATTTGGTTAATAAGAAAGGAGTGTACGTCCCCGCGATTAGCGTAAAAATTGCCGCATGATCCAATCTTTGAAAGAGCGCCTTCCACGGCTGACTGGTGAAACTGTGATAAGAAGTCGAAGCCAGATACAGCATGATTAACGAGGTTCCAAAAATAATGTAACTGACCAGGCGCCAGGTCGTTCCCAGGTTAAGTGCCCTGATGATTAAAACAACAATCCCGGCGATACTAAGCCCAACCCCAACCCCGTGGGTGATGCTGTTGGCAAGCACCTCACCTTTAGAATATGAAGCTGCAGTGGTGTCTGTTTTATAGCGCATGGGTTTCTCCAACAGCAGGGGCAGGTTTCAAAGCGATTTTATTACCATCTCTTTTTTAAGGTATACGTTTAGTACCCAGAAAAGTTGTCCGCGATTGAAAAATGGCAGGTACTTGAACCTGTGACCCGCCATCTAAAGAACATTTGAGTTTGAGCAAACCTAAACCTTTCTTTTAAGAAAACGTATCATCATCGACAATCATGTCTGCTGGCATTCTAAAAATCCCACAACTTGCTGATTAAGAGTCAATTGCTCTTAACGTTCGGATTGCCTGATCTGACAGACGTAATTATGATTTCTTGGGAATTACACAGATGAAGCCAAAAGGACGGTCAAACGGATTGGAAAATTGGTGCAATTCATTTCCTTCTATGAACACTGAATCAAACGGATTGACAATGAAATCGTTTTCTCCTATCCTGACTTTTCCCTTCCCTCGGATAATTAATACTTCGTGTTCTTGAGGGTGCCTTTCTAATTTGCTGTGGCCGCCAGGAGCCAAATTGAAATATCTCATGATGGAGTTTGGCGCACCTTCTTTTTCACCGATGAGGATATGTTTTGCGGCAGATTGAATTCCTTCTATATCATAGGGAATGCCTTCAACATCTTCCCACTGAAATTGATCTTGGTCCTCAGAAAATTTGTGTATTACTGACATTATTTCTCCTTTTTAGCTGGGTTGATCTATAAGCCGTATTCTGTCCGGTATTTACATACCTGGATAGCCATCTGTCTATGCGGTCTACCTGAAACAATCAGCTTAACGCTGTTCAAGCGAGCAGCTTGAAGTTTTGTTTCTACTTGACCTTGCTCCTAAAAGGGGTTACCTGGCAAACGCATTACTGCAGTTTCCGGTGGTCTCTTACACCACCATTTCACCCTTACCTTCTCAGGCGGTTTGTTTCTGTGGCCCTGACCGATAGGTTGCCCCATCCCGGGATTTCCCCGGTTTCGCGCTCTGTGGAGTACGGACTTTCCTCAATTCAAAATTTGAATTGCGGCTACCCGATCAACCCAGTTAAATATCATCATAACTAATAAATTTGATAGCGTCAATGATGATGTTCTAATGAGAATTGGTTTGGTTAAACTAATTGAAGTTATAATTGTTGAATATTATTTTTGGAGAGTGTTATGCGAAAACCTTTAGTTGCTGGAAATTGGAAGATGAATAAAACGGTTGAACAAGCAACTTTGTTAGTTGCCGATATGCTGCCTGGGCTAGAAGTTGTTAAAACAGTTGATCGTGTGTTATGCCCCCCCTTTACATCTCTGATGGTCGTATCGGGCATGCTGGCTGGCACAGAAGTGGGTATAGGTGCCCAGAATTTACACTGGGAAGAATCAGGTGCCTATACTGGAGAGATTTCCCCTTTGATGGTAAAGGAGTTTTGCAAATATGTGATTATTGGTCATTCTGAACGGCGAGGCTATTTTGGCGAAACGGATGAGACGGTTAATTTCAAGGTGAAATCAGCATTTGCGCATGAGCTGCTGCCAATCGTTTGTATGGGAGAAACGCTTGAAGAATATGAAAATGGCAGGACAGAAGTGATAGTTACCAACCAGCTAATGAAAGATTTTGAAGGAATTGATCCAGGCAACGCAGAGAAGTTGATTGTTGCATATGAACCGATCTGGGCAATTGGTACAGGAAAGGCAGCCAGCCCAGAACAGGCGAACGACATCATCAAAAACGTAGTTCGCAATAGCCTGTCATCTTTATTTGGTGGGGAGATCGCGGAAAAGACCCGAATTCTTTATGGTGGTTCGGTAAAGAGCCATAACGCGGGTGAATTCTTTTCTCAATCTGATATTGATGGTGGGCTTATCGGGGGGGCAAGTCTAAAGCCGGAGGATTTTGTAAAAATTGTCGAATCTGCGGCATAAATTTAATAGATAAGAAGGCTGGCGGTAAACCAGCCTTTATAATTTAACCAGTACCGAACTGCCGGTCGCCTGCGTCACCAAGACCGGGAACAATGTATCCAATTTCATTCAGGCGTTCATCAATTGCAGCCAGATAAAGTGGGACATCCGGATGATTTTGATGGACAAGGTTTATGCCTTCTGGAGCGGCAATGATTCCAACAAATTTAATCCGCTGAACACCCCACTGCTTAAGGACATCTATTGTTGCGGAGGCTGATCCACCAGTAGCGAGCATTGGATCAAGAATCAAACAAACTCCTACGGATGGGCTGACAGGGAGTTTGTTGTAATACTCAATTGGTTTTAGCGTCTCTTCATCCCGATAGATGCCAATATGCCATACTTCTGCGGATGGCATTAATTCCCAAACACCCTCAACGATTCCTAACCCGGCGCGGAGAATTGGTACTAACCCTATTTTTTCAACCAGCTCTACTCCTTTGGCTTTTGCTAAAGGTGTTTGTACTTCAATATTCTTAACCAATAAATCGCTGGTTGCTTCGTAAGTTAACAATCCAGCGATCTCTTTAATCAACTCCCTGAATTTTTTAGGATTAGTATTTGTATCTCTTAATTTAGCCAGTTTATGTTTTACCAGTGGGTGCTCAGAAATGAATACATTTTCCATCGTTTCTCCGCTATCTTATAATTAGTATAGATAATATCAAATATATTAGTATATTGGCAATACCTATCAATAGGTATAATATCAAAAAGAAATTATTAGCTGAAATGCAAACACCTGAGAATCGTTTAAACAACCCTGAGACCCGAAAAGAAGACTCTTTTGGGAACAACCTGCGCCCAAAATTTCTTTCAGAAGTCATTGGTCAAAATCAGCTTCGGGAAAACCTTTCGATATTGATAGAGGCCGCAACACAACGATCTGAACCGCTGGATCATGTTCTCTTTTATGGTCCGCCAGGTTTGGGTAAAACCACATTGGCGCATGTACTTGCCAATGAGATGAATGTAAATATTAAAGTTACTGCTGGACCGGCAATTGAAAGGCAAGGGGATCTGGCAGCGATCCTGACGAATCTTCAAGAGGGAGATGTACTCTTCATTGATGAGATCCACCGCCTTGGGAAAGTAGTGGAAGAAGTTCTTTATCCCGCAATGGAAGATTTCGCTTTGGATATTGTTATCGGAAAGGGCCCTTCTGCGCGATCGATCCGATTGAAATTACCGCGATTTACGGTAATCGGAGCAACAACCCGATTAGCTCTTATCAGCGCACCATTACGGGCGCGATTTGGCGTAGTGCATCGGGTTGATTATTATGAAGAACAGTCTCTGATACAAATCATCAAACGAGCGTCTGGGCTTATGGGGCTTGGTTTTGAAGAGTCAGGGGTTGAGGAGATCGCAAAAAGATCCCGGGGAACACCACGAATTGCATTGCGGCTGCTCCGACGCGTACGTGATTTTTCCGAGGTGAGAAGTAATGGGCAAATTACCAGTGATGCATCGATAGAAGCATTAGGTATGCTCAGCATTGACCAACTGGGTTTAGATGAGGTTGACAGGATGGTTCTATTAACGATCATAAAAAAATATGGTGGTGGACCTGTTGGCCTGAGTACAATCGCGGCTTCGATCAGCGAAGAACCTGATACGATCATGGATGTGGTTGAACCTTACTTACTGCAGCTCGGGTTTTTAAGCCGTACTGCACAGGGAAGGATGGCTACAGAGAAAGCATACCAACATTTAAAACTTCCATATAATGGAAATAATTCCCAACCTTCGCTGTTGAAGTGACGTGAAAACTGAATCTTTCAATTATTCTCTACCCCCTTCCCTAATCGCGCAATCACCGATTGAGCCACGGCATAATTCACGTCTTTTGGTGTATAACCGATCTAAAAATGAAATTTCTGAGGATATTTTTAGAAATTTAAAAGAATATTTATTTCCGGGGGATGTGCTTGTTATTAACAAGACGAAAGTAATACCTGCCCGAATATTTGGGAAGAAAATTTCAGGTGGGAAGGTTGAAGTACTTTTATTGAAAAAGCTAAATGATCTTTCTTGGGAGGTGCTGATTGGAGGAAAGAATATCAATGAAGGGATAGAGATATTATTCGAAAATGATCTATCCGGTGAAATTACCGATGTTCAGTTTCGAGGAAAAAGAATTATTAAATTCTCAAAACAAGTTGAACCGTTTTTAAAGACTATCGGGGAAATGCCGCTTCCACCATATATTCATAAAAAGCTTAAAAATCAAGAAAGGTATCAGACCATCTATGCAGAAGATGAGGGATCCGCGGCAGCACCTACTGCCGGGTTACATTTTACGAATGAATTGATATCAGAACTTAAAGATTACGGCATCATCTTCGCTGAAATTATCTTACATGTGGGATTGGATACATTTGCTCCTGTAACTGAGAGTGATATTGAGGAGCACATTATTCATACAGAGTGGTGTCAGATAACGGATTCTGAGATTGAGAAAATAAATAAGGCGCAAGATGAAAATCGCAGGGTCATCGCGGTCGGAACAACTTCAGTTCGTACGTTAGAAACCGCTAATCGTTATAGAACATCAGCGGGTTCTATACAGGTGTTTTCTGGTCCTACGGATCTTTACATTTATCCGGGATACCAATTTAAAGTTGTAAACGCAATGATCACCAATTTCCATTTGCCAAAATCTACTTTGCTGATGTTGGTGAGCGCATTTACTGGATTAGAGAAAATAAAAGCATGTTATCAATACGCTATTAGAGAGAATTTCCGTTTTTATTCGTTTGGCGATGCGATGTTTATTTATTAAAAATGATACAAGAAAATGAACTTTGGAAACGATTAAATACTGAAATAATAAAATGCCGTACGTGCCCTCGGTTGGTTGAATGGCGCGAGAAAGTAGCCCGAGAAAAAAGGCGCGAATTTAAGGAGGATGATTATTGGGGAAAGCCAGTCCCCGGATTTGGTGATCGAAATGCCCAAATATTAATTCTAGGACTTGCACCTGGTGCACACGGTTCCAACAGAACTGGAAGAATGTTCACTGGTGATGCATCCGGAGATTTTCTATATCCATCACTTTTCCAAGAAGGATTTGCGACTAAAGCGGAATCTAAATCAGCCGATGATGGGCTTCAACTGAAAAAAATTTTTATTACGGCTGTGTGTAGATGTGCTCCACCCGCTAATAAACCCACACGCAGGGAACAAATCAATTGCCAGGGTTATTTAATTAGGGAATTATCCTTGTTGGAGAATGTAAGAGGAATTATTGCTTTGGGTGGGATTGCATTTAATAATGCTTTTGATATCATAAAAGATCTGTATGCGATCAATTCAACTCGCCGGCCAAAATTTGGCCATGGAGAATTTTATAAATGGAAAACAAGCCCCATCTGGTTATTAGCATCCTATCATCCCAGCCGACAGAATACCCAAACCGGCCGATTGACAAAAGAGATGTTTGCAATGATTTGGTCTCGAGCCAGACGATTAATAAAGTGATCATTGATGATCCATATAATTTAAGTTTAGCTGAAGAAGATAAAAGGAATCAGAAGAATAAATTTGGAGAAAAAAAATGAAAACGATTGGAATTATTGGCGGGATGTCATGGGAATCATCAATTGAGTATTACCGCATTATTAATGTAGTAATACGCGATAAATTGGGTGGATTGCATTCAGCGAAATCCGTAATGGTTTCTGTAGATTTTGCACCAGTAGAAGAAATGCAAAAAAATAATCAATGGGATGAAGCAACAGATGTGATGATCAATACTGCAAAACAGGTGGCTTCAGGTGGAGCGGATTTTATCATAATCGCCACAAATACGATGCATAAAATGTATGAAGCGGTCAAACGTGCAGTGAACATACCTATCCTGCACATCGCAGATGCAACAGCTTTTCGGATAAAAGAACAGAATATCCATACCATTGGTCTGTTGGGAACAATTTCCACGATGGAAATGGATTTTTATAAAGGGCGTTTGACGGATAAATTTGACCTTAATGTGTGTGTACCAGAAAAAAAGGATAGGATAATTATCGATAAAATTATCTACCATGAATTGGTACTGGGAAAAATTAAACAAGAAAGTAGAAATGAATATATTCGAATCATGGAGAATCTGGTAAAGAAGGGAGTTGAAGGAATCATTTTAGGATGCACTGAAATATCTTTATTGGTTGGGGCAAATGATATTTCTGTTCCGGTTTTTGATACAACGGATATCCATGCGGAAACCGCGGTTGAGATAGCATTAGGTGAAAAAAATTTATAAGCAGTTAATGAATTCAAGAGTATAAAAAACGGGCAGATCTCTTTTGCCCGTTTTTTAGTAATTAATCGCTATTACTTTTTTAACGCCTGCCAACCCGCGTACATGGCTGTTTCACCTAATTCCGCTTCAATTCTTATTAATTGGTTATATTTGGCTACGCGGTCAGAACGCGCTGGAGCGCCTATTTTGATCTGGCCGGTATTAAATGCTACAGCTAAATCAGCGATGGTCGTGTCTTCCGTTTCACCTGAACGGTGGGATATCACCGCGCGCCACCCATTTCGCTGGCATAATTCGGTCGCTTCAATTGTTTCTGTGAGAGAACCAATCTGATTTACTTTTACTAATAAAGCATTGCATGCTTTTTCATCGATTGCTTTTTGAACACGTTTTGGGTTGGTGACCAGAAGATCGTCTCCAACGATTTGCAGGCGATCGCCTAAGTCTTCTGTCATCTTTATCCATCCTTCCCAATCATCCTGGGCTAATCCATCTTCGATGGATACAACTGGGAACTGATTCACCCAAGATTTCCAGAAGTCAACCATTTGCGCGGGATCGAGTTTCTTGCCTTCTGTGCGTAGATTGTAGATCTTCTTCTCCTCATCGTAAAATTCGGAAGCGGCGGGATCAAGGGCAATAGCGACATCCTTCCCGGCTTTAAAACCTGCTTTTTCTATTGACTCAAGAATCACTTCTATTGCTTCAACATTGGCTTTTAAATTTGGGGCATACCCGCCCTCATCACCCACAAGGGTTGCATACCCATGCGATTTAAGGACAGATTTCAATACGTGGTAGATCTCTGCTCCCCAGCGCACTGCTTCTTTGAAAGTAGGAGCGCCCAAAGGCATAATCATGAATTCCTGGACATCGGTTGACTGCCAGGCAGTGTGGGCACCGCCATTAAGTATATTCATCTGGGGAACGGGTAATACATGTGCGTAAAATCCCCCAATATAACGATAAAGGGATAAGCCCAATGAATTGGCAGCTGCTTTTGCGACAGCAAGGCTGGTTCCCAAGATCGCATTGGCGCCAAGATTGGATTTGTTTGGTGTACCGTCAATTTTTATTAGTTCTTTATCGATCGAAATCTGTTCGGTTGCATCCCAGCTGATCAATTCATCTGCGATCTGTGAATTGACGTTATTAACCGCTTTGGTTACTCCTTTTCCGCCATAGCGTTTTTTATCCCCGTCGCGCAGTTCCAAAGCTTCATGAATTCCGGTTGATGCTCCGGAGGGCACTGCAGCACGGCCAAAGCTGCCATCTTCTAATAAAACCTCAACTTCGATCGTTGGATTACCCCGTGAATCCAGGATTTCTTGCGCTTCAATCGATTCAATAAATGTGTACATTTTCTACCTCAATAATTAGAATTTGTTATCTCAACCTGCTAAGTATAATACGAATTGCCATCAGGCCAATCGGATGTGAATTAGGATTTTTGAGCAATGATTGCCTTAATAAAAGCGCTGAAAAGTGGATGGGGTCGATTTGGCCTTGAAAGAAACTCTGGATGAAATTGTGAACCTACCATAAATGGATGATCCTTAAGTTCGGCAATCTCAGCTAGGATACCATCTGGGGATTGTCCGGAAAAAACCATCCCCGCTTTTTCTAACTCATCTCTATAATCGTTATTCACTTCGTACCGATGGCGGTGGCGTTCCTCAACCCGTTCCCTGGAATATGCCTTAAATACAATTGTGTTCTTTTTAAGTATGCAGGGGTATAACCCAAGGCGCATTGTTCCTCCTTTATCAGAGATTTTTTTCTGCTCTGGTAAAAGATCAATGACTGGAAATGGTATATCTTTAGAGAATTCAGTAGAATTTGCTTGTGAATAATTTAGAATATTTCTGGCAAATTCGACTACCATGAGCTGCATTCCCAAACACAAGCCAAGGAAAGGGATTTTATTTTCTCGAGCATAGGTTATAGCTTGGATTTTCCCTTCAATTCCGCGTTCGCCAAAACCTCCCGGCACAAGAATACCATCTGCATCTTGAACCAGATCCCAACCGATTTTTTCCTCAAGTTTCGCTGAGTGTACCCATAGTATCTCAACTTTTGCATTTTGGTTTAAACAGGCATGTTTTAACGCCTCTTTTACACTTATATAAGCGTCATGCAGTTCAACATACTTTCCTGCCAATGCGATCTTTAAGTAGTGTTTTGGATTTTTTTCTGATTCGATTATCTTTTCCCAACCTTTCCAATTTGGTATGCTTCTAGCGCTGAGTTTGAAATAATCCAAAATTATCTCCCCAACCTTATATTCTTCAAGAATTAATGGAACCTGGTACAGTGATGACGCTGTAATTACAGGAATAACATGATCAGTATCCACATCGCAGAAAAGAGATATTTTTTCCCTTAAAGCGATGTCAATTAAGTAATCAGAACGGGCGATGATCATGTTTGGAGAGATACCAATCGACCGCAGTTCTCCGACAGAATGCTGCGTGGGTTTTGTTTTTAATTCACCTGTTGCCTTAATATGCGGCAGCCATGTCGCGTGGACAAAGAACACATTATTCTGACCAATATCTCGTCGTAATTGGCGTAGAGATTCTAAGAAAGGTAAACTCTCAATATCTCCAACAGTGCCGCCCACTTCAACAAGTACAAATTCTGCTCTTGAAGATTTAGCAGCCAGATGAATCCGTCTCTTTATTTCATTGGTGATATGAGGAATTACCTGGATTGTACCTCCTAGATATTCACCTTTTCTTTCTCTTCCAATTACTTCTGCATACACTTGTCCAGCGGTCATGTTTGATTCTTTAGTTAAGCGATTATCTAAAAATCTTTCGTAGTGTCCCAGGTCCAGATCGGTTTCAGCACCATCATCAAGAACAAATACTTCCCCATGCTGGTAAGGGTTCATAGTACCCGGATCAACATTGAGATATGGATCGAGTTTTTGAATAACTACAGAGAAACCACGTTCTTTTAATAACCGACCGACCGCTGCAGCCGTTAATCCTTTTCCAACTGAACTTATTACTCCCCCAGTGAAGAAAATAAATTTTGGGTTATTTTTTTCTTTCATCCCGATTCCCTCAATTCAAGTAAAAGATAAAGGGAGGGTTGTAGAATCAGCCCTCCCTGAATATGGAGATTGTTTTCACTTCTCTTAGATTTATAGAGAAAATTCCATTCAAGATAAAAAAGTGTACCATAAGAAAAAACCCCGATGATAATCGGGGTTGTGATTATAAGATAATAAATATTAAGCGCGTTGCTTTAAAGTTCGTGAAAGAATATCTTCTTGTTCCCTAGAAACATTTTTTATTTTCTTAGTTCGT
Organism: uncultured Pelolinea sp.; assembly: GCA_964383575.1. GTDB lineage: Bacteria > Chloroflexota > Anaerolineae > Anaerolineales > Anaerolineaceae > Pelolinea. The sequence goes on from CAYLHI010000003.1 coordinate 54,271, forward strand.
GATTCTGTGGTAGGTTGGTCAACGCCGGCTTTTTCCATTGCTTCTCTTAGGGCGATTTCCATTACGGTTGGTTCTTTTTCTTCCGAAGCCTCATTATTTACAGGTGGTTTTTCTTTCTTACTTTTACCCTTTTTATTTCGCCGGTTAGAGCGAGCGGGTGTGATCTTGACGCCCTCGATCTCATCCAGCTTGGGCTGCATAGCTTTCATGGATAATTTAATCTGTTTACGGCGCCGATTAAAGTCGATGATTTTTGCTTCTATTTCCTCACCAACACTAACGATCTCAGATGCATTTCGAACATAACTGTGAGTGAGCTCACTTACATGAACTAAACCAGGACGTTCAGCTCCGATATCAACAAATGCACCGAATTTTTCTAATTGTGTAACCTTTCCTTTGACAACCATACTTTTTTTAATTTCTCGCCATTCTAATAAAAGTGGTTCTTTCATGGTTACTTCTATTCGGTCATCGCGGATATTCCGCACATATACATCAACTTCCTGCCCGGTATTAAGGATATCTTCTACACGTAAAAAGGGTTGTTCATTTTCAACAATGATTTGTGAAACATGTAATAGGGCAGGTTTTTCAACACCAATATCAACGATCGCGCCAGCTTTATTGGTTTTAATAACTGTGCCCTTTAAGTGCATTTTTCTTTCTAATTGTGATGATGATGAAATATCTGTAATAATATCTGAAGCCATTAAGAAAATCTCCTAAGTAAAGTCATAAGCAAACGTACATTATACTCAACACATAATTAGCTGTCAATTAAGGCAATGCTATAATTAGCCGTGATGATCTCGATTGCTTTCTCAAGTTGAGGATCGGCATCGGCATAATAATCAGATTCGGCAAATTCGATTTCTATATCAGGTGAAAGGCCCAGATCTTGGATTTGACGCCCATGAGGGGTTAGCCAATGTGCAATTGAGACTCGAACAGCACCATTTTCACCTTTGAGAGGAATCCAATTCTGAATCAGGCCTTTCCCAAAAGTTGTTGTGCCGATAAGAATTGCACGATTATAATCCTGTAAAGCGCCAGCTGTTATCTCGGATGCGGAAGCGGTTCCCCCGTTCACTAAAATATAAAGGGGAGTGTCTAAAGTGATCGGATCTTTCGTTGTCATGTAATCCTTAGTGGTTTTATCTCCCCATTCTTCAATCAGCACAACCTTTTCCTTTAAAAAGATTGAAGTGATATCAATGGCTGAATCTACATATCCCCCTGTATTATTGCGAAGGTCAACGATCAAATTATCCGCATCTTGTTCAAGCAATTGGGAAACAGCCAGTGAAAATTCATCATAAGAATTAATCCCAAAAGTATACAATCGGATATATCCAATGTGTCCGTTAATGAGCTCACTCTCAACAGATGGGATGGGAATTACTGCACGAGTAACCTCGAATTCCAAGAGATCAGGTTCCCCTTCACGAGTGATGGCGATTATCACTTGTGTATCAGCTGGACCAAGAATTTTTCTGAGAACTAAAGAGGGGTCAAGACCTGTAACATCTTGATTGCCGATTTTTAGCACCACGTCGCCTGGTTCTAAGCCAACATCTTCTGCTGGAGAATTCGGCATCGGACTGATTATTACAAGAAACTCACCGCTGGTATCGACCCAGGCGCCTATACCTGTATACTCTCCCTCTAATGGTGCATTTTGCTCTATGAGTTGCTCTGGATCCAGATATGTTGAGTATGGATCTCCTAAACTTTCCATCATTCCCCGGATGGATCCATGCATTAGATCTACATCATTGACCGGTTGTTCAAGGTATTGATCATGAACGATTTCCCAAGCTTGAAAAAATGGTTTGAAGAGATTATCCAAACCGCTATCTTCATTCGCGAAAAAAAGGTTTGATGAATTAAGTTGAGTGTACTGTCCTAGGAAGAAACCAATTAAGAAAATTACAACAGAACCGAGTAAACTGAAAAATATAATAAAGTTAAAATTTTTTTTAAAAATCCGCATCTTTTACCTATTTAAATTAACGATTCTAATATATTAGGAAGCATAAAAATATCGGGGATATTTATAATATTTTCATTCGATTCCCCAACTAAAATGGATAAAAATCCCATCTTTTGGCCTTGTTCCACATTTTCGATCATATCGTCAATGAATATACATCCATCAGGAGAGGTTAAACCGGAAATTGATAATGCCTTTTCAAACGCTTCCTGGTGTGGTTTAACATATGGTTTTAAGGAAAGAACATCAATAATAAGATCAAAGTAAGACCTTACACCAAAAAAGTCAAGGACTCGATTCACGTGGGCAGCATCCGAATTAGTGAAAATTATCTTTTTTTGAGGGATGGAGGTTAGTAGCTTTAATAGTTTTCCATCATCGGATAATATTTTTGATAAGTCTATATCATGAACGAAGAAAAGAAAATCAGCTTCATCAATTTGATATAAACTTTGCAATCCCTGAAGGGTAGTTCCATGATTTTGTCGGCAATATTGACGGATTACTGGAATATCATCTTTACGGATGTGCAATATATCCATCATATACAGGTTAATACGTTCACTGATTGCTTCCCACAATCCACTATCACGTGAATAAATAGTATTGTCGAGATCAAAGAAAATTGTATGAATCATACCAGGGAAAGTATATCCTTAAATGACCATCAGATATAATAAATAAATAAATTTATGCCAATAATCGTACTTCCCAAGGAAGTTTCCTCAAAGATCGCTGCTGGAGAGGTCGTTGAACGACCAGTTTCTGTGGTTAAAGAACTGCTTGAAAACTCTATTGATGCTGGAGCAAGAGAGATTTCAATTAAAATCGAACAGGCGGGGAAAAAGTTAATTGAAGTCACTGATAATGGAAAAGGGATAGCATACAAAGAATCTGACATTGCATTAAAGCGGTACGCGACAAGCAAGATTTCATCGGTGGAGGATTTGGAGAAAATTCAGACTCTTGGGTTCCGTGGGGAAGCTTTGGCATCCATAGCAGCAGTATCAAGATTCATGATCGAATCAAAGTTGGAAAATGAGGAGACTGGGTTCAATTCTGTAATAGAAGGGGGCGATGAAATAGGGAAAAAACCTATCGGACGGTCGGTTGGTACTTTAATTCGGGTAGAAGACTTGTTCTTTAACGTACCAGCTCGATTAAAGTTCTTAAAAAAAGATATTACAGAGAGACGGTTAATTAGTTTGATCGTTTCCCGCTATGCCTTATTTTATGCGGGAATCAGGTTTTCTCTAGTTCAAGAAGGGAAAAAAGTACTAGCGACCAACGGTAATAACAATCGCCGGGAAATATTATCTCAGATGTATGACTTAGAAACAGCGAAGTCATTGCTGGAGATAAATTATTCAGATGAATACCTTCAACTAGAAGGTTATACAAGTCCCCTGAACATCACCCGTTCAACAAGGAAAGAAATACTCTTTTTCATTAATGGAAGATTGGTGAGTGATCCGGTTTTATCTTCAGCAATAACCCGCGGGTATCATGGATTGTTGATGGTTGGACGTTTCCCGATAACGAATCTGTTTATAAATATTTCCCCAACCGAAGTGGATATAAATGTCCATCCAACAAAAGCGGAAATCAGGTTGAAAAATTCCAATCGAGTTTTCACTGCAACCCAAAGGATAATTCGAAAGACAATCGCTGCGTATGCGCCATATGCTGCGGTTCCCCCTCGCATATGGAAAACACCTGTGCAAGTAAAAAAAATAGGGCATTTGAAAATTGATTTTGATAATCCTGCCGGTTCAACACAAGAAGTGGGTTCATCTGAGCAGCAGAAATATGTTCATTTGGATACACAAAAAACTTCTGGTTTGCCACTCCTGCGATTAATAGGCCAACTGGGACTAACATATATCGCTGCAGAAGGTCCGGATGGTTTATATCTGATTGACCAACATGCTGCCCATGAAAGGATTCTATTCGAAAAAATTGCCAATCAGGGCATGGATGAAAACATTTCTCAATTCTTATTAGAACCCATTGCTGTCACTCTTCCGGCAAACCAATTTGAGCGATTAGAACAACAGATAGATCTTCTGGCTGGGATTGGATTTCAGCTGGAACTATTTGGTCCCAGCGCATATAAAATCATGGCTGTACCTCAGGTTCTCTCATATATAGATCCAAAAGAAGCGCTAATAAGCGCGATAAGTGATGATCAAAATACTCCAAAAGAACTCGTTGATACGAAAAACAGGGAAAAAATGATCACACGGATTTGTAAACGGCTGGCGATTAAAGGCGGCCAGGTACTATCAACCCAAGAACAGAAACAGTTGATTCGAGATCTTGAGAAATGTAACAATCCGCGCACCTGTCCTCACGGGCGCTCCACCATGATCCATATCTCAGTTGATGTGCTGGAGAGACAATTCGGGCGTCGGGGAAGCGTTTAACTATCAATCATATGAAAAATTTCAGGTATTGATTTTGTGACATCCATAGGGAGTAAAACATCTGCGTAAAGATCCATTGGCGTTTTCGAAAGTGTGTTTATGATCAACTTTGCTCCCTTTCGGATAGCGATGTTTGGTAACGTGCTGGCTGGATATACCTCCAGTGAAGAACCAATTACCAGAATTAGGTCTGCTCTCTGCATTTCCTGATGAGCCGAATGCCATGCTTTTTCGGGAAGCATTTCTTCAAAGAGCACTACATCTGGTTTGATAATATGACCGCATTTGGAGCAGGTGGGTAAATTGCTATCTCTGTTGAATAACTCAAATAGATGATCTATATCATAAGTAGAGTGGCAGTTTGGACAGGTAGCAGTTCTTGCCGATCCGTGCAGTTCTATCACTCGTTTTGCTCCAGATTCCTGATGTAATCCATCGATGTTTTGTGTAATGATTGATTTAATTATTCCTTTATTTTCCAATCGCGCAAGGTAAATGTGCGCTGGGTTCGGTTTAGCAGATCTTGCTTGGAGAAATAGGGGTTTAATCCAATTAAAAAATTTTTCAGGATGGTCTATAAAAGCAGTTAATGATGCGACCTCAAACGGATCATTTTCTTCCCATAACCCCTTTCCCGGTGAACGAAAATCAGGGATTCCAGATGCAGTAGATATTCCTGCGCCTGTGAATGCAACAGCATATTTTGATCTTTTTAATAATGAGGCTGATAATTCTATTTGGGAAGAAAAATCAATATCCATCTATTTATTTTAATATCAGTTAAGGAAAAATAGGAAATTGATGTGAATGCTATAATTTTTAGTATGCTAACTGATCGAGTTGCAGAAAACCTGAAAGAAAAATGTGGAATTAAAGTTAAAGATGAGATTGTACTCGGCTTTTCGGGGGGGGCAGATTCTATTTGTTTATTAGATATTCTTCATAAACTGGGTTTTGGAGTTGTGGTGGCTTATTTTAACCATCAACTGCGTCCATCAGTAGATAAAGAAGTGCGATTTGTAAAAAAGATTGCTGAAAAATATAAATATAATTTTCAATTGGGCACGGAAGATATTAACGACCTCGCTAAGAAAACAAACAGAGGCATTGAAGAAACCGCTCGATCTTTCCGGTATCAATTCCTTATGAAAATTGCACGAGAAACGAAATCAAGTTCAGTTGCGGTAGCTCATCATGCGGATGATCAAGTAGAAACGATCTTGATGAACTTGATTCGAGGAAGCGGATTAAATGGGTTGATTGGGATGGATTACGTATCTTATAGTGAATATAGTAAATCAATTCCTGTAATCCGCCCTTTATTGAATGTATGGAAGAATGAAATTGTATCTTACTGTGAAGATAATGGTCTCACTTTCTCCATTGACGAAACGAACATAGATGAGGTTTTTACAAGAAACAGTATACGCGGAAGTCTAATTCCGTTTCTTGAAAAATACAATCCAAAAATCAAGCAGGGTTTAATCCGAATGAGCGGTATTTTGCATGATGATCATACATTTATCATGCAGTATTCAGAAAAAATAATTAAGAATGTAATACATTTACAAAAATCGAATTTTGTGGAGATAAATATTCAGATATTAAAAAAACATCCTATCAGTGTTCAAAGATATATTGTTAATCGTTTATTACAGGATCATTTCAATATAGGGAGCAAAAAATCATTCAACCTAATTGAAAATATCCGAAAAGTACTTTCCGGAGAAATAGCCAGTCATTATTCAAGATTACTAAATGATCTTCAAGTAATTGTAGAGAAAGATAGAGGATACCTATTAACCAATCTAGGTGATCTAGAAAGTGAATGGGGGCTAAAACTGGAAAATGAAATGGCTGAAGTCGCAATTTCAGGATGTACTCCAATCAATCAAAATTGGTGTCTAAAAAGTACCATATTGCCCATTGATGAAGTAAGGTATATCTATAAAAATAATAAAAATAAATTTGCTGCCTATTTGGATGCGAAGTTGATTGAGCGGAAAATTACCATGCGTAAATGGCATGCCGGGGACCTTTATGCTCCATTAGGTTTATCAGGTCATTCGATGAAATTGTCGGATTTTTGGATTAATAAAAGTTTTCCAAAGCGGTTTAGAGCAGATTGGCCGCTAATTATTTCAAATGCACAATTGATCTGGATCCCTGGATTTCAACCGGCTTTTAATGCAAGAATAACTGAATCTACTAAACATGTATTCAAACTAAATGTGGAGGAAAATTCGTAGTTTTACTCCGATAGTGTATCCAGCTGTTGTAGCTTCATTTTTATCTCTCGCCATTGGATTTTTGAAATTCCGAGCTTCTGGCGAATTGTATCTTTTTCAACACCAATTTTCCAATCAGAGAGAGCACAGTTCCACCTGCACATTGAAAATGATAAATGCTTATTAATACCAGCAGCGGAACTGACATCTTCAAGGATATATTCTAAGCGGCGCGGAGACCAAGGAAATACTTTCTCATTGGGGTCATACTGGTTCAAGTATTCCTTATATATTTCAATGAATTCTTCTGAAAGGGGGATCTTTCTTTCCTTGTTTCGATCTCTTCTATCCGCGTACCGCACAAATAAATAACTTTCTACATTTATTTCCATATGTGAACGTTTTATATTCAGGCACTCACTCTTTTTAATCCCGGTCTCGAGAAGGAGCTTTAACAATGTAATTGGGCGTGCGTCGGGTTTATCGGAATGTCGGATTTGGTTAGAGGTTTCCAGTACCAACCCCAGTTCGGAAGTTGTAAGTACTTCAGGAAGTGGGCTGATGACTGTATGCTGGACGATTTCCTCTGCGGGGTTAGATCCGATACGACCGTGCTTAAAAAGCCATCGGAAAAATGATTTAATCGTGGTTATCCTCCGCGATAAGCTCTTAGGGCTGCAGGAAATGTTTTTACCTCTCCCATTCTCTAACCATTCTATGAACCGATTAAGGTCAGAGGTAGTAATATCTCCGATAGTGATATCTGGGGGTAAAAATTGGATTAGAAGATGAAGGTCGCCGATAAACGCCTTGATTGTATATTCTGATTTCTCTTGATCAGCAAGGTAAATTTGCCAAAATTTCATCGCGGTAGGGATTGAAGTAGAAGGATTAATATGAGGAATATCTGAAAAGTCAATATTCATAAGTAACTCCGTAACTGCGTATAGTTATTATAAGTTTAAAATATTCTTCATTTAAAGTCAAGGAATTTATTGGTGATAAACTGCTCGCCGGATAATTTCCCAAATAGCATCATAATTTGGTAAAAGGACATTTGCTCCGCTTGAAGGGATGACATGGGAGGTCACTTGTTCAGGGCCGATATAGTAGCGTGTAACCCGTGTAGTATCTGAAAGGATAGTTGGCGCAATCGTAATCAAAGCGATAATATCTTCAAACGCCATATCAGTTTCAACGCTGCTGATGAATAGATTATACAATTCGGGAGCATCCGCTACTGCATCCAAAGACATCATTTTCTTGAACAATCCTTCCAGAACTTCCTGTGCGCGCCTTGTTCGATCAAAGTCATTAGATGTGTATCTTGAACGTACATACCAGAGAGCCAATTCGCCATCTAGATGCGCTTGACCTGGTTCAATGGTACACCAGGCACCATGTTGATATGAGAGGTCACAACGGTCCTCGGTCTTCTGTGATGCTTCTATGTCAATTCCGCCTAATGTATTAATAATGCTCTCAAAACCACTGAAATTTGTCATCATATAATAATCAATTGGAATAGCGAAATTATGCTCGAAAGTTAATTTAAGAAGAGGAAATCCACCATACCCCATCGCTGTGTTAATGCGTTCTTCTTGAATTCCAGGTATTTCTACCCACATATCCCGAGGAAATGAAATTAAACTTACCGTCGCTTCCTTTTTATTTATTGACGCAAGCAAGATAACATCTGTTCGATAACCGCTGTTCGGGCGCCAATCTGATCCTAAGAGAAGGACATTCACTTGATCTTCAGGAGGTAACAACCCGGGATTAGGAACTAACGCGTTGGTTATCGGTTGAACATCTCTGGTAGGAGTTGCTGTGACTTGAAAAGGTTGAAAAGGGGTGGGTTCACCGCTGTTATATTTGCCTATATCTGCGAGTAATTTTAGCCCACCCTCGTTTTTATCGGAGAAGCCAATCCAGCGGATAGGAATAGTGCAAGCGATCAGGAAGAAAAATAAGACCGCTATGATCAATAATCTATTTTCTTTCTTGTGCATCATTTTATTAATTTAAAGAATTAATAACCTTTCTAGTTTATCATGCAAGATTAATGCCATAAAGAAGTAAAACATAAATAGATCAAAGTTGTATTTAAAAAGAAAAAATTTCCATCACCATACAGAAATTGATGCCAAATCCCCGCGCGGTTCTAGAAATATTAACGCTCACACTCTCTAAATAATAACTGAGCACAATCAACCTGGCAGCTTTCGGATTTAATTTGCGAAATTGTTTATAATTTATTAGATATACATGATTCACTATGTTTTACCTACTCGGTTGATATTTATCTCTCGCTAAGTAACAATATTAACTGAATGTATTTTTGATACCCAAAGTGTATAGTATCTCCTGGACATGGCACACATGCCTGTTGACAAAATCATGTATTTTGATAGAATTTCATGCAAGTTACCAGCCGAAGTGGCGGAACAGGCAGACGCGCTACGTTCAGGGCGTAGTGAGCATTATGCTCATGAGGGTTCAAATCCCTCCTTCGGCATTTCCCCCGCTATGTGTGGGGGAATCATTTTTAACCGATTGTTGTACTGCCTGTTTTTATGGGGTAAGATATAAATATGCCTAAGATAAAAAGAATAAAAAGGCAATGGGTATATGTCGTTTTACTTCTTATTTTGTTCATAATGGTACTGGGGCTGAATTCTAGATTATCAGAGTATTTGAGATTATCATCACAAAAAGACGAGATGGATCAAAGAGTCATCCAATTAAAATCAACTCAGGTTGCGTTAGAAACACAGATAGCGTATGCTGATTCTGATAAAGCAGTTGAAGAATGGGCGCGAACATATGAGAGAAAAGTTATCCCTGGTGACCAGGTGATTATCCCGCTTCCCCTTGGAAATGTTTCTCAAGAAGTGAAATACTTAGCCACCCCAACTCCTGTTAATATGGAGAATTGGCAAATCTGGTGGGATTTATTTTTTGAGTGATTAGCTGAAGGAAAAAATAGGTTAGAATGTGGTTAATTCCGAGAGCGAATTTCTGAAATGATTTGAAAAGGAAAAGGTAAAAAATGCTTGGAAGACAATCCCCTCAAAATTTATTAAATGCTTATAAAAAAAAGCGTAGGTTTTTCCCCATTTTCATCGCAATTCTGGCTGTTTTATTGGTAATTATTGGGGTTGTGATTATTGTGCTGTGGATTACAGGTGGAGGTTTCTCTTTCAATCTATTTACAAAAGAACCTACTCCAACAAGCACCATGCCGCCAACGCCGGTTATTTCACCGACACCCTCATTGATTCCTACAGAAACACCGACCCCAACGTTGACGGTTTCCCCAACTCCTTCTGGCCCATTCGAATATGAAGTACAGGAATTTGACACTTGTTGGGATATCAAAGAAAAATTTGAGGTTGATCTTCAGACCTTATTGGCGATTAATAATTTTGAAGATGGAACCTGTCCAATTTATCCGGGATATAAACTCAAAGTACCCGCGCCTGGGCAAACTTTACCAACGCCAACTCCAGTGCCCCCTGATTTAGCAAAAGGCACGCGTATTGATTACACTGTTCAGGCGGGTGACTCAATTGCTTCCATCGCCAGCCAATTTAATTCCACAGTCGAAGATATTCTCTCGCTTAATAAAGATAAGATCGATGATGAGAACAATATTCCTGTGGGTGTTGTCTTAGTTGTACGGGTGAATCTGGTTACTCCAACACCAACTTTTGCTCCCACGAGTACTTTGGCAAGTTAAATAAATTATGCTCCTGCCAATGTGTGGGAGCATATTTCAATGACGCGAAAATATTTGCTTATTTTCATTGTGTTGTTTTTTATTACGGGATTCCTATCTGGTTGCAGCAACGCAAATGATAATGATAACAGTCCAATTGATATTGGATCAATAGGACCAATTTTGATTGATAAAGGAAAAACACCTTTTAATATTGATCAGGATATTACCGTTCAGATTTTCCCATTAATCGAATTTAACTTAGATAGTGCAGATGGAGCCTTGGTTGTAATTCCATCTGAACCTCTTGAGGTTGGGAAAGAATATGACGTAACAATAACTAAGGATGAGTTAGATTATATCTATAAGATCATGGTTCGTCATCCTTATCTTGTTTACCTCGGTAATGTGAATAATGAACCGGAAATCTGGCAATTTTGTGGGCAGGAAAACATTCCTCTAACACAAACCGAAGGGCGGGTGATGGATTTTGCAGTATCGAGAAACGGCAATTGGGTAGTGAACGCGGTGAAGAATGAAAAAGGTGGGGCGGATATCTGGAAAATGGATAGGGAGGGGAAAAACAAAGAAAAGATTCATACGTGTGGTGAGGTTATTTGTAATAATTTGGCAATTGATTCTTTGGGTTCAAAAATCGCTTTTTATTCACAAGGATCTGATACCGAGTTAATCCTTCTATCTTTATATGATGACCAAGAAATACTTATTGAAAGGGGAAACATATCGAATGTAGATTTCTCTCCAAATGACCAATTCCTTCGATATTTTGTGAACAATAAGGGATATTTGAGAATTCTTGACGTTGAAAACCTGAATCTTATTCAAACGATAGAAAGTGATTCGGATTTAATAGGTTCATGGAGAAATGATAGTAGCAGCTTTCTGGTTGGAATGCAGAATTACTTGGGAGGAATCGCTGGCATTGAGGTATTTGAAGTTGATGTAAGAAAGGGATCGTTGACTAGATTGTTTGATGGCCAAGAATTGTCTTTAAATTATTTCCAGCCCACCTTTTTTGAGAGTGAGAATCTGATAGTTCTTGTTAGGGCAGGATATAACGGTAACAGCAAACAAATCTGGGTTATTAATAAAGAAGGGGAAAAGATATTTGCATTAACAAATGATCACCAATATGATCATTCTGCGCTTTCATGGAATTCAGCAGAGGAAAAGTTAGCTTTCCAGAGGTATTTGCTTACAAGTTCAGATTCACAACCCGAGGTGTGGATCTGGGAAAAACAAGGAAACAAATTTCAATTGGTAGCAAATAACGCAGCACATGCAATTTGGATACCATAGATTTGTCTATCTAAGTGCAAATAGAATCTCATCTTTCACAAGATCGTTTTTTTCGGAAGTTAGGTGTGATTGGAGAATTAAGAAACATTCCTCTAAACCGATTTTTCCCAAAGCCCATACAGTATGGGCTCTAATTATTTCCGAATCACTGGCAAGTAATTTTTTGAGAGGTTTTATAAATTTATAATTCCGGCTGTTGCCGGCAGCAATGATAATGTTGCGTAGATGGCGTTCGTAGGGAACCCTCAAAATCGGGGTATTTATATATTTTTCTTTAAAAGTTTCCTCTGTAAGGCTCATTTCTTTTAGCAAATCTAATGGATGATAGTTCTTTTTCTTTAAGTTAAAAAATATCTCGTTTTGATTCTCTGTAACCCTTGTATTGTATGGGCAAACATCCTGGCAGATATCACAACCAAAAACACGGTTACCAATTAACGATCGTAAGTTCCTTGGAATAGTTCCTTTATGTTCAATCGTTAGATAAGAGATACATCGGCTTGCGTTAATTGTATAATCTCCACTGATGCATTGAGTAGGACATGCTTGCTCACAATGGTGGCAATTTTTACATAGGTCATTGGAAAGTTGAGAATTTTCATTCAGGTTTTTATCGACCATTATGCAGCAAAGGAAGGTGAATGAGCCAAGCTCTGGGTGTATAAACAGTGAATTTCTCCCTATCCAGCCTAACCCCGCGGCATAAGCAAAATCCTTTTCCATGAGAGGTCCTGAATCAATGAAGATCCTGTAATTGAATTTCTCGGATCGTTCACTATTGATGGATTCCATCAATTCAACGGCTTTATTTTTTACTACGTGATGATAGTCCTCATACTGAGCGTAAGCTGCGATCAACCCTTTATCGGAGGATTCAGCTTGTTTTTCACTAGGGGTAGAGCCGTACTTTACTCCAAGGACAATGATTGATTTTGCGTCCTTCAGTAACTGTCCCGGTTCTCTTCTGGATCCAATTACATAGTGTTTATTGAGAAATTCTAGATGCCCAAATTGCTCTCTCTCTATCCATTTCAGGTAATCTTGAAAATGAGGTGATTGTTGAACTTCTGTAAAACCGGTAAATGAAAAGCCAAGGGTTTTTGCCTTGGCTTTAATCGATTCGATATCAGATATCATAAATGAATGGAATTTATTTAACTATTTCGCTGTGCGTTTTTTTCTTCCCATGTACCAACTACGATTTCTACCCATAAATTATCTCCAAATACTTCCCCTTTATCATTTATCATTCGGAAATGGTTTACATAAGTTCCATGGGGATCTGGTGCGGTCATTCGCACACTTAATGTGATCTGGTTATGTGGATCAACTGACTGCTCTAGATAGATATCCATGTCTGCTTCATCACACATAATAGGTTCGCCACCGTAGTAAATCAATCGATAACCTGTGTTCCATATTGTTGTACCTGTATTTTCAATCTTCCAGATTCTTGTGAATCGGTCACCAGGTTCGAAAATTGTACCGTCTGGCGTTTCTACATCCTCAATCCAAATTGCGTTATCAGGGGATTCCACAGGAAAAGCAGGCGTTGGTCCTGATGTGCTTGCTGGGCTTGTAGGAGCCCCGGGTAGGAGTTGTGTTGGAATGGGTAGGGGTGTGGCTATTGGAGGAGGTGTAAGTGTGGCGGATGGGGTCAGTAAAGCGGCCTGAGTAATTTCCGCCTGGACTGTGCCGGCTACTTCTGTCATCACAACTAGTGGGTCAATTGTCGGCGTTGCTGCAGGTGAGGACCCACACCCAGCAATCAGAGCTGAAATGCACACTAATAAACAAGTCTTAATATTTTTATTTTTATTCATGATCATATACCTTTTTTTATCACTTTATAGAAAGAAGTACCATTGGATCAAATAATTGGAACAGATTACTTACTCTCCATACAACATAATTATACCGTTCAGATTGTGTGGATTGAGCTGAGTAGTATGCCATACTTTCAAACCTTGCGCCAGATGGTCCAACGCGGGTTTCGAAGTGTAAATGCGGATTAGAGGAATCCCCTGTGTTTCCAACCTGACCAATTTGCTGCCCGCATGTGACTTTATCTCCTATATTGACATCAGCAGGATATTTCAAGTGCGCATAACAAATATATAGAGATCTACTGATCTTACTCAATTGAAAAGGGAGTTCTTCAGGCGCCCAATTAAATTTAGGATCCGGTACAACTGTCGGCTGAATTGAAGGAAGATTGAGCTGCTCTAATAGAATGGGTGAGATCGAGTCCAGAGGTGTTTCAATAATGATTGCATTGCCATAAGGGTATTTATCATTGATGATAGTAACAACTTCGCCATCCAAGGCGGAATGAATTGGCAGTCCATCAATGCTTAATAGACCCTTCCGCCGATAAAAAGCAAAATCAACTCCGTGGTGATCATCATTTTCAACATCCTGGCCTGCCCGCGGAGGTTTGAACGGTTGCGTGATGATCTCGGTTAATTCACTAAGGGTCTCTCCTTCAAGGGGTGAACAGATTTGCATTTGCAGGGAAGGGGTTTCAGTAGGGGGAATGGGAGTGTCAGTTGGTTCAGTCGTGAAAGTTAGTTGTGCAGTGAAAGTTGGTGATTCTAAATCTGAATTAAATGTTGATGACTCTAATCCTTTGTGTGTACATGCTGATGTGATAATTAAACATGCAACTAGCAAGGTAATTCTTTTTTTCATCAAAGGCATGTTACTTAATTTTCCTGCACTCCAGATAAAAACGCTTTTGGTGTGCTTCTCCCATCGAAAAAGTCTTTCGGGGAAGTGCACCATCTTTTATCACAGATCGAAATAAGGAATCTTTCGGCATAGCTGGCAGATAAATCCCAGCATTTTCTGGTGCAGTACCCAATTCGAGAATTATTTCATCTCCGTGAATATAATCCACATCCTTGATCTGACCATTTAAGATCAGATTATCAATACAATTCTGTGTGCTTCCCACTGATAATGTATGGTTGGGTTCCTTTATGCTGACTAACCAAAAGTTGGATTTATCAAAAGCGCCAAATAATTGATCCTCTGATAGATTTTTTGAGACTGCTGATTCTAATGCTTTAAAATTGGAAATTTTTTGAATATTTAGTTTATGGTTGAAATAGTTCTTCACGGAAAGAAACCAGTCTTCCTTAATACCTTTCAATAAGCGGTGGATCGGTTCAAACACAATGCCTTCATCATGGATATTCACGATCTCCACTAGTGCATAGCGAGCCGGGTGATTTTCTGGAGCATCGTGTTTTATCTTATCCCAAACAGCTTTTGCAGTTGCTAATGAGTGGTTTCCATCACCTATAGCAAAAAGCAATGGAGGGGCATTTTTGTTAATGCCATATTTTTTTGATTGGTTCGCTGGGAAAATCAATGTTTCAAGAGCTTGGATTATCTTTTCTTCAAGGTCAGAGGAAACGATATGGTAACCTCTCAAGTGGCCGCCATTTTGCATTAGGTCAAAATCATATATTAATTCTTTACCATTGGAAGATTTCGAAATTGGTTCAATGACAGACATTTTTGGATCATCGATCAGGGCTAGAATGTGCGGAATTTCTATTAGTGCATCCTGGCGAATTTTTATTCGGGGTGGTAAACGAGCAATGATCGTACCTTCTGTAGCTCTAATCAGTGAGCAAGAACCATCAGTAAAATCATATTGCTCAAGATCAAGGGCGGCGATGAGTCCCTTTCTAACTGAATTGTCAAAGTACCGTTCGATATAAATCATGCCATCAATTATTTTGAAATAATTCATTTTGAGATATTTTTCCATGAGTAAGTTGATTTGGGAAGCATGAATTTGTTCTTTTTCAGTCCCTAAATATACTTCAGGAAGAATTAGATGGTATGTGGAGGGTGATTGACCGACTATTTTTTCTACAGTGTTCCAATATTCTGGCTGGGATGTGTATTGATCGCATGCAGCCACCGCCCATTTTTCTAAATCTATTTGATCATTAGGAATTAATATCTCTGGAGCCTGGATTCCAACACTTGAGAAATTCTTCATGTTATTAATATTTCCTTTACATATGTAGTCATTTTATCAAATAAAATTATTGGATAATTAATAAAATTTATTAAATAAAATTATTTTTTTAAATTATTACATAAAACTCCGTTTTATACACCTTGACTGTACCTTCCATATCTAATAAAATTCGTTTTTGGTTTTATGGATTTGGATTTCTTATTACATAAATGTATAATACTTCCAGGTTCAAACAATTAATATGGTTTGCGGAAATAGCGTATCCTTTCACGCTCCTTATATTTCTGAGATCAAAATAATTGAAACATAAATATAATGAATTAATCAGGAGAATTGTTCATGGTACGTATTCGTTTAAGAAGAACAGGATTAAGAAATCAACCGAGTTTTCGTATTGTTGCTGCAGAAAAAGAGAGTCCTCGGGACGGAAAGTTTTTAGAAAACTTGGGGTCTTACAATCCCCGCACAGACCCGTTCACCATAAAAGTTAATGAAGACCGTGTATTTCATTGGCTCAGTAATGGGGCGCAACCAAGTGAATCTATAACACAAATATTCAACGCTATCGGACTCTTAGATCGGTATAAAAGATTCAAAGATGGCGAACCTGTTGAGAAAATATTAGAGGAAGCCAAGGTTTACTATGAATCACGGTCTGTTGACCAAAAAACCCGTAAAGATAAACCTAAGGCAAAATAAGAAGTTTAAACAAAAAAGGAGTCCACGTGAAAGATTTAGTTGAATCTATCGCAAAGCAATTGGTGGATGATCCATCGCAAGTATCAGTATCTGAAATTGAGGAAGGCGGTCGTGTTCGAGTTGAATTAAAAGTAGCTAAGGAGGACATGGGCCGTGTTATTGGAAAAGGTGGACGGGTAGCTAATTCAATCCGTGTTCTCTTACGTGTTGCGGCTGCACGCGAAGGGAAGCGCGCATCTCTGGATATTGTAGAACCTTAGTTATATGCAGAATAAAAAAAATGAAGGACAGGACCAATCAGGCTTGCTAAATAAGAGTAAGCCTGTTTTTTTAGCAGTTGCAAAAATTCATAAACAGCATGGTTTGAATGGTGAAGTAACGGCAGAATTGCTAACAGATTTTCCTGAAAGATTAATAAAAGGGAAGCAAGTGTATATTGGTGAAAACCATATTCCATCCCAAATAGATACTATTAGAAAGATGGATAAAAAACATCTTATAACCTTTATAGATTACTATTCAAGGGATTCTGTAAGATCTTTTTGTAATGAGATAGTATATATACAAGATAAGGATTTACCTTTACTTTCAGATAACGAATATTATCTTCATGATCTCATCGGAATGAGGGTTTTTTCAATGGAAGATCATGAAATTGGCGTTCTTATTGAAATAATTCATACTGGTGCAAACGATGTATATGTGATTAAACATAATAACCGGGATATGAAGGAAATCTTGATACCTGCAATAAAATCTGTTGTAAAAAAAGTGGATATAAAAAATAAAAAAATGACTGTGAAACTCCAAGAGTGGCGCTGATGGATGATCAACGATATTGGATCGGATTTGACCAGATTCGCGGGATAGGCTCTGTACGGACAAAAATGCTGTTAGATTTTTTCGGTGATCTTTCCGAAGCGTGGCAAGCGAAACCGTTATCATTGCGAGAAGCGGGATTACCAGAAAAAATTGTCAATACATTTGTGAAATTGCGCCGTGAAATTGACCTTGAAAAGGAATGGGATCTGATTCGGCAATTAGGTATATCAGTAATTACATATAATCAAAGTAATTATCCACGATTACTTCAATCCATAAAGCATCCTCCTCCTGTACTTTATATCAAAGGGTCATTTATTGATGAAGATGATTGCCCTGTTGCTGTCGTTGGCACTCGCAGAAAAACATCGTATGGGAAGCAAGTTGCAATTGAGCTTTCACGATTTTTAGCATCTAATGGGATAACTGTGGTTAGTGGCATGGCTCGTGGGATTGACACAATTGCCCATCAATCCGCCTTAGATACTGGCGGAAGGACCATCGCGGTTTTTGGAAGCGGATTAGATATTATTTATCCTCCGGAAAATAGAGATTTAGCAGAGAATATAAGAACCCATGGTGTACTGGTAAGTGAATTATATCCGGGTACTCAACCTGAGGCAGTGAATTTTCCACCGCGCAACCGAATCATTTCCGGTCTTTCAAAGGTGGTTGTGGTTGTGGAAGCTGATGAGAAAAGTGGCGCATTGATAACTGCTAAATTTGCGGTGGAACAATCAAGAGATGTTTTCGCTGTCCCAGGTTCAATTTATGCTCCTAGAAGCCGAGGAACAAATAGGTTGATCAATGATGGCGCTATTCCGCTTCTAGATTTTAATGAATTACTTTTAGCATTAAATCTGGAACAATCTGCGGAATTCAGATATGTGCAAAACGTTCTGCCAAAAAATGATATAGAATTGCTTCTTTTGAATACGATTCGGGATGAACCTCTTCATATTGATGAAATAAAATCAATCACGGGTTTATCAACTGATAAAGTCTCCGCGAGTTTGGTTATGATGGAATTAAAGGGTTTTGTTCGAAAAGTAGGAAATATGATGTACCAATCTGTTTCTGATGGATCAGAAAAGTATGAGGTATGATGGACACACATTTTTATGCGGTTATCATGGCTGGTGGGGGAGGAACAAGATTATGGCCACTTTCACGAAGAAGTACCCCTAAGCAGTTATTAAAAATCTTTGGGGATAAATCACTTTTTCGTATAGCTATAGATCGGTTAAAGGGATTATTTGATTTTGATCATATTTATGTGGTTACCGTTAAGGAACAGATTGCAAAACTCAGAGAAGAAGCGCCAGAACTACCATTACAAAGTTACTTGATCGAACCGATGCCAAAAGGAACAGCCTCTGTTGTAGGAATGGCAGCAACTTATTTGCAGAAAATCGATCCAGATGCAGTAATGGCGGTTCTAACTGCAGATCACATAATTAAAAATGGGCCGTATTTCCAGAATTTATTGGTTGAAGCGAAAACTGCGGCAAAGAAAGGTTTTTTAGTTACATTGGGCATTGAACCAACATTTCCGGCTACCGGATATGGTTATATCGAAGCTGGAGAAAAAATTTGTGAATTGAATACTTTTAGAGTAAGAAGGTTTAAAGAAAAACCTGATCTGGATACAGCGAAAGAATATTTAAATTCTGGCTCTTATTATTGGAATTCCGGAATGTTCATTTGGTCAGTCACAGCAATTCTAGATGAATTTAGTAAACAAATGCCTGAGTTGTATGGAAAATTGATACTAATCCAGACTCGCATTCAGAAGAACCATCAAATTGGTGGAATTACTGATATATGGAAGACAATTCAACCACAGACAATTGATTATGGTATTATGGAGGGCGCTTCGAATGTAGCTGTGATGCCCGTACAGGGTTTGGGTTGGAATGATGTGGGAAGTTGGGATTCGCTTTTCAAAATTTTAGAAGCGGATCAGGAAGGAAATATCCAATTGGCACACCATGTGGTAAATGTGGATTCAACGGATATTTTTATCCAATCAACTGACGATGAGAAGATGATAGCAGTTGTGGGATTGAAAGATCTTGTAATAGTAGATCATGAAAATACCTTGTTGATATGTAAGAGAGGTGAAACTCAAAAGATCCGCCAGGTTATTAGGAAGATAAAAGAAAAGGGTTTAAATAATTATCTTTAGGAGTTATTTTGGAAGCTTATTGTGTAAAATGTAAAGAAAAGCGAGAAATTCAAAATCCACAAGCGGGATTTAATTCTCGATCAACACCAGTAACAACCGGTACATGCAAAGTGTGCGGTACGAAACTATATCGGATAGGCCGAACAGAGATGCACGAGGGTATGGTTGCTCCGCCACGTGTAAAAAAGGAAATTAAGAGAAAGGGTAAGATGGTGATCGTAGAATCACCAGCAAAAGCCCGAACCGTTGGTAATTTTTTAGGGAAAGAATATACTGTTCGCGCATCTGTTGGACATGTACGAGACCTTCTTCGTTCTCAGTTGTCGGTGGATGTTGAAAATAATTTCCAACCAAAATACCGGATTCCCAATGAAAAGCGGCCGATTGTAAAAGAGTTAAGAGCAGAAGCAAAAAAAGCCAAAGAGATTTATCTGGCAACAGACCCGGATAGAGAAGGTGAAGCAATTGCTTGGCATCTGATGGAAGCTGCAGAGCTTGATGAGAAGCGTGTAAAACGGGTTGTTTTTCATGAGATTACAAAACCGGCAATTGAAGCAGCTTTTGCAAATCCCCGGGAAATTGACTCTGATCTTGTTAATGCACAGCAGGCGAGGCGAATCCTGGATCGTTTGGTCGGATATAACCTGACACCCCTTTTATGGGAAAAAGTGCGCGGTCGTCTTTCAGCCGGGCGGGTTCAGTCTGTTGCGTTGCGTTTAATTGTGGAACGAGAACGAGAAATTGAGGTCTTTGTTCCGCGGGAATATTGGTCCATAGATGCTGAATTCAAACCCTTGGATGTAGCTGAGTCATTCAGAGCAAAATTATCCAAGGTTAATGGAAACGACCCGGATTTACTAAATCAAACGGTTGTAGAAAAAATCATTTCGAGACTAAAAGAAGCAAAGTATACGATCGGAGATATTAAAAAAGGGAAAAGAACTAGAAAACCCTATGCTCCATTTATCACTAGTACTCTACAGCAGCAAGCTTCACGGCAGCTGGCTTTTACTGCAAAAAGAACAATGCGAATTGCCCAGCAGTTATATGAAGGTATTGACATCGGTAATGGCGGCCAAACAGGTTTGATTACATATATGAGAACCGATTCAACAAATATCTCGCCGGTTGCCCTCAATGAGGTTCGAAAATACATAAAAGATACACATGGGGAGGAGTATCTTCCCGATAAGGAAAATACATATAAAACCAGGGTTGCTAAAGCGCAGGAGGCGCATGAAGCGATTCGACCGACGTCTGTAATGCAATTGCCGGTAAAAGTCAAACCGTTTTTAAAAACCGACCAGTATAAACTTTATCAGATAATTTGGCGGCGTTTCGTTGCCTCACAAATGCGTGCGGCAATTTATACAACAGTCTCAATTCTTGTAAATGGTGAAAGTGTAGAAAGTAAATACCAGTTTCGTGCATCTGGTTCCGAATTAAAATTTCCAGGATTTCTTGTTCTTTATGAAGAAGCAAAAGATGAGGATTTGGATGAAAAAAAGAACGGAAAATTGAAACTGCCTAAAGGATTGGCAAAGGGAAATGTACTGAAATTGCTTGAACTTTCACCTATTCAGCATTTTACTCAACCACCACCGAGGTTTACTGAAGCTTCATTGATACAAGCGTTAGAGGAATACGGAATTGGCAGACCTTCCACATATGCACCAACGATTTCGACGATACAGGTTCGTGGGTATGTGGAGCGAGAAAATAAGCGACTGCTTCCAACGGAAACTGGATTTGTAGTGAATGATCTTTTGATCGAATATTTTCCTGATATTCTTGGTGTAAATTTCACTGCCCAGATGGAAGAAGATTTAGATGAAATTGCAAGTGGCAGGAGAAAATGGAATGATTTGATTGCAGATTTCTATAAAGACTTTGAACCGCAATTAAAACATGCTCAGGAAGAAATGCCTGAAACAAAAAACGAACCCGAAAAAATTGGTCGGAACTGCCCAAAATGCGGAAGTGAGTTGATTGTCAAATGGGGTAGGTTTGGTAAATTTATTAGCTGCAGTAATTATCCTGAGTGTAAATATACAGAACCATTTCTAGAAAAGATTGGTATCGCTTGTCCAAAGGATGGTGGAGATATTGTTGTACGCAGGACCAGAAAAGGTCGTATTTTCTATGGGTGTGAAAATTATCCAAATTGCGATTTTACGTCATGGAAAAAACCCATAAAAATCAGTTGCCCTGCTTGTGGTGGTGTATTGGTTATTAAGAACAAAAAAGAATTCCAATGTCTTAATTGCGGAGAAGTATTTTCATCAGCAAGTATCGTCAAAGAAGAAACGGCATAAAACTTGCATCCTACAAAGTGTATTGATCTTGTCAAATAACAGGAGAGATGGCTATGGATAAAATAAAAGAATTTTTCAAAAATCAGATCAGTTTTGGAATAATCGGATTAATTGCAGGAATGGTAATAGGTCTTGTTGCGCTTGGTTGGGGAGTATGGCCTGTGAAATGGACAAATGCTGAACCAACCGATATGCAGATCGATTACCAAAGTGACTACCTTTGTATGATGATTGATTCTTATATACGAAACCAAGATGATGAACTGGTGCAGATGCGTTGGGTTGGATTGGGTGAAAATGCCGATGAATTGTTGAATACATTAACCCCAGCGATTTGCCGATTTACTTCGGCTGCAGAAATTGAAGCATTCAAAGAAATCGTAGATCTTCAAGAAGCTATTCCAGAAATTTCAGAGGAAGAATTTGTCGAAGAAGAAACTCGCGTAGGTATTTTAGGTGTTGAGGAGGAAGCCGCGGAAGTAAAAACGGTTTCGATCCTTCCACTTACGATCCTGATTTTACTAACGCTTGTTGTGGGTGGAATACTTATATTTCTGATGATTAAACGAAGTAGGGGTAATGGTGGTAGTTTAATTAAGAAAGCTAAGGTTGTTATCTCAAAGAATAGTACTGAAGGTAAATTAAAACAGGAAGATAATAAAGCCCGCACCAAAGAAACCCCATTAGCACAATTCATGACAACCTACCGTCAGGGTGACGATCTTTATGATGATTCTTTTAGCATAGACTCGGTGAAAGGTGAATTCTTGGGTGAATGTGGTGTTGGCATTGCGGAAACGATTGGTGTGGGTGATCCTAAAAAAGTAACAGCACTTGAAGTCTGGTTGTTTGATAAGAATGATATTCAAACTGTTACTAAAGTATTAATGAGCGAACACGCGAACAATGATCCTGCTTTACGGCAGCGGCTTCTTTCCAAAGGAGAACCAATTTTAATTGAACCAGGCATGCGTTTCTTAATGGAAACCGCTTCCCTTCAATTAGAAGCACATGTAATAGACATGGTATATGCTCGCGGTCCTTTACCTGAAAATAGTTATTTCTCCCGATTAACACTCGAAGTGTCTGTTTGGCCAAAATAATAATAGATAATCAAGAAGCCCGGATCGCCCGGGTTTCTTTTATTTAATCTCCATGATCTTGAAATTGATTCCACCCTCTGGCGTTTTTACACGCACAATGTCACCAACTTTATGTGTAAGAAGAGCATTACCGATGGGAGACTCGTAGGATAATTTACCTGAACCTGGATCTGCTTCTTTGGATCCCACAATGTGAATGATCTCTTCTGGATATCCTTCTTCTTTAACCACTATCCTTGAGCCAATTTGAACTTCATCAGATGAATTATTTACATGGTTAATTACTTTTACTCGTTTAAGAGTTTCTTCTAATTCTTGAATTCTGCCTTCCGTGAATCCCTGGTCTTCCTTTGCTTTAATATAGTCAGCATTCTCGGAAAGGTCTCCCATTTCAATAGCAGCCCGTAATCTGGCAGCTAATTCAGCGCGAATGTGGCCCTTTAATTCTTCAAGTTCTTCTTTTATCTTTTGTATTCCTTCTTTAGTTATAAAAATATCATCATGCATGATAATGGCAGAGCTCTTCAATTGATAGATTGTACTATATAAGAATTTCCGAATCTGGAGTAATCAGCGACAAAGTCTGGTTCCTATTTTTTCACCGGATATCACTCTAAAGAGATTATTCTCTTCTTCCCCGGAAAAAATATCAATGGATAAATTTTCCTCAAGCGTGATTAAGTCTAGCATGCTTCTAACTTTGGAAGCCATTCCGCCAGTTACATCTATTGAATCGGAAGCATTTATTTTATTCGATATTGATGGGTAAGTATCTGGAGTGATCATTGAGATCAAATCCTGATTGCGCGGATAATCCAGAAACACTCCCCTTTCTTTTCCGGCAAGTATAATGCGGCTTGGATGCAATTCATTGGCCAGGTATGAGAACAATTCTTCTGTAGAAAAAATCGTTGCCCCCAATTTATTATCGATGACTACATCTCCGAATATAATTGGCAGCAGGTGGTTTTTCAAGCTTGAAAGAATAGGCTGTATATTCCATTGGACAACTTTCTTATTACTTGAAACAAGAGATGCGGAAGCTGGAAGAGAGATGATAGGTAATCCTAAATTCTGAAATTCCTCGATAACAATTTGATTCAATAGATGCGCGGCCCACCATATTTTCTGAAATCCAAGCCAATCTTCAGCTGAATGAATGCTGGTGCGTGTTCCAAATTGTGCGGCGGTTGAGTGGCCAAACGATCCAGATCCATGACCGATAAGCAAATTAAGCTCATGATTTTTATCAATTGCTTTTGCAATTTCAGCCCCCAAGCGTTTTAGTGTACCTTTTCTCGCAGAAAACGGGATGTCTTTATTAGTAATTAAGGATCCACCAAGCTTTAGGAATATCAGCATGGATTAATTTCCTTGTTTAGAACCTTTAATCATAGTAGATATTATATGTGTTGCTCCGTCTGATACCAAACCTAAACTAACTCTCTCGCAGGATGCAGGTTCGCAAATAGCAACTATATATCCGCCTTTCCCCCCGCCACATAATTTTGCTCCAAATGCGCCATTTTTTAAAGCGGATTCAACCAACCGGTCAAGTTCAATTGAGGAAACTCTCAATTTCTTTAGAGCAATGTGATTCCGTACCATTAAATTGCCTATTTTCTTTATCTCACCGTACAGTAATGCTTTGGCAGCTTCTTCTACTACATCTCCAATTTCAGCCAGAATCGGCTTAAAGAATTCTGGTTCCTTCTCCAGGTTCTGTTTTACGAGAGCTACCACTTCTTTCGTTAAGATGCGTTTTCCCGTATCCGCGAGAATGATGTGGATAGAACTCTTTATTTCAATTTGGGAGATGGGCTCTGTTTTTCTAAAAAGAATAGGCTTACCAAATGTGATAACACTATTGTCTATTCCAGAGGGAGAACCGTGTTGGACCTTCTCAGATTTATATGCTAATGCATTAATTTCATCATTTGATAAGTAAGTGCCTAAAAATTGACTTATACCCTTTGTAATAGCCACCGCCAAAGCCGCGCTGGAACCTAATCCGGCGGCAATCGGAATGGATGAGGAAATAATCATCTCAAAATGAGGGGGTTTTTGCTTGATATGAGCGCATACATTTTCGATAGAAATCCGAATAGGGTCATATTCATCAAGTTCAGCAAAGGGGATATCTTCATGCCAATTAATATTACGAATCTTGATTATGGATTGGTTCTTTGTGATAGCAGGGAGAATTGTTACCCTTACCTGGACTGCGTCTATTGGTACAGCAATTGCAGGATAACCATAGACAACGGCATGTTCACCGAATAAGATAGTCTTCCCCGGGGCTTTAGAGATAATTGCGGGCATAAATTCAAATTAAGTAGAAAATTATTAATACACTGATTCCATAGCAAAATACAGATAGTTGTAGGGGTTTATCTTTTAGAACCAGTTCTTCGGGCGCTCCGCCTGATTGTTCTATTTGGATGAGGTATAAATACCGAAAAATTCCATATAGAACAAATGGTATGGTCAGCATCATTGAATGATTTTCAGGTAAATTAGGCGCGGAAAAAGAATATAAGCTGTATGAAACTACAGTCGTGCTCGAAACGATTGTGATTAATTGGTCAAGGAATGGAATCGAATATCCATTAAAAACAATTCTATGCTGATTAGCATCTTTCGATAAAAGAACCAGTTCCGCTCGCCTTTTCCCAAATCCAATGAACAAGGATAGTAGGGTGGTGACAACGTATAACCAGGGAGAAAACCTTTCTACTTTGATCAATGAAACACCAGCGGCAACCCTGATAACAAATCCTGCTGCAATTATCATTACATCTAAAATGGGAATATGTTTTAACCATTTTGAATAGAGGATATTCATTAGGAGATAGACAAAACATAAAATTAGGAATATATGTGAGAGAAAATATGCAGCACTTAAAGTTAAAAAGATCATTAGCAGTGCGATAAAAATAGCTGTATTTACTGATATTCTCCCAGATGCTATTGGGCGAATGCTTTTTATCGGGTGCTGTTTATCTGCCTCTTTATCGAAGACATCATTCAGGTAATAAACGCTACTTGATAATAAACAAAAAACAAGAAAACCAGCGGCTGTATGAAAAAAAGCATCAGTATTGAAAAATTGGCCATCAAATATGATGCCTGCGAAAAGAAAACCATTCTTAAGCCATTGCTTTATACGAAAACTTTTTATAATATCTTTAAGCATTTGAAAATAATATCATATTTGCCGATTAAAATTATTACATTGAAATTATGAAGAAACAAAGGATTGACATTTTGCTGGCAAATTCCGGGCTGGTGGAAAGTCGTAATAAAGGCCAGCGGTTAGTAATGGCTGGCGAGGTAGAAGTGGATGGCCAACTTGTTCATAAACCATCCGAATTATTTGATCCTTCCTGTCATATTACCATTAGGAACAAACCCAGGTATGTTTCTCGGGGAGGGTTAAAACTGGAAAAAGCGATAATTGAATTTGATATTAATGATATTGCGGGAAAAATTTGTGCCGATATCGGTTCATCAACCGGTGGATTTACAGATTGTCTTTTACAGAACGGTGCTGAAAAAGTATATGCGGTGGATGTTGGATTTGGCCAACTGCATCAATCCATACGGAAAAACCCCAAGGTGATTGTAATGGAAAGGATAAATGTGAAGGATGTAAAGGATTTCCCTGAACCGATTGATCTGGTAACCATTGATGTTTCTTTTATATCCTTGAAGCAGGTTTTCCCGATCATTAAAAATTGGTGTAAACAAAAAAAAATGAGAGTCATTGCGCTGATCAAACCTCAATTTGAAGTCGGCAGAAAAATTGCTGCAAAAGGGAAGGGGGTGATCCACAGTGATAAGGACCGGGAAAAAGTGGTTAAAGATATATTATCTACCGTGCAAGATGAAGGATTTGATGTACTTGGCGTAACTGAATCACCTATTAAAGGACCGAAAGGGAATGTCGAATTTCTTGTATTTCTCATCTTCAATCCATTGAATGGTGAATGAAGGTGGATTAGACTTATCGTGTATACTAACAAGTTGGCATGCAAACAGAATTAAAAAGAAATTTCTGCATAATAGCTCATGTGGACCATGGAAAGTCTACTTTGGCAGATCGCCTCCTACAGGCTACTGGAACAGTCTCTGAACGAGATATGGTCGATCAAATGCTTGACAGCATGGACCTTGAACGTGAAAAGGGCGT
Organism: uncultured Pelolinea sp.; assembly: GCA_964383575.1. GTDB lineage: Bacteria > Chloroflexota > Anaerolineae > Anaerolineales > Anaerolineaceae > Pelolinea. The sequence continues at coordinate 81,281 of CAYLHI010000003.1, forward strand.
AACCATAAAAGCATCTGCGGTACGAATGTCTTACCGGTACCAGGATTTAGATTATGAACTTAATTTAATCGATACACCAGGACATGTGGATTTCAGTTATGAAGTAAGTAGAGCACTTGCGGCTTGTGAGGGAGCATTATTGGTGGTTGATGCTACACAGGGGATTGAGGCGCAAACCCTAGCAAATCTTTATCTGGCACTTGAATCTGATCTTGTAATCATCCCGGTTCTAAATAAAATCGATTTACCTTCCGCGCACCCCGATGATGTTGCTGGAGACCTAAGTAATTTGCTGGGAATTGATCCTGCTGAAATGATACAAATCTCTGCAAAACTAGGATTGAACATAGAAGAAGTGTTGAGAACGGTTGTGGAGAAAGTACCTCCCCCTAAAGGAAAAAAGGAAAACCCAACCCAGGCACTGATATTTGATTCACATTACGATTCTTATAAGGGCGTAATCGCTTATATTAGATTGTTTGAGGGCAGCATCAGCATAAAAGACTCACTCCGCGTTATGGCAACGAATTTGGATTATAAGCCAGTAGAGATTGGTGTGTTTGATCCCGGAATGCGTGAGATTGATTTACTAGAACCAGGTGACGTTGGATACATTGCCACAGGATTAAAAAATGTGCGTGAATGTAGGGTGGGCGACACGATCACTTCCACTTCTAATCCCGCAAGAACCCCCCTGCATGGGTATAAGAATCCAAAACCGATGGTATACGCTGGAATCTATCCAGTTGATGGTGAAAGTTATGGGGATCTAAAAGAAGCACTTGGAAAACTACAACTGAATGATGCCTCATTGGTTTTTGAGCCGGAAACATCACAGGCGTTAAATTTCGGTTTTCGATGTGGTTTCTTAGGGCTTTTTCATATGGAGATCATCCAGGAAAGATTAGAACGTGAATATAACCTGGATATTGTATTGACTGCACCTACAGTGGAATATGAGATTATTTCCCATGATGGAGAGTCCATTTTTATCAATTCTCCTGTTGAACTTCCGGAAGAAAGTCTTGTAGAAGAAATTCGGGAACCATGGATGGATTTATGGATATTCACACCTACTGAATATTATGGCGCTGTAATGGAAATTGTTACTAAGCGTAAAGGGATCTTTATTGAGCAGGAATATCCTGCTCCAAATCGTGTTCAGCTTCGATTTGAAGTATCTCTATCAGAGATTATCGTAGATTTCTTTGATGATCTAAAATCGAAGACTCGCGGCTACGCCTCAATGGATTACCACTTTCGTGAATATAAACCGGGAAATCTAGTCAAGTTGGAAGTATTAATCGGGGGGGAAGCTGTTGACGCGTTGGCTTCAATTGTACACAGAGAGCAGGCGTATACAAAAGGTCAAAAATTAGTAAGTAGATTAAAAAAATTGATTCCCAGGCAGCTATTTGATGTAGCTATTCAGGCATCTGCGGATGGCAGAATCATCTCAAGGGCTAATGTGAAAGCTCTGCGAAAGGACGTACTTTCAAAATGCTATGGTGGAGACGTGACTAGGAAACGAAAACTCTTGGAAAAACAGAAGAAGGGCAAGAAGCGCATGAAACAAATCGGGAATGTTGAAATTCCGCAGGAAGCTTTCATGGCAGTATTGCAATTGGAGGGTGATTGAAGGAGAGGTTAGAAATGAAGAAAATACTCCGCTGGCTGCCAGGTTTGTTGATTAGCATTTTGGTATCCTTTTTCATTTACAAAGTTGTAGATATTGATGATCTGGTGAATTCATTTTCAGAAATAGGTTTTAAAAATGTTCTAATCATTATTGGTTTAACGATTGTTTCATTAGCTGCCAGGGCTGTGGCTTGGATGAAATTGCTACCGAAAGTGAATTTTATTGATTCATTTCTTATTACAAATGAATCATATTTGTTCAATAACTTGATCCCTCGTTCTGGCGAATTGGTCAAAACCATTTTATTCGCCAAACCCGCTTCAGAGCATGCCTTTAAAATATTTTCTAGTGTAATTGTCGAACGCTCTTTAGATCTTGTCATTGCGGCTTCTATGTTTCTGGTGACGTTTCCTTTCGTTTCACAATTAAGTTCCATTCGTCCAATTGCATTTGCATTACTTATTCTTTTTTTATTATTTCTTATATCTGGTTTTCTTGTTGCCTTAAACGCAAAAAAAGTGAAAACTTGGTTACGGAATATTGGAAAAAGAAACACGAATTTCATAGATAAGATACTTCCAAAAATTGAGATGGTCATTGACGGATTTTCGATCCTAACCAATTGGAGGCAATTTGTTTCTGTTCTTTTCTGGATCATCATTTCATGGCTATTATGGACTTTCATACTTTTTTATGGCATCAATGCAATTCATAGTGGCGTTAAATTCTGGTGGGCAATCTTCACAGAAGGAGTTCTTGCCTTGGGAATCGCTCTCCCTTCTGCGCCTGCCGGTTTAGGTGTACTAGAAGGCACAATGATAGCGGCGCTTTCCGTATTTGATATTAACAAAGAAGAAGCATTAGTTATCGCAGTTGTGATTCACCTTATTCAAATTGCCATAACAACGATAATCGGATTTATTGCAGTGATGAAACAAGGAGAATCAATTTCCGACATTCTTAAGAAGATAAAATCTACAAGTCAAGAAAAACCCGGAAAAATAAAACAAGAATAGGTGCGAATATAGATGGCAAAAAAGATTCTAATTACCGGTGGGGCTGGGTTTATTGGATCTAATTACGCCTACCGGCGTATTATAAATGGGGATGATGTCACAATTTATGATGATTTATCGAGAAACGGGGCAAAAGAGAATTTGAAATGGGTTTCATCGAAAACCCATGGCCAATCCTTTGGCTTTATCGAAGGTGATGTCCGTGACTATGAATTGTTAATGAGCGTGGTAAAAGGAAAAGATGTAATTATCCATTTAGCAGCACAAGTTGCAGTCACTTCATCGGTTGTCAATCCACAATTTGATTTTAGTGTAAATGCGGCTGGAACATTCAATGTACTTGAAGCGGCAAGAGCATTTGGAGAAAAGCCGCTGGTAATTTATGCGTCAACAAATAAAGTTTATGGTGGGATTGAGGATATTCACGTTGTTGAAGAAGAAACTCGATATTCGTTTAGAGATTTTCCCGCTGGTGTAAGTGAAAATCAGTTATTAGATTTCCATTCACCATATGGTTGTTCAAAAGGGTGCGGCGATCAATATGTCAGGGATTATTCAAGAATCTATGATATTCCAACAGTTGTTTTCAGGCAGAGTTGTATTTATGGGAAGCGCCAATTCGGGATAGAGGACCAGGGTTGGGTAGCGTGGTTTGTGATTGCTGCGGTGATGCACAAACCGATCACTATTTATGGCGATGGAAAACAAGTAAGAGATCTTCTTTTCATAGATGATTTGATGAATGCTTACGATCTGGTAATTGAGAGGAAAGAAAGAGTAAAAGGTTTGATATTCAATGTTGGTGGAGGTATAGAGAATTCTGTTTCTATATGGCAAGAATTTGGGCCTATCCTGGAGAAAATTCACGGGAAAGAAATCTCAGTAGATTTTCAAGAATGGCGTCCAGGTGATCAGAAGATCTATATTTCGGATATCTCTAAGGCAAAGAAATATCTTGGTTGGTCCCCAAAAATACATGTGGAACAAGGTCTTTCATCGTTATACCAATGGGTGGCGGATAATAAAGAATTATTCGTATAGCATTAAATGAGAATATTAATGGAACTGACATATTACCGACCGCATACCAGTGGGCTGACGATATATGCTGAACGATTAGCAAAAGCACTTATTAAAAAGGGACATGCTGTTACTGTTCTTACATCACAATATGATGCTGCTCTCCCAAGAAATGAAATACTAGATGGAGTACAGATTTTCCGAGCACCTGTGCTCATGCGTGTGAGCAAAGGGGTCATAATGCCCACATTTGGTTGGTTGGCAAATAAACTTGCCAGAGAGCATGATGTGATCCACTTACATCTTCCCCAGTTGGATGCTGCTGGATTGGCATTAAGAGGAAGAATTTTAAAAAAACCAACTGTTATCACATATCATTGCGATTTAAGAATGCCTAATGGGATTTTAAGTTGGGCAGCAAACCAGGGGGTGCACTTGATGAATCATATCGCAGGAGTATTCACACATCGAATCGTTACTTATACACAAGATTACGCAGACCATTCAAGTTTCATCAACCGGTTTAAAAGGAAATTGGCAGTGATCAATCCTCCTGTTGAACTCCCCGATATTTCAGAACTGGAAATTAAAACATTCAAGCAACAGCATAATCCTTCTGATAATTACCCTATCATAGGGATGGCTGCGCGTTTTGCAGCAGAAAAGGGTGTAGAAATTCTTTTATCCGCATTAGAGGAAATCATTTCAAAATATCCAAAAACTGAAGTGTGGTTTGCGGGACCGTATGAAAACATCCTTGGCGAAGAACGCTATATAGCAAGATTGATGCCGTTGATAAAACATTATCAGCAAAAGGACAAATGGAAATTCTTGGGATTATTATCTCCCCAAGAAATGGCTTGTTTCTACCCTAACCTGGATATTCTCACAATTCCAAGCTTGAATTCGACGGAAGCTTTTGGGTTGGTCCAAATTGAAGCTATGATGAACGGAGTTCCAATTATCGCTTCAAACCTGCCTGGGGTTCGGCAGCCTGTGATTAGACATGGTATGGGCGAGATTATTCCGGTTGGAGATTCAGAAGAATTAGCACGGGCTGTATTTAGGATATCAGAACATAAGGATAAGTATATAAAAGGATATCAAGGGATAAAGGAACAGTACACTCCATCTTCTGTAGCAGAAGAATATGTAAGATTATTTGAAGAAATTCAAAATGAAATGAATCCTTGTTCAGTACGATAGGATCTGAATGGAGAAAAAACATCTTGACCTCTTCTGGAAAAATATATCCTCGCTGCCCTATTTTCGGGGATTCTTACGCGCTGTAGAAGGAAGGTATTATCAAGATATAAATATGTCTCCGCCCATTCTCGATCTGGGTATTGGTGATGGACATTTTACATCGGAAACTTTTCCTGGCTCTATTGATGTTGGAATTGACCCTGCGTTCTTAGAATTGTTAAATGCAAAACAAAAAAAGGGCTGTGAACTTCTTATATGTGGATCAGGCAATCGTTTACCTTTCGAGAGTGGTCATTTTTCCACTGTTTTTAGTAATTCGGTCCTTGAACATATAAATTTCCTTGAACCTGTTTTTAGTGAAGTGAAAAGAATATTAAATGATAATGGCATTTTTATAATAACAGTCCCTAACGATAATTTCACAAAAAACCTTTCGATAGGGAGACTCCTTAATTGGTTGAGATTGAAAAATTGGGCGAAATCCTATCAACACTTTTTTAACAGGATCTCACGTCATTATCATCCAGACCCTGTATCAAAATGGGAAGAACGGTTAGGATCTGTGGGATTTGAAATAATCAAATCCTGGAATTATTTCCCAAAGACATCCTTAAAAATCTTAGAATGGGGGCACTTTTTCGGAATCCCATCCTGGTTTTTTAAGAAAACCTTTGGAAAATGGATATTAGTTCCTTCCCAATGGAATTTATGGGTTGTATCTGTTTGGTTAAAAAAGCATTATTTATTAGAGCAGGAATCACCTGAAGGGGCTTATACATTTTTTATATCTAAAAAGATGAGTAATGATGCAGGAACCTAGTATTTTAGATTATATAAAATCTCTCTTTGATTCTGAGACCACTATAGATATTCATAATTTTCTTAACACTGGATCAAGAGAAAAAATCCAACTAATTAAGCAGAGTGAAAAAAATCTCACACACAGAAAAGGAAACGGGAAAATCCTGGTGGGTACGGGATTGGCATTGTTTGCGCAAGCATTTCTCGAGCCCTCTCGATTGCGTGTGGCATTGGCTCTTATCTTATATCTCTTCTCTGTAGCATATTTATGGGCGGGTTTTGCGCAACAAACAATATCAAAAAATAAGGAAAAAACTCCGATACGGAAAAATTTTCAATTCGGGAAAAAGGATTTATTTCTAATTTTGTCTATTCTTTTTCAAATCACTGCTTTTTTCCTATTTTCAGGAAATCAGTTCAGTTGGTTAAATTTTTGTGTATGGGTTATGGGCATAATTTTTTTTATAATTGCAATTTGGAAACCCAAAGTGAATTCGAAAAGAAAACCAAAGAAGAAAGATCTGATATTTTTAGTCCTGATAATCATTGCAAGTATTATTATTTTGTTCTTCCGAATTTATAAAATAAATGAAATTCCAAGTGAAATGTTTAGTGACCACGCAGAAAAATTATTAGATGTGATGGATGTATTGAGGGGAGATTTACAGGTGTTTTTCATCCGAAATACAGGACGGGAAGCGATTCAATTCTATTTCACTGCAATGATTATCAAAACTTTTGGAATGGACTTAAATTTCTTAAGTTTAAAGATAGGTACAGTTATCTTTGGGATTTTAACTCTACCGTTTATATTTTTCATTGGGAAAGATCAATCGAACAAGTGGGGAGGTTTTTTTGCATTTTTATTTGCAGGTATTGGATATTGGTCCAATGTGATTTCACGGGTGGGTTTACGGTATTCTTTGTACCCGTTATTTACTGCCCCTGTTCTCTATTTTATAATAAGAGGTTTAAAGGAAAAAGACAGTAATTTTCTTCTATTATGCGGATTATTATTGGGTTTGGGTTTACATGGGTACAGTTCTTTCCGTATTTTGCCTGTATTAGTTGTTATTATCTTTTTCTTGTATCTATTTAATAGAGATTCTTCAAAATCTCGTGTTCAGGCAATTTTTGGTTTGGTTATTGTCGGATTAAGTGCTTTCTCAGTTTTTATCCCACTTTTCAGGTATTGGTTTGATAATCCAGAAGGTTTCAGCTACCGAGCGCTTTCAAGGATTACGCAAATTGAGCGGCATTTTAATGAATCGGTATTTAATATATTCATTAAAAATTTTTTTGATTCTATTATTATGCCATTTTATAAAAATGGTCATATATGGGTGCATTCTGTACCAAATCGGCCTGCGTTAGATTTCATAAGTGCCGGTTTTTTCTTTACCGGTGCGATTTACTTGATTCGCAAAATCAGGGAAGAAAGAAGCTGGGAGGCGTGGTCCCTGTTGGTATCTATTCCGGTTTTGATGATGCCTTCAATCTTATCTCTTGCTTACCCAGGAGAAAATCCTTCACTAAATAGGAGCGCGGGCGCGCTGGTCCCCGTGTTTGTTATTGTAGGTATTGGTTTTCAAATTTTCATAAGCGCAATTATTAATTATTTTCCAAGAAAAAATTCGCGAATAATCGCTGGAACTATAGGGTTGATCATTATCTCAATCTCAATGGTGAATAATTTTCACATTGTCTTCAGTGAGTACAAAGAACAGTTTGATAAGAATGCATGGAACTCATCGGAAATCGGAAACGTGATCGGAAGATTTATTAAATATGGAAATAACCCGGACCTCGCATATGTTATTCCCTATCCTCACTGGGTGGATACACGCTTGGTTGGTTTTAATGCAAATTATCCCGGAAAAGATTATGCTCTCTGGAGAGATGAGATTCCGGAAACTATAGAGATACCAGGAGCAAAGATGTATATTTGCAAACCTGAAGATAATGAAACCATATCTGAACTAGACAGATATTTTCCCGATAGTGAATCATCTGTTTTCTATTCAAGGATACCGGGAAAAGAATTCATCATTTATACTGTGAATGGTGTAGATTAATTCGAACACAGAGAATATATGATCAACAATGGGAAAAAAGGAGACTGGCTTGTACTCTTTGGGTTAATCCTGATTGTTGCGTGCGGAGCATATTTCAGATTTGTAGGGATTAAATGGGATGACAACTACCATCTCCATCCGGATGAACGCTTTCTTACTATGGTTGAGACGGCTATTAAACCCGTGGAAAGTACACGGGAGTATTTCAATACAAATAACTCACCCCTCAACCCCCATAATGTTGTTGATGTAAATGGAAACCAAACATTTCCATTTTTTGTGTACGGAACGCTACCAATATTTCTTATTCGGTATATAGGAGAATTTCTTAACCAAACCGGCTATTCAGAGATACATATCATTGGAAGGTATCTTTCAGGAATTTTTGATATTGGTACGATCATTTTGATATTCTTTATTGCAAAAGATTTATTCAAATCGAATCGTATTGGATTATTTGCTGCATTATTCTATGCTTGCGCGGCTCTACCAATTCAGATCTCTCATTTCTTTATTGTCGATAACTTCACAACATTCTTCACTATGCTAGCTTTCTTTGCAGCTGTGCGAGTCATGCTCCTTGAGAGATCCCACCTTTATGTGGCTAAATACAATTCGAAATGGAAAATTATATTCACGGAATGGAAGGGAATTGGTTATTTTGTGCTCTTTTCGGTCGCGTTAGGTTTTGCCACAGCTTCAAAGATCAACGCTGCCGTTGCTGCGGTTCTTCTTCCTGCCGCCATATTATTATCAGACCCAAACACTGCTCTTAAATTATCCGATAATCGGTGGAAAGTTCGTCTGCGGAATTTAGCTGTTTCAGGTGTATTGAGCTTGATCGTATTCAGAATATTCCAACCGTATGCTTTTTCTGGCCCAGGTTTTTTCAATTTTTCACTGAATCAAAAATGGATAAATAATTTAAAGGAATTAAGTGCTTTAAGTTCGGGATTAAGCAATTACCCCCCATCTCTTCAATGGGCAAGGCGATCAATTTTCTTTCCAATAAAAAATTTGGTTATTTGGGGAATGGGTGTGTCATTTGGGGTTTCATTCATTATTGGGCTTTTTATGATGGGCGGGGAGGTTATAAAAGGTGAATGGAAGCGCTATGGATTGCTGGTGGGTTGGAACGTAATTTACTTGTTATGGCAGGCAATTCGCTGGAATCCCACTATGCGTTATTTTTTATTGGTGTATCCCACATTAGCGATTACCGCTGGCTGGTTCATTGATTACGTTCTTATATCGATATCAAAAAGAAAATTTAAACCATATTGGTTAAAGAACTTTCTCCAATTAGTATTTGTATTAGTTTTTCTAATTTCTGCCATCGCATGGGCATCAGCATTTGTCAATATATATCGGCAGCCGATGACACGGATAGAAGCCAGTGAATGGATTTATAGGAATTTAGAAGGGGCGATCAATCTCAGAATAAAAAACGATAATGGGGAAATTTCTCAGCCAATACCGTACCCGAAATTCTATGAACTGGATCCAGGTAAAAAGTTGTCATTCGATTTTGTCCCTGAAATTACCACTTCCATTTGTAGGATCGCATTTGACCATATAAATAGTGAAACCTTGTTATCGGAGGATCAACATCTTGCCTTATCTATCTACACAAAAAACAATAATAACTTACTTACAGAAATAGAAATAACCGATTCTTTCAGAGTAGAGGGCGATCCCAGAGGTCAGAGTTACCAATTTGATTTACCGGATTCAATCTTGTTAGAAAAAGGCAAAGAGTATATCTTCTCTTTACGTTACCTGCAATCTGTAGGTAAACTGCAATTCTCTGGAACCATAAGTGTTGTATACAAGTTAGGGGAAAAAGATGTATATAAACGAGTTTTTGAGTTTACAGAACCATTGTTGGCAGGAGAACCATATAGTTATTCATTCAAACCGATTGAAAAAGGAGAATTATTAGGGATAGATCTTTTTCGGGTGCGTACTGGTGTAAATGAAAAAAGTGCGGTTTCTTTTACAGCGGATGTTAAAGATTCATCTATAGGGCAAATTCTGTCAACGGGGAAATTGCTTGACAAATTTTCTGAAAGGATTGATTTCCGGGGTCAGGATTTTTCTATTGTATTTGAGGAACCGATTATTTTAAAACCTGATACAGCTTATGAGCTATCTGTCAGTATTGGAGGGCAAGATTTGTCATCAGTTTTTTTATATGGAAGTAAAACTGCCAAAGAAACTGATTGGGATGATACATTGCCATTATTCATGTATGGATTGAATCCGTTTGATAATTATTCAGGCGTTTATCAATCAGACTTAAACTTCCAGATGTATTGGGACGACAACGCGGAAAAATTCTCTCGGTTTATCTCAATCCTTGACCAGGCAGATTATATTATTTTCAGTTCTAATAGACAATGGGGGAGTGTTACTCAAATCCCTGAGAAGTATCCACTGTCCACATATTTCTACAGAGAATTGATAGGCTGTAATTCAGCTTATGTCCAGGGTTGCTATAAAAAATTGGACCCAGGAATTTACTCTGGCAACTTGGGATATGAATTGATTAAGACTTTTCAATCAGAGCCGGAAATTCTTGGAATAGAGATAAATACACAATTTGCTGAAGAAGCGTTTACAGTTTATGACCACCCTAAAGTATTTATTTTTAAGAAATCGGAAGATTTTTCATTTGAAACAATTATTAACACACTTTCTAATGTAGATCTTGATAAAGTGTTGAATATTTCTCCACAAGAAGCTGAAAACAGACCAAGAATTTTAAATCTGCCGGAAGAAATTTGGGATTTTCAGAAAAAAACAGGGACATGGGCAGATCTCTTTAGTTACCATTCACTCCAAAATGAATATCCATTTATAACATTTTTTGTTTGGTATATCGGTATAACAATTCTGGGTTGGATGGTATATCCAACTATTAGAATTGCTTTCAAGGGTTTGGATAGGAAAGGATGGCCGATTTTAAGAATTACTGGCCTGGTAATATTGACTTTTTTTGTTTGGATAGCAGGCTCATTTGGGATTCAGATCACTCATTTAACAATATTTTCTTGTATCATAATTATCTTTGTAATTAATGGTTTTTTGTTCTATTGGGGAAAAAACGAGATAGTCCAAGAACTATCCAACAACTTGAAATCCATTATTTTTACTGAAATAATTATTTTGATCTTTTTCATTTTCTTCATGCTTATACGTATTGGAAACCCGGACCTTTGGCATCCTTATAAGGGAGGGGAAAAGCCAATGGATTTCTCCTATTTCAATGCATTAATCAAAAGCATTACTTACCCACCGTATGATCCATGGTACGCTGGTGGCTATATAAATTATTATTATTGGGGATTCCTTATAGCTGCAATTCCAACTAAATTATTAGGTATCATCCCATCGATTGCATACAATCTAGTACTACCCAGCTTTTTCAGCTTCACAGCTTCCTCCGCATTTTGTATTGGCTGGAATCTCTCGGAAAGAGGATTTAAAAACCATGGTGAGCCTAAAGGATCAAAGCGTTTAAAAAGGAAAATATTTTCTGGTTTAATTGCTGCAATATTTGTCTTAATAATCGGTAATTTTGGAACTATTAAAATGATCGTTCAGGGATTTCAACGGTTATCTGATATGGCAAGCTCATACACAAATGAGGGGAATTTAAACACGATAGCAGCTTTTTTTGAAGGAATTAAGATATTCATTAAAAATGGGAATTTTAATTACTATCCTGGGGATTGGTATTGGATACCATCCCGAACTATTCCAGGCGAACCAATCACGGAGTTTCCATATTTCACTTTTTTATATGGGGATCCTCATGCTCATTTGTTTGCACTCCCGATTACACTCCTTGCTTTGAGCTGGACAGTCTCATTAATAAATGAACGTATGTATTATGAAAAAAAATGGGAATTCCTGGTGAAATTACTTATAGGGGGGATTGTAATCGGTGCATTAAGGCCGACCAACACTTGGGATTATCCTGTATTTTTGGCGGTAGCTTGTGGAGGTATTTTATACGTTTTTATAAGATACGCGATATATCATAAAAAAATATTTCCCAATCTTACAGTACAGAAAAAAACAATAATCTTAGGAATACTGGCTGCAATAAGTTTTGGATTAATCTCATATTTTCTTTATGATCCATTTTCGAAATGGTATGGACAAGGGTACAAATCCATAGATTTTTGGACTGGAAAAAAAACATCATTAGGGGCATATTTAACTCATTGGGGCTACTTTGTTTTCATAATTTACGGCTGGCTATTGAATGAAGTAAAAAATTGGATGAGAATCACCCCTTTATCTACTCTTAACAAATTTTATCCTTACCGAATGGGCATTATTGCTGGTTCTCTACTCCTCCTGGCGGCATTATTATTTTTGGTTTTAAAAGGTGTAGTAATTAGTATCCTGGTAATTCCCGCAGTAGCAATTTCAGGTCTTCTGTTATTTAGAAAAGGAAGTTCAGAAAATCAACGGTTTATTTTAATTCTTACGTGTATTGGTTTAGGACTTACTCTTCTGGTTGAACTTGTAGTTCTTTCCGGTGATATTGGTCGAATGAATACTGTGTTTAAATTCTACCTGCAAGCGTGGACTTGCCTAGCTATAAGTTCCTCATGGTACATATCTCAACTTCTTTTAAGCATAAAGAATTGGAAAAGGAAGAATTTTATATCAGGTTGGATTACTATTTTTTTATTGCTGTCTATGTCTGTTACCCTATTTCCGGTTATTGCAAGCGTGGATAAGATCACTGATAGAATCTCAAACACAGTCCCTATAACACTTGATGGGATGGAATACATGCGCTATTCTAGTTATACTGAAAAAAATCAAGTGATGGATTTAAAACAGGATTATGAGCTAATTCGTTGGATGCAGGATAATATAAATGGCACTCCGATAATAATAGAAGCTAATGTTCCAGAATATCGTTGGGGAAATAGAATAACGATTTACACTGGATTACCCAGTGTTATCGGATGGAATTGGCATCAACGTCAACAACGTGCAATAAATCCTTCTGATTGGGTATATAAACGAGTTGAAGATGTAAATACGTTCTATTCCACTACTGACATATCAGTAGCGAAAGAACTAGTAAAAAAGTATAAAGTTGAGTACATTGTTATAGGTCAATTAGAAAGAATAATCTATCCTCAGGAGGGGATTGATAAATTCTTCATAAACACGAGTATTTTTTTAAAGGTGATTTATTCATCCGAAGGTAACTATCTATTTAAGGTGGTGCAATAATAAATGGGTGACCTATTTAAATGGTGGATTTTTTTTGAAATAATCGGATGGATGGCTTTTCCACTTTGTTTCATCCTTTTTAAGAACTTGTATACGAAAGGTTATTCATTTTCAAAAATTTCAGGATTATTGATTTGGGGTTATACATATTGGATCGGTAATACTTTTGGAATCATTGGAAATACCCGGCTTGGCGCTGTTTTTGCATTATTTGTAATTTCCTCCATATCCATTATTTCCTTTTATAAGAAAAACCTCTGGACTGAATTATATGATTGGATTAGAGAAAATATAAAAATTATCCTTTTAAGTGAAGTGCTGTTTCTAATTTCCGTATTATTTATGGCGATGATGCGGGGGGCAAATCCGGAAATTATTGGTACTGAAAAACCCATGGAACTTGCTTTTATTAATGGAATCCTTCGGTCTCCATCATTCCCGCCAAATGATCCCTGGTTGGCTGGATATTCCATATCCTATTATTACTTTGGATACTCGATCATTGCTGCTGTTATTAAGATAATAGGAACAGATTCTGGGATAGCCTTCAATCTAGCCCTTATTTTCTGGTTTGCACTCATTTCAGTTGGAGCGTTTGGAATTCTTTTCAATATTTTAATTGGAAAGATACAAAAGGATAAGAAAAAATTATCTCAGAAGAAAATCAATTCCACACTTCTTTTTAGTTTATTAGCGCCAGTGTTTTTATTAATAGTTAGCAACGGTGAAGGTTTACTTGAATTGCTCCATTCGCACGGAGTTTTATGGAAGCCAGATCCAAGTGGGGAAATGGTTTCACGCTTTTGGAGTTGGCTGGATATCAAAGAACTAGTTAATCCGCCGCCAATACCTTTCGATTGGCATGTTGGAAGAATTGGCGGAACTTGGTGGTGGCGAGCTTCACGTGTGTTGCAGGATTATACAATCCAAGGACAACCCCGGGAAATCATTGACGAATTTCCTTTCTTTTCATTTTTACTTGGAGATCTTCATCCTCATGTATTAGCCATGCCTTTTGTACTCCTTTGTATTATTTCCGGATACACATATTTGTTAGAGGTGTACGAAAATAAACATGATTTATTTGAAAATGTAATTGCTTTTTGGAGAAAGGGATTTAATTGGTTTTTAGCATTAGCTCTGGGGAGTTTAATATTTTTAAATACCTGGGATTTTCCTATTTACTTTGGGATGGCAGGAGCAATAATAATTATCTCAATTTATCCAAAGAAAGATTCTATTGGAGAAACGTTAAAAGAAAGCGTTATATTGCTTACTACTTTGGGTTTAATTTGCTCTATATTTTTTTACCCTTTCCTGATAAGTTTTTCTTCTCAGGCTGGCGGGCTATTGCCCAGCTTGATTTTTCAGTCACGAAGCATTCATTTACTCGTGATGTTCTTTCCTTTTGTAGTGATAGTATTAGCGGATTTATTTTTCCGGATTATTGTTGATCTGCCTAAGACCTTTGTTAGAAGGAATTTATTGATTACTTTCGGGGGATATCTTTTCAGCTTGATAGTCTCATTGATTGTTCCATTTATCGTTGGAGCCATACCTGATTTATATAGGTATCTTCAAAGTAGTTTAGGTAGAAGTTATGAAAATTCTATCCAGCAGAGTATGCAACGTTATCAAGCGTTGATTTCAATTTATGGGGGCAGCGGCAATCAAGGATTGGTTTTCGGAACTATAGAAAGAATAATCTCAGATCCAATAGATATTCTGGTTATGATCGCTTTAATTTCCTTTATGATCTCAATAATTATCTACTTCTTAAAGCAGGCGGAGCAGACGGAGTGTCAATTGCTAATTAGTAAACAGGATTCTTTTATAGGGTTGATGATCTTCCTGGGTGCAAGTCTAATTCTGTTCCCTGAAGTTTTCTATTTACGCGATCAATTTGGTTGGCGAATGAATACCATTTTTAAATTTTATTTTCAATCATGGATACTTTTTTCAATTAGTGCTGCATATGCGGTAAGTCAAATAGGTGAAATTAAGAAACCACTTGTTAGAAAAATAATTACTGCTTTAACATTATTCAGTATTGTTTCGGGATTCGCCTATCCTTTTTTCACGGTAAGAGAGAGAATAGATGGTTTAGCTGGCAGGGGCTTTATTTTAAACGGTAATGAATATCTACAAATATCTAGCCCAGATGAGCATGAGGCTGTAAGCTATCTAAATCTTGTTCCATTTGGTGTGGTTTCTGAAGCTGTTGGTGGAAGCTACTCTAGTTATGGCAGGATATCAAAATTTACAGGATTGCCAACTGTGCTGGGATGGCCAGGACATGAAATGCAATGGCGTGGGGGTGTTGAAGAAATTGGATCTCGCGAATCTGATATTAAAGAGATGTATAGTACAACCAATTGGATTACTGCGAAAAAAATTATAGATAAATATAATATCCGATATATTTATATTGGAGATATTGAAAGAAAGACTTATCAAATTTCAGAAGAGAAATTTGTGTTCAATTTACCAGTAATATTTAATAATTCAAGTGTAGTAATCTATGAATATTAGTAAAAAATTATTATGATTAAAGGTTTTAAGAATATAAGGAAAAATAGAATCACAAATTCCCATCTAATTTACGTGTTCTTATTTTTCATAGCATTCGCAATCCGCTTTTTCGCATCCCAAAGATTATCAATAAATTCATATGAAGCGTCAATACTATTAAAAATAACTGATCGGGCATCAACCTATCCTGAAGGGTTTTCGATTATAGAATCCTTATTAAATAAATCGAGCTTCTTCCTTTTTAGCGATAGTGATTTAGCTGCAAGAATATGGCCGGTAATTGCAGGAAGCGCTATCACTCTGTTGCCTTTATATTTAAGAAAGCAGCTAAACCCTAAAAAAGGAGTGATGTTATCTCTTTTCATTGCAGTTGACCACTTTTTGGTTGTGAATTCAATTCAAATAGGAAGCAACATTTTTACTTTTCTAGCTTTTCTATTTTTACTAGGTGCAATTTGGAAAAGAGATGTGTTTACGGGAATTCTAAGTTTCATTTTGATTTTTTTCTCTGGGCGAGGAGTGATGCTTGCGATGATTTTAGGCATTACTTTCTTAGTCTATCAGAAAGTACATGAATGGGATGATGTAAATAATTTTATAGAAGAGTCTAAGAAGTGGTGGAAGAAAAACGACGTCTTTCAATTTCCCAAGTTTTTAATTCTTGGATTGTTATTAGTTTTTGGGTTTGCTATATTTAAATTAGATATTTCATTGATCCTTTCTGATTTAATTAATAATCTAGAATATATTCAGGGTGGTTACAAAATGGGAGAGTCTCCGTTTGCCTACGGAGTAGTATTAATATCCTATCTGCCATTTTATATGATTCTGTTTTTATATTCGCTGATTAATTCATTGAATAAAGGAAAACGACCTGAAAACATCTTATTACTTTGGATTACTATTGCGCTACTATTTATTTTTTTCAATCCATATCATAAGTTTATTGATCTGATATGGATTAGTGGTCCTATGCTACTTTATTCGTCTTTTATAACGCCGATTAATATTTGGCGTGGAAATAGCAACAAAACCAACGGCCTATTAAGAATAATAATTTTTCTAATCTTGTTGATCGCACTCTCTATGAATTTTGCGAGTTTTATATACCAGGGTTATTCTGGGATCTCGCAATTTAAAACTTTGATTTCAATAATTACAATACTGATTGTAATTGCAGCATTTATCATTTTCCTTACTTACCAATACAGCACAAAACATTCTTTTCTTAATCTATTAAATGCAACCTTTATTATATTATTTGTTGTACAAGTGGGGTTTTCATTACGGGCCAGTGGTTTATATGGTTCACGATATTCTGAAGTATTATGGGTGGGAGACATTGTTGATAAGGAAATAATTCAAAGCCAGATAGAAAGTAAAAAGCAAACGAGAGAATTCACTAGCGAAGGTGTAAAAGTCGGTTTGTTAAATGTATCAGAGCCATGTGTTTTATGGGAATTACGCTCTTGTGATATGAACTCGTTCAAGAAAAGGCTGAAACCCAATGAAAAATTTGATATTGTGATCTCACAAGAAGATTTTATTGATGAAACAATGGGTAAATATTATGGCCAAGAATTTATTATAGATGCTTTTCCCAAATGGTCTATTGAACCAATTAAAAGCCTTTGGTCTTATGATTATTGGTCATGGCTGATATTTAGAAGACAACAAATGAATAAATCGTTTAATTATATTTGGGTTAATGCTGAATGAAAAGTATAAATGGAGAAGTGGATATTGAAGTTGCCAAATGTAATAACAATTGATGGGCCAGTTGCTTCAGGAAAATCCAGTGTGGGTTTGGTGCTTGCAAAAGAGCTGGGGTATATTTTTCTTGATACAGGTATTATGTATAGAGCGGTAACATGGGCGGCGATTGATCAAAAAATAAAGATAAGTAATGAAGAAGCAATCAGCAACTTAGCTCAACAGATTGATATTGAGATAAAGCCGCCGACTAAATTTGATGGAAGAATTAATGATGTGTTTGTGGATAAGGTTGATGTTACCTGGAAATTAAGAGAACCTGAAGTAAATGAAAATGTCAGTCAAGTTTCAAGGTACCCGCTTGTGAGGAAAGCCTTAACAGAACAGCAGCGGGAATTTGGAAGAATGGGAAAGATAGTCATGGCGGGGAGAGACATAGGGACGATCGTAATGCCTAATGCAGAATTGAAAATCTTCCTGAAAGCTTCTATAGAAGAAAGAGCTCTCAGACGCTATAATGAGGAATTAAAAAGAGGGAAGCAAATTAATATTGAAAATGTAATAAGAAATGTAGAGATGCGAGATAAGATAGACTCAAACCGTGAAATTGCCCCATTAATATCTGCAAAAGATGCGGTTATTATTAACACAGATGGCAAAGATGTTTTAAGGGTTGTCGATGAGATTTTATCAATACTGGAGAATTAATTAATTCTTTTAAAGATTTACAAAAGATGAATCAGCAATTAGATATTAAAAAGGGAAAGAAGAAAGAACAAAGCTCAATAAATAAAATGCGGCGTTCAGAGCTCTTAAAGTTAATAAGTGAATTAAATAGTTCTCTGAAAGAAAAAACAACGTTATTGTTGAAGGAAAGGAAAAAAAATAGGTCTTTCGAGAAAGTTTTGTTTAGTAAGAATTACAGTGAGTTTTTCATAGAATTTTTTAATACTATTTCTATTAAAGAAACAAGCAGCATGAGAATCATTTTTTCAAAAAAAGATTTTTTCTTACTGCCTTTCTCAATTGGTTTTGGATCTTTAAGCAACGAATATAGTTATCTAGATGATCAAATATGCGATCAATTGGGTGGAAAGAGCCATTTAATTATCCAAGATACATCTAAAATCCATAATATAAAGTATTACCCGGAAAAAAAATTTCCCCGATCATTAATTGCATTCCCGATAATAAATAATGATCTTAAGGTGGGGTGTATTTGGATAGGCGATGAAAATTATAGGGCTTTTTCAAATAAAGAGGTTGAAGAATTTAATTTTGTTGTTGAAGAATATCAGAAAACCCTTGCTACGTTATTTAACACGATTTCCACATCGCGAGAAAACTTAGCTCTAAGATGGGTGTTTAATTCGATCCAGGAACCAGTTCTTATTATTAATAAACAACAAATCATAACGCATGCTAATCCTTCCGCTATAAAGGAATTCAACCTTATTCAAGATGAAAGCGGGTCTTTTTTCTCCAAGGAGATTGATTTTTTCGATTTATTTCGTTCACCTGCGGCTTTAGAAAAAATGAAAAAAACTATTAATGAAAAGGAATTTGAGGTCGATATCTCAGAAGTAAATTCACTTGACACTGAAGGAGTAACCTGCTATCGATTTATTGATAAAACAAGAGAGCGAGCGTTAAATAATTACTTATTAACGATAATTTCAACAATCACTCATTATCTGCGAACGCCCATGACCGAAATAAAAGGGTTAGCTGCATTATTATCATCATTGGGGGATCTAAGTAAAAAACAAAAAGAATTTCTTAACAGCATAAGAAGCAATATTGATACGATTGAAAGAAATGTTAAAGAATTAATGTCAATAAATCGCTTAAATAAAGATGGTTTTGTTGAAATAAGTGAGGTTACAGTTGATGATTGTATAGATAATGTAATTTTCACTTTAGCACCATTATCGGAACAAAAACAGATAACGATTAGAACTGATTATGATAAACAAAGAAAAAAGATATTCAGTGATGCTACCTTATTGAACCATGCTCTTTTGAATATACTTGATTATTCCATCAGGGAATCACATATGGGTGGTATTGTAGAAATTAAAAGTTACAATAAAACGAATGTGTTCTCTATTTCAATAAAAGATTCGGGCAAAGGAATTTCTAAACCGGATATTAAGAAAATGATGGATGATGAAAAAATTGATAAACATAAGGACGAAATAGAAATCACTAGGAATATAATGAAAATATTGAGTGGTGACCTTCTAATTGAAAGTAATTTGGGTAGTGGGGAAACTATTACTCTGAAATTTCCTCAAGAAGCCCTATGATAATAAAGAGGGAATTTCCCTGAAGCTTGCCGTGGGGAGGATTTATTATTGAATAAGAAATTCATATATATGTTATAATATTAGATTGTTTGAATTTAAATTCAAATTGCATAAATTACATTATTCACCTTGATTGTTAAGGAGGACTTTTGGTGGAAACAAAAAGCTTAGTAGCTCTCCGAATTCGACTTGCATCTCCAGAAACCATTCGTTCTTGGTCTTATGGAGAAGTATTAAAACCAGAAACGATTAATTATCGTAGATTACGACCAGAAAAAGACGGATTATTTTGTGAGGCTATTTTTGGCCCAACTCGAGATTATCAATGTTATTGCGGAAAGTATAAGAATCCTCGCTATAAAGGAATCGTCTGCGATAAGTGTGGCGTTGAAGTTACTAGATCTTCTGTTCGAAGAGAGCGAATGGGACATATTGATTTAGCTTCGCCGGTTGCTCATATCTGGTATTCCAGACGTGTTCCTTCATATCTTGGATTGCTGCTCAATATTTCGCGCAGGAATTTAGACAGAGTATTATATTTCGCCCAATATATTGTTACCTTTGTTGATGAAGATGCGAAACAAAAGGCAATGGGGAGGTTAGAAGAAGAAATTACTGAAAAATATAAAGAGGAATTAAAATCCCTCGAAAACCGGATTGATGAAATAAAGAATGAGCGCGATGAAATCAACGCTCAATTTGAAGATAGAAAACAAAACCTTGAAATAAAAAATGACGAAATAACTGCACAAAAAATAGAATATATCATTAAAGAAGGACAGCAATTAGAGGGCAAAATAAAGGATAAAGAAGGATCTACAGTAAGAAAAGAAATTCGATTCGATGCTGCAGACATTACTCTTGTTTCCCCCGGAGAGAAGGTTGGAGTAAAAGTATTAACCAAAATCCAGGAAGTTGTTAAATCTAAAATAGAAGAGATTGAACAATTGGTACGTACTGATATAGATCAACAAATACAAGAGATTGATCTCTCAATAGCTAAGGTACAAGCAGAAGCTGACACAAACCTGATCGACTTTAATGATCAATATGAGGATTTGAAGAATAAAATAAAATTAGAGATTTCAAATGAAAAAGATGATCTAGATAGTTTGGCTCCCTTTACTTTCTTGAGTGAAAATCGTTATCGGGAATTTAGATCAAAATATGGGCAAGTATTTCGGGCTGATATGGGAGCAGAAGCTTTTGTTGATATTCTTAGCCGAATTGACCCGGATAAATTGTCTGAAAGACTTTGGCATGAAGTAAAAACTACTAAGAGTAAACAGAAACGTAAGAAAGCAACTTCTCGATTAAAGGTTGTAGAAGCATTTCGTCGCTCAAATAACAAGCCGGAATGGATGATCATATCAGTTCTTCCCGTAATACCACCTGATCTAAGACCAATGGTTCAACTGGATGGTGGTAGATTTGCAACTTCAGATTTGAATGATCTTTATCGAAGAGTCATTAATCGTAACAATCGATTAAAAAGGCTTTTAGAGTTGGGTGCTCCAGATGTAATTGTCCGAAATGAAAAACGTATGCTTCAGGAAGCAGTCGATTCGTTAGTAGACAATTCCCAACGAGGGAAAGCTCTTTCAAGACGTGGGCGCCGGGAACTAAAATCCCTTAGCGATATGCTGAAAGGAAAGAAAGGACGCTTCCGCCGAAACTTATTAGGAAAGCGCGTGGATTACTCAGGTCGCTCAGTTATTGTTGTTGGTCCCAAACTCAAGCTATATCAATGCGGGTTACCAAAATCAATGGCCTTAGAGTTGTTTCGCCCATTTGTTATTGCCGGGTTAGTAAAAAAGGAATACGCAGCAAATGTAAAGGGGGCCCGAAGAATAATTGAGCGAAATCGCCCTGAAGTATGGGAGATTTTAGAAGAGGTTATCAAAGATCGCCCCGTATTACTCAATCGTGCACCGACATTGCACCGCCTTGGGATACAGGCATTTGAACCTGTTCTTATTGAGGGGAGCGCGATTCAATTACATCCGCTTGTAACCACTGCCTTCAATGCGGATTTTGATGGAGACCAGATGGCAGTTCATGTGCCATTATCAGAAAAAGCAGTTTGGGAATCACGAAACTTGATGCTAGCTTCGAAAAACCTATTAAAACCCGCGGATGGAGAACCAATAATTTCTCCTTCAAAGGATATGGTGCTCGGAGTTTATTATTTGACCAAGAATATGAAGAAATCTTTCACTGGAAAAGAACAGGTTTATTCAAATATGGATGAAGTTGAAATGGCCTATCAGCTTAATAAAGTTGATGAGCATACATTGATCCGGATAAAAGCTGATACATGGTTTGACGATAAAGGAAACAGGCTTCTAGAAGCAGAAAGCAGAATATTAAAAACGAATGTTGGGCGTGTTTTATTTAATAGGATTCTTCCTCCTGAAATTCAATTTTTCAATAAAGAACTGGAAAAGGGCGGTATTAAAAATTTAATTAAAACGATTTATGATCTTTGCGGTGAAAAAGTTACAACTGAAGTTGCAGACCGCATAAAGGATATTGGTTTCAAATACGCAATGCTATCAGGAACAACTATTTCAGTTGCGGATATTACAGTACCTGATGAAAAGGAGTCTATTATTGAAGAATCAGGACAAAAGGTGGAAGATGTCCAGCGGTCATTTAGGCGTGGTCGTCTGACAGACCAGGAACGCAATGAGCGAGTAATTGAAATTTGGCAGAATACAACAAAACATGTTGCAGATGCGGTGAGAAAAAATATGGACCCGGAGGGAAATTTATCGATGATGGCAAACTCCGGGGCTACAAAAGGTGGATATAATTCTATCTCGCAGCTTGCCGGTATGCGTGGGCTTATGGCTGACCCGGCGGGGCGAATCATTCGGCTTCCGATCAAATCCAATTTCCGTGAGGGACTGTCTGTTCTTGAATACTTCATATCCACTCATGGTGCAAGAAAAGGGCTTGCTGATACTGCGCTTCGTACTGCTGATGCTGGATACCTGACAAGGAGATTGGTTGATGTTGCACAGGATATAATTATCAATGATATTGATTGTGGAACAATGGATGGCATCATAATCCGCCGAAGCGATGATATCGCTGGGCAATCAATGGATGAACGCCTGAACGGAAGAATTGCTGCTGAAAATATTGTTGACCCAAAAACTGGGGAGATAATAATCGAACGCAATGAGATGATTAATCATTCTGTGATTGAAAAAATAAATGACGCAAATATTGAAGAAATAAAAGTTAGATCACCATTAACTTGTGAGTTAAAGCATGGTTTATGCCAGAAGTGTTATGGAATGGATCTTGGGCGGGGAAAATTGGTGGAAAAAGGGACGGCGGTTGGTACTATCGCCGCTCAATCGATTGGTGAACCAGGTACGCAGCTTACTCTCCGAACCTTCCATACAGGAGGTGTCGCTTCCAGCTCGGATATAACAACGGGTCTTCCGCGAGTTGAAGAATTATTTGAGGCGCGTAAAATGCCTAAAGGTGAGGCGGTAATGACACCGATTACAGGAACTGTAACGATCATCCCTGCGGATTCATCAAACGAACTTAATCGTGTGAAAATCGAACACAGTGAATTAATTTCAGATGAATATGCTATTCCTAAAGAATGGGAAGTTCTTGTTAAGAATGAGAGTGAGGTTGAAGAAGGACAAGCTTTAGCAAAACTTGATGAAACAGAAATCAATGCACAAAATGGTGGTAGAGTGCGCCTGGATGACAATAAAGTAATTGTCTCCTATGATCAGACAGAAGTAGAAGAGTTTAATATTCCAGGAACATTACGTTTGATAGTAAAAAACAATGACAAGGTAGAAGCAGGACAGGCACTCACTGAGGGATCTCTAAATCCTCACACAATCTTAAGCATCAAAGGAAGAGAAACATGCCAGTTATACCTCTTATCCGAATTTCAAGCTGTGTATAGAGCACAGGGGCAGAATATCAATGACAAGCATTTTGAAGTGATTGTTAGAAAAATGATGAGCAAAGTTCATATTATCAAACCTGGTGATTCGGAATATCTTCCAAATGATATGGTTGACCGGATAGAAATTCGGCAGTTGAATGAAAAACTACGTAATGAAGGGAAACAACTTGCCCGCTTTGTCGAAGTTTTATTGGGTGTAACTAAAGCATCGCTAAGTACTGATTCCTGGCTGTCAGCTTCTTCCTTCCAGCATACAATCAAGGTGCTTGCTGGTGCTGCTATCGCTGCAGAAAAAGACCCGTTATTTGGATTGAAGGAAAATGTGATTATTGGAAAATTAATTCCCTCGGGAACAGGTTTTTCTGAGGAAAGAATTGATGATATTGTTGCGGTTGCTGAAGGAAGTAAGCATAAAAAAGAAGAGTTGATAGCTGATAGTGAAGTTGAAATTGGCTCAGAAGAAAAATTTCTGACCGAGTAATTTTATTAAGAAAGATCCCAATGCGAATTGACACATGGGGATCTTCTTTCTATTCGATATAAGAAGAATAATGATAAATTATTTTATCCGCCGATATTCCGATTGTATCTTCTCCCCTTGCAATTTCAGTATTAGCTTTAATCGCTCTCCAGGTAAAATGCCTGGTTTGGTCATTACCATTTATATTAATAGTTTCAAATAACGCATCCTGAAATAGATTATTAAGCAAGTCATTATAAAATGATCTCAATGCAGATTGTCCCTGGATTGTGCGGTTAGCGTTTATGTGAACAGCATCATCCGCATAAAGATTTAAAATGGCAGAAATATTTCGAGAATTTAGAAGATCTATAAATTTTTCTGTCAGATCTTTTTCTGGATTTGGTGAAGAGGGCCAATTAAAGGCTGCAATTGTTTTCCATAATTGCGGCATTTTTATACGACAATAATCCCAACTCCAAAAATTAACCGCTGACATTTTCAAAGATACGGCTTTATTCATGAATTCGATGACCTCACTGGATGATGGGCACCATCCTCCAGCACAATACGTGGCACCAGTTGGAATTATTGGACGGAAAGGTTCAACCGCGGTCTGAAATTCATTAAGACTGCGTTCTAATTGATAGGCGGGATTATGAGACTGCTCCCAATAAACTTGCGGCATATTTAAATCGCAGTAAGTGAGGAAATCCTTCCATGGTAGATCCATATGGTATTTAGGGTATCTAAAAGAACTTAGGACGATGGGAAAATCTGGTAAACTGCTGCGTAATTCTTTCATGAATATCCGGCAGGGGGTATACTTCCCTTTATATTCAGATTCTGCGTCTATCGTATAGCCATCTAATGGAAGCTTGTTGATTTGTCGAATGGCTGCTTTCGCCTCATCTTTAGGCAAACCCCCGAAAACATAGTGCCACCCCCAGACCTTGATATTTCTTTGGTGGAGAGCATCTGCTACTGGCCCAATCAGATCTTTTTTTGTGGATGTATCATAGTTGTAATCGTAAATTCCATTAGCTATCTTGATTAGAACATGTGTTAGCCCAGCTTTATAGGCAGTTAAAGCAATAGATTCTGGATCCCCATTTTCACAACTTGGGATTTTCCAAATATAAAATCCCTTACCCTTTGGAACCATTTTTCTGAATCCTTTTCTGTCTAAATGATAGTGATAACGAATTATTCTTAATTATATCTATGAAAATGTGAATTTTTTTTGTTTCCGAAAATATGGAAATACAGCATTTTAATTAAATTGAAGGGAATAGCCGCACTCTCGCGAAGATACCAAAACGTTTTTAATGTAATAGAGAATGAAAGATTATCTGCCACAAGACCAAATGACTGCAGACCAATCAATCTACTGATCATTAATGAACGATACAAATGAAAACGTTGTGAAATGATGACAATATTCTCTGGATGATAGCTTTTTTTCAAATTCATACAAGAATGATATGTAGAAAAACCTGATTTATCCAAAACAATAGAATCTAGATCAATACCCTCAGACAACAGGAAATTCAGCATTGCAGTTGGTTCGTCATAACCTAGTTCTTTCTTTGTTCCGCTAAGAATGATATGTTTAGGATTGTATTTTCTCGCATATTTGATAGCTGAAATTAATCTATCTTTAAGGATTGGAGAAGGTCGAGTATTTTTTTCTAAACCTGCTCCTAATACAAGAAGCCAGTCTGATCTGGGAATGCAAGAGATTTTTGATATCCATTGGTTATTATTCTTTAGGATTAACCCGTAGAATCCAATAACAACAAATAAGAAAAGAATTGAAATTAGATTCATTTGTTGTTAGTTAAATCCTAAAAGTCCAAGCTTCATTTGCATATTTCTCTTTTTGTAAGGTTTTTGCCCTATTCAATTCATTTGGCGATAATGAGGAATATATGAAATGAATGTTCAGGGTTTCCTCAAATGAGTGCACAATGGCATCGACTAATTCTTTCCAAGAAATCATGTGCCCCATGATAGCTTGCAAAGTTGTTGCTCTCATTAATAAGTTTCTTTTTGCCCTGATTTTTTCTTCATCGGTCTTATAGTTGAGCGCTGAAATAATCCTTGAAATATCACCAAATAACGGAATAGCTCCATGTTGGAGCAAACCATTGATTTTTCGTGCCTGCGCACTGCCGATCAATTTTTTCCCCTGAAAGGTAATCTCATAATCAGAAGGATATTGAAAACAAACTGGATTTTTTGATAAATGCCTTTCCTCTTCCACTTTGGGCTTAGAATACGTTTTAATTCCAATGAATTCCAGCGCGCGCAAAAGACAATGTGATAAATGCCGATAGGATTCAATCACCCCTCCCTGGATGTGTGGGTCATCAATTGGTGCATTGATAGAGTAGGTAAGTTCATCAGCATGCAAAATCGCGCGGCCTCCAGTGGGCCTTCTAACCATTTCCCAACCCTTCTTAATTAAAAATTTTGTATTCACTTCGGAAATGGACTGAGCGTGTCCGATTGAAAGGCAATAAGGATGCCAGCTGTATAAGCGTAAGGTAGGAGGTACATTTTTTGAAACCACTTCTGTCAAAATTGCCTCATCAACGGCCATATTCCATGAGCCTGATGAAGGAGAAGAAATGATCAAACGCCAGGAATTTTTTTGCATGATAAATGTTAGATTCTTACAAACCCCGCTAATTTTACCCGAGTTTCATCGTGGTAAAATTTTCTTTCACAATGGAAAAAGTAAGAAACCTAAAATTTATTTCCCAAAGGCGGGAAGATGTTGAAATTTGTCTGCCTGATGGTAGGATCATATCCGGTAAAAGAGGATCCACTATAGGCAAGCTGTTTTCATTGTTGGAAGAGTGGGAAGGTGCACCCATAGTCGGGGCGGTTGTGGATGGGAACTTAAGAGAACTTTCTTATAAAGTTACACAGGATTGCAAGATTACACCGATCAATAGGACAACTTCTGATGGATCGAAGATCTACCGCCGTTCATTAACTTTCCTCCTTGAAACAGCTTTTCATGAAATGTTCCCCAAAGCGTTTCTTGCAATAGATCATTCCGTACCAAGTGGTGGGTACTATTGTAAGGTTATTAATGGAGAACCATTAAATGGAATCGAAATTGCTGATCTTGAAAAACATATGCAAAAGTTGGTATCGGAAGATCTTCCAATATATAGAGAAAAAGTTCCTTTAGAAGAAGCAATTTCCTATTTTTCAGAAAAATCATATCAAGATAAGCTAAGACTCCTAAAATATCGGAAAAAACCTTATCTGGTTTTATACCGCCTGAACAATCACCGTGACTATCATCATGGCTATATGGCGCCTTCAACAGGATATTTGAACTTATTTAAGTTGATTAAAAGTGGCGAAGGATTCATTTTACAATATCCTAGGCGAAAAACACCGAAGAAATTACTACCGATGCCTCGCTATAGTAAATTGCTGAATATTTTCAAACAATATGGATCATGGTTAGAAAGCCTTGAAATTGATAGTGTTGCCGCTCTTAATGAGTCAATATCCAACCATTCCATCCGAGAAGTGATATTAGTATCAGAAGCACTCCACGAGCAAAAAATTTCCCAAATTGCCTCACTGATACATTCAAGGATTGATGATTTACGAATTGTGCTAATTGCTGGCCCGACATCATCAGGAAAAACAACATTTTCTAAACGTTTAGCGATTCAATTGTTAACCTATGGAATTTCTCCATTTGCATTAGAAATGGATAATTATTTTGTTGATCGTGATAGAACCCCTTTGGATGAAAATGGTAACTACAATTTTGAATCATTTGAGGCGATTGATGCTTCATTGATGGGAGATCATCTCAAGCGGTTGCTTACGGGGAAAGAGGTGACACTTCCACGTTACAATTTTAAGACTGGAAAGAGAGAAACTGGAGATACGATTAGGATTGGAAAAAACCAGATCATCCTGATTGAAGGCATACATGGATTGAATCCAAGGTTATTATCTGATATTGATCGATCTAACAAGTTCCGCATATATGCTTCTTGCCTAACGCAATTAAACTTAGATCACTACAATCGAATTTCCACCACTGATACAAGATTATTAAGGCGAATAATTAGAGACGCACGTACACGGGGATATTCCGCTCAGAGGACCATTCAGATGTGGGAATCAGTTCGAAGGGGGGAGAGGGAGTATATCTTCCCTCACCAAGAAAACGCAGATGAAATCTTTAATTCAGCGCTGGTTTATGAATTAGCAGCCCTTAAAACATACGCAGAGCCATTGTTAAGGCAAATTCCACACGGTACTGAAGAATTTCTTGAAGCGAAAAGATTATTAGCATTCCTTGAATGGTTCTTACCAGTGAATGAAGAATTGATCCCAGATAATTCGATTTTACGTGAATTTATTGGGGGATCTATTCTTACTGAATTTAATTTATGGAAGAATAGTCCTATATTGTAATATGTGTTTTATTTCTTCATAATATGGTTCTTAATTACTTCAGATAATCTACCTATTCCTTCATTGATCATTTCCGGTTTTGCATTGGAGAAATTCAGGCGCATCGTATTATGTCCACTGCCATCTGTGAAGAATGACGCTCCGGGAACAAAAGCGACACTCTTGTTCAGCGCATCATCAAATATTACTTTTGAATCCAAGATGGCTGGCAAGGTTACCCATAAGAACAAACCGCCCTTTGGGTGTGTCCATTTGATCTCCGGAGGCATATGTTCTTCAAGCGAATCTAACATAACATCGCGCCGTTCACGATAAACTTTGCGGATCAGTTTAACATGATCATTTAAGAAACCATCCTTGGCCACTACAAATGTAGTAATCTGATTGAAGGTTGATGTATGCAAATCCGCGCCTTGTTTTGCCAAGATCAGTTTTTGGATTATCTCGGGCGGTGCAATAACCCACGCTAACCGAATACCGGGTGCTAGTGTTTTTGAAAAAGTGCTTAAGTAGATCACATTCCCGGAATAGCATGTATCCTGTGATCTTGTCTGGCTGTCCAGAACTACAACAGCAGGTAAGTGTTCACCTTCATACCGTAGTTGCCCGTATGGGTCGTCTTCAATGATGGGGACACCGTATTTGTCAGCTAATTCAATTAAATGCAGGCGCCTCTCATACGACAGTGTGAGGCCGGTTGGATTTTGGAAATTTGGTAATACGTAGATAAATTTAACTCCCGCGCGAAGACGATCTTCCAATTTGTCGGTGATCATTCCATCTTGGTCAATAGGAACGGATATGAATTCGGCGCCATATGCGATCCAAGCTTGAAGGGCGCCTAAATATGTAGGTGACTCAACTAAAATTCGGTCACCAGGATTTATAAAAATCCGCCCAATTAAATCGAGTGCCTGTTGGGAACCTGATGTGGGTAATATGTTATCAGCTGTTACGTTTATTCCGTATCGTGTAGCATGGCAAGCAATCATCTCGCGGAGTGGTAAATATCCATCTGTTGAGCCATACTGCAGACATTCTGCGCCATTTTCTCGTAATGCTATATCGCAGGATTCACGGAATTTATCTATTGGAAAAACTTCAGGTGCTGGCATTCCGCCGGCGAAAGAGATGATGTCTTTTCTTTCTGAAAATTTTAATAGTTCCCTGATGGCCGATCCCTTCATCCACTGGGTTCGTTGTGCGTAGCGATAATCCCAAAGTGTTTGCATATATTTACCTCCTAATTTAATTATCTAGTAGACTGTTTATTTTCACAAACGTGGAAACCTCTTTAAAATCATTGCTTTTGAAGGAAGGGTAATCTTATCTCCTTCTTTAAGCTTAGAGAAGTCAATCGATTTTTGGCTATATGTTTTTTGGAATATAAAAATTGGCGTATCCATGACCATATATTTTTTTTCAATGCATGCCTGGCCGGTGAGAAAACCTTCTTTATCTATTGCACAGCTAGTTACAAAACCAATATTTTTGCCTTTATCATTGAATACGAGGTCACCTAAATGCGCGATGCGTGTATGTTTTTCTTCAAAACGGAATCTGGTCACCTCATTAATTCGAACCTTTTCATTCTCCAGGAAAGCAGATCGGCCTATAAACCATGGTTTGTAAGTCTTGATATAAGAACCAAATCCAGCTTCTGCCACACCAAGATCGAATTCACCTCCCATTTCGTGGCCATAAAGAGGTAATCCCGCTTCGGTTCTCAAAGAATCACGTGCGCCTAGCCCGCATGGTTTCAGGCCGTATGGTGTTCCTATTTCGATAAGTTTATTCCATAATTGAACAGATTTTTCTGGGTGAATGAAAATCTCAAAAGCCATTTTTTCTCCTGTATACCCAGTACGAGATATGATCAGATCTTGCTTGCCCCATTGTGCGTGGCAGAGATTTGTTCTTGCTAAATTTGAGATCCTTTGAATATCCTGTTTATCAAAGCCAATTTGCAGCAATATATCTTTGGAAAGTGGCCCCTGAAGAGCAATATCAACCCGTTGATCTTCTGCTGCTTCATTATCATGAAGGTTGCGCAGGATAACATCTTGGCCCAAGCATTTTATCCAGGGGCGGTCATTTTCAATTTTTACGGACCCTTCTTTTAATGCATTCAGCCAAGCCCAGTCTTTTTCGGTGTTGGCCGCATTAACAACAATGAGATATTTATCTGGCATATGCCGATAAACTAGTAAGTCATCAACTACTTTTGCATCAGGGTTTAAGAAATGTGTGTAGCAGGAGTTACCAGTATTTAGAGCGGATATGTCATTTCCACACACACAATCTAAGAAAATGCCTGTGTGGCTCCCTTGGGCTTCAAAAACACCCATATGCGAAACATCGAACAACCCCGCCGCATTACGCGTTGCTTGGTGTTCATCGATCACGGAAGAATACCAGACGGGCATTTCCCATCCAGCGAATGGAATGATCTTTGCGCCAGCTTTCTGATGCGTTTCAAAAAGCGCTGTACGATTGAGGCCCCCTGTCGTTTTTTGAGTCCAATGAAAATCATCTAAAAGTGGTGATTCTTGGATCTGAAAATTCTTGAACCCAATAAAATAGGGCTTTGTATGGTCTGGTGAACTCTCGCTCAATTTATTAACAACTTTTATTTTTTTATTAGATCTCCTAACAATGAATGGCCCCGGTATTTTTCTGGAAGAATCATCATCAAAAGATATAAATCCATCCGAGAGATCACGCAGCCATGATATCGCCAAACCAGCATCTTCAGCCTGCAACATTAATCTATATTCTCTGTCGGAATGTTTGGATATAAAACAAGAAATATTTTTCTCATTTGCGAAAAGTGACGTAGGTGAAATTTCCTTATCAGATAAGTTTTCAATACCTGTTGAAAAAACCCATTGTAGCGAAGTTAAAATTTGGTCTCCAATAATATCAAAGGTAAGCCATTCCCCCGGTTTGTTTTCGCTATAATCATCAAGAAAGTAATAAGAGGGATATCCAGTCTTTTCACTACCTTTTCCATCCACCGTTTTATCAAGTAATGATCGCACCCTGAGTTTTGCCTGTTCGAGGACGTTGAAGTCCACTTTTGCTCTTGTGATCGCCCTGGTTTTTCCCGTAACCGTGTAGGGCTCTGTGGCATGAAGAATATCCGCGATGATATCAGCAACCTCAATCATATCCTTGTCCACAAACCCTCTTTGGGTAATCCATGGAGTGCCTAAACGGACACCGCTTGAATGCAGGGCTGATTTATCTCCAGGAATAGTGTTCGCGTTCATCACTAAACCGGCAATGTCGAGAATGCGAGCAGCCATATCTCCTGATAATTTTGTGCCATCTTCTCCAGTGATTGATTTGCAATCGATATTTAATAAATGTGTATCTGTACCTCCGAATGCAATTCTAATATTGCGTTTCGCAAGCTGGGAGGATAATATGGAACTATTTTTAATAATTTGCTTTTGGAATTCTCTAAATTGTTTAGTTTGAGCAAGTTTAAAAGTTGTTGCCATTCCCGCGATTGTATTGATATGAGGACCGCCCTGTTCCCCCGGAAACACTGCCTTATCAATTATTCTTGATAATTTACTGTCAAAGGATAAAATGCATGCCCCGCGAGGTCCACAAAGTGTTTTGTGGGTTGTGAAAGTAATAATATCGGCATATCCAACGGGTGAGGGGAGTACATCGGCCGCGATCATTCCGGCAATATGGGAAATATCCGCAAAGAGATATGCCCCAACTGAATGTGCGATTTCCGCGAAAATTTCCCATTCAGGTGCCCATGGGTATGAAGAAAATCCGGCAATCAGAATTTTAGGTCGTTTTTCCTCTACCATTTCTTGAAGGTCTTCGTAATTTATCTTTTCTGTGTGAGGATTAACGCAATAGTGAAATGCCTTATAAAGCTTACCAGAACGATTTACCGGGGATCCATGCGTTAAATGACCGCCGTGGAATAAATTCATCCCCATGATTACATCACCAGGTTCAAGAAGAGCGTGATAAACGGCATTATTAGCGGGGGCACCAGAGAGGGGCTGTACATTTACATAAATTTGTTCGGGGTTTACGAGATCATTCGCAAATAATTCCGCGCAGCGCCGGCGAGCCAATTCCTCCAATATATCCACGTTTTCAACACCCTTATAGTAGCGTGGATCTGAGTAGCGCCGAAAATATGTGATTTGTTTTTCTATATCAAGAATCTCTTCTTGGGTGAATGACCGAGATTCCTCAGAGGGATATCCTTCGGCGTACACATTCTGAAGAATGGATCCCAAGCTTTCTCGCACGGCTGATGGTGAACTGCTTTCACTGGGGATAAATATAAGCTTTCTTCTCTGGCGTTCAGACTCGAGATTAATTATTTTTTTTACATCGGGATCAGTTTTTGATAATGAATCCGATAAAATGAAATCTGGCATTAATATAATCTCCTTGGAACCAATAAAATAAAAACCACTTGAATTTGATGAGTCAAGTGGCTTATTAATATATCAATATTTGGGTATTAAGCAATAGGAAACTTAAACACACAGATAAATATATTATCCAATTAACCATTTTGTTAATTCTAACTTTCTTAAAAAGAAACGTCAAGTACAAATGCAATTATTTATTTATGATTCTCGTATTTCAATGAATTACATATGATCTGCAATCCATTCCGTTGTAAATTTTAGGACGCTCATTTTTTCTGGCTCATTATGCAATTCATGGTATAAACCTGCCCATATTTTCTCAGTGCATTTATCAGATTGTTCACAAAAATCATGAATTGCTTCTCTGCTCACGATTCCTTCCGCTGAACCAACCATTACCAGAGTAGGTAAGGAAATTTTTTTCGCATTATTACGAACGAATGCCCCTTTTTCAATAATATACATACCCATCCTCGCTGAAGTGTATCCATGGACTAATGGATCATCATTATATCGTTCGATGACACTTTTATCTCGGGACAACATATTTCTATTTAATCCACTATCAAGAGTGAATGATGGGAAAAATTTATTCATCATTTTTGCTAGTACTAATTTGACAGGAGGGATTGGTTCATTGACATCTAAAACAGGAGCAGAAACAATTACACCGTTTATAACAGGTTTATGTTGGATAGAATAATCTAATGCGATTAACCCGCCTAAGCTGTGGCCATACAAAAAGAACGGCAGGGATGGATATTTTTTCTTCGCGTAAGAAATACCTGCAGATAATAATTTATTAAAATCCTCGTATGTATTAATATGCCCTCTTTTTCCACCAGATTTTCCATGCCCAGGAAGATCAAAGGTTATGATGGAAAGACCTTCATTTGAGAAATGGTCAGCGAAATGTGTACTATATCTACCACTGTGTTCACCTAAGCCGTGTACTAATACAATTACGCCTTTTGGTGGATTTTCTGGTTCCCACAATTGGCTGAATATCTTATCACCGCTATTGTATTCTAGGTTAATGACGCTGGTTTTCATGAGTTCTCCTTATCAAAATTATTTTATTTATTTTTATTCAAGTATTAAATGAACTTATCAAATAAAAATAATTCGCTATAATCAAGTGAAATTGTAATGCAATTGAAAAAACAAATTAGAAGTTAAAATTATAGTATTAATGAAACAAAACGAGAAGCAACTTGATGATGTTCTTGACCGTGCGATTATGGGGGATGAAGAAGCATTTAGTGTTCTGTATCAGGAGAATGTAAAAAAGATTTATAACTACATCTTTTATCGAACTGGGAATATCTATGATGCGGAAGACATTACCGCGCGGGTATTCCAGCGCGCATTAAAACATATCTCGAATTATAAGAGAACAAAAGTGCCTTTTTCTGCTTGGTTGTATCGGATTGCCCACAATTTAGTAGCCAATTGGTACCGCGATAGTAAGCATAAAAGAGAATTACCGATTGAGAACCATTCATATATTGAGAGTAATGTCGATATTCCTGAGAGGCAAATTGAAAAGCAACAAGAAGTAGAGAAATTAATTAACGCAATTCATTTACTTCCCGGTAATCGCCAGCAGCTTCTTATTCTGAAATATGTAGAAAGCATGTCTAACAGGGATGTTGGATTGATTATGGGGAAAAGCGAGGGAGCAATAAAAAGCCTTTATCATCGGACATTAAAGGAATTACGTCGCATTATTGTT
The DNA here is from genome assembly GCA_964383575.1 of uncultured Pelolinea sp. Classification (GTDB taxonomy): domain Bacteria; phylum Chloroflexota; class Anaerolineae; order Anaerolineales; family Anaerolineaceae; genus Pelolinea. The sequence goes on from CAYLHI010000003.1 coordinate 115,877, forward strand.
GACGGCAGTGAAATCATGTAGGATAAAAAGATGAAAAAAGAAATTAATAACATAAAACTAGAAAACGAATTGGATAATCTTCTTAATCCTGTTTTACCGTCGAAAGATTTCATTGATGAATTGCAAACACGTTTAAGATCAAAAACATCAGTTGTGGTGGAATATCCAAATTATTTACTTCCAATTATTTTAATTTCAATTGGATTATTTTTAGGCGTAGCAATTATCTGGGTAATAAATAAGATTAATAAATTAATTTTTTCTCCTGGGGAAGAATAAATATATAGACTTAAGAGGAATTGATTATTTTGGGTCGGCTGATGGAAAAGATTGTTTTTATGGGTTCTCCTCGATATGCAGAGATTATTCTGCGGGAGCTTTATGATGGATTTGATATTGTCGGTGTCATCACACAACCTGATAAAAGAGTAGGGCGAGGAAGATCTTTCCAGCTCCCCCCAGTGAAGGTTTTTGCAAAAGAAAAGGAGATTCCTTTACTGCAGCCGAGGAAATTGACAGCAGAGAATTTTTTTTATGTTCTTTCTAATTGGGATCCTGATGTGATCATTGTAGCAGCCTATGGAAAGATTCTTCGGCCAAAAATTTTAGAATTTCCAAGATTTGGATGTATAAATGTTCATGCTTCATATTTGCCAAGATGGAGGGGCGCTTCTCCAATTCAAGCAGCGATCTTGAATGGTGATCAAACAGCTGGCGTTACGATTATGAAAATGGATGAGGGTATAGACACTGGAGATATTATTACGCAAAAAGAAGTGGAGATTTCTGAATTTGAGACCACCGCTTCCTTAACTGAAAAATTAGCGACTATTGGTGCTAAATTATTAGTGAATACCTTACCCCCATATATAAAGGGAAAAATTATTCCAGAAAAACAATTATCAAAGATTGCAACCTATGCAGGGTTAATTAAGAAACAAGATGGATTGTTAGATTTTCAAAAAAGTGCAGAAGAACTAGAACGACAAATAAGAGCCTATGATCCATGGCCAATTTGTTTCTTTAATTGGAATGGTAAGAATGTGAAAGTATATAACGCTAGAGTCATAAAATCACATCACTTAAAGCCGGGGCAGAGAGGAGTCATTGAAAAATATCCATGCATTGGAACCAAAACTTATGATCTGCTGTTGGTAAAGGTCCAAATGCCGGGCAAAAAGAAGATCAGCGGAAATGTTTTTCTCAACGGAGCCAGAAATTGGGTTGAAAAGAAAGGTAAGAGAATGATTAATAAAAATCGGAGGAAGAGAAATGACAAGTAAATTATCTATATCCAACCAGATTTGTGCTATTCTACTAACAGTAATTGTTGTACCGGCATTATTTATTTCCTTTTTTACAGTTCCGTTTGAGTTTATTATTTTTGAATCTGCAAGTTACTATTCAATACTCGATAATGCTGAATACATTGAGGAATTTCCACGTGTTGTTTCAGAAGTGATCACTGATCAATTATTGAATACAGGCGAAAACAAATCCCCGACGATTCTGGAAAATAAGGATGCACTACAAACAATTCTCATGCATTATTTACCTGAAGAATGGATAAATAATATTTTTAAAGATGTCATTGATAAAGTAATCGCATACCTTAATTTCAAAACCCCGTACACATCCATTGAAATAAATATTATCGATCTTAAGAATACCTTGATATCAAATAGTTCCTTAATATCTGATGAATACTTGCTTTCATTGGACAATTGTACTGTTGAAGAAGATTCAGAGTTGGATGGAAAAGAGATAATAGATCTTTATACACTAGCTGTTTGCAAACCGTCAGTTAAGAACAGAAAAATTGTCTCAGACGCTTTATCAATGATGATCGAAGATAAAGCAAACCAATTACCCGCATCAATTAATTTAATTGGAGTGATTCCTAGGGGGATGATTTTGGGCGATAAATCATTTTATTATTACAGCATCGTCCGATGGATTTTCAGGCTTTTCCCATTCGAAACTTTGATACTATTGATTTCCATAGCCTATCTCCTTAGGAAAAATAAGAAAACCATGCGAAGATGGATTGGTCTAATTCTTACTACAATTTCTGCCTTAACATTAATTAGCTTGCTTGTTATTCTCATTGGGTTTGACCAATTTGTTGGATTATTATTCAATCGCTACTTTTCAAGAGTAATTGCCGGTTTCGGTTATGTACTTCTGGGAATGATACAAAATGTTGGTAATCAAGCTTTGCTCTGGGTGATTGCGATTTCCGGATCCGTTTTTCTTTTAGGGCTGGTTTTACTTCTATCTGCACGATTTACAAAATTTGAAGACAATGTGATTAAGGAAAGTGAAGAAGAGACAATTCCTGAAAATAAATCAACCACGTCAGAAAAAGACATCATCCCAGAAACGATGGAGGAAATTGAAAAAAGGGAAAAAATATCAAAAGAAGGAAAACAGAAGGGATAGGGTTAATAATTGGCTTATTCATTAAATTCCTTCTTCCATTTATAGATTGTATTCAATGCTTCAATAGGACTGATAGAATCGATATCCAGTTCATTTAATCTATCAAGCAGAGGGTTGCTTTGTCTAAATAATGGGAGCTGCCCGGACTGTTCCTGTTTGCTAGAAAGGCTTGGTTTTTCGCTTTCTTTTTCTAAATGGTGTAAAAGATCATTAGCTCGATTAACGACCGGGTTGGGCATACCTGCTAACTGAGCAACATGAATTCCATACGATTTATCGCATCCGCCCCCGATAATTTTATGGAGAAAAATAACCTCATTATCAGATTCACTGACAGCGACATTGTAATTACATACTTGAGGGAGGAATTCAGGTATTATGGTTAATTCGTGGTAGTGTGTGGCGAAGAAAGTGCGTGACTTGAGTTTCGGGTGGTTATGAATGTATTCAACAACTGACCAGGCTATGGATAAGCCATCATAGGTGCTTGTTCCTCTTCCTATTTCGTCGAGGATCAATAAACTGCGGTTTGTAGCATTATTCAAGATATTTGCAGTTTCTACCATCTCAACCATAAAAGTAGATTGGCCTGCATGAATTTCATCCTGTGCGCCAATGCGGGTGAAAATACGATCAACTATTCCAATTTGTGCAGAAGAAGCGGGTACGAAAGAACCAATTTGTGCGAGTAACACGATGAGGGCTACCTGTCTTAAGTATGTGCTTTTTCCACTCATATTTGGTCCAGTTATGATATGAATTAAATGATCTTTATCAATTTTTGTATCATTGGAAATGAATGACCCTGTTTGCAGTGTATGTTCAACCACTGGATGGCGGCCATCTTTAATCTCGAGCGATTCATCCGCAAAGAGCTCAGGGCGGCAGTAATTACTCTCTGATGCAATTTCAGCCAGGGAAAGGAACACGTCAAGTTCAGCGATGAATTTAGCTAAATTACTGAACTTATCCTGCGATTTTGAAAGTTTTGCACATAAATCCCGGAAAATTTGATTTTCTAATGCTCTAATCTCATCGTCTGCATTTAAAACGATTGATTCAAACTCTTTTAATTCAGGCGTGATAAATCTTTCAGCGTTAACAAGCGTCTGTTTGCGAATGTATTCTTCAGGTGTTTTATCTAAATTACTTTTGGTGATCTCGATATAATAGCCAAAAACTTTGTTATAACCGACCTTGAGGGTTTTAATCCTATGCTTCTCTTTTTCCTTTTTTTCTAAATTTGCGATCCATTCACGGGCATGCTTAGATGCATTAACTACTTCGTCTAAGGCCGTTGAAAAACCTTCTTTAATTACACCCATATGCTGCAAAGTAGCTGGCGGTTCATCTGAAATTGATTCTTGTAGAAGTGCTAATTCCGACTCGCATAACTCTATCTGGGTATTATTAATATTGACCAGAGAAATTTTCTCTTTGAGAATTGATAAAACCCTTGGGATTTTCGTCAACGTTTCACGCAGAGCTACTAAATCATGAGGGGTTGCATGTAAGGTGTTTATTCGTTTGGTGATTCGTTCAATATCAGAGAACTGTTTGATGAGATTTTGCAGATCAATTCTGAGAAGTCCATCATTGAAAAAAAATTCAAGAGCATCCAGGCGTTTATTAATTGAAGCGGCATTTGTCAAGGGTTGGTTTATCCATTGATAAATATGCCTTTTCCCCATTGGTGTAACGGTTCTGTCTATGATACTTAATAAAGATCCATTTTTATCAGTTCCCCGAAGAGTTTCCGTGAGTTCCAGGTTACTTCTTGTTGATTGATCCAGAATCATAAAATCATCTATTGAATATGTATTTGGATTCCTGATTGAATCAATGACAGAAGAATCTGTTTCTTGTAAATAATTTAATAATCCCCCAAATGCGCTTACAGCATATGGCTTATTCCGCAAACCAAATCCATCTAATACGGTAATTCCAAATACCTGTTTGATCATATGATCACATTTACTGAATTCGAATTTCCAATCTTGTAAAGTGGTCACGTGAAACTCATCAAATGATTTGAATGAAAATGACTCTGGGAAAATGATCTCTGCGGGATCGATACGGCTGATTTCCGCATACAATTTATTAAAACGAGAATCATCAGAGAATTCAGTAACTCCTGAATCTCCAGTTGAAATGTCTAAGAAAGCAAGACCAATTTGGTTTTCAGATCTGAAAATGGAGAGGAGGAAATTGTTCTTATCTGACTTTATCAATCCATGTTCAATTACTGTTCCTGGTGTTACAACTCTTATTACTTCTCGAGGAAATAATCCTTTTTGTGGTTGCTGGCCGATTTGTTCACAAATCGCCACATGATATCCCTTGTCAATTAATTTACTGATGTAGTTATCAGCCGCATGGAAGGGTATTCCAGCCATCGGGACACGCTGACTCTTTGATACATTCCGAGATGTCAGGACTATACCCAATTCCCTTGATGTGATTTCAGCATCATCGTCAAAGGTCTCGTAAAAATCACCAAGGCGAAAAAAGAGAATCGCATTTGGATATTTTTTCTTTATATTCAAGTATTGGGTTCTAATGGGGGTTGTTTTTTTGGCTGACATCTGTTCGGATTTCTGTATCAATTATAATTCTGTCTCAAATTCCAGATCAAGATTGTGAGTAGTCTCGAAAGCAATGTCGCTAAATGGACTTTCCTGAGTGGCAATAATTGCATGATTTTTTACAAGTTCCAGTAATGCAAGGAAAGTTACAACTATATTCAACCTTAGGCCATCATTCTCGATAAATTTAGAGAAACTTATCTTTGAATGCATTTGCATGATGTTTCTTATTTCATTAATACGTTTACTGATAGTTAACGCTGTTATGGTAACTACATCACTCATCGTTGTTTCATAATCGTGTGTAAAATACACATCCATTAAAATATCAATAAGGTCGTAAACCCCTAATTCTGAAAGATTAAGATGTTCAATAACGACGGGTGGGGTTGATACTCTATAATATGATCTCAATCCGTTTTTATGTCGGTTATTTAACCATTCAGCAGCATTTTTAAATTTTTTATATTCGATCAATTGTTTGGCGAGCTGATCGCCGATATCTTCCTGGGGTTCATTATCTGATTCTTGAGGAGAAGGTAGTAGAATTGATGACTTGATGAAAACGAGTTTTGCACCAATGACGAGAAATGCAGAAACCTCAACTGGATCTTGATCAGATAGATTTTGTAGGTAGTTCAAATATTGATCAGTTACTTTGGCAAGAGATAACTTTGTGATATCGAGTTCAGCTTTTTCAATTAATTGGAGGAGAAGGTCTAGAGGACCTTCATATACATCTGTTGTAATTTCATAATTAAAAGATGATTGCCAAAGTGAGGGTAAAACCATGTGTGCAATTATAGCAGAGTGGTATTATTTTCAATAAAATCTACACTAAAAGAAAATCATGGATAGGTAATGAAAAAGAAGTTGAAAAAAATTGAAAGCCCGCAGGAATTGACGGAAAGATTGGAGATTCAATTTGATGACATTCTATTGTTAACTAGGGCTCTTACACATCGCTCATATCTAAACGAACATCCTGAAGCATTGGAAGATAACGAGCGATTGGAATTCCTTGGTGATGCTGTCATCGACTTTCTGGTAGGGGAATGGTTGTATAATCGCTTCCCAGAAATGGAGGAAGGAGATCTAACTCAAATGAGATCAGCGCTTGTTCAAACCAAGCAGTTGGCAGATTTCTCGAGAGAGATTGGCATTGAAAAAGCTGTCCGCCTTGGTCACGGAGAGATTAAATCGGGGGGAAAACTCAGAAGCACTCTCCTATGTGATGTATTTGAAGCTTTTATTGGTGCGATGCTTTTGGACCAGGGGATCAACAAAGTTAAAAATTTCTTATATCCATTATTAGAAGGAGTGGTTAATGAGATCATTGAGCAGCATAAGAACGAAGATCCAAAATCGCTATTACAGGAATGGGCTCAAGCGTATGGATATTATCCACCTAAATACCGTACAATAAAAGTTACTGGTCCTGACCATGCAAAGGTTTTTGAAGTTGAAGCAAAAGTCAATAATAGGGTAGTGGGAGTAGGAAAAGCGAAAAGTAAACAAGCTGCAGAGAAAATTGCCGCAAGGACCGCACTGGAATCAATAGAAAAAGATAATAATAATTATGTCTAATCATCTTCTTTCACTGGAACTTCAAGGGTATAAGACATTTGCTATAAAAACAGAATTTCGATTTCCTGCGCAGCTAACTGCGATCGTTGGCCCGAATGGTTCAGGTAAATCGAACATAGCTGACGCGATTCGGTGGGTATTAGGAGAACAGGCATATAGCCTTCTTCGCGGAAAGAAAACAATTGACATGATCTTTTCGGGATCAGAAGAGCGTCCAAGGGCTTCAATGGCATTGGTATCGATTACCTTTGATAACCAGTCTGGATGGCTGCCGATTGAATATTCTGAAGTTAATATTTCACGCAGGGCATACAGAAATGGGGAAAATGAGTACCTGATAAATAATAAACGCGTTCGATTGAAAGAAATCAATGAACTTCTGGCAAATTCCGGACTTGGGGAGAGAAACTATACGGTCATTGGGCAGGGCTTGGTTGATTCTGCCCTCAGTTTACGGCCTGAAGACAGGCGCCGATTTTTTGAGGAAGCTGCCGGGATTGGTTTGTACCGCTCTCGAAGAGGTGAAGCTATCCAAAAATTGGATAAAACGCAAAGGAATAATGAGCGGATAAACGATATTCTTACAGAATTAAAACCAAGAATTCGTTCGTTAGAAAAGCAACAAAAAAAATCAAAAACATATTTACAGGTTGATGCTGATATTAAATTACTCCTGAAAGATTGGTATGGATATCACTGGCATACCACACAAAAAAATTTAGGAGCAGCAGTAGCATTCAATTCACATCAGCAAACTAAATTGGATAAGAGCAGAGAGTTCAGACAAGGGCTGGAAAAGAAATTAAAAGAATCTCAGGATTCCCTTCAAGAAAGCCGAATGAAACTTTCTGAATTACATTTGCAGCTATCAAAATTGAATGTTGAAAAAGAAGAAAATGTGCGTAAACTGGCAGTACTGGAGGAAAGGGGAAAAGCACAAAAAAAACGTATTCTCGAGATTGAGAATAAGATGAGCATTACGAAAGAAAATAAATCAGCTCTTGAAGAGGAAATAGCAGAATTAAACGATCAAAGCAAAACAGACCAATCGGAGTTCCAAACAATCGAAGAATCTCTAAAAAGTGCTAAAGAATTGCTTCAAAAACGACTTGACCAGCGCTCTAAAATTAATGCTTTAATTTACAACAGAGAAAATGAGTTGAATAACGATCAACAAGAATTACTTCGATTAATGACACTTATCGATGGATTAAAACATCAAATGAGTCTGCAATCTTCGGATGCAGAAAAAATGAAAATAAATACTGAAGAAACCCAGAAATCTTATGAACAAGTAAAAATTGAGTTAGAGAAATTACTCGCGCAGAAGAAAAACCTTACGCAAGAAATAAAAACTATCGATAATGAGAAAACATTGCTCAAAGAGACATTTGATTCAGCTGTGAGTGAAATAAACGAACTATATCAGCAGAAACAGAAGAATGAACAATTATTTAATAGGTTGAAATCTGATTTAAACCTATTGGTTGAAGCGGAAGAAGCGATGGCAGGTTTTTCTTCTGGAGCAAAAAGAATATTCAAAGCTGTTCGCGAGGGAAAGCTAGCAGGAAATTATTCACTATTGATGGATTATCTTGATGTTCCAAAAGAATATGAAGTAGCGATCGCGGCTGTGTTGGGGGCCGCAATAGAAGGTATAGTTGTTAAATCCGATAAGGATACCGAAAGTGCCCTTAATTTTATAGAGGCCACTAAAGCTCCACGCACCATTTTAGTGGTGAACGAGAAACCCGCTTATGAATTAGAAAAAAGGATTATCAAGGGGAACTATACGGTTGCGTCGGAATTGGTATCTGTTAATGAAAGACTAGAACCGTTTGTCAATAATCTCCTGTCAAGTTCTTTGATCGTAAATGATCGTAAAGTTGCTGCAGATTTAGCACTTAGATTACCTTTCGGATATCGTGTTGTTACTAAAGATGGTGAGGTGTATGCATCGGACCAAACAATAACAGCAGGAAAAGAATCAAGAGTTAGATCATTTTCACGAAAAAGAGAGAAACAGACGCTTACTGCTGAGATAGATAACTCAAAGAATGTTATTAAACAAATCTCTAAATCTTTGGAGGAAGGCGAAGTTAAGAAGAAAGAAATCCAACGAAGGCTCGAAGAATTTATTGATAAAAGGAATACTGCTGAAAAGAAAATCAACCAATTAGCTCTTGAAGTATATAAATTGGAAATTGAGCAGGACCAACGGCAAAAACAATTGGAAAACGAGAATGAACGTTTAGAGAAATTATTAATTCTTATTAAAGATGAGAAAATAAATGTTTCTGAATTAAAGAAAAAGACTGTTGATTTAGGAGAAATAATTGGAGCGCAAAAGGAAGGAACTGAAAATCTTTATAATGATTTAAAAGCACTTCCGGTAGAAGAATTACGATCCACAGTCACATCTCTTATGTCAAAATATGCTGTTGCAGAACAAATTAAAGAAAATAGTAGTAGACGTATACAGGAAAAAGAGAAATTTCTTGCTGCCAATCAAAAAGCAATTGATCAAAATAAAGTTGGGAGAATTGAATTAGAAAACCAATTCGGGGAAAGTGTTAAAGAAATAAAAGAGATCAAGGATTCCAACGGGGAAACCGCTGAGAAAATTAATACTATGGCGGTGGATACAAATGCCCTTGAAAAAACCGTTGAAAATGAGATCACAAATCAGAGCAAGTTCTTGGAGGAAGTTGATGATTCTCGAAGAAAATTCGCAGTAGCTGAACGCCATAAACTTCAAGCGCAAATGAAAGTAGAGAAACTGCGCGACAAAATTGATGGTTACCAGAAAAAAATTAGTGTGGATTTCGGAATACTTATGGAAGATGAAGAGAATTCCGTGTATGGGCCGAAACTGCTGCCTTTTAGTGGAATAGTAGCGAGTTTGCCAAAATTAGAAAATCTGCCTGATAATCTCGCTGACCAAATAAGCCAGCAGCGATCATTGCTGCGCCGTTTAGGTCCAATAAACCCAAATGCACAAGAAGAATATGAAGAAGTAAGTAACCGTTATCAATTCCTTTCAGAGCAATTACAGGATCTAGAAAAAGCGGAGAAAGATCTTCGAACCATCGTGGATGAACTTGATGGATTGATGAAAAAGGAATTCCTGAAAACTTTTCACAAGGTGGAAATAGAATTTAAAAATATTTTCATGCAATTATTCAACGGAGGAAAAGCAAAGTTGATTATCGAAGATGAGGAAAATATCCTGGATTCTGGAATTGATATTGAAGCTACTCTGCCCGGCAGACGAAAACAGGAATTAGCGCTGTTATCAGGAGGAGAAAGAAGCTTGACTGCTATTGCATTGATATTTTCTCTTCTGAAAATTTCTCCTACTCCATTCTGCATTCTGGATGAGATTGATGCAATGTTGGATGAATCGAATGTAATGCGGGTTGGTGAACTGTTAAAGGATTTAAGCGATACCACGCAATTTGTTGTAATCACCCACAACAGAAATACAGTTCAACTTGCAGATGTTCTTTATGGCGTAACAATGGGGAAGGATTCTGTCAGTCAAGTAATCAGTTTGAAGCTGGATGAATTAACGGATGAAATGGTCGAATAAAAAAGAGGCTGTCCTTTTGGGATAACCTCTATGTTTTTAATTTACTGATGTTTCTTGTTGAATGGTAGGATCTTCTGGTACGATCTCTTTCCACACATCATTTATCTTTATATCTGTATCTTCTTTAATCTTTGCGAACCATTCATCAAAGAAAATGTTCTGTTTATACTGATAATCTGCCTCGCTGAGCGGGCGAATATCCCGATCTATAAGCTGAATAATATGCCACCCAAACTGTGTTTCGATAGGATCGCTGATTTGCCCGACTTCTAACCCAAAAGCTGCTTCTTCAAACTCGCTGACCATTGAACCGCGGGTGAACCACCCGAGATCACCCCCGTTGTCCTTGTTGCTTGTATCAAGTGAAACATCCGCAGCAACATCATTCCAGGATTCCTCCTCAAGGCGCGAAATAACAATATTCGCTTCCTCTTCTGTTGGTACGAGAATATGGCGTGCCCAGATCTGCTCCTGTTCCAATGGAACGTCTGCAATCACAGCGTCACGCACTTTTTGATTCATTAAATAGTAATAGATGTATTTACGGAAATATGTTTCACTGATATTGATTCCTTCCAAATCGCTCATATATTGATCATATACTGTATGGAACATCTCCTCGGTATAGGGAGTTGCGGTTGGAACGGGCGTTTCAGTCGGTGCAGCAGTTGTTGAAGTAGGTTCCAATGTCGGTTCAATGATCGTTTCTTCACCAACATCGCTTTCCTCTTCCTCAATTTCAACTTCCTCTGATTCGGTTTCCTCAACACCTGGCGTCGGGGTGACACCAAGGATAGCCTTCTGCGTTTTGGATATAGTGGGCATAGCATACACAGCGGGTTGTGGTTCAGGGGTTGGTGTTCCATTGGGGAAGAAGTTAAATAAATTTTGCACAAGTGTATCAATTTCACTCTCGCTTACATCAATCCCCATTTCTTTACCCTGCATCGCGATAATTTCATCATTAATAATATTATTGAGTACCGAATCGCCGAACGATTCGACATTGTCGAGTAAAGATACGATTTGTTGAAGCTGCTGCTGCAAATATTCTGCTGAGTTGGGATCTTCAGCAAAAAGCTGGTATTGCGCAGAGAGCATCTGGTACTGTTGTATATATGAATTGCGTTCTAATCGGACCCGCTCAATAAAATATTCGTTATCAACTTTCTGACCGGCTATTTTTGCGACCGGGATATTGTTTTTCAGAACAGTCTCATACAGAACAGCATATCCGATCATACCAAGGATCACCGTTGCGGTGATGATAAAACCGATCAAGATCAGCTTATTTTTCTTCTTTTCTTTTGCTGAGTGAATACGCGGGTTGCTTTTTGTTTCTTCCTTTTTTCTTGGAGACATTTTTTTACTCCATTAGCTATTAACGAATCTTTTCTTCCCAGGTGCCGCCGGTGAATGGCAGCAGGGCTATATGCCGCGCACGTTTGATTTCACGGGCTACGGCTCGCTGGTGCTTTGCACATGTACCAGTTTGACGCCGTGGCCTGATTTTGCCTTCTTCAGTAGTAAGTTTTCTTAATAATGTTGTATTCTTGTAATCTATTACCAGCGTTTTATCTGAACAAAATTGGCAGTACCTTGGTTTACGCACATAGCGTGTATTAAACCGCCGTCTTGGTCTCTTTTCGGAATTTCTTCCGCTGGCATTTGTATTTGTTTCATTTGCCATTTTAACTCCTTAATATTAAATGAACGGCTGATTAGCCGATCAATGATTATTATTTTGCGACAATCATGTGCCGCATAACGGGTTCGAGAATCACTAAATTCTTCTCTAATTCCGCGATTGATGTAGGGGGCATGGAGATATCAAGAAGGTAATATATACCTTCGTTCTGCTTTTGAATCGCGTATGACATACGGCGTTTGCCCCATTTGTCGATCTTGTCAATACTGCCGCCATTATTTGTTATCCAAGTCCTGATCTTATCTAATGCCTGTTCGATTGCTTCGTCATCCAGATCAGGGTGGATTATAACTACTAATTCATAATGATGCATGAAGGATTCCTCCTTTCCTTGGGTATGCCCTTGAAAAACACGAGGATGTGATTTCAAAGGCGGAAAGGTAACCAATTTCGGTTAACTTACCAGGAAGTAGTTTAGCATAAAGAAAGCATTTTGGGTAGGACAAAATCCTATATAATTTTAGTGGGACAACAAAAAAAAATTTGGAGGAAAAAATGAAAACAGAAATCTTATACCGCCCGTCTTATTCCATGGCAAAAGTAGCTCTTGATCCCAATGAAAATATATCAGTAGAATCGGGATCGATGGTTGCCATGTCACCCAATATCCAAGTGGAAACCAAAATGAAAGGCGGTTTATTGAAATCGCTCACACGGTCTGTCCTGGGTGGAGAATCATTTTTCATAAATACATTTCGGGCATCAGGTGGAGGTGGAGAAATAATGCTGGCCCCGACGCTGCCGGGTGATGTATTTACCTTTGACATGACAGGGGAAACGTACCTGGTCCAATCCGGATCATTTCTTGCTTCCAGCGAAGGAGTAACAACAGATACGAAGTGGGGTGGGGCGAAAACTTTTTTTGGTGGTGAGGGATTGATCATGCTGCGTTGTGCGGGCACAGGTACACTCATCTTGTCAAGTTACGGCGCGATTCATGAGCTAGATCTAATTGAGGGGGAGTCTTATACCGTGGATACCGGCCATTTAGTCGCGTTCTCTGAAGATATTGGTTTCAAAATACGTGCGATTGGCGGATTAAAATCAACTATTTTCGGCGGTGAAGGATTGGTCGTTGATCTAACTGGTCCGGGTAAAGTCCTTATGCAAACCCGAAGTGTGGGTGCTTTTCTTGATTGGCTTCTCCCTCGGCTGCCTAAATCCTCTTCAGATGGTAAACACATATCTATTGGATAAAGAGAATTGATTAATTGTAAAAAATATTAAAAGGATACTAATGCGCGAATCATTGACCCCGTTTTTTGAACCGGCAAGTGTCGCTATCATCGGTGCTTCGAAAAATCCAAGTAAATTAAGTAATGGGATTGTAAAAAATTTGTTGGCCTATGGATATGATGGAAAAGTGTATCCCACCAACCCAAAAGAAAAAGAGATTCTTGGCTTGGAATGTTATCAGAGTATTTTAGATGTAAATGATCCAGTTGATCTTGCTGTCATCATTCTCCCCGTGAAATTCATTGCAAAAGTGATCGCGGATTGCGGCGAAAAAGGAGTAAAAGCGGTTACAGTTATTTCCGGGGGGTTCAAAGAAATTGGCGCGGATGGCGCAGCATTGGAAAAAGAGCTTGTCAACCTCGTAAAAAAATACCACATGCGTATGATCGGACCGAACTGCGTGGGTACGATGAATCTGATCACTGGCTTGAACACTACTTTTATCCGCGGGATTCCCGCAGCGGGTGGGATTGGTTTCATTTCCCAATCCGGTGCTGTTTGCGGCGGCGTGGTGGACCATGTAGCGCATCAGGGAATTGGATTTTCGCATTTCTTGAGTCTGGGAAATGAGGCAGATGTATCCGAGACGGATATGATCGAGTACCTGGCTGATGATAAAGACACCTCCGTTATTGCAGCGTATATTGAAGGAGTTAAAGATGGTCAGCGATTTGTAAAAGTCGCGCGTAATGTTACGCGGGTAAAGGCAATTGTTGTGCTAAAAGCGGGCAGAAGCGCGGAAGGCGCGAAAGCGGTCTCGTCTCACACAGGTTCGCTGGCAGGTTCGCACACGGCCTATACAGCTGCATTCAAGCAAAGTGGGATGATTGAAGTACGTACAACGACGGATTTATTAAACTGCTCCATGGCTCTAGATTGGCTGAAGCCGCCCGGTGGAAACAGGGCTGTCATTGTGACCAATTCCGGCGGGCCAGCCGCTTTGGCTTCAGATAGTTTTTCTGAACACGATATCTGCCTTGCTGAATTATCGAAAGCTACCCAGATAGCGCTGAGGGAAAAATTAAATCCGTCAGCTCAGGTGGCTAATCCTGTGGATATGCTGGGTGGAGCAGCGGAAGAAGCGTATGCTCATGCCCTCACCCGGGCACTGCAGGATGAGGGTGTGGATATGGCGCTGGCGGTACTTGTCCCTCAGTCACTGGTGGACCCGCAAAAGATAGCGCAGGCAGTTGTAGATACATCCAGACAAACCAGTAAACCGATCATTATGTGTATGATGGGATACGCGAGCATACAAGAAGCGCGGGATACGCTGCATGCGAATAAGATCCCAATGATAGATTATCCCACGCAGGTAGGTGTGATGTTCAGCGCGCTGCGGCAGCATGGCAAGAATCTACTCCGCAGTCCAGGAACTACTCCAAAACCAGACAGTTCTAATAATGAAAATGTTCGCTCGATTTTTAAGGAATATCCCGACCTTAAATTATGGGGAGAACATCTCACGCGGGATGTACTGGCGGCGTATGGTATTCCTCTCGTTGCCGGACGATTTGCCCGGACTGTTGAAGGCGCACTAATTGCCGCCGATGCGTTTGGTTACCCCGTAGTATTAAAGGGGGCTTCGAAAGATATATTGCATAAATCTGACGCGCAGGCAGTCGCCATCAATATAGAAAATAGTGCGGCATTGAAAGAAGCATTTCAGCGAATCATGGATAATATGAAGCGGGTGAATCCGGATGCTGTGATTGATGGGATGCTGGTTGAAAAAATGGCTTCCGAAGGGAAAGAGGTTATCATCGGCATGAAACGTGACCCCGGCTTTGGACCGTTGATTATGTTTGGGATGGGCGGAGTGTTTGTTGAGTTGTTTAAAGATGTAGCTTTCCGTATTACGCCGCTGGCATTGGAAGATGTGACTGAAATGATTCAAAGTACGAAGGCATATCAATTATTAAATGGCTGGCGGGGTGGGTTGACCTATGATATCAGCGCGATTGAAGATGCGATTATGAAAATAAGCCAGTTAGCGATTGAAATTCCCCGGATCAGCGAGATAGAGATAAACCCGCTGCGTGTATTCCCTGAAGGTCAGGGTGCGATTGCGCTGGACTGCAGAATGATCCTGAAGTAGGTTAATGAATAGATAAGAAACCCAATTATGAGAAGGATATTCAGGGCGGAAATATAAGAAGTCATAAGTAAAAATAATTTTATATATCTAAATAATTAAATATGTGGTTTCAAACTTTTAGTGCAACAAGATTATTAATGACTTCATCAGGTTTGT
>CAYLHI010000004.1:0-130410 GCA_964383575.1 uncultured Pelolinea sp.
AGTTACTTTTAATCAACTAAACATCGTGCATGTAAATGACCGATTTCAAACGCGCTTAGTGTTTGATATTTAAATAAATTGTTTATGATATGAAAATTAACGATTTTCGTCAGATAAGCAAATATGAGTGGGAGATTGCGAAGAATTTTCAGTCTGGCATGAATGTGCCGGTTATTATTTTTGCGGATGAAAGGATACTCCATGAAAGCATGAAAGATGCCTCTCTACAGCAAGCGATTAATGCTTCACATCTTCCAGGTGTCGTAAAAAATGTATGCGTGATGCCGGATGTTCATCAGGGGTATGGATTCCCAATAGGGGGGGTTGCTGCTACTGCCCTTAATAATGGTGTTATTTCACCGGGTGCGATTGGATACGATATTAATTGCGGGGTGCGCTTGATGGCGTCTCAAGTTAAATATACACAAGCAGAGCCATTCATTGAGGATCTTATAAATAGAATAAATTCATTGTGCCCAAGCGGGGTGGGAAAAGGCGGCAGAATGAAGCTGACGAAAAAAGAAATCGAAAAGGTTTGCACTGATGGTGCTCATTGGACTCTTAGGAATGGATTTGCTACGAATACGGATATTGCGTTTATTGAGGATAGAGGCTGCATAGAGGGCGCTGACTCATCTATGATCAGCCTAAGGGCGATCCAGCGGGGTATGCCTCAATTGGGTTCATTAGGATCTGGTAATCATTTTATCGAGATTGACATTGTGGATACAATCAAAAATAAGAAAGCAGCAGCAATTCTTGGATTATGTGAAGGATGTCTTACATTACAGATCCACACTGGTTCAAGAGGATTAGGCCATCAGGTTTGCTCGGATTATGTAAAAGATTTTCAACATGTAGTGAAAAAATATCACTTTAATCTTCCAGATCGTGAACTTGTATGTGCGCCGCTGGATTCGCAAGAGGGAAGGAATTATCTGTCAGCTATGCGTTGTGCGGCGAATTTTGCGTTTGCTAATAGGCAGTTGCTGGCATTTTATGCTAGAAAAGCATTCGAAGAAATTCTATCAAGAATTCCTGAAAGTTCAAATTTATACACTGTCTATGATCTTGCACACAATATCGGAAAAATCGAGAATCATAAAATCAATGGTAAAGAACAGAAGGTTTGTGTACACCGTAAAGGCGCTACCAGAGCTTATGGACCGGGGCATAAAGATTTGCCAAATAAATATAAGGAAATCGGACAACCGGTTTTGATCCCGGGAAGCATGGGCACTTATTCATGGGTAATGCTTGGAACTCAGCAAGCGGAGCAAAAATCATTCAGTTCATGCAGCCATGGAGCTGGCAGAGTGATGAGCCGGTCACAAGCGCGAAAACGTTATCGTGGAGAGAAGGTACGTGAACGTCTACTTAGGGACGGTATTTATATCAAAGCGGGATCAATGGCGGGATTATCAGAAGAAGCTCCACAAGTTTATAAAGATGTGGATCATGTCATCCGGTGTATTGTGGGGGCGAATTTGGCCAGTAAAGTTGCCCGAATGAAACCAATCGCGGTGATTAAGGGATGACCAGATCATTCGATGTAGATTGGGTTGCTGAATATCCAGCCCCGCTTACGTCCTAAATACTTTTTATAGCATTCAACGCGGTAAATCCCTGGTGAAGACACACTGATTTCTAAATCGTTCTTTCCAGAACTGAGATGGTATTGGCTTCCATTCTTTAAAATGATGCAATCTGCAGAATGTGGAAGGGTTACATGTAATTTTAATTTTTTTTCAAAATGATGATATTCTCCCATCGGGATTTGGTGGTTTTTGATGCTTATAAAGAATCTAAATCCTTTCGAGGATCTAATCAGATCGTTAGCGATAAAAGAATTGCCTTTTCGGAGCGCGACCAGAATAGATTCTTTATCTTTTAGATAATCTCCGGTTAATTGATCTTTTAGAAGTATATGGTTATTAATTGTTTTAAAGTGGTACCGGTATGGAAAAACCACCTGCTTTAATGGGCCTGCTGAGAAATGGATTGCGTGAGCGTCTGAACCACCAATGGCGACTATCTTAGTTCCTTTATTTAGCAGATCATCCCATTTCTTTAATGTTCTCTTTGGGGGTGACAGAGGAAGAAAATTGGGAAAAAAAGCATAAAAATATGCAGCACTCTTTTTTTTCACGCGAACTTTCAATTCACTGAACCCGTTCCATAATTCAATCCCTGTAAACCCTTTTACTGACCAATCTTCCCAAGAGATATCTGTTTCATGAAAGGCTGGCAATGCTGGGTCACAGGGATGCGCAATGAAAGAAAGCCCACCCGAGGAATGAATCTTATTTATTAAAGTTTGTCGATTATCTGCGTATTTGGAAAGACTTTCACTAACTCCAAGAGCAAGAAGGTGGTTTTTTTGAGGGGAAGCATTCCGGTCATGTATTTCTTCGCCCATAACCATTAACACCCTGCCATCCGAATTGGAGAAATACCTGCCTATTCCCTTAATGTAAATATTGTGGTCAGTAAAGAATAGAACATCAATCCCTGATTTAATTGCATCTTCAGCTATTTCAGCATGAAGCTTACTGCCATCAGAATAAGTGGTATGTATATGAATATTCGCAATTATTTCATTCATGATGTTGACTGATTTGATATCTAAAAGGTATAATCCTTTATGCTTATTATTGGAGGTTGGTATTGGTTACATATTTTCAAATTGCATTGATTATAACGTCCTTAGCGCTGATTGTTAGTATTGTATTGCAAAATAAGGGTGTTGGCCTCGGTGGATTAACCGGGCAGGACGCGGGAAGCGTTTTCAGCGCCCGCCGCGGGATTGAAAAAACTTTATTTTGGATTACAGTAATTCTCGCGATCGTATTTGCGGTTCTGGTGGTTGTAACTATTGCTGTAAGCAGATAGCTATTTTTTTGATTTATTAGAACAGGGCTTCTTCCCTCAAAAGATGTAAGCCCTTTTTAATGTAAAATCATTCCATATATGAAACAATTCCGTTGGCAGATCATCATCTTTCTTCTAACCGGTTTGGTAGTTGGGTTGCTATTACTAAGCGAACAAACAGGATTCCGTTTAGTATCACCAGTACCAACCCGAGGGGGATCATATACTGAGGCGCTAATTGGTAAATTGCAGCGATTAAATCCTGTCCTTGATTATTACAATTCACCAGATTGTGATGTCGACCGCTTGATCTTCTCTAGCCTTCTTAAATACGATACACAAGGATTACCAAAGGCGGATCTGGCAGAGTCTTGGGGTGTATCTTACGATGGGCTTTCCTATAATTTTTCTATTCGAGAGAATGCTTATTGGCATGATGGAACTCCGGTTGTTTCTGATGATGTTGTATTTACGATTGACCTGATGCGCGATCCTGATTCTGTCCTGCCAGAAGATATTAAAGAATTTTGGCGTAAGGTGGAGATAATCGTGCTGAGTGATAAACAGCTTCAATTCCGATTACAGGAACCTTTTGCTCCGTTTCTCGATTATCTAAACTTTGGAGTCCTACCAAAACACATCTTATCGGGGATGACTTATACTGAGATGATCAACTCTGAATTTAATCTGGAACCAGTTGGAAGCGGCCCTTACAAATTCAAGGGATTGACTAGTAAGGATGGCGTTATTAACAGTGTGATCCTTTATGCAAATATGGATTATTACCTGACTCCTCCTTTTATAAATGAAATTGTCTTCCGTTATTATGAAGATCACGAAAAGGCATTAACTGCTTATGTTGAGGGCAATGTCCAGGGACTCAGTGAGATCTCGGCTGATATTCTTGAACCGGCGCTAACGAACGTTGATTTATCTCTTTACAGTGCGATCAAACCAGAAATTTCGATGATCATTTTGAACTTGAATAATAATGACGTCAGGTTTCTTCAGGAAAAAGAAGTACGAAAGGCATTGCTAACTGGCCTTGATCGGAAAGGGATGATAGACCGTGTTCTCAATGGGCAGGGAGTTATAGCAGATGTACCTCTCTTGGAAAACTCCTGGGCGTATTACAGCGAGAACCAGCGAGTTGATCAGAATGTTCAGGAAGCAATTAACTTATTAAAGCAATCTGGATATGCTGTTGAGCAAGAGGGTGGTTCTATACGATCCAAAGATGGCATTTCCTTGGCCTTCTCTCTCGTGCACCCAAACGATTCCTACCATACCCAAATTGCTAAATCGATCCAGTCTGATTGGGAAAAGCTCGGCGTTAGTGTTGAATTGATTTCAGTACCTTATGATGTTTTGGTCCTTGACCATTTACAGCCATTAAGCTATGAAGCAGCTTTGATCGACATCAATTATTTTCGTTCGCCTGATCCGGACCCCTATCCGTTTTGGGATCAAGCCCAGCAAACAGGCGGCCAAAATTATTCGCAGTGGGATAATAAGGTTGTAAGCCAGTATCTTGAGGAAGCACGTGTGTCTCAAGATCTGGAAGTACGGGCAAAGTTATACAGAAACTTCCAAGTCATCTTTTCAGATGAATTACCCGCACTGCCTCTCTTTTATCCAATCTACTCCTTTGCTGTAGACCAGAGCATTCAAGGTGTAAGAGTTGGATCCATGTATGATTATAGTGATCATTTCTGGAATATTACTGATTGGTTCCTGATTGCCCAATCTGGAGCAGAACCAACTGAATAAGGATGGTTTAAGGGATGTGGTTTTTTACAGGTAAAGGAGATTCTGGTAATACAAATCTCTTTGATGGCAGTAAAGTAACAAAAGATGATCCGACCATTGATTTGATTGGAACTATTGACGAGATTAACGCTTATATCGGATTGGCGATAAGTTTTATTGAGCAAGCTGAATTAAAAAAAGACCTTAGAATGATTCAGATCACCCTTTCTAAGGTAATGGGAATAATTGCAGGTGCATCTGAGTCAGCGGTTAACGATTTTGATATCGGGAAATCTATCAAATGGTTGGAAGATAAAATCGCTTTCTATGGCCGTGAATTAGATAATCCAAAGAATTTTACTTTTCCCGGAAAAACTACAATAGGTGCAGCTTTGGACATCTGCCGTGCAGTCTCAAGGAGAATGGAAAGGCAAGCCGTTGGCTTCTGCCGTGAGAATCCAAAAATTAATAAAACTATTCTTGCTTATATGAATCGCTTATCTTCTTTGTTTTATATCCTCCGTTTACTAGTTGAAAAGGATGTAACAAAGGATGTAAATACCTCAAGTTAAAGGGAAAAATCAGATATAATTACAAAGTTCGGAGGGCGGACATTAAATTTGTGTTTAAGGTGCTCTTACAATGAACGAACATGATCATATCATCGAGACATTTGCAGAAATGGCTTCACGCTATGAAAGTTTGATGAATAGCGAATTGAACCGTTTTTGGGGGGTTAATTATATGGATTTTATTCAGGAGCTTGTCAATGAAATTGATTTTAGTGGCCATCAGATCATCCTGGATATAGCAACTGGCATAGCTTTTATTCCACAATATCTCACAGCTCAGAAAATTCCCTATCATCATGTGATTGGCTTAGATATCACTTTCGAAATGCTTTCCCATGCCAAAGAACAGATCAAAAATAATTGCAAGGGTTCATCTATCCAATTGGTTTGTGCATCCGCGCATGCGATGCCGTTCCAGGAACATACATTCGATATTGCTATCTGCTGCCTTGCAACCCACCATATGAATGTTGACCTTCTGCTTAAAAATATATACTCATTGCTTAAACCAGGTGCCAAGTTCCATATCGCGGATGTGGGGGGATCTAAACGGTGGAAGGTTGGAATAATTCGAACTTTGATAAAAGCAATCGCCTTTATTTATTTCATTTTCGCGGAAAATTTGTCGCGCGCGAAGGCAGAATCAGAAGCGGTTGTCAATATTTTAACAATAGACGAATGGAGTGCGTTAATCGCAGACCATGAGTTTGTTTCTATAAAAACACGAGAGTTAAAAACGAAACGGTTTTGGATTCCCAACCCGCTCATAATTGAAGCAAAAAAAACAACGGAGGTACAAAGTGACATACACATCTGAAATGATCAAGAAGGGTGAGAAAGAAAAAATTTGGGCGAAATATTGTGGGTATTTGGATCTTTCAATAGAAGAATACATGCAAATTCAGGAACGGTTGCTCATTGAACAGTTTGCAATATTGAAGGATTGCAATCTGGGAAAACATTTTTTTGGGAGACGCTTCCCAAAGACAGTTGAAGAATTTCGGAAGAAAGTACCATTAACTACCTATGCAGATTATGTTGATTTTCTGGCGGATAAAAAAGAAGATGATCTACCGAAAGCAAACTATCGGTGGGCGCGTACATCTGGAAAATCAGGGAGATATACCTGTAAATGGGTCCCATTAACAGACGGCATGTATGAAAAAATCGGTGAAACTTTTTTAACAGGGATGATTCTTGCTTCCTGCTCAGAAAAAGGAGATGTTCGAGTTGAAACAGATGATATTTTTCTCCTCGCAATGGCACCTTTGCCATATATTTCCAGTTATATGTGTTTAGCCATTGAAGATTTGATTGACGTGAAGTTCATTCCATCGCTTGCTGAAGGAGAGAAAATGGAATTTGGCGAGCGGTTATCAGCTGGTTTCAGCACTGGCATGGAAACAGGAATTGATTATTTTACTGGTTTAGCAAGCATTTTAGTGAAAATGGGGGAACTTATTGAAAGCGGAAAGAGTGGAGGTAAATTCTCCTTAAAAATGCTTAAGCCAAGTATCCTTGGTAGGTATATCAAGGCTTCCGTGAAAGCAAAATTGCAGAAGAGAAATGTTCTACCGAAGGATCTTTGGAGTCTTAAGGGAATAGGGGCTGGCGGGATGGATACGGATATCTATAAAGATAAGGTCGAGCACTATTGGGGGAAAATGCCATTGGAAATTGTTGGAACCACAGAGGGGGGGCTCCTTTGTATGCAGGCATGGAATTACCAGGGGATGACTTTCCTGCCAGATATCAATTTCTATGAATTTATTCCTCTTGATGAACATCAAAAAGCAAAAGAGGATCCCTCCTATACGCCAAAAACTCTTTTGATGGATGAATTATCTCCTGGTGTGTATGAAATTGTGATGACAAATTTTCACGGAGGTGTGTTATTGCGCTATAGGATCGGTGATTTTTTTGAGGTGATCGCAACGGAAGATGCGGAAATTGGATGTAAACTGCCCCAATTTAGGTTCTTCTCCCGATGTGATGATTACCTGGATTTAAGGAATATGGTTAGGTTTACTGAAAAAACTGTCTGGCATGCTTTGGAGGGATCAGGCGTTCAATATGTGGATTGGGCCATCAGAAAGGAAGCTATAGATGGAAAAACAATCCTTAACCTGTATCTTGAATTAGATGAAGCAGAAAAATCATACCTCACCACATTAAAGAAAAAGATCAAAAAAGCCTTAATTAGAGTGAATCCAGAATTTGGGGAATTGGAAAAGATTATGGGTGACGATTATTTAACGATCACAAAGCTGCCATCTGGCGCATTTAAAAATTATATTCAGAGCCAGCGGGATGCTGGCGCGGATATTGCACATATTAAACCACCGCATATGCAGCCTAAAGACCAGCAGTTGGAAAAATTAATGAAAATAGGATAAAGTTTTTGGCTTATGACCTTTGACTTGAACACGATCATCCCTGGTATTGCAACAGTTTTGTATGTGTTGTTATATGTATCGGTAGCTGTTAGCAAGCCACAAAATAATTCAAAGCGCAGATTCCGATTTTATCTTCTTTCGATGTTAGTCTGGTCTATTAGCGCGTTCATAGTAATGGTTGGTTTTGGAAATACAACCTTTTGGTTTCGGCTGATGACTGCAAGCGGTATCGCAGCGATGGTCACCCTGTTCTATTTTACACAGGGAGTGGTTCATAATCCAATAAAAGCCTGGTCGCACTTAATTTATACTTATGGATTTTTTGCTGTAGCAGTTAGTTTATTTACCGATCTGGTAGTACCATATGCTTCTATAATTAATGGGGAATTAAATTATGAATTGAGCTCCTTGATCGCATTAGTGGTAGGACCGGGATATGTATTAATTATTTTTAGATTATTTCAACTTTACCGCAATACACGAGAATTACGCGATGAAACACATATCACCAGAAATATGCTTCTCATTTTGGCGATCATCGTAATCCTTGTTGGAGGAGCATCTAATTTTGTGGGTCTGGGAAAGTATCCGGTGGATATTGCGGCGAACGTGGTAGCTGCGTTGATCATTACTTATTCCATTCTCAGGCATCAACTGCTGGATATTCAGGTGGTGATAAGAAAGAGTATTCTTTATACCATCCCGACTATGATCATTGGGGCGGCTTATTTCCTTGTTCTTACTTTAACTTTACTAATTCTTAATGCAAATACCCAATCAGAGCTGTTCACAATCTCTCTAATTGTTTCTATTATCGCGGCGATTATCATTAAACCTTTCCGTGATATGCTGCAAAATTGGGTCGATCGTTTTTTCTTCAGGGAGAGATACAGTGAAGTAATGATGCTTCAGCGTATCAGCCAAACTGCTTCCTCGGTTATTGATATCAATCAACTTTCCGACATGATCCTGCGTGAGATCACTGACACGATGCATATAACAAAAGCCACAATATTTTTACGCAATGAAAATCAAAAAAAATTTTTATTAAATTCCCAAATTGGGATAACACTTCCCCCTCGCACAAAGATTGCTGCTGACCATCCAATCATCAAGCGAATTAACATATATAATCATGCCATTACTAGGCAGGAACTGGAAATACAGCCGATCTTCAGATCCATGTGGAAGGAAGAGAAAGAAATAATTAATAATCTGGAAGCGGAACTATTCATACCTTTGAAAACAGCAGGTGAATTGCTGGGGGTAATCATCCTCGGGCCAAAGCTATCGGAACAACCTTACTCAAATCAAGATAATCAAATCTTATTAACCCTTTCCCAGCAAACAGCGGTGGCGGTTGATAATGCTCAGCTTTATTCAACAGCGCAAAAGGAACTTGTTCAAAGGCGTGAAGCTGAAAAAAGGCTGCAGCTTCAACTTAAGAGGCTTTCTGCGCTGCAAAACATCAATATTGCCATTACAACGAATATTGATCTTCAAATTCCTTTATATCTACTGCTAGAACAGGTTATCGATGAATTGGAAGTGGACGCTGCAGATGTGCTCCTGCTGGATGAAGAGAATCAAGAATTGATGTTTGTTGTCGGACAGGGATTCAAAACGGATGCGCTGAGATATACAAAATTGGATATGGGGCAGGGGCTGGCTGGAAGAGCTGCAGAGACTGGGAAAGCAATTCAAATAAACAACCTGAATGATGAATCAACTTCTCTGCATCAATCACCTTTAATTAATGATGAAAAATTTGTCGCATATTTTGGGGTTCCACTAATCACAAAAGGGAAAGTAAAAGGCGTTCTGGAAATCTTCCACCGTTCTGAACTGCATCCTTCCGAGGATTGGATGGATTTCTTAAATACACTCACTTCAGAAACTGCGATTGCTGTGGATAATGCGCAACTGTTTCAGGATTTGGAAAAATCGAATCTTGACCTGGCAGTTGCGTATGAAACAACAATAGAAGGATGGGCGCGTACGCTTGAATTGAAAGACAGGGAAACCGAAGGCCACAGCCAGCGTGTGACGGGCTTCACCCTGCGATTGTGCAGAAAGCTTGGCATCACTGAAGATGAGATTAATCATATACGGCGGGGAGCACTACTGCACGATATCGGCAAAATGGGTATTCCGGATAATATATTGCTGAAAAAAGGACCACTAACTAAAGAGGAATGGGTGGTGATGCGGAAGCACCCGAAATTCGCGTATGATATGTTGTCAGCGATACCTTTTTTAGAAAAAGCTATGGATATTCCATACTGCCATCATGAAAAATGGGATGGCAGCGGTTATCCACGCGGATTGCGTGGTGAAGAAATTCCCCTTAGTGCAAGGATCTTTGCGGTCGTTGATGTCTGGGATGCATTGAGATCTGATAGGCCGTACCGGAAAGCATGGACGGATGAAGAAGCGCTGGAAGAGATCAAGCGGGAAAAAGGGATCCATTTTGACCCTGTAGTAGTGGAAGCTTTCCTGAGAATGGTCAATCTAGAACAACGCAACAAGCGAGTGAAGTAGCAAGAGCGAAATCTTCTTTAAACCCTCACTTTTTCTTCATATTATCTTCATATATCTTGTTTATATTCTCTATTGATTAAGACAAATTGGAGAAATATGATGGAAGCAAAAAGAACTTCAGTTTCAACTGCGACTTTAAATCGATGGTGGCTTTTTATACTGTTATTTGTAACAGGAATTGCCATCTTTTTTTCTAGCGTATATTTTTTATATTTTCCGGTTGGGTTCCAGGGTGGTCGTAATCCCAGTTACGGAACCATCATTGTATTCGATCGGGAAATGTGGGATACCATTCATTTATGGTCTGGCATAGGGATGATCGTTGTTTTGGTTATCCATATTGCAGTGCATGACAAGTGGATCTTTGCAATGTTAAAACGATTTTTTCAGGGGAAATCTAGCGGAATCAAACGATTGAATAAATATGCTCGATTCAATATCCTAATGGATGCAATTGCCGCTTTGAGTTTTTTAGTTGTGGCTATATCAGGAGTTGTGTTGCTGTTCTTACCAAGTGGAAGAAGTTTTGAAGTAGTTAGCGGTTTTTTATTATCAAAAGCAACATGGGATGTTATCCACACATGGTCTGGTGTAGTAATGCTGATTTCTGTAATCGTTCATTTGTATATCCATTGGAAGTGGATTACCAAGGTTACCAGACGTGTGATTGGGATAAATAAAATTAAGGAGTAAAAATGATTAAGAAAATTATTTTAGGAGTGGTTGTTTTAAGTATCAGTGCCGGTTTAATATATGGGGGTGTTTACAGAACTATTGCGCGGACGGATACAGAGGAGAGAGTGTACCAGTCAGAAAAGAACCTATCGCCCAACCAGGGAAATTCAGGGGAAGGGAATCAGGGACAAGAGAATAGTCGTATAAATGGTTCGAATGGGGGACAAGGGGGAGGAAATGGCTCAGAGAGCAACCGTGTTACTTCTGATGATAAATTTAAAGACATAGTTTCTTTTACGGGAATTGTCACCCAAGTGAATGAAGATCAATTAATGATCCTTTGTGAAAAAGGTAATGAAATTGTTATCGAAAACAGGGCCTGGTGGTTTGCTACAGATACGGGCTTTTCTGCGGAAATTGGTGATTCAATATATTTAAATGGTTTTTATGAAACCGCTGATGAATTTGAGGTATCATACGTTGAAAACTTAACGAAAGGTGTTGAAGTGCAAATCCGTGAGGGGAGCGGACGACCATTATGGGCTGGTAATCGCCAGGGCGCCTGAAAATTTCTAAATAAATGATTATCAAAGCTGGTATGCGCATACCAGCTTTTTTTATGCTTTAGCGAGTTGAGGACGGGACGTCCGAAACAAAAAACCACCCGCTATGCGGGTGGTCATGACTAACCATAAATATAAATGGGAAAAGAGTCGCCTGTTTTCTTGAAATGGAGTTTATTATATAAACTAATAGAATTGTAATTATCCTGCTGTGTGTTTACGGATATGTCTTTTATTTCGCGATCGTCAACATGCTTTAGCATATTCAGTACCAGTTGTTCCCCAATATGCTGCTTTTGGAAATTTGGCAGGACTGCTAAACGCGCTAAATGCGCTTTTCCTTTATCATAAGTACTAATCTGAAATCCACAAACAGATTGATCTATTTCAAATACTGTGGAATAGGCAGACTGAGTATACGCGTGTTCTAAAGCTTCCTGTGATTGCTGCCATAAAGGATGGAAGCAGGTTTGCTCGATAAAAACAATTTCTCTAATATCAGCGCGAGTCATCTTGCGGATAGAGGAAGAGCGGCTAATAGACCTGAATACCTCAAATTTTCTTCTATTGTCCCATTTGAATTGGATCACCCGCTGTTTTTCTACCCATCCTTCCATTTCAAGTAAATCTCTCATCCATTTCTGATAAGCGAGAGAGGCGATGGTAGGATTGCTGGACTGTTCGTTGATAAGTTTAAATCCCGCGTTGAAGAGTGCATTCCAATATGCAACCTTGTGAAATGGATTTTTATAAGCAAAAAGGCGAATCCAATATATGTCTTGCGGCTCCGGCACGCAATTTAGAATTGCCTCGATTGAATTATCAGATGAAAGGTAGAGAAGGAAGGGTGGTCTTCCCAGCCATTCCGTTGGCTGCCTCCAGTCTAGATGGCGGTGGATAGCGATCCGCTGTTGAAGGAATTTATCAATTATAGAGGTATCAGATTTTACCGCTGTGCGAATAATTCCTTTTTGCTTCATAAAGTATTTCAGTTAAAATGCTTATCCGGATCCGGATTTTGGAATGTATTGGTTAGATTGGACAATGAAGCGGAAAGGTTATTAAATTTATCAATACCGATCTTAGATAAATTTTGAGCTACTTTTAAATAAGGCAGATTGTTTGAATCTACTATAAATTCTTTAATTTCCTCAGGAAGGTGCTTATAGGCCATAGTCTTTAATTGAGTGTTCTGCCAATTTCCCAAAGGGCTTTCATAGTCAAAAAAAATGTTTAGATTAAGATTTAATACATTTGCTATCTTTTGGAGATCATCCAAGGCAGTCGGTGTGGTACCTTCTTCATAACGTTTAATGCGGGAGGTGGGGATTGAGGTGGTCCTGGATAATTGCTTCAATGAAATTTCTGCAGCTTCTCTTGCGAGGTGGATTCGTGTACCGATAATTTGCTGACGGATTTCGATTAATCTCTGGATTTGAACATTTTCAGGTAAATGGATGTAATCTCTCACAGAATCTTCCTGAAAGAACGCGATGATGGGAATCCTATATAGAAAGGATAAGGCTTCAATTTCTGGGAGTGAAGGAACGTATTTCCCCATCTCGAAATTTTTTAAGCGACTAGTTGGGATACCAAGCAGTAAACTGCATTCTTTGACCGTTTTTCCACATGATTCACGAGCGATGGTCAGGTTCTTGGCGAGATATTCGATATTCAATGATTTGTTATTATTATTAATAATTTCCATAATCAGATACCTTTTCTAGTTTGTTCTCATAAGATGTCTAAATCAATATTATCATTTTTATACACCCATTTTCCATTTGACATTGTGGCTAAAGGAAGGACGAATTGAATGTCATCTAGTGGTAAGTCAAAGAAGTCTTGCGGGAGAAGAACAAAATCAGCTGTATATCCTAATTTGATTCTCCCGATCATCGTTTCAAACCCCCCGACAATTGGAGGAGTGGAGATATATGCTTTTAAAGCTGCTTGTAAGTTTAAACACTGCTTCGGGTTCCAACTGAGTTCTTTTTTGGATGCGCTCCCCAGGGGCTTGCGGGATACAGCGGCATGCAATCCATAAAATGGGTTGGGGGATTCAACAGGAGCATCCGAGCCAAATATCATCTGCGCGCCGCTTTGAAGAACTGACCTCCAGGCGTAGGAATCAACACACCGTTTTCCCCAGTATATATCAGCCATATCCATATCTGAAATGGCGTGAATCGGCTGCATGCTCGCGGTAACATCAAGAGCAGGAAACATCTGGATATCTTCTTCCTGAATGAGTTGCACATGTTCGATTCTTGACCTGAGCGCAGGGATCTTTAGCAGCCCCCTTTTATCCAAGTCTGACATCGCTAAAAGGACTTCTCGATTTGCCCGATCACCAATTGCATGAACAGCTAAACCAATCCCGTTGGGCAGTGCTTTCTCTCCATATGCCGCGATATTCTCGCGTGATAAAAAGAGCATTCCCAACGATTGCGAATTTTCGTAAGGGGATATCATTGCGGCAGTTTGCGGTCCCAACGCGCCATCTGAAAATAACTTCAACCATCCAATTTTTAACCAATCATTCCCATCCCCGCTTTTCAGTTTCTTCCCAATAGCGGTGTTGAGGAAAGATTCAGGAATCCCCTTTGTTACCCGCAGGGCAAGCATCTCTTTTTCGCGAAGATCATTTAATGTTTCATACACGGACCAGGGGTCAAAATCGTGCACAGCAGTGATACCGTATCGGTGCAGTGCGGTTTGTGCTTCAAGAATAGCTGTCTCCCGTTCGGTAACGTTTGGTTCTGGAATAGCGGATTCGACCATTCTCATGGCGCTTTCAAGAAAGATACCGGTTGGTTCTCCTAACACGTCACGACTGATCGTTCCTCCCTCCGGGTCTGGTGTACGGTGGTTTATCCCTGCTTTCTCCAGTGTAAAAGAATTTGCCCAGCCGCTGTGAAGGGATTTATGAGTAAGGTAGATAGGATGTTGAGTTGATAATATATCTAAGTCCTTTTTAGAGCCATATCCATCTGCCCAGATATTTTGGTTCCATCCATGTCCGATGATCCATTTTCCAGGAATAGTGTGTTTTACTCGATCCGCAATTTGATCAAGGCAATCTTGCTTGGTTGGCGTCTCTACATTTAAACGCTGTAAACTAAGACCGTATGCAAGCAGATGAATGTGTGCATCTGTAAAAGAAGGCATTAGGATTGATTGGCGTAAATCCTCGATCTTTGCGCTACCGCTGAATTGCGGGATGATCTCAATTGCTTTCCCGATGGCAGAGATATGCCCTTCCTCAATGACGACTGTATCAGCAGGTTGATCATACTGTGTAAATGAATGTACCTGCGCATTGGTGAGAATGCGTTTTTGCATCAGAGTTTCTTGAAGCGGTCAATCAGTGCGTCCAATTCTTCTTCAGAATAATAATGGATCACTACTGTACCGCCTTTTTTTCCATGATTGAGAGTTACTTTTGTGCCTAATAATGTTCGCAACTGGTCTTCAAGAGATTTCACTTCCGGAGATACCGCTTTCCCCCTTTTATCAGCTTTGGGTTTGTGACCGGAAAATTTGCGGATTAAATCTTCTGTTTGACGTACATTCAAATCATTTTTAAGAATTGTCTGTAAAACAGCTATTTGAGATTTCTTAGAGGGAAGTCCAAGGAGCGCGCGCGCATGACCTTCGCTGATCTTCCTGGAATGCAGGGAAATCTGGACATCATCTGGAAGTTTTAATAAGCGGAGCGTATTTGTGATAGCTGTCCTGCTTTTACCTACTCTTACAGAAATTTCCTCATGCGAAAGGTTGAATTCATCATTTAACTGCTGGTAGGCAAGAGCAGCTTCCAGAGGGGTGAGGTTTTCGCGCTGAATGTTCTCGATGAGAGAAATTTCCAGGCGTTCCTGTTCAGTTACATCGCGAATGATAGCCGGTACGGATTCAAGCCCTGCTATTTCTGCTGCACGCAGCCGACGTTCACCGGCAATAAGTGTGTATTGGTTGTCAGATGCGCTCTTGGAAAGGATCAAGGGTTGTAAGATGCCGTGTTCAATAATGGATTTCGCAAGTTCTTCCAACCCCTCATCGTTTATCTCGCTGCGCGGTTGGGAGGGATTTGGCGCTATAGCTATGATTGGTACCTGCTGTGCACCTCCTGATGGTTTTGGCCAAAAATCTCCAGGGATGAGCGCGTCTAAACCTTTACCTAATCCTCTGCGTGCCATATTAATCTACCTTGATATCAATTTCTGGTATGCGCACTCCATCCTGGGCTAAAATCTCTCGCGAAAGATTCATATACGCCTTTGCGGCGGATGAGCTGGGGGCATAGATCGCGATTGGAAGCCCATAAGATGGCGCTTCAGCCAACCTAATGCTGCGCGGTATGATGGTTTGGAATACCTGTGAGGGGAAAAACTTCTTGATCTCACTGACTACATCAGCAGCCAACCTGGTGCGCCCATCATACATGGTCATGATAACCCCTCTTACACTTAATTCCGGAAAAAGAGATTTCTGGATACGCTGGAGCGTTTGCGTGAGCTGCCCGATTCCCTCCAATGCCAGGTATTCACATTGGACTGGGATCAGTACACCATCGGCTGCGGCGATGAGGCCGTTGATGGTGAGAATGCTCAATGATGGGGGGCAGTCGATAATAATGTAATCGTAGCGTCCGAGGATGGGAGAGAGCGATTCTTTTAGGCGGAATTCACGATTCGTTAATTCTAGCAATTCAACTTCTGCTCCAGCCAGAGAAGGGGATGAGGGAAGAATTGATAACTTTAATCGCGGATTGTGAAGGATAGTGGGTATGATCGGTGATGAACCGATCGCGACCTCATATGTACTGTTCTTAACCGTCATTTTATCGATTCCCAGGCTGGAAGTGGCGTTTGCCTGAGGGTCAAGATCAACGATAAGTACCTTTTGTCCGAAATATCCCAAATAAGCGCCAATATTGATGGCAGACGTGGTTTTACCGACTCCGCCTTTTTGGTTCACCAGTGTATAGATCTTTGCCATATAGTTATTTTCCTTCAATTACCTCAATTTGAAAAGAACGAATTTCCTGTGTAGTTGGCACACCTGCTAATCCAACCCGAGTTACAGAGCGGGAAGCGATCTGAATAGCTCTCCTTGCTGATTCCCATGGGTCATGGGTTGTTTCAAGCCGATCAAAGAATGCTGCCGCGAAAATATCACCCGCGCCGGTCTGGTCAACAACAAGTACTTTTGGAGCAGAAAGATAGCGGACATCTCCTTTCCAGTAGATCCTGGCTCCGTGATATCCTTCGGTAACAACTAAGATATTTGTCCTGCTGACGTATGATTGGATCAAATCCTCATCACCCATGACATCTTCAATACTTAATACTACCGCATCCGCGCGTTGTAATAATTCGTCCGAATGGTCCCATGGATGGTAATGAACAACATCGCTCTCATCCCTGGCGCGCATCCAACCCTGCGGAGTTAGGCCGATAAATGAATCGGGGAAAATATCAATGATTCCCGGGTCGACTTCGCCTGCGACCGGACCCAGGTGGACAATGGGGGAACTCCTCCAATCTAATGGAACATCTTCAGGCAATAAGGGGTCTGCAATTGCATGCAGAATCTGTTTACGTCCGTGATCTGTTTCTTTGTTTTCAAATGTGGTGGAATGTGCTGAGGTCTTCCATTTAATAAGAAAACCATCTAATTCCCGGATTTGATGATCCTTTTTGCCTGCCGTTAGGATCGCGGGCGTTCTGCCAAGCGCGCGCGCGCAAACAGCGGAGTATGCAGCCGTCCCGCCGAGTGAACTCCTACCTTCATGGATATCGCGGGTGACGTGACCGATGCTGAGATAGTTTAGATGGCCAACCGTATTATTTTTCATTCCATGTGGAAATTTTCTTTGTAAAAGATAACTGAAAAATTATAGCATTAAGTACATTGTTGCTGAATTGCGATTTGGATGTTTCAATCCTGAACATAAAAATTAATTGCGAGAGAATTACGTCTGATCTGAAAATGATTACCGCTATCAGGTAATTTCCCTTAGTTATCCTCAGGTTGAAGAATGGAATATATCATCAGCTAAATATCATTCTGCGGATGTTTCATGACATAATTCCCAGTGGTTTTTCTTTCATGAGAAAATGAACTGTTGGAATAGCGATGATGCCCGCCCCCAAAAAAAAGAAGCTTGCTAAATGGAAATTAAATAAGATATCTGGCTGCGTAGAAAATAGATTTGGCACGATCGCATAAAAAAAAGGCGACACGAAGATTCCGACCGAAAAAGCACTGTTGACAACTGCAAGGGCGGCAGTGCTGTCATTTGTCCCAACCGCATTGGTGGTCAGAAGCATGATGAGTGCGATCAGTAAACCCAGCCCTAAACCAGTGCATAATAAACCAAACAATACGATGGCGCTGTTCTCAGCAACTGTGATAAGCATGAATCCCATCGCGCAGACCAGCAGGCCGGTTGGTATGATCCATTTTTTCAATTTAATGTATATATGTGAAAAAGATAATCCACTGATGGCGGAGCCAAACGTGGAAGCAGATAAGCCAAAAGTTATCACATAGGAAGTGAGGGTTTGCTTTGCTTGAATGAGGAATGGGATGTCGGTGATGATGATAAAGAACATGACCACTATGAAGAAAGATGCAATGGATAGCCAGATAACAAGGGGCGGAATAGGTTCTTTTCTTTTTATGTCTGCTTCTGAATTGATGCTTTGTGGTGGTTTTGGAATGAATAGCATTGCGAATAGGAAAATCAGAGGAGCAATAGCGTAAATCAGGAAGGCATTGCGCCAATCCTGCGCTCCAATCCTGGCAGCTAATGGGGGAGTGATCATGCCTCCTATATACGATACGGCAGATGAGTAACCGATCATATCAGCACGTTCTTTGCCATTATAGAAATCCGCGATCAGGGAAGCAACCAAAGGCATGATTAACCCGGTACCTGCACCGAGAACTGAACGCAGGAAAAGATGCCCGGCGAAGGTCTGCGACCAACCTGCTGCGATGCCTCCGACAGTGTACAAACTTAACCCAATTGCAAGGACTGCTTTTTTAGAGATCACTCTGACCAATTGACCCGCGATGAGCCCGAAAAAGATCATCATCAGTGATGGAAGTGTGATCGTCTGCTTTATCAGGGTGGGACTTACATCCGGAAATGAGGCACTGATCTGTCCAACCAGCGGCGCGACCGTGTCGGTTGCCATGATGGTGAGAATGGATAAGGATAAAATGGCTGCTCGCGTAAATTTCATGAATCAATTATCTCTTTCAATAAAATAAGGTAAAAGTATAGCATGGATAGTAAACATTAGCGCGACATTGCCCGGGTTGAGTTTATTGTATAGTTAACCAAAAGGCGAGGAACCAGCATGGAAAAATCACAGCGGCGAAAAGGGATACGAGATCTGCCGGAGAATGAACGCCCGCGTGAACGGTTGGCACAACGCGGAGAGAGCGCACTGAGCAGTCCCGAATTGTTAGCCATTCTCCTCAGGGTGGGTGTGGTGGGAATGAGCGCGGTTGACCTGGGTAAAGAACTATTGGATCGATTTGAAGGTCTGCGCGGGCTGCATGCTGCCAGTTTTGATGAGCTGTGCGAAGTGAAAGGATTGGGTCCTGCTAAAGCGGCGCAGCTAAAAGCCGCTATTGAGCTGGGATACCGGATGCAGCAGGAATCTGAAAAGTCCAAACCGAGATTTTCTAAGCCTGAAGATGTAAATGAGCATATGCATCACCTGCTGGCGGGAAAGACACAGGAGGAACTGTGGGTGCTGGCATTAAACACGCGCAACCAGCTCATTCGCAAACAGCAGTTGTATAAAGGCACCATCAACCATTCTTCGGCGCGCATGGCGGAGATCATGGAGATTCCCATCCGCGCGCGGGCAGCGGCTATTATCTTGGTGCACAACCACCCCTCCGGCGACCCCAAACCCAGTGCGGAAGATATCCGCTTTACGGAAGAATTGGTGCACGCGGGGCAGTTGATGGATATAGGCGTACTGGACCACATCATCATTGGGAAAATAGATTACAGCTCTATCCGTAAGCTGGGCCTGGTATCGTTCAAATCCTCACCCGGTAAATACTGGGATTAAGCAGCCCATGGAGAACTGCTGATTAAACAATCAGGAATGTACAATAAGATAAATAAAGGGATTTTAAGGAGCTGCAGGATGGATGATTGGAAAAATGAGCTGGATGTGTATTTTAAGAAACAAAAAGCGACCAAAAAAGGGCTGAAGCAGAAAAAAGATGAAATGAAGAAAGCAGTTAGACATTTCATGCAGGGTGAAGTGATCCCGGCTTTTGATGCGCTCAAAAAAGAGTTTAAAAAACATAAACGCAACATTGAAGTGGATTCCAAAAAGGACTGGGCGGCGGTTTTGGTCAAGGTGAACAAACATAAAGAGTTTGTGTATGAGGTCAACATCAGCACAGAAAACAGCAAATTGATGGCTAGCAAGAGCGTTTACACAGCCAATAAAAAAGGCAAGCTCAAGCTGCGCGTGGAAGGTAAGATCCGCAACCCTAAAAACTCGTTCATGCTGAACTCTGTCAAGAAAGAGGATATCATAAAAGATTTCCTTGAGAATTACAAAGACTCCACGCAGGTGAAATGAACCAATTTTGGGGAGCAATCCCTGCTTACATTGACAGATGTTTCTGGCTGTAATAGAATAAACGCGCTGTCATGGCGAGGTAGCTCAGTGGTAGAGCAGGGGACTCATAAGCCCTTGGTCGTGGGTTCAAATCCCTCCCTCGCCATCTTCGATTTTAAATACTTAATTAGGAGGATGGCACTTGTAACGCTCCACAGGAGCATTACAAGCCCTCGCCATCTTTTGATTTAATAGGGGCAGTTATTGGTAGAGAAAGACCTTCTCACTCTCCACAGGAGCATTACAAGCCCTCGCCATATTTTTATTAATAAAAGGGTTTGTATATCAATAATAGAAAGGGAGTTGAACAGGGGCAAATAAAATTAGTAATTTCTGGCCTTGTTAGTAACTTCACTTAGCCAGGCCGATAGCTAGCGCCGTGTTTTAATAAGGATATGCTTTAGATTACTTCTCAGCTGGGATGAAATTGGCTGTCAGTGTCAGGTTTTCGTTCAGGATAAGAAATACATCCGCGTCAGACTGATCAATGCCCTCCCAGCCTGCGAACTGGTATCCAGGTTTGGGAATGGCGGACAGGCTGATTGGGATACCTTCGAAATAGGTGCCGCTCCATTCATCCGCATTCATCACGCCGGGTGTATCGGGGGTGATATCAATAGAGTTGATGCGGATGTGGCCTTTGGTGCTATCTGTCAGCAGGGTGATAATGGCGGTGCCTGTTAATTCGAAGTGATCCACGATATGCTGGCGCACATAAACAGGCCGCTGACGGGCGAAGCTGCGCATCACATCCACATTTTTCTCCCAGACATCCATCGAATTTCCCATGATGTGCCAGCGGAGGATATGCTCCGGCATTTCCGGGTTGATGGCGGCCTGCATCGCATCGATGATGCTGATGACGCGTTGCGGTGTGAAGGAAGTATTCAGGTGATCGGCGAAGCGGTTGATGAACTGCCTACGGAATTCTGAATTCCCTATGAGCAAGCGGAATAAAACGGTTTCTTCTGCTTTTAGTAATGTGTTATTTTGAAAAGAATTGGACCCACCACCATATCCGAAACCATTGTCAAGATCAAATAAGAGCCATCGCCAGCGCCCGTCCTGGCCGTAAGGGGCATCTGGCTGGTATTCGTCAGTTTTGTAGCGCCAGAATTTAATATTATCATGCGGCCAGTTCTTATTAGTGGCATAAATCTCGGAGATCTGGTAGTCAATGAAATTATCGATGTCCATTTGGGTAGCTACGTAGCTGTAATGCTCCGGAGTGTTGATATCGTTGTTGAGAATATAATCCAGCAAGGCCTGATAATGGGCTTCATCACCTCGCTCGCCGCTGTTGAGTTGGACATTTCTTTCCAGGATGACGATTTGCTGTGGGTCAATTTGATAATGGGCTGCCAGGAAATATGCATCCAGGTTCTCGCGCAGGTTGTATATACCCCAATACTCGCCGTTGAGGAAAACGATAACCGGACGGTAAGCGTGGATGTCCAGGGTGGTGTGGCTAACCAGCGCTTGAAGCAAGTTGTCTCTAAACATTGGGACGTCCCAGTTATTGCCCGAATTACGCAGCAGCAGGGTTTTGAATTCCATAATTGGATCATTCCGAACAGAATCATGCAGGCCGGAGAATAATTCGTAATCGAAATAATCCATTTGGCTATACCAGTTATTAGCATAAAGCCGCAGGGATTTCTGTGGATATGTGCGTGTCGTTGTACCGTGTATGCGCACACCACCATCCTGGGCCAGGAAACGCTGACCAGAGGGGTCAAAAAACTCGATATGCATCGGCCGTTCCCACTGTCCGCCACGTTGAAGATAATTCGCTGCCAAGTTACCTGCTTGGCCACCCTGCTCGTCATTCACGCGGCCCATGATGTAGATACCCTGGTCATAATCAAAAAAATAGTCCGGGTCAGCGTTGATGGACAAGATTGGTAGGCTGTAGCGCTTGGCCATACTCTGATCCACAAAGTAGGTGTGCGTTACTGTTGTACTGTGCGCGCCGTCCTGGTGGAAAGCTTTTGCGCGCACAACTGTAGCCTTGAACACTTCGCCAATTGGATCTTCCCAATGAGGTGAAGTGGTGCTAATGGCAGAGAGCTCATTTGGCTGGCCAACGCGGCTGCTGACTCGCAGCGGTTGTTTGTAGAGCGGAGAATCCCGGGTGGGTTCAGATCCGTCCAATGTGTAATGGATGGCGGCCTGCGGGTCCTGTGTCGAAAGCACTAGCCAGAAATCCTCTGTGTAGAAACCGCCGCTGTGCGAGAAGATAGGTGTTTTCAGTGTATTGAATACGGGCAGGATAAAGGGCGTCCGATTGTAGATGTGCTCCCAGAAGGGGCGCAGGGATGCGTAACCGTCTGATGGTTGGCGCTGGATGGGGTTATCGCGGATATCCACTTGGGCGCGTGTACCTGAGATCGGGTCATCCTGGAGGATACCATCAGTCATCAGCTTGGACAGAAATGTGATATCCGTAACAGCGCAGTCGCGGATATTCAAACTGGTGAGGTCGGGAAAGTTATCTAAAAGCATGATATTGTCTCCCAGAGGGATGCCATGCAGATTGAGGTCGCGAAGGCGTGTCAGATTGCTGAGCGGGAGGAGGTTGGTGATGGGATTATCCCTCAGGTTGAGGGATTCCAGGTTGGTTAGCGCTGCTAGCGGTGAGATATCACTGATCGTGTTCCCACGCAGGTTGAGGTCGCGCAGGCGCTTCAGCTGATTGATATAAGTGATGTCAGATATGCGATTATCGCGCAGATTAAGAGAAGCCAGGTTGCGTATATATTGGATGCCATTTAAGCTGACAATCTCATGATTGGAGACATCCAGTTTGGCGATAGTCAGTAGTTTATGCTGGCGGATGACCCCGTTGGGCTGGTTTAGGATTTCGCGCACTGCAGCTTCCAAATGGGAGTCCTGAAACTGGACCGGCGGGTCAGCGGCATATACCAGCGGTATCAGGAGCAGCAAAGCGGCTGTACAGACGATGATAGTTTTGAAATTTCGTATGGTAAATACCTTAGTGAGAAATGATAAGATGCAAATTATTGCACTCAGTCCCAGAAATTCAGCGGCCATGGCGAAGCCCACCAGTACTTTACGGGCAAGATCGGCTTGGGCCCAGTCCAATGCGGGCATTAGCATGATGCTCTTTTTGCTCTCAACCGGGGCGTACAGGTTGAGAGTGTGTTCTTGGTCGTCCCATAAAATACGCGCATAACCTTGCTGCGGTCCGACCTTGAACAAGATCTCGATGCCAGCCTGCATCAGGCGCGCGTAACTGATCTTGGCCTCCATATCACCTGTCCAGGTGAGGGTATTGCTGTCAGAATCTACATGCCAATTTTCTTGCAGATCCATTTTTGAAGGAGGAATGGAAAGCTTATCTCCGCTTGGAAGTTCAATACGATGGATAGTGATGATCGTCAGATTCCCTCCACCTGATGGCGGATGTGGCATGATTTCTAGCAGGTGGTGTTCAGGAAAGTACAGCGGATGGAAAATGAACAGCAGGAGAGCGGCAGCAGCTAGCACACTGAGTGCGGCTGTTTTCAAGGCTACCTTAGGGTTGATATTGCTGGTAATCTTGGGCAGCAGCCTATGGAAAATAAGTACGGAGAGCAGGCCGGTGGGAAACATGGCGACACCCAGCATGGTTATTTTGTCCAAACGTGGTGCCATAAAAAATTTAGTAAAGTGCGTGACCAGCGCGTAAGCCCAGCAGGCAGTGCAGAAAGCGGTGGCTGCCCAGCGTGCTTTCTTTCGGCTGATTATCCTCATGATCCCTTCACAGGTGGTGTGTGAATATGCTGCATTAATAGCTCCATGAGGGCTGTACTATTTCAGGTCGTGAGATCTCAACACCCTGGGTGAATTTACTGTTGGCCGCAATGCGTAAGCCCTGTGTTTGCACCAGCTGGCGAAGCCAGTGGGGTTGGCTTTTGTTACATTTAATCTCAAAAATGATAATCCCGCGCTGGTGCGCGCGGAAGACCGGCGCAAGCGGGAAGAGCGTTGTGGCTTTCGAGCTCTGCACCTGGTGATCGAAGGTGATTCTCAGCCCCTGCTGCGCACGAGCGCTGAATCCTTCCCGCTGGTATTCGACCAGGACAATCGGCAATAGAGTCTTTAAGTGTACGTAGCGTTCAAATTCAATCAGCAACGGATCGTCCAGCACCGGCCAGTGGTTGCTCTGCATGAACTTCTGGTAATAAGCGGGGGAGATAAAGGTGCTGTGTTTCTCCATAGACATACCTTTTCGGGCTTTCATCTCCACGCGGATATCCGGGTTTTCCTGTAAGCTACGTGCGTAAGTGCGGATGCGCAGCTTGGTGCGGTCGCAGTCACCGTTCACCTTTTCCTGGTAAGCCCGCAGATCAGCGGAATCAAAATACAGGCTGCGTACCAGGTAGTGTCTCTTCGGCGCAATGCTTGTAAATTTATCCAACCGCATAAACGGGCGGATGGCAGCCCGTACCTGGTGATACTGGCTGGGATGCAAGCGGTATTTGTATTCAAATCGCCAATTGCCACTATCTGGTAATTCAGGTAGTAATGACACCATACCTCTTCAATAGGATCATTAGAGCGGGAGGGCTAATTGGGGCGCCAGCAGGGAAACCTCAGCTACTCCTGGCAGGGCTTTCAATTCCGTAATTAGTGAATCGGCACTTTGGTTGGAGGGTTCCGAAAGGTGCAGCTCGTATACTAATTCCCAATGTGTGTCTTGAACCTCGTATGAACGCAGACGCGTATCCACGCTATGATGTTGGATAATTTCGCGGGGGATGTCGCTATGGAAGGGTGTCTTTCCGGAGAGTACAAGCACAAAATTAGTATTGGGATAATGTCCATAGCGTACAAAATAAAGAGCAGCTACAAGCAGCATGATAACGAATGAGGAGACGACCACCACGCCCCAGTTGTAGGTGCCAGCGCCGAGGCCAACAGCGATGACCCAGAACAGAAAGACCATGTCACGGGTGTCTTTGATGGCAGTTCGGAAGCGCACGATAGAGAGCGAGCCGATCAGACCAAGAGAGAGCACCAGATCGCCGCGAATATAGAGCATAACGACCGAGACGATGGGAGCCAATAACACTAGTGCGGCCATGAAGGTATGTTCGTAACTGAGGCCGCGGTGGGTGTGTCTGTAGAGTTGTGAGATGAGTAAGCCCATAATGGCTGCCAATATCACTGATATGAGAGTATCCTGTAGATCCGGACCACTAAGAAGAAATTGGTTCAAGAATTCCATGTAATTGCCATCCTTTTTAGAAGAGAATAAACCTTTGATGAGATAAACATATTATTATTTATAGAATTATATATGAACAAATACGAGTTCATCGATTTAAATAGAGATGTATTTACGTGTAAAATACTGATCAGTCAGGAAGAAAAAAGCCTTAGAGTTGTGATGTTTAGTACAAGAACTATGAGAGTGAGAATTGAACCCACGACAATGTATTTATGGAATTCTTTCAGATACATTTTTAGATACTTCTATGCATGATAATCTCCAAACTATCAAGTCAAATTGATAAGTAAATAAGGATGCTTGGTACTTATTCTCTAAGCTCTGTCAATCTGGTCGTAGAGTAAAATATGATCCAGTTGAGAGCCATATGCCACCAGGCAGTAGATCTGTCGCGCGATATCCATAGTGCTACGTAAATCCCTTCCTCGCCATTCCTCATTTTAAATGCAACAAGGAGAGTGATAAGCACTCACCATTTTTTTGTTAACAACATAGGTGGGAAACAATGGACACTAAGAGCAACTGCCCCTGGTGAACTTGTAAGCCGGTGCGTTATGTTTCTTTTTTCTCAATAGTGATAAGAAATTACGATCATTGGAGAGGGAGATCGCCACACCCTGCTTTGCAGGGTTATCGAGATGACAATATTCAATTAGAGTGAGATTGCCACATATTGCCCTGCATGAGGGCTCATGATTTAATTTTAATTACACTCCCAACCCCAATCTTGATGTAATCTTTCCCATACTCATCGCGAACATAGCACGAGCTTTTCTACCGGTGCAATGACAGGGAGCGACCTTTACAACTCCTAATCTCCTGAAATCCTCAAAAATAGCACTAATCTTGCGTTGGCCTAATGTACCAAGGTGGAAACCGCCCATGACCAGATAAACTGGACTATTCAGGAGTGATTTTATGGTTTCAACCATTCGCACGATCCCCGGGTGGGCACATCCTGTGATGATTACCAGCCCTTTATCTGTCTTGACTGCCAGAGCTTGCTCAGGGATAGCGGATTCTATCTCGCCGCTGGTGTATATAGTTTCGGTTATCGACTGACCAGGAGTTACATCAATTGCAGTCGTCAATTTACTAACCTGGTGCGTGAACCAATCAGGAAAAGACGGCAATAGATAAACAGTTGGTTTGACTCCCAGTTTCAGCATATCCAGCAAACCGCCGGTGTGGTCACCATGATAATGCGAAAGGATCACCGCTTCAATTACTGAAGGGTTAATCTTCAATTGCTGCATATTACCTAAAAAAATTGAGCCATCGCCACCGGTATCAAACAGCACCTGTTTACCCTGATGCTGCACCAATGCAGAAAAACCCCAAGCATCATACAAGCTTGGATCATGGGGGTTATTGTCATAAATGATAGTAATAGTTAGAGACATAGTCATAATTACCTTGTTCTTTAAATAATAATCTCTACAACCTATTTTATCAGGTTGCTAATAAATAGGAATTGTTTGGAGGAAATGACGGTTGTACTGAACTCCAAAAACTGGACACAAAAACAGGGTGTAAACAATGGAAACCATAGGCACATTGGATATGTGAACCAACTGACGTTTATTCTGATTTTCTAAATAATCCTGATAAATAATAGAGTATTGAATTATTGAAATTTAACAACTGCCATATGTAGGCTAAAAGTATTAGAATACATGAAAAATGCCACCTGCGGGCGTATGAAAAGGCAAATTAAAGACAAAATAGGGATAAAAAGACCTTATAAGGACAAAAGACCTTACGAGTCCTCACAGAGGACTAGTAAGCCACAGGAGAGTGATAAGCCCATAAGCCCTTGTTCGTGGGTTCCCCGTGAAGCATCAGGAC
The DNA here is from genome assembly GCA_964383575.1 of uncultured Pelolinea sp. GTDB lineage: Bacteria > Chloroflexota > Anaerolineae > Anaerolineales > Anaerolineaceae > Pelolinea. The sequence goes on from CAYLHI010000004.1 coordinate 27,118, forward strand.
TATGCAACCCACTCTTTTTTTTATTTCCCTCTTTTCCCGTAAAATAAACCACAAAAAATCGAATATATAATGCGCATAGACTTTATTTTAATAATCGATTAGATTTTTTAAGTCACTTGTAATATAATAATAGTATTGTATCCATTAATTTAGATTCAAGAAGACATTTTCCCAAATTTTGGGCTGAAAAAACAAGCGGGGAGACCCAGAGAGCGGTGGTTTTCAAAATTGAGTGGAAAAAATTAAATAATGCTCATTTTAGATATGATGCAATATTAAATTGGAATAGTAGAGGCGGCATATGAAGAAAGTCATGCTTGAACTGAAAGAAGGGGATTATATTGTGCATGCTACCCATGGAGTAGGAATAATAAAGGGTATTGACCGCAAGAAAATGCAGGGAGAAAAGCATGTTTTTTATGTGGTAAAAACAGAAAAATTGACATACTGGTTGCCGATGGTCGAATCTAAATCAAAACGCATACGTTCTGTATGCGCTCCGGCAACCTTTGTTAAAGCACTGAGTGTGATCCGCCGGAAACCAAATAAATTGAGCAATAATTTCCGCACCCGCATTAAGTACATCAAGGATGAAATGGCAAAGTGTTCTGTATTGGCGAATGCGCGATTGATCCGAGACATGCACGCGCGCAACGCGGAGAGGAACCTGCACGTCAACGAACACCGCACATTGGAAAAGCTTAAGACCCAGTTCGCGAGCGAATGGGCGGTCGCTGCAGGAATCGAGAGGAAAACCGCCGCCGTAAATCTTGAGAAAGCGCTCAGCATAAGCATCACGAAGATGGTTGCTGAGGAATAAGCTTCTTTTGTAAAAAAAACGCCCAAGCGGGCGCTTTTTTTATATATAGCAGCTGTGTTAGGATTCCACTTTGTAGTTGAAATAAGCCTCCTCTAAGTAGTCTCCATCGCCGTTCCTGAAATACCAGCGGGTGATGTAAGAACCAGGATCGTGAGGAGAAACAGCCGGGGTAACAAAACACCATTTGCCGCCTGGTTCGATGATATCTCCGATATAGAAATATTTAGTGTCATTCCATAAGCGGTAGCCGCTCATCCATTCCAGATAAAAGGTATTATCCCACTCTGTGCTGCCGTTGTTCCCGAAGCAGACGGTGAATTGGAATTCCTCTCCCTGACTAAAAACCTTGCCGTCAGCAGGAGTCTGTGTGTTGTATTTAGCAGAATCGCCAAAGCGCTGGATGGTTGCGGTAGGTCCTACCGGAAGAGTGGGCGTGGGGGGTTCTATGGTTGTATCAGCTGTGGCCACGGGCGGCAGGGTGGGTGCCATGGTCGCGGTAGTTTCCGGCGTGGAGGTGGGCGGATTGGCTTCAGAAGTCTGGGTCATGCTGACCATAACAGTTTCGGCGACCTGAGTGAAAACCGCGTTGGGGTCCTGGGTGGGTTCCGCGGGAGCAGCAGCGCCGCAGGCGGATAATATCACGGCAGCTAATACAACAACGGCTGTTATTTTCTTTTTATAGGTTGGTTTAATCATTATTATTATTCTCCATTCAAGGATTGTGCGTTTATTATAACTGAACTTGACCGCGTCAATGTATGTTCTTTACGGAGGATGGTTAAAGCGGTAATGTGAACAACCAGCGATATTATAAGTAGTAAGGTGAGATTACAGTGCGTAATTCATGTAAATATAAAAAGCTTATCTAGATTTGCTCGAATTGTCAAATACGCAATCCTGTTCAAATGAAGCCAGCATAACCAGCAGGCCGCTGCAGCCAATCAATGATTCCCTCATTCTAACCAGCCTATTTTTTATCTTTATATTCCGATTGCTTGGTTTGAAAGATATTATAGATATTTTCGTGTTCAGAGCGGAACTGTTTGGTGTACAGGTTGAAATACTTTCCCTTTAAGCGCAGCAGTTCTTTATGAGATCCCATCTCCGCGATCTGACCGCCTTCAATGACAAAGATGCGGTCAGCGCTCTTAATAGTGGACAGGCGGTGCGCGATGATAAAACTGGTTCGGTCTTTCATGATGGCTTCCATACCCTCTTGGATCAGGGCTTCGGTTAGTGTATCCACTGAGCTGGTAGCTTCATCCATGATAAAAATTTCTGGACTGGAAAGGACCGCTCGCGCTAAACTAATGAGCTGCTTCTGACCAACTGAAAGCAGCACACCGCCTTCCCCAACCTGTTCGTCATACCCCTTATCGAAGCGCTGGATGAACTGGTGTGCGCTGGTCAATTTGGCTGCTTTCTCAATTTCTACCTGGCTGGCTTTCAAATGCCCATAAGCGATGTTCTCTTTGATCGTGCCTGAGAAAAGATGCGGGGTTTGCAGGACAATACCAATGCGGGATTGGATGGCTTCCAAAGATAAATCGGTGTAATCGTGATTTCCGATCAAGATACGACCGCGTTTTGGCTCGTAAAACCTGCATAATAAATTAACAATAGTAGTCTTACCGCCGCCGGTTGAACCGACAAGGGCAATGGTCTCACCGCGATTAACTTTGAGATTGAGATCTTTGATGACCGGTAGTTCATCTTCATACCAGAAGTGGACATGCTCGAAAATGATGTCGCCCCGCACAGTGCCGGGATCGATGGCCGTGAGTTTATCCTGGATTTCAGGCGCGGTATCAATAAGTGCGAAGATGCGCTCTGCTGAAGCGATCGCCCGCTGGAGTTCTGCAAATACGCGCGCCAGATCCTGGATTGGCCACATCATAAAGATCATGTAGGAAAGGAATGCCTGGATACCGCCAATGGTGATGCCCTGAAAGTTGATCTGCACGCCGCTGTACAAGATGATGCCCCCGATTGCAAAAGAGGAGATGATCTGTACGTTGGGAAGGAAAAGGGCGCTCAGCCAGGCAGCGCGGAACCCGGAGCGGTACATACCACTTGTTAATTCGCTGAACTCCTCCAGGTTCTTATCTTCACGCCCAAGCGCTTTCACGACACGCACACCGCTGATATTTTCATTATAAGAAGCGGTGATCTTTGAATTGAATTTGCGGACTTTTCGGAACTGAGCAAGTATGTGTTTACGGAACTGCACCGACGTGTAAAGCAGGATCGGGAGGATCGTGAACACAATCAGCGCCAGATGCCAATTAATCAAGAACATGAAAATGAGAGCGGTGATGATGTTCACTACTCCCCAGGTAGAATCCAATAATCCCCAGGTCATCAACTCAGCCACGCGTTCAGTATCATTTGTTACGCGGGAAATTATCCAGCCAACCGGTGTTCGGCTGAAATAGGAAAGAGACAATTTCTGCAGGTGGTTGAACAGCTTCTGCCGCAGGTCATAGCGGATGCGTTCGCCAAGCACACCTGCTGAGAAGACAAAACAAAATGTTGCAGCTGCCTGGATCAGAATGAGAAATCCATACCGGGTGAGAACGCGATAGAGGGTATCGGTATCTCCTGTAAGGATGCCCTGGTCGACGATTTGCTTACTTAGATATGTGAAATAAGAATCCAAAATGGATACGATAATAATGGTGAGAAGGAACCCAACAACCCATGCCCAATGTGGTTTCAGCAGAGCCAGGATGCGCCTGGTCACTTTGCCAGACAGTTTACCGGAGAATTCTTCCTCTCTAAACCGATCAGCCGGCAATGGACAGCTCCTCATCTAATTCGGTTTCAATGCGGGTCTGCATATTATAGATCTGCTGGTAAATGCCTGCCTTTCTTACCAGGCCGGTATGCCTCCCTTTTTGGACCACGTGCCCATCTTTCAACACGAGGATCAGATCAGCTGTCATAATGCTTTGAATACGGTGGGCAATGATGAATGTTGTGCGGTTCTTCATCAATGATTCCAGAGCGCCGCGGATATGACCTTCAGTTTCTGTATCCACAGAAGATGTTGAATCATCAAGAATAAGGATACGAGGATTCTTGAGGAGGGTGCGGGCGATGGCAATGCGCTGTTTCTGCCCGCCAGAAAGAGTAACACCGCATTCGCCAACCAGAGTGTTGTAACCATCCGGAAATGTGAGGATGACATTATGAATCGCAGCCATCTTTGCAGCCTGCTCGATCTCCTTACGTGTCATTTCGCGTTCAACGCCGTAGGTGATATTTTCTTTGATCGACCTGGAAAAAAGGAAAGGTTCCTGTTCCACAATGCCGATCTCCTGGCGTAGGAAACGCCGTGAATAGCAGCGGAGATCGAAACCATCTAAGAGGATCTCGCCGCTTGTATATTCATAGAATCGCGGCAGGAGATTGACAAGCGTAGTTTTACCGGATCCAGTGGGTCCGAGCAGTGCGACCACTTTCCCCGCGTTGACTTTGAAATTGATATCATGCAGAACGCGGTCGTCCTGTTCATATTCAAAACTAACATGGTTAAAGATGATCTCACCCTTAACACATTCTGCTGGCTTGTAATTCCCTTCGTCAATTGGTTCCCGATCCTCATTGATTATCTTATACACACGATCATAGGATACCAATCCATGTGACATCTGGACGATGAAGCGCCCCAACCCGCGCAGGGGAAAAATGATCCAAATTACAAGGCCTGCATATGCTAGATAATTCCCAACAGTGATCTCGCCGTTGATCGCCATCAGTGCACCGGCCAGGAATCCGATCAGCATTTGTGATCCGCATAAAACTTCGGAGATAGGCCAGTACAGGGAATGGATGGTGAGCAGCTTTTTCCCGCGCAGAAACTTTTCCCAGTTATTTTTATCAAATTTATCAATTTCGTAGGGTTGGCGCGCGAATGCTTTTACGACACGTACCCCGCTGAGGTTTTCCTGCAATGTGGTGGAAAGAACTGCATCCTGTTCCTGGTATGCCTCGTATGCTTTTGAGACTTTGTGGAAGAAATATATTGAGATCCCTAAGATGAAAGGGACCGCGATCACAGAAATAAGCGCAAGTTTTGTATTCAACTGTATGATGGCGATAAAATTGACGATGAAGAGCAGGGAAATACGACCAATGCCAATCGCCTGATCATTATAGAAACGGCGAAGGGCATCCACATCTGATGTGCAGCGCGAGATCAGTTCACCTGTATCAGTTTCCGAGTGGTAGGAAAAAGGTAGGTGCTGGATGTGGTTAAATAAATAGTTGCGGAGCCGCATGATAGTGCTTTCGGAAGTCTTTGCAGCTAATCGGCCGCTAAAATAGGTGAATAACCCCTGCAGTCCCGCAAGAAGCACGAAACCGAGCGCGATCATCCAGATCGGATATTTTCCTTGTGAGGTGACGAGGTAATTGTCCACAAAAAAACTGAGCAGAAGGTAGGTGGCAGTTTTTGCTAAGGCAGAGAAGCCCTGTGCTGTGATGGCAGCTGTGTATTCAAGATGGTAACCGCGCATTGAACGCCATAATCCTTTTATGCGTTTTTCAGATAATAGGCGCTTGAGATCAAGCTCTGACTGGGTTTGCGTGTTGCGTTTCAACAGTGCTCCAAATTTTTAATTTTGTAATAAAGGCGAAATTTGATTATATCGTATACGTACAGCACATATTTACTCGTTTCTAATTAACTTCAAAAACGGATGGAGCGGTACTGTCAATTAGCTTTGTAGTTGCGAAATGGGCTGTGCGAGATTGGAATGAATCCCTTTACTCCGGATGAGGAGATGAATTCTGTGTTAACTGCTGCTTATCTACCTATCGGTGTAGATAGTGGAGAAATTGTAAATTATATAAATAAAGTGCATCACAGTCAGATATCTGCCGGATTGGTTGTTCTCAAACCAAAGATATTTCGCATCGTCTATATGTAACCGGTTGTTTCACAAAAGGATATCGACCAATTGATCAATGTATTAAAATATTTTCCGGGCCATGAATTAATAAAAAAGAAATTATCGGGGAAATTCAATTCAAATAGAAGCTCAGATCAATTCCGTGCTTCTATTTTTTTATTAACAAATCTCCCTAAAATGATCAATAATAAACCAGTCAGAATTCCAAAGCTGCCAATAAAAATGAAAAGATCCTGCCAGAATTTGATCGGGAACAGGCGGATAAGGGTATCTGAGAGATAGAACAACCAGCTGTCACCTTCAAAAAATATCTGGTGGAAAAGTGTGAATAATTGGGTAAAGTTGATCCAAACATATACAAATATAGCCATAATGACAGCAAGGGTAATTTTTGCCCCGTTTTCTAATGCGCATAATAAATCGTGTAGCCATTTATATCTCCATCCTAAAAATAGAACAATCGTAAAAAACAGAATCAATACCCGCCATATGTTTAGCATAACGATGGTGAGATCGCGAACATCAATCATATGGGAAATCTCGCGTTCATTGAACAGCGGCGTTCCATCAGAAAATTGAAGAATTGAAAACTCATCATCTGAGACTTCACCTAGTAAGTACCTGATTGAATAATTTGCCCAAATCAGCCGTTCTTCTTTTGTGAATCCAAATGTGTCTGGAGGAAAATTCGGTAATTTGTATTCGACATTCACGAAAATGGGCAACAGCGCTGTCCTCATTCCTGAAGTAATTAGTAAAAAAGGAGTGAGGAATGTTATTAACAGGAGAAATACTTGAAAGGATTTTTTCATTGTAAATATGTTATTTCTTCAGATAAGAAAAAATTAAGAATCATAGAGTTAGTAATCCACTCCACCGGCGCCTTGTCATCTGTGAAAATATATCCTTCTGATGGTGGTGTTTTCAAATTCAAAATCGTTCTTTCAAGTACGGCCAAGATTAATGGGTGTGTATCTGATTCTAATTTTAAGGCTAAGTAATTTTCAATAAGGTTTTCTTTTGATGTAGGTGATTTTGTTGCGAAAATCATTGAGTTGAAAGTGCCGGGAAGATCAACGATATATATTGAGGGAAAAACGGAATCAATTGTTCTATAAAGTGAGTGCAGCAGCCCGCGTTCTTCGAATATGCGGGCAACATTGATTACCATAACACCTTTATCGCTTAGGTGATTGTAGATTTCCGTGAAAAACTCCCGTGTAGTAAGGTGCCAGGGAATATAGGGAGGATTATACGCATCTACACTGATCACCTGATATTTATTATCATTATGTGTAATTCCCCAGCGGGCATCCTCAACATATATATTTAATAAATTATCTTTCAACCCGAAATAATCAAATCCGACGTTGATGATTTCCTTATCAATCTCATACCCATCAACGATCGTTTGTGGATATGCAATCCTGATCTGGTTGGCGCTCGTTCCACCTGCCAAGCCAAGGATAGCTATACGCTTGATCTGATCCTGATCGATGGGTGCGGGGTTAAAGAAAGGTGCGGAAAGAACTTGTTCCCATGGACCATAAAAATCTATTTGTGTTGGGTGGGAAATCGAATGAATACCCTGCCCCTCATTTAAACGCAGAATGTGGTAATCATTAATCTGCTGTACCTGGATATAGTTATAGGCAGATTCTTTCTCAAAGATGATGCCTTGCGCCAGTTTGTCAAATCCCTTCAATCCGATAAAGGAGAGGATCAGAAGTAAAAGAGGCATCCAGAGATATATAAACATTTTCCTTAGACTCACTGTTGCCCATATCCCTATCAGGCACACAACCATCAAAAACAAACTGATGCTAATGAAAGTGCGGTATGTCCCAATAGTTGGAATAAGAATAAGCACGGGTAAAAATGTACCTATGAATGAACCAATTGTGGAAACAGCATAGATTCTTCCTGCGGTTCGCCCGGCCCCATTATTATTTTCAAGGGCAAGACGGATAGCGAAAGGCGAGGAAGTCCCCAGCAACGTGATCGGAATGCTGAATAAGAGTAAAACAGATAGAAATGATCCGATCATTGCGGCGGTTTGCATGTGATCGAATGCGCTGCTAGCGAACTTGAGAATTGGGCGTGATACGAGCGGAATAACACCAATGAATAAAGCTGCCCAAATGAGAATCGAAAAAAAAGTTTCGTATTTAGGGGATCGATCTGCCCATTTTCCTCCAACGGAATATCCAACTGATAGGTAGATTAGTATCAATCCGATGATCGCTGCCCAAACTAAATTGCTCGACCCAAAATAATTACCCAATAACCGCGAGGCGGAGAGTTCCACAGCGAGAGTGGCGGCACCTGCGCTAAATACCCCAAGATATAAATAGCGACGCATGCATGTAATTATAACCGAATGAGATTTTGTAAAATTCCACATATGTGTTTTAATGAAGAAGGGAGAATACATGATGGATTTAGTTACTGTATCGCAGATAATCACTCTTGAAAAAGAAGCCAATGAAAGAGGGCTCAGATATGACCAAATGATGGTGAACGCTGGGTCTGCATTGGCGGAAGTTATTCAACGAAGATATGACCATGACAAATCAAGAAACATATTAGGATTAATTGGCTCTGGTAATAATGGGGGTGATACTTTGATCGCTCTTTCTAAGCTAATAGAAAATGGGTGGCGGGCTACTGCTTACCTGGTAAAGAAACGGAAGAAAAATGATCCTTTGGTATTGAGCATTATTAAAAATCACGGTCAGGTCATTTCTATTGATGAAGATGCATCCTTTGATGAATTACGGGAATTGATTAAAAAAAGTGACATCATTCTGGATGGGATTCTGGGTACTGGATTCAAGCTGCCATTGAGAAAAACAATCTCTGCTCCCCTTCAAGTTTTTTCTGAGTTTGATATTCTTCCTGAAATTGTGGCAGTTGATTGCCCATCAGGAGTTGATTGTGATACAGGTAAAACAGCGGAAGAAACCCTTCATGCGAATCTCACTGTATGCATGGCAGCTATAAAAAAAGGACTGCTAAAATTCCCGGCATTTAAATACGTTGGTGAGATTGCCGTTGTGGATATTGGACTCCCGAAAAACCTTCCGGAATTTATGAATATCCAAGCATATATAGTTGATCAGGATGTGGTGCGTAATATGCTCCCTGCTCGTCCGTTGGATGCCCATAAAGGAACATTCGGAACATGTATGATAGTAGGGGGTTCAACGAATTACTGTGGGGCAGTGCTTTTGTCTGCTAAATCAGCATATTGTATTGGAGCAGGATTGGTGCGTGCTGCGATACCCGGAGCAATATTTGACGCAATAGCCGGGCAATTACCTGAATGCACGTGGATAGTTCTTCCTCATTCAATAGGTGTGATCAACAGCAGCGCGAGCGCTGTTATCCAGGAGAATCTCGATCGAGTAAAAGCACTGCTGATAGGCCCAGGAGTAGGGCAGGAAAAAGAAACGATGGAATTCTTGAAGGATCTACTACGATTTAGAGAAACAAACACCAGAAAAACAGCGATTGGATTTTCTAATCAATCGAAAATAATAGAGAAAACAAAACGAGTTGACCTACCAACTCTGGTATTTGATGCTGATGCACTCAAGCTGCTTCCCAAAATTAAAAATTGGTATCAAATGCTTACTCAAGTAGCTGTGTTAACACCTCATCCTGGTGAGATGGCTGTGCTAACAGGACTGACAATAGATGAAATCCAGGGGGATAGGGAAAGTATTGTAAAAAAATTCGCTGTTGAATGGGGGCATGTAGTTGTCTTGAAAGGGGCTGTTACAATAATTGCTTCGCCTGATGGAAAGACTGCGTTCATCCCGATCGCGACCCCAGCATTAGCATCTGCTGGTACAGGTGATGTCCTATCAGGGATGATTACGGGGCTGATTGCCCAAGGAATGAAAGCAATCGATGCTGCTGTGGCCGGTGCCTGGCTTCATGCTCAAGCAGGATTGGCTGCAGCAAATAAACAGGGTCAGACCATCTCGGTTACTGCGAGTGATGTGATTGGCCAGATTCCATTTGTTCTTAAAAATATAACCGGCACGAATTAATCGTGATACCGGTTATTTCTTAATAATCATAAGATTTATTATGCTTCTTTTTTCGGGGGAGCAGCTTTTTTTGCGCGTGCGGCAGCTTTTGTAACCTTTTCTTTACTTTCTTCAAGCATTACCTGACCTTTTTCCGTGATCTCGTTTGCTTTTTTCTTCGCTTCTTCAAGCAGCACCTCGGCTCGATTTACCGCATCTTTAGCCGCTTTCTCCGCTTTACTTAGTGTTTCGCTAAATGTCTCAGATGTTTGATCTTTCAATTCGATTGCTTTATCCTTAATCATTGTACGGGTCTCTTCGCCGGATTGTGGTGCGAAAAGAAGGGTAGTAATTGCACCCGTTAAGCCGCCCACGATAAACCCTATTAAAAATGCCCCAAAATCATCTCGATCTGACATGTTCTACTCCTTTTTATTATCTTTTTTAATGAACCCAATAATCTCGAATAATTTTCTTCCCCCTGCTAATATACCGCCAATGGATACAATTGGCTTAACCGCTCTCTCAGAAATAAATTGGCTAGTTCCCTTTACTGTACGAATGGTTTCTTTTGTTGAAAAAAGGATTGGTTTAATTTCATTCTGGAGGAGATTGGAAAGAAGAGCTAATTGAATGATCAAAATGATCAATGCTGCGCCAATCAAGAATGATTCCATGACTAGAATAATGATAAAAATATCCCTTACTTGACTGGTGATTTGCGCATCAGATTTTGCAAGAAAAACAACCCCAATAGTTATACCGATTAGGAAAAGGATCGTGATAATGACGATGATGATTAACGTGGTCTTCTGAGGTTGAGAGCTCTTTTCTTTTTCCATAAGATGTCTGGATATGCGCTTTAATTGTTTTGCATTATAGCATAGATAAATTCTGTAAAAAATTAACAAAGTGAAGCTGATATATGGAGAGAGTGTTGAAAAATTCACATTAATGAATAAATACACCATATTTTTTAGGTAAAAATCACCATATATGGCGCTAAACCGTAGTAATTTTCAAGGGAAATCTTGTTTTTCCATACCCTCAAATGGATTATTTTGCTAAAAATAATGGGACATGTTAAACTTAAATGTTATGGTTTTTTATATTTGATAGGCAGTAGAGAAAGAAAGCAATTTATGGATCTATTCCTTATATTTGGGCTAGGCAATCCTGGTAGAGAATTTGAGAGAACCCGGCATAATATTGGGTTTATCGCATTAGACAAGTTATCAGTTGAATGGAAGATTGAAATCTCACGCTTCCGATACAAATCATTGGTTGGTGAAGGTAAATTTGCCGGAAACCGCATTTTATTAGTGAAACCGCAAACTTATATGAACAATTCAGGCGTTGCTGTACATTCCTTCATGAGGTTTTACAAACTTGACTCCGATCGTCTGCTTATTATTCATGATGATCTTGATTTACCTTTTGGAAGTATTCGAATACGAAAAGGCGGCGGATCAGCAGGTCAGCGGGGTATGCAGTCGATCATTTCAAAGATCGGTACCGATGAATTTGCACGGTTGCGAATTGGGATTGGACGTCCTCCCGGAAAAATGGATCCCATGGATTATGTCTTAAAAAAGTTCTCCCATGACTCAAAAACCGATCTAGATCTGGTCCTAAATACTGTGGTTAGTTCCATAGAGGTTATGTTGATAGACGGCATCGAAAGAGCGATGACAATTTATAATCATTCGGTTCTGCAGGATGAGTGAAAACAATCTGATTGATTTTTCGAAAATACCCGGTTATAAAAATCTACTTTCGGAATACGAATTTGGCCAATCGCAAGCATTAATTAGCCTGCCGCGTTCTGTTCGCTTGCCATTTATTGCGTCTATTCAACATGATCTTAATCGAACAATTCTTTTCATCACTTCAAAATCTGATCGCCTGCTTTCTATGTTTGAGGAATTCTCTTTTTGGGTGGAAAAATCAGAGAGGCATATCTTCTCAGAACCATCGCCGCTATTTTATGAGAAATCTGGCTGGAGCGCAGCTACCCGCTATGATCGGTTGGATACTCTGGCTGATATCGCACAATATCATATCCCCGAAAGAAATGAATTCAACTCTCCGTCAGTAATTTTCACATCGATAAAATCACTAATGACAAAAACAATTCCACGAACGGATTTCATATGGAATTCTTTTTCATTGAATATAAGGGATGAAATTGTAATTAATGATTTGATCCAGAGATTATTGACAAATGGTTACAGCCCAGTGGATATTGTGGTGGCAGGTGGGCAATTATCTAGAAGAGGAGGGATCCTGGATGTTTGGCCGATAAATGTCAAAAATCCTGTACGGATAGAGTTTTTTGGGGATGAAATAGATACAATGAGGATTTTTGATCCCGCCACACAGCGCTCAATTGAGAAGATTAATTCTGTGTTTATCCCACCTGGCAGAGAGATCCTTTTTAAAGACAATATCGAAAAAAATAAAAGCCAATCTGGAGAACTGTCAGAATTCTTCATTCCTACTGTTTTCCCATCAGCAGGATCATTGATTGATTATCTGCCAAAAGACTCAATCATAATATTAGATAATGCAGCTTCTTTACAAGTTACTGCAGATGAAATTGAAACACAATCAATCAGGATAAAGGCGGAAAATGAAGAATTAGGATTGATAACTTCTGATTTCCCAATTCCTTTTTTTACATGGTCGGAAATAATTGATGAGATATCTCAGCGGAATACAATTGATTTGGGGTTTCCTTTAAGTGAAAATGGGCATCGGGTTTCTAATGCTTTTTCACCCAGCCCGCGCTTCGGCAGCCGTTTAGACGAGTTATTTAAGTTTATCCATGAAAACAAAGAGAAAATCGAACGTGTGTATATAGTTTCTAAACAAATAAATCGAATTAAGGAAGTGCAGGGAGAGATTTCTGCATTATCTTCAACTCTGGAAAAGATAGTTTTCATTGAAGGAAGCTTGAACGCAGGCTGGAAAGTGCAGTATCCAGGAGATAAAGAACAATATCTGTTTTCCGACAGCGAATTATTTGGATGGGAACTTCCCCGACCGCGCAGACAGAAACATAGAACCACTACATCTCCGGAAGTATCTTATGCAGATCTTGCTGTTGGCGATTATGTTGTACATGTTGATTATGGCACTGCAAGGTTTGCTGGTCTTGTCCACCGATCCATTGAAGATGTAAATCGAGATTTTCTACTTTTAGAATATGTGGACGAGGACGAATTATTTGTGCCTGTACATCAGGCAGATAGAATTAGCCTCTATGTCGGTCCAGATAATCGCCAGCCTAAGCGTTCGAGATTAGGATCGGTGGATTGGAAAAATAAACGTAGCCGTACAAGACAGGCAGTGAAAGAAATTGCATATGATCTTCTTAGACTTTACGCTATACGCCAAACTGTGAAAGGATTTGGATTCCAGAAGGATGGTGAATGGCAAGCAGAGTTGGAAGCCAGCTTTCCATTCATAGAAACTAATGACCAGGCAAGAGCTATCGTAGAGGTTAAAAGGGATATGGAGCGGAAACGCCCGATGGATCGTTTATTATGCGGTGATGTTGGTTATGGAAAAACTGAAGTAGCTTTAAGATCAGCATTTAAAGCAGTTATGGATAATAAGCAAGTGGCGATGCTCATTCCAACAACAGTTCTTGCCCAGCAGCATTTTGAAACTTTCAAATCTCGGTTAGCTCCATTTCCTGTTCAGATTGAAATGCTTTCCAGATTCCGAACACCTTCAGAGCAGGCTAAGATCCTTTTACAACTTGAAGTGGGCGAGGTAGATGTGGTAATCGGAACACATCGGCTACTACAATCAGATGTCATTTTCAAAGACCTTGGTTTGTTAATCATTGATGAGGAACAGCGATTTGGTGTTACACATAAAGAGTTCTTTAAAAAAATGCGTCAGGAAATTGATGTATTGACTTTAACAGCCACGCCAATACCACGGACGTTATATATGGCATTATCCGGCGTTCGTGATATTTCTGTGATCAATTCTCCGCCTGCTGAGCGGTTGCCAATCCTGACATTTACCGGGCCTTATGATGAAAACGTTGTCCGGAAAGCAATCATCAGAGAAATCGATCGTGGGGGGCAGGTTTTTTTTGTACACAACCGGATTCAGTCCATTCAGATAGTGGCAAAACATCTACAAAAAATTGTTCCTGAAGCGAAAATTGGAATTGTCCACGGACAAATGCATGAAAAAATCCTAGCTCATGTGATGAGCAGGTTTACATCTGGTGAAATTGATATCTTGCTATCTACATCCATTATTGAATCTGGGCTTGATATACCTAATGCAAACACGCTAATCTTAGATCGAGCAGATACTTTTGGGCTTGCTCAACTTTACCAACTGCGAGGACGAGTAGGACGCGGTTCATCACGGGCATATGCATATTTTTTTCATAGTAAGAAGAAAATGCCAACACCTGAAGGTCTTGAACGTTTGGAATTAATCGCAGAGAACACGCAATTAGGTGCTGGATATTCAATAGCGATACGGGACTTGGAAATGCGAGGTGCTGGAGATTTGTTAGGTACCATCCAACATGGGTACATTGCTTCTGTAGGTTTTCATTTATACACGCGTTTATTAGCAGAGGCAGTCCAGCAGCTGAAGGGTGAAAAAGGGTTCAAATCTCGAGTTGAGAAATTGTTATCGGTGAAATCTATCCGCCCTCTTGTGAATGTGGAACTTCCGATGTCTGTAAATATTCCATCGGATTATGTTCCAGATGATTCCCTGCGATTAAAGTTATACCGCCGGATTGCTGATATTAGCAATGAAGATGATATAAGGTTGATAATCGAAGAGTTTGACGATCGCTTTGGGCCTCCACCAGAAGAAGTGATTAATTTGTTATATCAATTGCGAGTAAAATTAAAAGCAGAGAAATGTGATCTATCTTCAATTTCTGTCGAAGGAAAATATATATCATTGAAATATCCTCCTTCAACTGAAGAAAATAAACAAAGGGAATTACTGGATTTGGGGAAGAGGATAAGAAGGGGAAAGAATGCGTATTGGATACCAGTGGAAGGAAGGACAAATTGGCGTATCCGGTTAATTAATATTCTGGATTTATTATTAACTCAATCAGAGGTAAATCATTAGATGGAATTCAAACTAAAAGCTCCTTATCAGCCAATGGGCGATCAACCGGAAGCGATTACGAGCTTAGTTGAAGGTGTAAGAAGCGGAAAACAGCATCAGGTTCTTTTAGGTGCCACTGGCACAGGAAAAACTTTCACAATCGCTAATATGATCAACGAACTACAAATGCCTGCTCTGGTCATGGCACATAACAAGACGCTGGCTGCGCAGTTATACGCGGAGTTTAAAGAATTCTTCCCGGAAAATTCTGTTGAGTATTTTGTATCATATTATGACTTTTATCAACCAGAAGCTTACGTTCCTAGGCAAGACCTATATATTGAAAAGGAAACGGATATAAACGAAGAGATTGAACGGCTGCGGTTGGCGGCAACCACTTCTTTAGTTTCGCGCAGGGATGTGATTATCGTCGCTTCAGTATCTGCAATCTATGGGCTTGGAAGCCCTGAGGTGTACAGCAGTGTTGTTATTAAACTGAGAAAGGGTGAAGTCTATCGAAGAAATGTCCTCCTTCGTCAGTTAATTGAAGAGCATTATTCCCGTAACGATATTGACCTCCGCCCAGGAATTTTCCGGCTGCGAGGTGATACTCTGGAAGTATTTCCTGCATACGAAAAAGATCTTTCATACCGAATTACTTTCTTTGGTGATGAGGTCGAAAAAATTATTTATATTCAACCAGTTACCGGTGAGATCTTAGATGAATTAGAAGAAATTGAAATATATCCCGCAAAGCATTTCATAACAGAAGAAGATCGGTTGAAAAAAGCGATAAGTGATATAGAAAGTGAATTAGCGGAGCGTTTAAAAGACCTCAAAGAAAGCCAAAAATTACTAGAAGCCCAGCGATTAGAGCAAAGAACGCGCTTTGATCTTGAAATGTTGAGAGAGATTGGTTATTGCTCAGGAATAGAAAATTACTCACGTCATTTAGACCAGCGGCCAAAGGATTCCCCCCCCTGGACTTTGATGGATTTTCTCCCATCAGATTATCTGCTTATTTTGGATGAATCTCATATGACAGTTCCTCAAATCCGGGGAATGTATAACGGGGACCGTTCGAGAAAAAGTACATTGGTTGAATACGGGTTCCGGCTTCCCTCCGCGTTAGATAACCGACCGCTAACATTTGAAGAATTTGAATTGAAAATGGGAGCAACTATCTATACGTCTGCAACACCTGGGCCTTATGAGCTAGGAAAAGCAAACCAGGTGGTCGAGCAGATTATCCGTCCCACCGGTTTGGTTGATCCTCAAATTGAAGTGCGTCCAGTACAGGGGCAGGTGGATGACTTAATTGGTGAGATCAGAGCCAGAGTGAAGAAGAAAGAACGTGTATTAATCACAACACTCACTAAGCGGATGGCAGAAGATTTAGCTGAATATCTAAAGGAAATTGAGATCAAGGTGCATTACTTGCATTCTGAAGTGGAAACACTTGACCGTGTTGGTATACTGCGGGATTTACGGATGGGTGTGTATGATGTGATTGTTGGAATTAATTTACTGAGGGAAGGGTTGGATTTACCAGAGGTGTCATTGGTTGCAATTCTCGACGCGGATAAACAGGGATTCCTGCGATCTGCGACTGCGCTCATTCAAACAATCGGCCGGGCTTCCCGTAATGTACAGGGAAAGGTGATCATGTATGCCGATAAGATGACAGACGCTATGAAACAAGCAATTGACGAAACCAACCGCCGCAGGAAAAAGCAAGAAGCGTATAACAAGAAGCATAATCTTGAACCGTTCACGATTGTCAAGGAAATTTACGATATAACTGAACGGCTTACTTCACAATCATACATTTCTGATGATCAAGCAGATTATTCAGCAGATGGATCGTTTTCAAGAGTGCCTATTAAAGAATTGAGAAAAATAATTGAAGAAACAAAAGAAAGAATGGAAGCTGCAGCGAAATCTTTGGAATTTGAGCGGGCAGCTACTCTACGTGATCAGATCTTTGAACTGCGAAAAATGCTTGCGGATGAATTGAATGTTCCCCCATGGAAGCGAATCGCAATTATTTCTGGTGAAGAATAAATGCATTTGAATCATTTTGTTTGAAGAATGGTAAAAGGTGGAAGGTTATTTTGAGATTTATGCCATTCAACATCAACTTTCACAATTTGCGCCATCTGTGGACCCTTGCGGATCTCCCTAAGTAATGCGTCTAATTTCTCTCTGGGACCTTCAGCAAGGATCTCCACATTGCCGTTGATCCGATTTCTTACCCAGCCATACAATTGAAGGTTCAATCCTGTTTGATAAATAAAGAATCTGAAACCTACTCCCTGGACGATTCCTTGCACAAAAGCGTGCAGGCGCGCATTCTGTTCATTCTCCATATGTGGATTATCAGGGTTGTCCGAGGAGACCAAATGAGGGAATGCCATTTGTGAAATTCAGGTTATCCATGGCCATTTCTAATATTTCAGTCTCTTCTTCAATGCCACTTTCCTCGATCATTTCTTCGAAAAGTTCTTTTATATCATTTCCACCAATCTTGGATAATGACCATATTGCTTGAACGTGTAATTCTTCATCAGGCGTGGAATTTTCCATGAATTCAATAATTTGCTCTTTCGCAGCTGCAATTTCCAATTCTCCAGCGGCTTTAATTGCTTCAATTTGGATATCAGGATCAAGATCTGTTAGTTTCTTTAATACCACCTTTCCCCATATATTGTTTACTGATCTGCTTATAGCAAATAATGCAGAAAGATGCCACTCTTTATCGTCATTCTCTAGTGCGCTAGAAATAAATTGATTCACTTTTTCATTGCTAGAATAACCTAAAGATTCAAGTATCCTTTGTTTGGTGGAATCATTCTCTGTCTTTAAATATTCATTAATCAGCAATTCTTCAACTATATTTGCTGATTTTTCTGAAATTTTATCGAGTTCGCCTAAAAGTACAAATTTTCCGAGCGCTGCAGCGGCTGAAGCATTGACTTCAGGGTCAGAATCGTTCTGCAAAAGGTCCATGAAGATAGTGATTAATTTAATATCACTGCAGTCCCATAATAAACGGATCGCCTGGCTTCTGATATGGGGATCATCATCCTGCAAAGCAAAATAACCGAAATCATCGCAAGAAACAAGGGTGTTGGCTTCCATTAGAGATTCTAAATCCCTAAGGAGATTATATTTTCTATCCTTATTGACCTTGAACCAAATCGATTTTATTTTTTCTAGATTATCCAGGGAGATATCCGAAAAAAAATGTAAAAATTGCGGATTGAATGGTTTATTGCTGTCTAAAAGGTTATTTATTACATTGTCAAAAATATACTCTTGGTTCGTTTCCATTTTTTCTTTTATGGTAACACGATTGGATTAATAATGTCCTGATAAAAAATATATCCCATCAATATCAATAACCCTGAGTAACCTATAAAATGGATAAAGTTTTCATATTTCGCGGGTATTCTCTTGCCGAGGAAAATTTCGGGGATAATAAAAAGTATTCTTCCGCCATCTAATGCGGGAATGGGAAGCAAATTTGAAAAACCCAGTGATATAGATATTATGCCAAAGAACCAAGCAATATTAATAATAATTAATGAAGGATTATCCTGCTCGACTTCTCTTTCGTCTTCCCGAACTTGAGAATAAACATCAAAGATACCCTTTGGAGAGAGCATACGTGTTTCCTCGGGATTCACATCTCCTCTGATTAGCATTCCCGGGATGGATAATAACTGCCTGCCTTGTTCAAGAGCAATTCTGACTCCCATTGGTATCGCTCTTATAAAACTAACCATTTCGGTCGGATTTTGCATGATTATCCCAATTGCTCCCTCACCTTCTGGTGAATCAATTCTGGGAATTACGGTCACATTTTCTATTTCATCATCTTGGAGAATTGTTAGCATGATTTCTTTACCAAGATTTTCTTGAACAAAATCGCTAACATCAAGAATATTTGATATTTCTTTTCCGTTCACTGCCTGGATAATATCAGTTTCTTTTAATCCAGCTTCTGCTGCGGGAGATCCTGGTGCAATTCCTATTATTTCTACAATATCAGGTTGAGGAATCCCAGTTTTGAAAATCACTAAGCTAAATAAAAGGGCTCCAGTTAATAAATTCATAAAAGGTCCGGCAATTAACGTACTTAATCGCTTCCATTTATTTGCTTTGTAAAGACCCCCTTCAATATTTGGATCATCTTCTCCTTTGAACCGTACGAATGCCCCAAATGGAATTAAATTTATCGTAAAATCAGTGCCCTTCCAATTAAATAATTTGATTATTTTGGGAGGATATCCAAAACCAAACTCATCGGCTTGAATGCCTAAGAATTTTCCCACAACGAAATGCCCCAGTTCATGTACCAATAAAAGGATACTCAGGGCTGCAATGAATTCAATCAGATTTAATATGGAATTATTTATCATATTAAGGGATTATAATGCCAGCCAGCTGTTCTTGATGTAGGAAATTCATTAATTTGTACTTGTTGATTGAATCAGGCTTGCTCCACTCCCTGTGGGTGATTTCAGAACCTCAACAACTCCCGGAATGCCCTGTAAAATTTCATCAACTTTCTTATAGTTTTTTTCTGTACTTATGACATGTACATTTGAACCTGCATCTAGAGTGTATGCTGCGGCAACACCTTTTTGGCGAATCTTCATGACTTCCTGCATGATTAATAATGAGGTTGGTTGCCAATACATGATAGGCGGCTTTGAGGTCATCATAACTGCGTGCATTATGTTGCTGTCAAGTTCAATGATTTCAGAAAGAGCTCCGAAATCTTTTTTAATTATCGCATTTCTACAAATGTCAAGCCGGTGAGGAGCATCCAAGATTCGGGCTTGTTGTAGAGGGCTTGAATCTGCCTTGTTGTGCCCTTTAGTGGAACTTACCTCTTTCGGGTTACTTTCAACAACAGCAATACAATTCCATAGATGCCAATGATGCTCTGGGGCAATTGATATCGCAAAAGATTCCTCATGCCTGCTACCTGTTTTCCATTCGCAGTAACCAGAAGGAATGGACCGGCAGGCAGAGCCGGACCCCAATCGGGCGATAGTAGATAACTCTTTTTGTTCTAGATGAAGATCGTATAAGTTTGCAACCGCAGTAGAAAGAGCTGCGAAGGCGGAAGCAGATGAAGCGATGCCAGCAGATATTGGAAAGTCGTTTTTACTTTTAATTTCTAGAAATCCATCTCGCTTGTACATCTTTCTAATAAGGTCCAAATACTGCTGGATGCGGCGCAAAATTGGGCCTGTCTGCGTTGATCCATTCAGTTCAAGCTGGTCATTTCTTAAATCTGGATTTATAGTAGCAGTGGTGGTTGTGCTCAGGTTAGCCAGATTCATGGATATCGAACCATTTGAGGGTAGTCTCAGAGAACTGTCCTGATTTCCCCAATATTTTATAAAAGCGATGTTCGGGTGGGCTTTAGCAGTAACTGAGTAAGTTTTCACTGGTGGAATACGAGTTTGTTCTATCTTGAAGATGATATTTGAAGGATCTTCCCTTCCTCAGTGGCTTTTACTTGAACTGAAATAGGAATGATATGTCCGTTTGCTGTTTTTGTGCTGCCAATATATTTGAGGGTTGTTGAGCCATCAGGTTTTTTTTGTATCTTCGGGGACGTATCTTTAAGGTAAGGAAATTGATTGAATACCTGATTATTTATCTTGTTGATTGCATCCAAATCCATAGGTTTTTTTATTTAGTACTGTTTATCTAAATTATAACCTTTCCTAAGAAATGCAGGTACTTCTAGTTCGTTTTCATAGTCCTTTAACGATTTAGAATGTTCCAAATTCTCCTCATTTTTGACTGAAATGAAATTTTCTTCTACAAATTCAACTGGTTTGTGCTGATATACATCTTGATAAATTATAGGTGTAGCTCCTATACCTGTCAGCAATACAGAAACCATAACCTGTCCATTACTTAACTCTCTTTGTTCAACTACAGGTAGGATTTCGGTATCTTCCCCAACTTTTTCTTTTAGATATGTAATAGCAAAGTCAATTTCATTGATTTTCAGGTCACCTGTCAATTTAATTATGATCCCACGTGCTTGATGAATTGGTGTTTTTTCAAGCAGGGGGTGAATTAATGCATTTTGAATTGCAGAAACGACCCTTTCATTCCCCTGTCCATAACCAATTGAAATGTATGCTCCCCCCTCATTTTTCATCAGTTTGGATATATGTGAGAAATCAATATTCATTAAACCGTGGTTACTCAAAATCTCAGAAATTCCCTGGATTCCTTTAATTAGGATGTCATCTGCCATCCCGAGAGCAGTTTTTATTGGCGTGTTAGGCGCAGCAAGTTTTACTATACGGTCATTTGGGATGGTAATCAAAGTGTTTGTGAAAGGTTGTAAGTTGATCGTTGCTTCGTAGGCAATACTCTTCCTTTTTTCTGCTTCAAATGAGAATGGCAATGTAACTATTGAAATTGTCAGGATATCAAGGGAGGCGGCAATTCTTGCTGCAATCTCAATAGCACCTGAACCAGTTCCCCCTCCCATACCAGCAGTTAAGAATAAAAGATCTGAATCCTGGATGCATCTAATTAAATCCTTATAATTTTCCTCTGCAGCCGTTTTCCCGGTTGAAAGATCCCCTCCTGCCCCCTGTCCATTCGTAGTATTGATGCCTAGTTGGATGACCTTACCAGCTTTACAGGTAGATAAAGAATGAAAATCCGTGTTTGCACCGATTAATTCTACACACTCTAAGTCTAAGGATGAAAGGCGGGAGACGGTATTACATCCGCTCCCACCGAGACCAAGAACTTTGATTTTTGTGGATATTGATTTATCTTTCAACTGGAGATGATTGTTCATGTCATTTTACTCGCTCAGTAATTCTGATATTTCGTTCGGGGAAATAATCTTTACGATGCTTTTTGCTGATAAGCTTTCAACATCATTTGATAAAAATTTATCCTTCTTGTCAGTTATGATTAAAATATAGGCCGCATTTTCAGCTTCGACTTTTGAAAAACCTATATGAGGTTTAAACTTTCTAATATAAGGATCGAGATTCTCAAGCAGGCTGGACATATTTGGTTTTTGTGAATCGGAAAACAGGATATAGCGCTGATATTTGAAATGAAGGTTATTAATTGGGTTATTTATTTGGGCTGGTTGTTCTTCAGTTTGCAGAATGGAGGAATTATCTGTTAAACCAACAGATTTGGCTGGAGTAAGGGGAATACCTTCTGGCGTGAACCATCTATAAGGAAAAAAAATTTTTTCTGTTTGTGCGGAGAGAATGAAAAAATTACATCCAATTACTTCGGGTGGAATAGGAGATAAAAGCATTTCGGGGTTTAGTGGGTCGTATACATTTTCGCCAGCCAACAGATGTGTGATTGAAAAAAGATTATCTATGGGTACGGTATCCGCTGAACTTTCCATGAAACTATCGTCTGGAATTCCTGCTTTGAGAATAATAATTGGCAACTTTTCTCCGAGAACCTTTTCTGATAGTTCCAGATACCATTCGTACGTTCTGAAGCCCTGCTGATTCTGCGTGTTTTGTTTTTGATGAAAAGGGTTAGTTTTTGGCCATTTTTTCTTTCCCCCAGAACCCCATTCGATGGAGTGCCCCCAATCCCAACCAAATGCAGATAAGATCAAGTTATTCTTGATGTGGAGCGCCACATGAGATGCCAGACCCTCTAATGATTCCTCTAAAAATGCAAGATCCCAATAATCACCGCCAGGGAAAAGAGGGGAGAGAATTGGTTTGATGTGATTTTCCACACAAAGTTGTGCAAATGGAATGAATTTATTTAGATGTGTCTTTACAATATCGTTGTTATTCCATTTTATTTCACCCCATTTTGATCGCAAGTTGGGCTTTTCAAATAAATATGCATATTTAACACCCCATTTCCCATACACATTCAGTAATGCAGTAAAGCTTGCTAAATTAATATCTGAACTAATATCCTCATTAAAATTTATTATTAAATTTACGCCTGCGCTCGAAAAAGGCCGGATGAATTCTTCGGGAATTGCGCGGTCTTGCGGATTTTGAATAACTAACCATTTTGCATTAATTTCCTGTAATTTTTTGATCCATAAATGAGCATCAGCAGTATTAAAATGTTCCACATCTAGAAAATAATGAAACCCAAGTTTATTTGAAGTGAAAGTCTTTTCTTGTGTTAAATGGTCCATTGGTTAATGGGAAAATCCTAGCATATTGATTAATAATGATTGTTGCAAGATGAATGCCATTTTGTTAATAACCAATCTGCTATAATCGCTTGCATGATACTTGTAACAGGCGGGACCGGATTTATCGGATCAAGGGTAATTCTTAGGTTGGTACAGTCACATTTCCCATTAAGAATATTATTGCGACCTCAGAAAATAATTACAAAGTTACCTCATGATCTTGCATTGGATGTAGTAGTTAGCAGTCTAAAAGACCAAAGAAGTTTACGAGCTGTTTTAAGTGGGGTTAAAACAGTTTTACATTTTGCCGGTGCGGAAAACGAGAAACCACATCCTAATTTTGAGGATGTGGATGTGGTTGGAACAGAAACCCTGATTAAAGCATCTGTCGATGCTGGCGTAGAGAAAATCCTTTTTCTCAGCCGAATTGGCGCTGATAATAATTCAATGTATCCGATCTTAAAAGCTAAGGCATTGGCTGAGAATTCGATCAAGAGCAGCGGGTTAAATTATGCGATCTTGCGGTTAACGGATGTATTTGGAGAAAACGATCATTTTACAAATCAACTAGCAAATTATGTTATAGCAGCACCGGGAATAATTCCCCTGCCTGAAGGTGGAAAAATGGTTCTTCAGCCATTATGGATCGAAGATCTAATTTCATCTATTTTTCTTGTTTTAGAAGATGATCTTTTCCATAAGTCTATTTTCACCATTGGTGGGGGGGAATTTTTAGAATTTCGTTTAATCATCAAATTAATTATGGAAAAGGTTAAGAAGCGAAAGATATCTCTAGCTGTTGCTCCTGCTTATTTACGCTTATATAATCTATGGTTTGGGCAAAGCAAAGGCGGTTTTCCATTGTCAAGTATCTGGTTGGATCTCTTGGCAGTTGAACGGACTTGTGCATTAGATTCTCTACCGAGGACATTTAAACTTTTACCTGCCCGCTTTTCTCATCACCTAGAACATTTATAAATTAATTCTTCTGAATTAAATAAACTGTATTTCAAATACCCTGCATTCATATGGTGATAACTGAAATGATATTCCTTGATCTTCAATTGCCGCAAATGGAATTTGGGTCTCTTCTTTTGTATAAAAATCTATAAGTATGATGCACTTGTTTTCATATGATTCAAATGAACTTTTTATTAACCCGTTTGATTGTTTGTCTGTATTATTGTAGATGACTAGACTATTGTAGTTATCATTTTGATTGCTGTATGCGATTACATCGTGGTTAATTTTTCCATTAGTGTAATGGTAATCATGTAATTGAAAATTTTTAGAGCGGGAATACTTAAAGCGGTTCTCAAGCAGTGGCTGGATTAATTCCTTATGTCGCGCGATGAGTTTTTCATCTGGAGTTTCTTTCAAATGCGGTTGAAGGAAATCCATTCCATATCTCTCTTTATACCCCTCGAATTGTCCGTGCCCAAACATAGGCAGACCAGGCATAGTTGCTAAAAGTTTACATACACCAAAATATTTATCTTTATTCCCGAATTGGAAAAATGCGGGTTCTTCATCGGGTGTAGATTGATAATTCACTAATTGTTCAAGGAATAAGGGATCTGTAGTGATCATATCTTTAATACATTGCTTAAACTTTTTATTTTCTTCGTCTCTCAATAAATTCATGAAGGCACTGTTATAAACACGGTCCATCCCTAGATGCTGGATGAAAAAACCCTCCATCAACCAGAACGCTTCCGCAAACAGCAATGTATCAGGTTCTTTCTCTTTGATATCTTCCAAAACCTCAATCCAAAATTCGCGAGGTATTTGATCATCGAACTCTGAATCATTCATGTTGTAATTACCCCTGGTTGGGATATACTTACTCCCCCCGATGTATGGAAACCATAACCTCTTATAGTGCTGTTTTGTTAACGTCATTGCCGCATCGAGGCGAATAATATCAAACTTCTCCGCAACGCCCAAAATGACTTCTCGAACCGCCGCGCGAGTTTCCGGATTTAAATAATTCAGTTGAGCAGTATCATTCCATGGCATACTGGTACCATCATTACCGTGATAAATGTATATATTCTTTTCTGATGAGTTGTAGCGAAACTGAAAGACTTCTGCTGCGCCGGTCTGGGTGTAATATCCTTCTTCTATCCTAATTTCAGCACGTGGATCAGGAGAAAGATTAGGAGAGTTATATTTAAATTCAGGGCTCGGATTTCTTTTAGCTTGAATGAACCAATCAGGGTGATCAATGACCCATGATGAATCAATTCCAGTGTGATTGGGTACCATGTCGCAACCCAATTTTAAACCGGCATTATTTGTTTTAGTTTTTAACTTCAAATAGGCATCTTCGCCACCCAAGTCATTTGTGATACGGTAATCATAAATTGAATAGGCGGATGCGATTGCGTTTTTTTTCCCATAAAGCTCTTTAATTATTTTTGAAGCTGGGCTGCGTTCCCAGATACCAATCAGCCAAAGGCCATTCACGCCAAATGATCTCAGTGACTCTAATTCTTCAATAGGAATTTGGTCAAGATGTTTAATTGGTTTATGATATTTTTCGGATAATTGGTACAGCCAGACAAATGTACTCTTTGCGATGAGTACGAGATTCTGTTTCCAATTATGTTCAGTTGATTGATTTTTATTCATACGTTAACAAATAGATTTCCAAAAATTTAAATTGTAATTAATAAGATTTTATCTTATATCAATTCTGGAATTGCAAAAATATCCTTTCTCTCACCTTCATCGGTGAAGGCTTGAATGATCTCCCCGGTGGCAATCAGAGAGTTGATTGCCTTATGAATATCATATTCACGCCACGCGAATAATTTTTGAATCTCTTTAGCTGTTCCTGTTCCATTTGAGCGAAAGTATGAACGCAAAATATTAATAAAGGCATCCTCTTTATTGATCTGCACCGATTGTTCAATTAGTTCAGGGAACTCGTTTTGAACCGTTTGATAAATATACGCGTATTTCCACCTGCCATTTTGTGAGATTCCGGATGGCATAATACGAAAATCGCGCTGCAGCAAATCAAGCGCACGGTTAAATCTTGAAGCACTTCCCGCTGTAGATGAATTTGATTGATTGCGAAGGGTAATTGTATCCAATGGGCCGGAGATAGTTAATGATTTGTATATCTGCTTTTCTTCCGCGGAAATTTTCCCGTACTTGTATAAAAAAGTAATATCCTCTAAGCCTTCGTGTACACTTTGAGAAAGTGTGAAAAAATAAGGGATCAACTTAAGGGAAATGATCGTACTTCTCTGGCGCAATATTTTTGCATAAAACCATTTTTTCTTCCCAAGCAGGTCATCTTTCCACCGCCAGGTAATATGCCCGGGATCGTCATGGTTGTTTGGAACTGGGCGGTCTCCCGCCACCGCACACCATAAGCTGGGCATATCTATTCCTGTAATTGGCCAAAAGAACACAAAACCTCTTTTGTTAACAAAATTTATCGCATCTTTTATAGAGTGCAACCTTAAATTTGGATTGAATCGGTAGGTATTTGATCGGTATTGATAGATCTGCTTTTGGGTGATGATATTGTTAGTTTTCATTGGTGAGAACATGAGTGACTATATTGGATCCGCTGCCACCAATATTTTGGGCCATTCCAAGAACAGCTCCTTCCACCTGATTTTTTCCAGCTTCTTCACGCAGCTGCTGGATCACTTCTACGATCTGGTACATACCCGTTGCGCCAACCGGGTGACCGCGCGCCTTTAATCCTCCCATAGTTGCGACGGGTATATGCCCAGATAGCTGCAACTCTCCTTCTAAGGCTAAAACAGGCGCTTTCCCTCGGGCAGCGAATCCGCATGCTTCCAAAGCTAAGGCAGCCATGATTGTAAACGCATCATGGTATTCAAAAAGATCTATGTCTCTTTCTGTGATCCCGGCTTGACTGTAGACTTGTTTTGCGGAACGTTCAGCGGCTGTTAACCACAGAGGATCCTTTCGGGAATGAACGGCGATAGTATCACTGGCAGCAGCAGAACCCACGACAGAAACGGTTTTATGATGCCCGTAAGTTTCTAAAGAATCATAAGGAACGAGGACAACCGCGGCCGCACCGTCGCCGATGGGGGATGCATCCATCAATGTTATCGGATCACATATGACAGGTGAATTAATATACTGCTCTTTTGATAATGCAGAGTGAAACCTGGCGTTAGGATTATTTAACGCGTTCTTGTGTGCATTAATTGAGAATCCTGCGAAATTGGAATGATCCCATTTATATTCGTGCAGATAACGCTGCATAAGCAGCGCATTTAAAGCTACGAATGAAACCCCCTGGCTTTCTTCCCAATCCGCATCAGCAGCAGTGGCTAAATTTGCGGTGATCTCAGCGCTGGGTGAATCCGTCATTTTTTCAACTGCGGCTGCTACTGCAATATCCACATCATTAGATGCAACTGCTAAGACAGCTGCCCGGAATGCTGCTGAACCAGAACTGCATGCAGATTCAACACGAATGCTTTCAGAGCCTCGTGCTCCAACCCAATCGGTGATATATGCACCAATATTTTGCTGCTGATTGGCTGAGGCGGACATCATATTTCCGATGAATAGGGAATCGAATTTATTAATATGTGCGTCCATTAATGCATTAAGAATTGCGTCTCCCGCCAACTCTTTTAGAGATTTATTCCAATGTTCAGATACAACAGTTTGACCGATGCCAATCGCCGCTACTTTTCTCATTAACTCTCCAGTTGGAATTTCATCTAATTATAGGTAATAAAGCTATCATGGTCTATCAATTCCTATAGTGTTTGTTTGGCGAGTACAATTGTTAGTATTGGAGGGTTCATCGGATGAATATAATTGATATATCTATTCCGCTTTCTGGGAAAACGCCGGTATGGGAGGGTGATAAAGGAATCAGTGTTCACCGTGTAGCTATAATAGAGAATGGTTGTGATTTCAACGTTTCACGGATAGAACTTGGAGTGCATACAGGGACACATATTGATGCGCCCTTTCATGTATTTGAAAATGGAAAAACCGTTGACGAGATTCCGTTGGATACTCTGATTGGCAACGTTCAGGTAATAGAAATCCCCAATGGAATATCTGTAATAGATAAAAACTGCTTGATGAAAATGAGTTTTCAAGATGGAATTGACCGAATTCTATTCAAAACATCAAATTCGCTTTACTGGGAGACAGATCCGTTTTCCTTTCATAAAGAGTATGTGGCTTTAAATTCAGAAGGTGCCAAGTACCTTGCAGATATAGGTTTAAAGCTAATAGGGGTGGATTATTTTTCAGTTTCCTCTTTCGACGATTTAAAGCAACCTCATATGACCTTACTGAATCGTGGGATTGTTTTACTTGAGAATATTGATCTCAGGCAAGTGGTGCCTGGAATTTATAAATTAATCTGCCTACCGATGAAGATCACTGGAACAGATGGGGCACCGGTCAGGGCTGTATTAATTTCAGAATAATCATTAATACATAGCAACCATCGGTAGTAAGTACCTGACTTCGAATCAGAATATATTTTGTCCATAGTATCCACACAGTGATATCAGACGCAGCATTTTAGAGCGCGTTTCCTTCTCTTTTGTAAAAATAACTTGTATAATAGAAATTGAGAGAGATTAATGGTCAACCGAGGAGGGAGATCATGCTTAAGAAGATTTGTTTGATATGCTGTGCTACTGTTCTTGTCCTAACTTCCGCTGCGACCTGTAATGGGGATGAACCGAATGCAGATCCAACCGCAACGCCCGCTCCAAGTACACCCGAAACCCACGATCTTGTCTGCCACCTCCAGGCTTTGATCGATCTATTGGAGGATATACCACCCAATGGATTGGTCATTAATCTTCCCGTGTGTACCTTTACTTTTGACACCATCAACAACACCCCCGATGACCCAGACGCAGAGAATTTTGGCGGAGTGGCCCTGCCGGTGATCGATGGACCGGTGACGATCAACGGTACCAACGGTACGATTTTTACCCGCTCAACTGCAGATGGGACTGAGCCCTTCCGCTTCTTCTTCATCGAGCCTACAGGCTGGCTGACGGTCAACGGTATCACGTTCACAAACGGGAATGTCAATATGGAAATGATCGACCTGGACCGCAAGGGCGGGGCCATTTTAAATTACTACGGCGGGCTGACCGTGGATAACTGTACCTTTGAGGATAACCAGGCCCAACAGGGCGGCGCAATCGCGAACGAAATCGGCGGACTATATATTACCAACAGTTGGTTTCTGGGTAATCACAGTTATAGGGAAGGTGGCGCGGTGGCGATCTTTCGCGAAATTATGCAATATTCAGAAATTAGCGGGTGTGGCTTCACTGAAAATACAGCCGAAAGTCACGGCGGTGCTTTGTATTCAGAAGGCAGATTGAGGCTCATGTTGTTTTCAACTTTTGAACGCAACCAGTCGCTGGGCTCCGGTGGCGCTATGGCCATTGTTGATGGCGTGATCATGGCCACGGATGTAGACTTTGATCAGAACACCGCTGACATGGGCGGCGCTGTGGCAGTATATGACACTGACGAACAGGTCTTTTTTCAACAGTGCACATTCACAAATAACATGGTGACCGCGCCGCTGGACAGCCGCGGCGGAGGTGTGTATCTGCGTGATGTGAGCGAAGCGGAATTTGATTCCTGCCAGGTGAACGACAACAGTGCAGATAACGGCGGAGGGCTGTACGTGAAGAACTCGAATGTTGAAATGGGCAACAGCTCCAGCGTCATTGGCAACCAGGCTGGCATTATGGGCGGCGGAGTTTACCTCGATCATGACAGCACAGCTGTCATTAATGCTACAGACCTTACTGATAACACAGCCGGCCACTACGGCGGCGCGATCCACAGCTACGGCGACCTGACTTTAAATGAGGTGAATATTCTCTCGAATGAAGCACTGGAGTTCCTCGGCGGCGGCATCAGCAACCATTTCGGCAATGTTTCGATCATCAATTCAGCAGTGGCTGATAACACGGCGTTATTGGGCGGCGGGGGATTGGAATCAGACAGTTACGGGAGCATCTTTAATTCCACGTTTTCCGGCAATGAGGGCGATAACTGCAGTGCGATCTTTTTTGAAGACCAGCTGGATATCGTCAGCAGCACGATCGCTTTTAACACTGCCGGTTCTGGGGCAGCCCTGTTTACTACGCATGGAACAGCAAATGTCAAGAATACCATCATCGCGGAAAACACCATCAGCGGCCTCGGTACATATAATTGTATGGCAGCGGTAACTGCCTTCGGAGATAACCTGGATGACGATGGCAGCTGTGACGGCTTTAACCTGACCGGAAATCCGCGCCTGGAAGCGCTGGATTACAACGGCGGATCGACTAAGAACCATGCCATCACATTTTTCAGCGATGCGTTCAATGCGGTGCAGGACTGCAGCGACCTATCCGGCACGGATGTGGACACTGACCAGCGCGGTGTGATGCGCCCGCAGGATGAAGATTGCGATATTGGCGCCTTTGAGCTGGAAGTGATGACTGGGCATCCCTTCCCGCCCTATCCCTACCTTATTTTCCAGAATAGCGCGGATTGCCGTTTGGAGCCATCCAGCAACTCCGCAGCGCTGACCTCTTTTCAGCCGGATGATATCGTTGAGGTGGTCGGCAGGAATATTAATTTAACCTGGTACCAGGTTGCGCCGGCTGAACTGGAAGATCCCTGCTGGGTGTGGGTTGGTCAGGTGGAGTTTGTTGGTGATCTGGATGATGTGGAGATCATTCCCGCCAAGGGTACAGTTGAAGACAAGGATGAGACTTCTGAGGTCTGTCCACCGCCTGCTGGTGGCTGCCCACTGAAGGAATCTCCCCAGTGCTGGGATGAAACTCAGTGTAAGTGCATTCCCTGCGATTAGTCTTTTTTTGGGAAATTTAAATCCTTTTTATAGAAATAACTGCACTATCATCGAAGAAATAAATATGAGTTGTCTTTGCCGATTTTGGGTGCAATCCCTGTGGACATCATTACATGCAGACTTCGAATCATTCCTGTATTAGGCTGACGAAAAAAAAGCGGCATTAGCAATACTGCCAAACATCATTATTTTTTCAGATGGTGCAACAGACATAAAATTTTTAAAGATTAATTTATTTGTAAAAATAATGATATCCCTGCTTTTAAAATATATAGAAATTTTTATTTGAAATGTAACACATGCTATCAGTTTTTCTAATGCTATGCCAGAAAATATTAATAAATAATATAGGATTGCTTTTTGTTTGATTTGTTATACTCTTCAAAATATAAATCAATCGTCTTTTGGAGCGTATTATGGAATCTACAGACTCAAAAAAAATAGAAAAAGTAATTATTTTAGGAACCGGGCCTGCTGGTTTATCAGCAGGATTATATACAGCGAGAGCCGATCTTAATCCGTTGATTTTTACAGGAACTCAGATTGGCGGACAGGTGACATTGACTGATCGGATTGAAAATTATCCGGGATTTCCTGAAGGAGTAGGTGGGGCGGAATTGGCTGATCTGTTTCAGAAAAATGCGGAACGATTTGGCACGCGGATTGAATATGATACCGCAACAGAAGTGGATCTTTCTTCGAGACCTTTCTTAGTAAAAACATATAGCAATTCATTTAGAACTCAAACTCTTATTATTGCTACTGGTGCTAGTCCCAATAAATTAAATATTCCCGGAGAAGATGAGTTTCGTGGAAAAGGTGTATCGTACTGCGCGACCTGTGACGGTTGGTTTTTTAAGGATAAAGCTGTTGTTGTTGTTGGTGGAGGAGATAGCGCTCTTGAAGAGGGAATTTTTTTAACACGATATGCTTCTTCTGTGAAGATCATCCACCGGAGAGATGAATTGCGGGGGGGTGCAATTTTACGAAAACGCGCTTTTAGCAACTCTAAAATTGAATTTATCTGGGATTCAGTTGTCAAAGAAGTAAAAGGCAAAGATGTAGTTGAAAAGATAGAATTAGAAAATGTAAAAACCGGAAAGAAGAGTGAATTATCAACGGATGGCTTTTTTGTTTTTATTGGCCATAAACCCACCACAGATCTTTTTCAATCCCAGTTAGAACTGGACGAGAAGGGATATATCATTGTTGATAACAGAATGCGCACCAATATTCCCGGGGTTTTTGTCGCGGGAGAAGCGTGCGATGCTCTCTTTCGTCAGGTGATTACATCGGCTGGTATGGGTGCTGCAGCAGCCATAGAAACGACACATTTTTTGGAAAGTGAATCCTTATAAAATAAAAGCGAGGAAAATTTTTACCTCGCTTTGTGAAATATTTTTTTATGGCGCTTGGGTAACTACTGCACCAATACCTGACCAGGAAAACACTCTTGGTGTACTTTGAGAACCGGCGGGCACCCAAATAGTATCCCCTTCATCTGTTGTTCCGGATTGACGAACCGGCTGCACCCACCAGCGTATCACATGCGGTGCGTTTTCTACTGGCCGGAAGTTTGTAGGAATGTTGTATTTTGTATCACTTGTGTAATCAACTAGCTTTTTCCCCTGTCCTTCAGTAAGATCTTCAATTGTGACTGCGTAAAGTTCATTCTCTAATAATCCCCCTATTGCAGCCCACTGGAGTGTTACGGATTCATTGTTCCCAGCGAATACCGCCCCATCAGCTGGTAGGAGCAGGTTGGTTGGTGGATAAGGCGGCGGTAAGGTTGGGGTTGGGGTTGGTCCAGCTGTAGGCAGGCGTTCGCAGAGAGGAACAACTACAATTTGGCCTGAAAATATATTGTTTGAAGTAAGCCCATTATAGGTTTTGAGAGTTTCCACGGAAACCGAATAATTTGCCGCGATACCGCTAAGCGTATCGTTTTCGCCTACCCGATATTCAATTTTCTGGCAAGCAGATTCTGTTGCTTCGCCAACACTGAGAGTGCTTGTTGGCATTGGAGATGGGGTAGGTGTTGGTTGAGGAATTAGAATTGTTTGGCCGACGCTCAAAACTCCGCAGTTTGGTGGAAGATTATTGAGATCAGCAATGCTGTTAATCGTTACACCATAGATTACCGCGATCAAACTACAGGTATCATTATCGCGAACCTGGTATTCTATTGGGGGAAGTGGCGTGTAAGTGGGTTCTGGTGTTAGAGTAACTGTCGGAGTAGGACTTTGCTCGAATGTTGGTGAGGGGCTCGCGGTTGCTGTGGGTTCCTGCGGAGCAACTTGGCCAGTCCCACGCAGAATTAGGTAAATGATCGCACCGCCCACTGTTAAAACGATGAATAATAATCCAAGTGCAAGCGGAAGGCTTAGCGTGATATCTGGCAGCCGCTGTGAACGTACCGTTTTTGATTTCTTAGTGGCAGCTGATGTAGTGAAGGTTCTCCCACAGACCAAACAGCGGTTCGCGTTTTCGCTTAAACGTGTACCACATGTTGGGCAAATCTTGGAGGGTGTATTATTTTCAGGACTCATATTATGATTATTTTACTCGAATTAATACTGAAAAAGCCGAGAAATTATACCATCGAAGACATCGTAAAAAAGACTCAACGAATAAGAAAAAAATATGAGCGATAAAAAACCTATTAGTTTGTATATTCATATACCATTTTGCAGGAAACGCTGTGGGTATTGTGATTTTAATACATATGTAGGACTAAACCATTTACTTGAAAAATATATAGATTGTGTTTTAGAAGAAATAGTAATTTTCTCAACACTGTTTAATTCTGAGAATTTTGTGCAAACAATCTACTTTGGTGGTGGCACTCCAACCATCATGCCCGTTTCATTTTTCGAAAAGATAATAAATACAATTTCAGATCATTTTACAATAGCTGTTGTACCGGAAATTTCCACCGAGGCAAACCCAAAAGAGCTTAAAATGGATTACTTATCCAGATTGCATGATGCAGGCATCAATCGCCTGAGTATTGGTATGCAGTCAGCTGTTATTAAAGAACTTGAGATTTTAGAGCGGTTGCAGAATCCGGAAGATGTTTCTCAAGCTGTATTTAACGCAAAACAGGCAGGATTTAAAAATATAAGTTTAGACTTGATCTATGGCATTCCTACTCAAACATTGGGATCATTTGAGTTATCGGTTGAATCAGCCGTTTCATTTGAACCTCAGCATCTTTCAATTTACGGGTTGTCATTGGAACCATCGACTCCGTTGGCTCAAAAGATACGAAATGGTTATATTCCTGATGTGGATGAGGATATGGCAGGAGATATGTATGCGTGGGTGATGGATAGAATGCATACTATGAGCTTCAAGCAATATGAAATATCAAACTGGGCACTTGAGAATAATGATTTAGATTTCCGCTGTTTGCACAATCTTCAATATTGGAAAAACAAAGATTATTTGGGAATCGGAGCTGGTGCGCATAGCTTTATAGGAAGCCGCCGGTGGAGTAATACTAAATTAATCCAGAATTATATTGGATCTATTAGCAAGGAAAAATTATCTTCTGAATTTGGCCATGCGGCAATCGCTGAATATAAACAATTAAGTAAGGTCGATATTATTAAAGAGACTATGATGATGGGATTACGGCTAACGGAAGAGGGTATAAATACTGAGCAATTCACAAAGAGATTTTCATTGAAAATTGAAGATGTCTATTTTAATCAAATCAAAAAACTTATAGCTCTGGGGTTATTAGAATATAAAACAATAAATGATTTCAGAATTCTCCGATTAACCAAAAAAGGGCGGATGGTAGGCAATCAGGTTTTTTTAGAATTTATATAGCGGGAATTGGGTTAATACACATGCACAGATGTGTGATGGTCAGAAGCAGTACCATCAGGATAGGGTGTTGTCCAACGGTATACCCATTTGGCATCTTCAGGTTTCATATTTACGCAGCCATGGCTCATAGTTACCCCAAAATTATTGTGCCAATAAGCACCGTGGATGGCAACACCAGTTGTGGGTTCAAAATACGAAACCCATGGAACTCCCGGTAATTCATACGCTTCAGCATCCGACCGTAGCGTGCCATCTCCCATATGGACAGATGGGCGCTTATTCTGGATAATATGATAACCTTTTGGAGTATCTGTTGGGATAAAGTTGGGATTGATGCTTATGTTAGGTAGACCTGTGGAAACTTGGAATTCCTTTATTAATTGATTACCCTCATATGCACGAAGTACTTGAAAATCAATGGAAATTTCAATATTTTTATCCTTCGGCAAAATGTCCGGGTGAATGGGTGTGAGTTCTAATTCCTCTACTATCCGCAAATACTCGGCTGGAATATAATATGAAAGGGTTAAGAGGGGATCGCTAATTTTATAAAATAGCTGCCCATCCGGCCTTTCTATAAGATCAAAAACCCAATGTGTTGAACCATAATACAGGGTATAGAAAGCTTCCCATACCTTTCCGTTCTTAATTCGAAAGGATTGTGAATATGGAACGGTTAATTCCATTAATGAGCCCGTACTCGGGAATGACCTGATGATTGGATTCAGTTGATAGCGGACAGCTTGAATAAACGCACTATGGACATATCCTCCCCACACTCGATACCAGACCGGGTTGTACCCGGGACCATCATCGGAGATGATTTCATCATATATATTTAAGACGTTGTTAAAAAATCTCTGAAAGAGAATCTGGCTGTTCTCAGATGGTTCTTTATAGACACTTAGAGACTCCGATGTTACTCGGCCGAAATGGATGATGTTGAAATTTTGTAAATTCCTTTTTCTTGGATATGGAAATGAGAAAACCATTAGCCCAAGGCTGAGATATTTCAGGAAGCTCCTTCTATCCATAGCTTTATCCATATGCGGCGATTATACAATAATTAATTCTAAAAAATAAAGCATTGTCAGTTATCTTTTTTTAGTAATAAATTTTCAGGGTTCACTCTGAGATAGTATGATCGAAAAGCTGATGTTTCTTTTAGAGAATTATTAATTTTTCGTTCGATAATTAACAGTTCGTTCTTTGATGGATTGGAAATTTTATTAATCTTCACATTTCCATTTAAATCATACGAAACACTGATATTTCCATGCGCATTAAACCAAGATAACCCTAAAAGTATAGTATCCTCCGTTTGGCAAAGCTGTGCGGCAAAAGACTTAGAGGTAATATCTGATATCTGGTTATTTAGACAGTGTTTAATTAATCCACCTAAATTTGTCAAAAACGCGTTTGTATTATCAGGATTTAATTGGATTCCGAAGAAATACACTTTTTTTGCCTGTGTAGCTTCCAATATCTCATCTAAAACCGAATAACTTGGCGGGGCAGTGAGGATGATGAGTTCCTCTTTTTTGATTAATTGTATTCGCTCCTTTACTTTGATGTCCTTGGGCTTTTTTAATCCCTCAAACCAAATTTGAATATCTCCTGTTTTTTCAATAATTTCATTTAATGACGCATATTCAGCAGGATCATGCCGGTGGTCTTCAAATTCTATATTATAGGTTAATGCATCTAGATGGATTGTGTTAGGTATATATTCCCGGTGATCAACATATTCTAGAAAAAACTTGTTCTTCCCCCGATACTCGTCTGGTTGAATATGATAAGCAATATCGATTCGGTCAAAGGGAATAGGTTGGATTTCTGAATTCCATTTTATTGCTTGTTGTGTATTTCCATCTATGTCACGAAGTATGATTTGGATATGCTTCTCGGTGCTGCCTAACGGTTTAGTTTTGATGACTTCTAAATTTCTGCTGGCAAACACTGGCGAAGGATTCCCCTGGCCAAACGGAGCGAGCTGCATAAGTTCATCAAGCATACGTTTTCCGATGTTTGAGAAGGAAATATAATGATCAATATTTAGCTTTTTATCAATAGGGATTTTACTTGCCTGGTTTTGCAAACTCTTTTTAAGATCAAAAGAGAAATTTGAAAGTTTATTTGTTGGAAGTGAGAGACCAGCTGCCATGGCATGTCCGCCATAACGAATAAGATACTTCTCATTTTCTCGAATAACTGCGGTGATATCAATTTCATCAATAGAACGGGCGGATCCAGCAGCCTTATTACCTTCAATATTGAATAAAATAACAGGCCGATTATATAATTCGGCCAGTTTGCCTGCGGCAATTCCTAGTACACCTCTTTCCCATCCCTCTCTTTGTAGAATGATCACGGATTCATTCATAAGTGATGGGTCATGCCTAATCATGCCCTGAGCAGATTGAAGGATTGCATCTACCAAAAGTTTACGTGTATGATTGAGCTGTTCAAGCCCTTGTGCAAAATCTATGCAATAATCTTTGTCACTTGAGAGTAGAAATCTTACATTTTCATTAGCATCACTCAAGCGTCCAGCCGCATTCAATTGCGGCGCTATGTTGAACCCAAGCGTGTTTTCTGTGATGAGTGAATTTCTTATTTGGGAAACTGTCAATATGGATTTAAGAGCTGTCCGAAGATTTTGATTCATCTGCTTGAGACCCATCTGAGCGTAAAATCGGTTCTCTGATTTGAGAACTGCCATGTCAGCAATAGTTCCTAAAGCTACCAAATCATAGAGATTCTCAACATCTAGTCCATATTTCCCTGTAATATTTAACGCCCGAATCACCTGAAAGGCAGTACCTACACCTGCCAGATAGGATAATGGATGAACGGCAGGCAGCTGGTGCGGATTGATAATTGCATATGCCCGGGGAAGAGATTCTGGAAGAGTATGATGATCGGTAATGATTACGTCAACACCAACGGATTGGGAGTATTCAATTGTTTCAAGGTCAGAAATTCCGGTATCACAGGTGATAACCAGTGATGGTCCAAGCTTCAAGAATGATTTGAATGCATTTATTTGCATACCGTGCGATTCTGATGACCTGATTGGAATATGGAAGATGACCTTTGCCCCCATTTGAGATAAACCATCCACTAGAACAGACGTGGAGGTTTGCCCATCTACATCAAAATCACCCCAAATGCCTATTGTTTCGCCATCTTTAATTGCATTAAAAATTCTGTCAACCAATCTTTCCATCTCAGAGAAAGAAAATGGTGAAGTTTGTTGATAGGTAGTAGGTTCAAGATATGCCTCCCAAGCTGTAGTTGTTCGCAGGTCCCTTTTTGTCAATTCACGGCATAAGATAAGGCTTTTATTAAAAGCTAAGGAGATTGTTTTGCTGATGTTAAGCGGTTCGGGTTCGATCCAATTCATTTTTTATATATCAAAAGAGATCTCGGGTAATTGATCGAAATCTGGAGATAAATCACTTCCATCGATATTGAAACTTTCGGACTTCAGGAAATCGCTTGCTATGACACCACGATTACATAGTGATCGGTATGGACAAAAGCCACATTTTGTTTCATCTTTAGTCAACTCAAATTTTCCAGTCTTTTTTTTCTGGATCTCACTAATGAGGTTTTCTAGAAAAACACGGTATTCCTCATGCATAGAATGTCCATATGGAAAAATAAATTCATCTGTGGGAGAAGCAGGATACCAATAGCGCATTGAGATTTTTTCTGGTGGGTAGTAAGAACCCGGAAGGAATTCAGTCGATGTTTCCTGCAGAATGAATGGATATAAGATAGATTGCAATTTTAATGCAAGTGTTTCTTTCTTAGGGATGAATTGGGATGTTTTCCAATCAACAATACCAATCTCATCATTTGCGTTTATATAAATTAGATCATAGATTGCTGTTAATTTATTCTTTCCAATT
Organism: uncultured Pelolinea sp.; assembly: GCA_964383575.1. Classification (GTDB taxonomy): domain Bacteria; phylum Chloroflexota; class Anaerolineae; order Anaerolineales; family Anaerolineaceae; genus Pelolinea. The sequence goes on from CAYLHI010000004.1 coordinate 65,812, forward strand.
TGTGCTGTTAGACGAAATTCAGAATAAAGCTCTTTTACTCTCAACTTTTTATGAAATGAAAGGAAATTATCAAACCATCTAATCATTATGTCATCGTGAATTGTCTCTTTTAATGTTTTTTCGGGAATACCAGAAAAATACTGATGTACTAGATAATGGAATTCGTTTCCTTTTCTTCTGTTGGATTCAATTTCAAGAACTGGTTCACTAGTTATCGCGGGCCAGGACTGACCGAGGATGTATCTTAATTCATAACGTCTTTCACAATCCAAATAATCCTGCATCTTCTTTACGCTGAATGAATTTCTATTGGTCTCTACCATTATTTGCTTCCCAATATTCCCTTAATTTTTGTAATGGCAGCGCTTCAACACAATTGTTTTTTCTGCCGGTGTTCCACGTAAAGATTAATTCCTCTCTCGCGCGGGTTATACCAACATATAAAAGGCGTAATCTTTCAGCGCAGTAGTCAATACGGGCTTTGTGTGTGGCTATTCTAATTAGTTCTTGATAGTCAATTACTTCGCCCTTTGCCAGCGATTTTAATCTTTCCAATATCTCAGCTTCGAGGTTCCTCTGATCTCTTACGAACCATTTTTCTGAATAATACGAATCATCTTCTGAACCAGAAGGAAAATTATAGTTATTTACCGACATGAGATATACTCGATCCCATTCTAATCCCTTTGCTTTATGCATTGTGGAGACAACAATCTTTCCTTTATGGACATCGGGGTTAAATCCTAAGTCCTCTTCGGAAAATCCAAACATACGATACCGGTTTTTGGTAATTGCATCTAGCTCATTACAAAAATCCGGCAGCTGCCAATCTGGATAGTATTCCAATGACCGTTTCAGAACCATTGCGATTTTATGGGTAAGCGCCAGATTTGAAGGATTATGAAATAACTCTGAGCCTATTGTAATGGTCGTTTCATCAATCGGTAAAAGAATAGATCGTTGCCAGCTGATAAATCTCAGGAAAATGGTATTAATGATCATTTTTTCATTTTCATTGAAGTCTGACAAACTCAACAGATAATTTATCCCGTCTGGTTGCGTGAATATGTTTTCAGGATTCGTTAATTTGTCGAGTTGCTGCATAATATTACTTAAATCATTTTGATGGTCTTCATTGTCATAAGAAATGGTAGCAACAGATTTAAAAGCAGCGGAAAGATTTCTTCGAACGTTTGGAAAAGAAAAGAATCTGAGAACATTTCTTAATACAATAGCTGCATCTCGAGTTGCTTTTGTTGTGCTGAGCATTTCCACACACGGAATTTTTAGACGAGTTAGTTCTTCGATCATTTCTGAACCCCTATTATTGCGGGGAACAAGAATAGCAGCGGTTTTTTCCGGTTTATTACGAATCCATTTTCCAGCGGAGCGTGCTACTTTTACGATCTCTTCTCTGGGTTTCAACGCTCTATTGAAAAAGATAATATGGTCGGGTTTATCATCAGGATTTGGTTGTGGATCATCTTCTGGAGTGGGGATAATAAGCGGTTCATCAAGCGCGTGCCTTAATTGTCTAACCGGGTGTTCATTTTTAGTCCACAATATGAGGAAATTTGCCAAATCAATGATACTTTTAGTTGATCGACCAGAATGTGGAAGGTTGACAGCGCGAACATCTGCCTTCCTTACGAATGCCCTTAATAATTCTGGATCTGCTGTAGTGAAAGTCTCAAAGATCGCTTGGTTTGGATCACCAACGCGCACCCAATTCTTTTGGTCATTTGTTAATAAACCAAGCATTTTTTCCTGAATGTGGCTGCTGTCCTGTGCTTCATCTTCTAAAATTATGGGCCAACGTAATTGTAGGCGGTTAAGGTAATCCGGATTATTTATGAGGATATCATATGCTAACCGAATGAGATCATCGAAATCAACAGTTCCCCGATCCTGGAGTGATCGCTGATATTCTGAATAGATATGGTTTCCCATCTTCAGTAGATCACCGCTTAAACCTGAATTTTCAATTAATTCCTGTAGATCGGTTGGTGTTAATTGGAAATCTTTTGCTAATTTAATATAACTGCCAGCAATGGTTTGTATCAATTGTCCCCAATATTTCTTATTATCTGAAGGAAGAACACCATCTGGAGAAAAACTGGTCAAAATATCATTGTTCAAACGCATCCAGTTTGTGGCAGTGAGGGTCAGAATATCGTTGCTTGCCCGTTCATCAGCAATAGAAAAATGATTATCCAATCCTGCCAGGTGTGGTTGTTCGCGGACAATATCGTAAGCAAGCCCATGCAGCGTGCGTACTCGATACCCAATACCAGGAATTAATCCATATGCTTTTAGGAACTGGGATATTCTTACTGTAAAGTTATTGACCGCTGAATTTATTAAAGTAACGACCAATATCTCCTGATCTTCATCAAGTAAATCGCTAGCGACCAGTTTCGCGGCTAAAAAGGAAAGTGTATGCGTTTTTCCACTTCCAGGAACAGCTGTGATGCCCATTTTCCCATGTTCATATTCAGAAACCTCCATTTGACCGGGCCGTGGATTAAACATTACTTTCTCCCCTTGATCGCAGATTTCGTTTTCTATAAATCTGTAATGCCTGCAATAGGGGTCCATGATTTTCGGATCCATATTCATTGATTTGAACACTTGCAGCGATTACCCCTCCTGTACAACGGTTTAATAATCCATTTACCAACCGCCCCATTACCTGTTGATTCGTTTCATACTCTTCTTGTTCAGTCCAAATTGCCCCTCTTCTCCAATTCTTACGAAAAACGTAGGGATTAGTTAGCGGTTGATATAATCTTTCCCACCAACCGAGACTTCCGATATCCAACCAGAATTGAAAAGCAACAGGTCGATTTTTCATTAAGAAAGTATAGGCGGGCGCGATTAGGACTGCATTATCATCAGTTGATTGATTATTGAATGCGGCTGGAATAAGTCCCTGTTCAACATTTTGGATATATTCTCTTCCAATGAGAGAATAATCATAATTAAACATTTCCTGGGAAAATAATCTGAAAGACCTCACCGATTGGATAAGCTTTGTAATTAAATGCGCTGCATCAAAATCACCATGAAATTGAAAACCTTTTTGCGAAAGTAGTTGCCCATACAAATTTTGAAAGAAAATATCCAGTGGTTTGGATTCATTCTCTAAATACTCTATCAACCAACTTCGAAGAGCAACCATTTTCTCCCCAAATTGGAACGTGATTCTTTCCTTAAGATGAATATTATTGATCGCGTCAAATGATCTGATAGCGCACTCACCTTCATTTTTTGAGAACAGAGTTTTTGCGATCAAGTCTGCACGAATTACATCCAAGTTGGGAATGAATTGCATGATGGAATGGCGGAATTCGAAAAAAGAGATGTTCATCTTCCAAAAGGGGTGTGAAAGTTTCGCGAAGATTAATAACGCCTTTATCTCTGGCGCATCGATATACATACGGGAGGGTCGTGACGTGACTGTTGGAATGTCAATTGATTTTAACTTTTCAGTTATACTGAACTTCAACGAGTCAGATAGATATGGGGAGAGGATTACGATATCTCTTGGTTTAATCCCTTCATCTATCAGTTTTCGAACCTTTCTGCATGTCTCAAAAATCATTTCAGGGTAAAACTGGTATAGTGTAAATTCTGATTTGGCTGGAATTTCATATCCAATAGAATTGTTTTTCTCCTTCTGAATGCAGGAATTTATTCCAAGGCGAAAACTTTTTAATTCCTCTGATATAGTAAATTCCTTTCCAGAATGATAAATAATTTGACATTCATCTTTAAGGTTGAGGGCGCCCTCCGGATCTGCGCCTAGAAATGATCGGTATCCACCACCTTCATCATAAATCAATAGGGTGGATTGGAAAGACTTTATCCAATCTTTTATTAATTTATGGGCGAATGGTGTATCTTCTTCGAGGTTGTCCGCAATTAATATATCGTATCGAGTATATAAATAATTGCGGCAGATTTCGAGCGGCCAGAGATGGTTCCGGAAAGAGGAGACGAGGAGAGAAAAATCTATAAGATTATTTCCAAGACAATACTCCCTAAATTTTTCAGCACATTCCTGTACTTGATCGAAAGCAATATGCAAAGTGCGGGTATTGTTGGAAGTAGATTTTAGACGCGTGGCTATTTCATCGATTGGAATTCCAGCCAACGTTGTTTTATTCAAGTTGTCAAGAATTTGGCTGAATAATCTATTCCTTTCAATCGTAACAGACTGAAAATACCCATTTTCAAGTAAAGGGTCAACAATCTTTGATACACAGTATTGGGCGGTTTCCAGGGAGAGAAAATTGGGAGGTTTTTCAGGGTTTTTAAATCCCATCTCGCTTGAAATAATAGGCCAAAATTTCTTTATGAGACCTCGAGATAAACCGCTAACTGTCGTTACGGTTGGAAGGCTGCCACTATGGGATGATTTTTCAAATAAGAACTGCCTGTATGGAATTGCGAGACTCTGTTGGGGAGCGATGATAAGCATCTTGTATCCCGGATATTGATGGAGGAGTTTTTCTAATCTACCGAGTGCTGCAGTTGTTTTTCCAGTTCCTGATGCTCCAAATAGAAAAATAGAGCGCTCTATGGGCGCTTCTATAATCGCTTCTTGTTCATCGTTGAAAGAAAATTTTTCCATGATAGATGTTATTGAATCAGGAAGGTGTTCAAATCGTGTGCCCATTTTGGCGTATTTTGAATTGAAATCTTTTTTAGAGGGGAGATTCGCCACGACATAACAAAGAGGAATAATCCCATAAGAATAATGGGTTCTATGATATCTCCCTTCGAAGCCAATGTGATATGGACGATGATTAAGGCAGTTATTATGTATACCAAATTATGGATGCGCTTCCACCAAATGCCCATAGATTTTTTTATGGTTTGTAACGAAGTTAAGGCGAGCAGAAGTAACAGTGTCAATGCCACTAAGCCAATTTGCAGAAATGGTTTCTGAGTTATCTCTGGTAGTATCCAGGATAAATTTAATTCATAATCAATGATAGAGAAAATTAAAAAATGGACAAGCGAATAATAAAACGCGTATAGCCCAACCGTTTTCCTTATGCGGATAAACACACTCATTTTGAGAATATTATTTAGAGGTGTGCAGAATAGAGAAATTAAAAGCAAGTAAATTGCTGTTCGACCTGTAACGACCGTAGCCGTCTGGATCGGATTTGCGGATAGAGTACCTTGGATTAGAAGAAAACATATAATAGTTGCTGGAAGAAGAGATAAAAAGTTGATTATGATTTGAATTCTTGTAAATTTCATTTAAAAATTTACTTTCAGGTCCATTCCTTCATACAAATATGCTACTTCTTTCTCGTATCCATTATATAGTTGTGTATTGAATCTGCTGGATTGTCCTATGCGCCGCTCAGTGGCTTGGGACCAGCGGGGATGGTCTACACTTGGGTTTACATTTGCATAAAATCCATACTCTGTTGGTCCTACAACCATCCACAATGACGTTGGTATCTCTGAAACCAGATCAATTCGGACGATGCTTTTTATGGATTTAAATCCATATTTCCAGGGAACAACCAGCCGTATCGGGGCACCGTTCTGAGGGGTTAAATCTTTACCGTAGATCCCAATGGATAAGAGCGTAAGATCGTGCATGGCTTCATCCATCCGCAATCCCTCAATATATGGCCATGGATAAGACGGGTTATTTTGCCCGGGCATTTGTTCTGGGTCATAAATAGTTTCAAACCGAACATATTTGGCGTCAGAAGTAGGTTCGACGATATCCAGCAATTTCTTTAACGGGAATCCAATCCAGGGAATGACCATTGACCATGCTTCTACGCACCGCATTCTATATACACGCTCTTCTTGGTTAAAAAGATTTTTTATCTCATCAATGCCAAATTCCCCGGGATTATTTACAAACCCATCTACACGAACAGTCCAAGGTGAGGTGATAAAACCTTCCGCAAGTTTCGTGGGTTGGTTCTTGCTTGTCGAGAACTCGTAAAAATTTGTATAGCTGATAATATCTTTATAACTTGTTGCTGGAAAACCCTGATCGTCAACCAGGCCTTCAATAACTTCAGATGAATTCGAATCTGGCGTTACCGCCTGATCCCCAGAGTTCATCTTTGGGGAACAAGAGGCTAACAAGAAGGAAGCAGCGGTAGTCTTTAATGCGCTATTAATGAACCTACGCCTGGAAGTATATAATGCTTCAGGCGTGATTTTGGAGGAATGTATTTTGTTTTTCATGGAAGGATCTTTTAATTCACTTTAATTCAGTATCCAATAACTCATTTCATCTATGCTAACTGTAAAACCAGGTGTCTGTCGGGCGTTGATAAAGAGACCAAAATGACCATCATTTATTAAAGTGGAATCATTAATCTCTTCAAGCAGGTTATTGTTTACATACAAGCGAATGATTGGCCCTTTAGCCCATATACCCAGAGTGTTGGTTTGATTTGGGCCTTTGTGAATTTTTTCACTGAAGGGCATGCCTAATAGCATGGATGAGCCATCGTTTGACCAAAGCCGGAGGTCATAGTGTCCATCGCAGGTGATATGGAAATAATATGCAATTCCACTTTCATAATCAGGAGCTCTAACAACGAGGCCATATTGATCGTCAGTTTTACATTCTGCAACATCAAATGTTGCTTCTAGATAGGCATCCTGGAACGTGAGGTAAGATAACCACCAATTATTACCTTTCCCAATAACAGACGCATTCGCGGATAGTCTTCCGCTGCCCACTGAAAAGGTTGTAGTATCAATTGTAATGTCCCCTGCATCAAGGCTCCAATATTGTCCCGTGGAAAGATCATCTTTCCAGGTTGGCTGCCCCAATTCTTTTTTGGGGTCATCCGGGGGAACAGGTGTGTTGGTTGTGGTTGCCAATGGTTCACCTTGCATATCGGTAGAGCTTACGTCAGCCCCCTGCTGCTTTATCTCTTGATCCAATGCAGTTGCTGTGAGTGCGAGGACAACCCGGGTTGCTGTTTTATCATCAAACGAATCAGTGGGAGATGAGATCGTACACGCTAATGCATTAATTAGAATAAATGAAAGTAGAAAGATCTTTTTCATAACCATCCTTGCAATTTGATCCTTGTTATATTATATAGGATAAAAAATGTATGAATTCCCTGGAATTTATATTTTTTTATGTTCATGTATAATGCGGATGGGATGAAGATAAATGATTCTGGTAAGACGGTCTTGGCGGTTGATTGGGGAAGAAAGCGGCTGGGATTAGCTGTTAGCGACCCTACATGGATGCTTGCTCGCCCTTTAGACGTGATCAAACATATTTCACGCAGAGAAGATGCTGAAAAAATTTTGGAAATTGCGCAAAAAAACAATGTGGGCTTGATAATTATAGGTATGACTTATGATGATAATCTTACGCCAACGCATAATGGTCGGAGCGCGATGCGGCTGCTAGAAGAAATCAAGAATTTAGGAGCAATTCCGGTTGCTACGTGTGATGAAGAAGGGTCTACTCGCGCCGCGATTTCATCACGTGTGGAAATGGGAAGTTCAAGAAAGAAGCGGAAAGGACATCTTGATTCGATAGCCGCTGCTATTTTCCTGCAAAATTTCCTGGATTCGGAATCGGAAAAATGATTGGAATAAAGAAGCAGAAAACGATCCTGGCTTTTTCATTGATCCTCGTTGCAATAATATTTTTTACTTGTATGTATTTATTTTCAATTTGGTTGCCTTCCAGCGCTGTTCAACTTTTTGGTGAACCTGATCCGGGGTTGGATACATCGCATAGAATTATTCTTAGCACTCGTTTGCTAATGAATCAGAAGAATTTGACAACTTCTATTGAACTGGGCAATAGCCCGATTACCTTTTCAATTGACCCCGGCCAATCCGCAGGTATGGTTGCGGAAAGACTTGAAACTGTGGGGATCATTCCAGATGCGGATTCCCTGGTTGATTATTGGATCTATAAGGGACAAGATCGATTGATTCAAACGGGAGTGTACTTGATTCAACCAGATACAACCCCGTTTTCAATTGCAATAAATTTGGTGAATAATTCCCCGGAAGAAATTCATTTTGCTTTCTTAGCAGGATGGCGGAAAGAGGAAATTGAAAACCTCCTGCATGCAACAGGTATCTTTTCTCATGATATAGATTTCCAGAAAGTAGAAAAATCAAGCATTAGTTATTGTTTTCCTCCAGAATTGCTTACATTATCTTCAATTGAAGGGTTCTTATTCCCAGGAGAGTATCAATTGCAAAAAACCCTTTCACAGGAGGAAATTATTTGCTCTTTCACAGAGAGGTTTTTTGAATCAATTCCACCGAATTATGAAGAGTTGGTAAATAAACAGGGATTAGCATTATATGAAGCTGTGATTCTTGCATCCATTATCCAACGAGAAGTTATCAATGCAGAAGAAGCACCAATTATTGCAGGCATTTTTATCAACCGCTTGAATGCTCATATGCCGCTTCAAAGCGATCCAACAGTACAGTATGCGATCGCATCAAACATAGAGCAATCAAACTGGTGGAAAAGTCCCTTGAAATCCGCTGATCTCCAAATAAATTCTCCGTATAACACATATATAAATAATGGACTTCCCCCCTCACCGATCTGTAATCCTGATATAAATTCTCTTCTTGCTATCGCATTTCCAAAGAGGACAAATTTCCTTTTCTTCCGGGCATCATGTGACCAATCAGGCAACCATACTTTTAGCGAAACTTATCAACAGCATCTGGAAGCTGCATGTGATTAATTCTTAATTGGACAATGAAAAGGATCACTTCCATGTCCCTTTTTCAAATGTTGTGATTAATTATGTGTCCGTTTAATTACCAAAATCTTTTTCAGATAATACACCGGCAGCGCCATCTGCCTGAATAGATAAACCGGCAGTAACGCCAACCGCTATTCCGTGTAGGTTTGTACCCCCAACTCCTGCTAAAAACACCGAGTGCTGTATTATTCATTTTTTCTTTAAATTCCTTAAAGCTTCTAAATTTCAAATTTAGTGCTTTTGGTACAGCGCAGGATGGTTATCCGCCTTTTCCAGGAGATAGTTGTCCCCGCAATATTTTTTGATGGAAAAATCACCCTTATTATTTTGAACTACTGCGCATATACATACGATTATTTTTAAAGATCGCTTAGAATGCTTATGAAGTCTTAATCAGAAAAATCAGGATGTTTTTCAAGTAAGGTATTGAACTTTCTTATGTATCCCTCGTGATGCTTGTCATGATGGATCTCAACAGTTGGTGTATCTTATGCGTGGTTCGAGGGTATTATAATCATATTTCATTTCGAGTAATAAAAATGGCATGGATCTCCTTTTCTAAATCTCTTAAACTTAATAAGATTAAGTATTTTAAATAGTTTGTTGTCAATAAAAAAACACAAGATGTGAATACAAAAGATAAAAAATTTGCACTGTTCATTTTGCCAGTTGCTATTCTCTCAGTATCTACTGCTGCGATCTTCATCCGTTTTGCCCAGGAGACAACATCCTCAATAACCATTGCTGCATATCGGTTGGTTATTGCAAGTTTAATTTTGTTCCCTTTTACAATCAAAAAAGCAAATAAAGAAATGAGAGACTTGGATAGCAGATCAATTGGATTGATGATTATCTCTGGTTTCTTATTAGCTCTTCATTTTGCGAGCTGGATTATATCTTTAGAATTCACCAATGTGATCAGTTCGGTAGTTTTGGTTACAACCACACCAATTTGGGTGACAGCTGTTTCTCCATGGCTGATTAAAGAAAGAGTGCCCAGAAGATTTCTTCTTGGATTGGTACTGGCTTCTCTTGGCATGGTTATGATTGGTTTTTGTAGTTCAGGTTATTTTTCAAGCTGGAAAATGAACGAAATGTCTTTTATCAATGAACGGGTTATTCAAGGGAATTTGTTAGCTCTTATTGGAGCTTTTTGTGCAGCAGGGTATGTGGTGATTGGGAGAATACTTCGGAAGCAACTGTCAACAGGGAGCTATGCGCTGAGTGTTTACTCAATTGCCGGTGCTGTACTGGTTGTATTTGCAGTTGTTTCTAAAGAACAATCAATGAAAATAGATTTAAATGAATTGAAATGGCTTATCCTAGTTGCGCTTATTCCGCAGGTGATTGGGCACTCTTTAATCAATTGGTCATTGGGTATATTACCAGCGTATTATGTTGCTATCTTTTTACTTGGTGAACCGATAGGATCAACCATTTTGGCTTTTTTTATTTTAAAGGAAATTCCAACTATCAGCGAGATAATTAGTGCGGGAATAGTTCTGTTGGGGATTTTTACTGCCACATCAGAACTGAAAAACCCACCGGATTTGCGAAAGAAATCAACCCAAACATAAGCAAATTTTCACGGGTCACCAATTTTATATTCATTAGGAAGATTGTTTATATAAAATAAGATTCCTATCGATCTTGTAAATTCCATATCTGATCGGCCTGATCTAAATACTTAATAATTCATCATATAAATCCGCGTATTCACGCGCTGATCTGTTCCATGAATAATCCATTTTCATGCCGTGCATTTGAATCATTTTCCATTCCTCTTTATTCTGATATCTGTTAAAAGCAGTCTTTATACAGGCCATGAAATAAGAGGATGTTGGATTATCAAATAGAAATCCCGTTCGTTTAGTTTCTGGTTCTGTGATGATCGAATCTTTCAATCCACCCACTGCATGAGCAACTGGAACACATCCGTAACGCATAGCGATCATTTGAGATAAACCGCATGGTTCGTATAAAGATGGCATTAGAATCATGTCTCCTGAAGAATACAGCTTCCTTGCGAGTACGGCATTGTATTCCATAAAAGCTCGTATTCTGCTCGGTTGTTCACGTTCAAGTGCCCGGAATGCATGTTCATACCCATGATGGCCAGATCCAAGAATAATTGCATTCCAATTAAGATCAACAATACTAACAAGTGCATCTAATAATAGGTCAATTCCCTTTTGATTTTCCAACCGTGAAATAACGATGAGTAATGGGGATTCAGTATTTGTATCTAATCCAAGATCCTTAAGTAGAGCATATTTATTCTTGCTCCTCTGATTGATCGAATTAAGAGAATAATTTTGTTGAATGAATTTATCTGTCGATGGATCCCACTGTTGTGTGTCAATGCCATTAATGATGCCAGTTAATTTTTTCGCATTGTTAATGAAATAATTTTCTAACCCATACGCAAAATAATTTGTTTTTAATTCTTCAGCGTACGTGGGAGACACAGCGACAATTTTATCGGCTGATGCAATTCCCATTGGTAGTGGAAGATACTGAGCCCACTTCGGAATGGTATTTATTGAGATGGGATTTATCATAAAATCCTGAAGTATCCTCTCACTTTCGAACCCCATGAATGGCATATTATGTATAGCTAAAACTGTTCGAATTTTTTTGCCTCTATCATTCACGATTTGTGAATGATCTAATTGATGGATTATTAAAGCAGAATGCCAATCATTGGCATGTAAAATATCAGGCTGCCAATCTAAATGAGAAAGCATTTTAATGCATGCCAAAGAAAAGAAAACGAACTTAAAGGCATTTGTGTATTCGTTCAAATCATACACGTCTGTCGATAAGATCTCTGGTTTGATTTGTTTGATGAAATAATAGGTTATACCGTTGAAAAATACTGAATAAACAGACCCTGTGACGGTTCCTGATCTTGAATCAAAGGATATAGAAAATTCTTCTGAAAGAGAAAATGCATCAATTGTAGATGGATCATGCAGGGGCAGAACGACCCGAATGTCAATTTTATTCCCGTTTTTTGTGGAAAGCCCCGCTAAGGCTTTTGGCAAAGAAACTGAATAGTCTCCAAGACCGCCCACCTTATAGAACGGTTCCGCTTCAGAGGATATAAATAAAACCCGTAAAGTCCCGTTTTTCTCCTTCCCCATCATTTGTTTATTCTTCAATGATTTCAAGATAATCTTTGATTATCTTTTCCTCCGCAGAAACGCCTAGATATTCAATAAGACTAACTATTAGATCAGATTTTTCCTCTGCGTCAACTTGGCTCCAGGTTCGTGCTTTTATCTCCAGAAAATATCCTAACCTTGGTTTGATCAATTCATCAATGTTAATAAAGAATTCTTCTCCTTTATAGTTCACTAAATAACGCATGCGGTCTTTTTCAATCTCAATTTCACCAGTCGGTTTAAAATACTCTTTATAGAAGCGTAGACTTTGACTTGCTGGTGCGAGATATCTGCTTCTCGAAAGAAGGACATCCTTTTGGGGATACTGATGTTCACGTGAGGGACCAATCAAAGTTAGACGAGATCGAACATGTGATACTGTTCCATCATTTTCAATGAAATGATCTTCTCTGAAACGCAATTTTCCATCTTCTTCTTCCATAAAGTTGAAATAAGTGTCATATTCATGGTAATGGCGCGTTCGAATTATTTTTAATTCCCCGCTCTCAATTTTTTCGATGATCGGAATTGGATTTTTTATTGAGACTTTAGCTTGCACTTCAAAACTCTCTTCCTCAGTTGTTCCCCCTATCGCGATTAATTTGGAAATAACTGACTTCTCGCGCTTTTGGATGAAAGTATCAATCTCCTTTGCGTATTCCTGACTTTGTTTTATAAAATCTTCCTCATCCAAACCAGGAATGACCTTATCATTCATTAGCCATTTCCCATTTACCATCACATCATTCACATCGGTTGATTTTGCAGCATAAACGATTTGTGAATAAATGCCATTTATGTTATGCCTAAAACGTGGACTGTTATGCAGTGTGGAGAGATCGATAGTGATCAGGTCTGCACGTTTCCCTTTTTCAATGGATCCTGTAATATCCCCAATGTGCAGAGCCTCAGCGCCTATACGAGTTGCCATTTCAAGCGTTTTAACCGCAGGAACAGCCGTGGGATCACCACTTGTCCCTTTTGCAAGAAATGTCGCCAGGCGAATTTCTTCAAAGAAATCCAGATCATTATTCGAGGCAGTTCCATCCGTTCCGATACCTACATTTAATCCAAGCTCTAGCATGCGCTTTACGGGTGCCATACCGGATGCAAGTTTTAGATTGGAGGAAGGATTGTGTGCAACACCAACACCTGAATGTTCCAAAGTACGCATTTCGCCTTCGTCAATGTGAACACAGTGCGCTGCTATTGTTTTTGCCTTAAATACTCCCTGTTTCTTAACATACGGAACCACCGGCATTCCTTCTTGTTTACGCATATTTTCAACTTCTTCAGCTGTTTCAGAGATATGAATGTGAAGAGGAATATCGTTTTCAACTGCCAGATCTGTGCATGCTTTTAAAATCTCGGGTGGGCAAGTATAGGCAGCATGCGGCGCGACGGCGGGTATGATCAGTGGATGATTCTTATACCGTCTAATCAAACCACGTGTAAGTTCTATTGATTCTTCGTAGGAGTGTGCATCTGGCGTAGGGAATTTCAAGACTGTTTGGGAACAAATTGCGCGCAAACCGATTTTGGCTGTAGTTTTTGCAACAACCTCTTCAAAATAATACATGTCATTAAAGCAAGTAACACCGGTTCGGATTAACTCTGCGCAGCCAATCTTCGTGCCCAGCTCCACGAAATCTTTTGATACAAATTTTCTTTCCACCGGCATAATATATCCAAGCAACCAGACTTCTAAACGGAGGTCATCAGCCAACCCCCGAAGAAGTGTCATTGGGATATGAGCGTGTGTATTAATTAACCCGGGCATCAGCACTTTTCCCCTACAATCAAATGTGGTTTCTGCCGTATATTTTGTTTCTATTTCTTCCTTTAAACCAGTATCAATGATTGTGTCACCTTTAATCACTACTGCGCCAGGATCATATTGATTGAGTAATTTGTCCATTGTCAAAACAATTGCGTTCGTAAGAATAAGATCAGCTTTTTTTCTCATTTTTCACCTTTTTTGGATTATTACTTCCCGAATAGAATTTAATAGATAATTTTCAATCCATGTGTTGAATAATGTGTCATGTCCGCCATAATAGAGGTCTTTTTCATTGATAATATTTTTATAAATAATTTTCAATTTATACCCAGGTTTAGAATCCGAATAATCCATTAATAATATTGCCATCACTGAGTTATTTGAATTATTGTACAATGAATAGTCAGGTCCTTTTTCTACCAGGTCCACGTTCGCAATTTGCTTAACTTCCTTAAAGATACCCCATTCATTTAGATCGGATATCAGATCCATTTTTTTGGTTTTATGGAAAAGAATAATATAAATTTTTTCTCTCTCAATGAGATGTGTAACTACATCTTGTAGTGAAACCGCATCGTAACCATACACATTTTCACCGACTTTACTGATAATTTTCTCCTCAATTGGAGCGATAATTATTTTTGCTTGAGATTGATTACATGCTTTTGCGGTAATCCTTATGTCAACCTGCCCGGGTTTTGCGGTTATCCCAACCGAAGGGTTTTCTAGCTTTTCAAAATCCCCAATTAAATCATCTATTCTTGACTCGCCAATCCCCGCGGTGTGAATTATCCGGGAAATCGTTGTACTTTCTAGATTATAAATTTTCTTTAAGAGATGAATTATTTTATTAATGAGTAGAAACTCCATTTCTACTGGAACTCCTGGTAGGCTGATTATAGTTTTATCCTTCTCGGAAATATAAAATGCGGGGGCAGTACCCACGGGATTCTCAATCGGAATGGCGTTCTCTGGGATAAATGCCTGCTTCTTGTTATTAGCCGTTGGGATGCGGTTGAAGGTTCTAAACCTGGATTGGATTTGTTCCCAAAGATGTTCGTGAAAAATCAGCTTTTTATCGTATACATCTGCAACTGACTGTCTAGTAGGATCATCAACAGTAGGCCCCAGTCCACCAGTTGTAATAACAATCTCCGCGCGTTTGAATGATTGTTTAATTTGATCTGTGATCCTTGATTGATTATCTCCAACAATTGAAGTGCGATATATATCGATGCCTATTTGATTTAACGCTTTCGCAATGAAAGCAGTATTTGTATCAGAAATTTCCCCGAGAAGAAGCTCGGTTCCTATGGCAATGATTTCGGCGCTAGGCATATATCCTTCTATTAGATAGAATAATCTTATTGATGAATTAGTTTAACAGGGAATCATTCTTTGTCAAATCGCGAGCATTTGGTGGTGTGATAAATTTAAGGTATATTTTTTATAATAAAGTAACCTTATGGAAAAATTTCATTTAGCGAATAAAGAATTAGGGGATTGGGGAGAACAGATTGCAGTTGATTATTTAACTGATCACAATGTAAAAATCGTTGGTCGGAATATACGAACAAATTATGGAGAGATTGATGTTCTTGGGCAGAAAGATGGCATTCTCATTTTTTTTGAAGTAAAAACAAGACGTACTGATAATTTTGGCAACCCTGAAGATGCAGTGAATTACATAAAACAAGAACACATGAAAAATTCAGCCCTTGAATTTATCCAATCTAATCTGGATATGGAAATAGATTGGCGAATAGACGTAATTGCGATATATGTCGGTAAAAGAAACAAATTTCATATAAGATGGTTTACAAATGCGATTGCTGATTGAAAAACCATTAATTATCATTATTGGTCCTACAGCAGTAGGCAAAACAGAAGTATCTATTAATTTAGCTGAAGATCTTAATGGGGAAATAATTTCGGCAGATTCGCGTTTATTTTACCGCGGGATGAATATCGGTACTGCAAAGCCATCTTCCGCTGATCAAAATCGTGTTAGGCATTTTCTTATTGATGTTGCGGATATTGATGAAACTTGGAGTTTGGCGATTTTTCAGGAAGCAGTATATCAAATTGCGGATGAAATTCGAGCAAGAGGAAAGGTACCTTTCATGGTGGGTGGAACAGGCCAATATGTGAGAGCCATCATTGAAGGGTGGCAAATCCCTCCCCAAGAACCAAATTCAAAATTGCGCGAAAAAATTCTATTATGGGGTTATAAAATTGGCTCTGAAAAACTATATGAAAAATTACTAATACTTGATCCAGTTGCCGCGGAAAATATCGATTCGCGAAATATGCGACGAATAATTCGTGCGCTTGAGGTAATCTTCTCAACTGGTAGATTATTCTCTGTCCAGAGAGATCGGAAACCTATCGATTTTCAATACAAACTTATTGGATTAATAAGAGATAGGAAAGAACTGTATCAGCGGATTGATGAGAGAATTGAGAATATGTTCAGAGCTGGATTACGAGAAGAGGTACAGACGATCCTTGATAGTGGCTTTGAAAGAAATTTACCTTCGTTATCTGCGATAGGGTATAAAGAAGTAATAGCTTTACTACATAATGAAATTGACCAGGAAGAAGCGATCCGTTTAATAAAGCGCCGAACTCGTCAATATGTGAGAAGACAGGCTAATTGGTTCAAGGAAAGTGATCCAAAGATAAAGTGGTTTAAAATAAAACCTGGTGTCAATGAAGTCATCAAATCTTTTATTCTTTCATCAGAAGGATGGCAGCATGAATAAAAAAAACAAATATCTACAAAAGCCGTGGTTGGAAAAATACGATAGCCATGTTCCAAAGGAAATTAAGTATCCGGAAAGCACAATAAACACGCTTTTATTTGATGCGCAAAAAAAATTTCCTATGCATCCATTTATCTGCTATCAATCAAAAGAATACACCTATCAATTTATTGTTCAGAAGATCAGTACTCTGGCAAATAATTTACGGTATCTCGGTATTAAAAAGGGAGACCGTGTAGCTGTAATACTTCCGAATATTCCGCAATTTATAATTGCTTATTACGCGATTTTAACTGTGGGTGGGATTGTTGTTGCAATGAACCCTAAATACACACAAACTGAATTGGAATTTCTTTTTAATCAATCTGGCGTTGCTTATGTATTTTGTTTAGATTCACACTTGGATATTATTAATTTGATCAATCAGAAACATAAAATCCATACGATCATAAGTACTGAAATTAGTGATTATCAATATTTCAAAAAGAAGCCATCTAATCAAAACGATAAATTGCTATCAAAGAGAGAAATTCGTTTTTTAGAGCTTATCTCAAAAAACATAGGTGGTGTTCCGATAGAGAATGAAATTGTTTATCCAAATGACCCAGCAATTTTTCAGTTTAGTGGGGGAACGACAGGAGTGCCTAAAGCTGCTGTAGGTTTACATCGAAATATTGTCGCCAATGCATTTCAATTTTATAAATGGTGCAATCTGGAAGAAGGCAAAGAAGTAATCTTGGCTGCCATTCCCTTATATCATGTATACGGTATGGTACTGGCAATGAATATGGGTGTTGCGATTGGCGCAAAAATCGTTCTTATTTCAGACCCAACAGATGTGGATTATATCCTTGAGCAAATTGAAGAAAACCAGGTAACTTTTTATCCTGGTGTACCGACAATGTACCATGTGATCAACAATAATAAAAGTGCGATAAAAGGAAAGCGAAAGTTAGATTCAATAAAAGCGTGCATTTCGGGTTCTTTTACGCTTCATCCACAGATAAAAAAGGAATTTGAGCAATTAACGGGCGGAAAACTGATTGAAGGATATGGATTATCAGAAGCGCCTACGGCGACTCACTGCAATCCGCTTTATGGAATGAATAAAACCGGTTCTATTGGGATGCCGTTGCCAGATGTAGAAGCAAGAATAGTAGACTTAGAGGATGGTGAAAAAATCTTGCCATCGGGAGAAGTTGGGGAATTAATTGTAAAAGGACCACAAGTAATGGCGGGTTATTATATGCTTCCTGACGAAACCGCATTGGCAATTCGTAATGGATGGCTTTTTACGGGGGATATAGCAAAAATGGATGAAGATGGGTATTTCTTTCTGGTTGATAGAAAAAAGTCACTCATAAAGGTAAATGGTTTACAAGTATGGCCCAATGAGGTAGAGGCTGTGATCAATTCTCATCCAAAAGTCAAGGGATGCGGAGTTGGCGGAATTCCAGATAAAGAACATGGAGAGCGTGTTATTTGCTGGATAGTGCCAGAGCAAAAAAATGAAATAAGTATCCAAGATATAATTGATTGGTGTAAACCTAAATTGGTTGGATATAAAATACCTTCGGAGGTAATTTTTATTGATAAAATTCCCCGGACAGGGGTTGGTAAAATCTTACGGCGCACATTGATTGCGGAATATAAAAGTAAAAAAGAGATCTGATTAAGAAATCAGACCTCTTTCCAAATCATGCGGCTATCGTAGGCACGCCGCTATTTTTTTCAACTGGTGGTGGGAATATCTTCTCAAATTCCTTCTTTGAAATTGTTTCTACTTCTAATAACCTATTTGCTACTTCGTCCAATTTTTTTCGATGTTTTATAAGAATTTTCTTTGCCCGATTATAAGATTCATTAACTAATTTTTGGACTTCCCCATCGATTTTTTCTGCAATAGCTTCCGAATAGTCTCTTTGCTCCCCAATTTCCTTGCCCAGAAATATCAATTCGTCCTTTGTACCGTACACCATGGGTCCTATATCAGAGCTCATACCAAGTCTAGTGACCATTTTGCGTGCTAACTGAGTTACTCTTTCAAGATCATTGGCGGCACCGGATGTAATATCGTTGAAGACAATATCTTCAGACGCCCGCCCCCCTAAAAGGCCAACAATCTCGGCAATCATCTTATTCTTTGAGACCAAGGTTTGGTCATTTTCGGGAAGTGCGATTGTATAACCAGCTGCCATTCCTCTGGAGATGATTGAAATTTTTTGTACTTTATCAGCTTCTGCCGTTGATGCCATCACGATCGCATGCCCAGCTTCATGGTACGCAATGATAAGTTTTTCATCTTCACTGATTAATCTGCTTTTACGCTCTGGCCCCGCGATTACCCGCTCAATAGATTCTTCAAAATCTTTCTGATTGATCTGCTTTTTATTTTGTTGAGCAGCCAAGATAGCACCCTCATTGACAAGGTTTTCAATATCTGCGCCTACAAATCCGGGTGTTATCTTCGCCAGGACGCTTAAATCAACGTCCGGTGCGATTGGCTTTCCTTTGACATGTACTTTCAGGATAGCTTCTCTGCCGCGTATATCAGGTCGGTCTAAAATAACACGCCTATCAAAGCGGCCAGGTCGCAAAAGGGCAGGATCTAATATATCAGGGCGGTTTGTAGCTGCCATAATAATAACGTTTGTATCAGTTTCAAAACCATCCATCTCAACAAGCATCTGATTGAGGGTTTGCTCACGCTCATCATGGCTGCCACCTAATCCTGCACCCCGGTGGCGTCCGACAGCGTCGATTTCATCGATAAAAATGATACACGGAGAATGTTTTTTTGCCTGGTTGAATAGATCTCGAACACGACTGGCACCTACACCAACAAACATTTCGACAAATTCGGAACCTGAAATGGAAAAGAAAGGTACACCTGCTTCTCCTGATACAGCTTTTGCTAATAAGGTTTTCCCGCCACCAGGGGGGCCAACTAAAAGAACTCCTTTTGGAATACGAGCGCCTAATGAAATGAATTTCTGGGGTTCTTTTAAGAATTCCACAACTTCTTGCAGTTCTTCTTTTGATTCATCTATTCCCGCAACATCAGCAAACGTGACTTTGGGTTGGTCGCCTGAGAACATTCTTGCGCGTGATTTGCCGAAAGACATTGCGGCATTATTACTACCCTGTGCCTGCCTGAAAATAAAGAAGAAAGCTGCCCCAACAATAATAAATGGGAGAATGTACCCCAAAAAAGATAGGATATTTAACCACGGACTGGGCTGCTGAATTTCAATAGAAATAGAAGATGCATCAAGATCTTCTCCGGTAACTCCATAGGCAACTAATTGGTCAATCAATGAGGTACCGCTTTCCTTCGTTGAAATTCTCTGCTCGTCATTAGCCAATGTGATATTAAGCGTATCCTCGTCCTGAACAATTTTAGTAATATTGCCGTTTTTTATTTCTGTAGCCACTTCGTTTATAGTCATTACTTCCTGATCGCTCTCTCGATTGATATTCATGAATACCATAGCAACGATAGCGATCAGTATGAGCAAATATACGAAGTTGGTCTGATTACTCGATTTCACCAAAATCCTCCGATTAATTTATATAAAAGTAGATTAATTTAAATTATACCAATCAATGAATAAGTTATTATTAAAATGGATTAAATGAATCGATTTTAATGAATTTCTAATAAAAAAACCCGCATTTTGCGGGTTTTCCGTTTTCTATGCTTGCACTCTTGTAACATAATCTCCAGTTCTAGTATCCACTTTGATAATATCACCTTCTTCAACGAAACCTGGTGTATTCACCGTGGCACCCGTTTCTACTATTACTCTTTTTGTTACTCCTGTAGCCGTATCGCCTTTAACAGAAGAATTTGCCTTTGTGACCAATAGATCAACTGTGGTGGGTAATTCCACTTCTAATGGTTCATTTTCAAAGAAAGTAAGTTTTACTTCGGTTCCCTCTTTAAGAAAAACTGCCTGTTCTCCGATTACATCTATTGAAATTGCGGGCTGTTCAAAGGTTTCCATATCCATAAAATAATACAGGTCTCCATCTGGATATAGGAATTGAACATTATGGTATTCTAAGTGCACATCCTGAACACGCTCGCTTGAGCTAAATGTTTTATCGATTGTTGCGCCTGTCCTCAAATTACGTGCCTTTACCCGAATTGTAGCTGCTCCCCGGCCGGGTTTATGGTGATGGTAATCTAAAACTTTAAATAAATCTTTATCGATTTGAAATGTGACACCTTTACGCAATTCGTTTACATCTATCATATTGAATCCTTTTATATAGAAATACCCCGAATATTATAGCCGACCAAAATGCATTATTGCAAGAAAAAAATAAGCGAAGGAATTCCTCCGCTTATTACCTGTTATCCTAATTCAGGTTCAATTAAACCATAGCTCCCATCTCTTCGTTTATATAAGACGTTGATCGCATTTGAATTGGCATTAAAGAAAATAAAGAAATCTTCATGTCCAAGTAAATTCATCTGTTCAATTGCCTCTAATTCATCCATTGGAATCAGTCTAAATTTTTTACGACGGGCAATCAGCGGTTTCTGTTGATTATCACTCACTTCTTTTAGTAATTCAGAGACAGGGATTGCACCGCTTTGGCTCCGATATTTCTTGCCTTTATATCTTTCGATTTGCCGCTCAATTTTATTTAAAACCTGGTCAACTGCTGTCTTTATATCGGATGATCTCTCCTCAGCTCTCAGGATAAACCCGCGGCCACGCAAAGTTATTTGTGCGACAAAACGATTTATGGGTTCTCGAGCTGTTTTTACAAAGGTAAGATCGATCCTTTTCTCATCAATCTGGTTAAGGTAGCGGTCTAATCGAGACGTCTTTTTATCAACATAGTCATTAAGATCTTGAGAAAGTTCCAAATTTTTTACATAAATATCAGTCTTTGAGCTCATGTGGTCTCCTTTTTATTTGATTGGATTTTTTGTTCGTGCAACAGTGAAACAATAAACTTTTTGTGCTCCTGCAAGTTTTAGTGCTTTAGCACTTTCATTCAGGGTAGAACATGTAGTGGCAATATCATCTATCAGAAGAATTGACTTTTTATTACAAGTGGACCCATCTGCATGGAAAGCATTTTTCATATTTATTCTGCGTTCCTCGTAATTCAGCCCAACCTGTGATTTTGTATCACGGGTGCGAATTAATGCTTGTTCATACATCGGGATGTTAAAATACTCAGAGATAGGTTTCGCTATTAAAGCGGATTGGTTGTAACCCCTTTCTATTTTCCGTTTATTTCCTAGTGGTATTGGAATAATCATGTCCACTGAAATACCCCAGTTATAAATGAATTGAATAATTGGTGTAACTAGGTATTCAATAATACCGAATCCACGCTTGTATTTTATTTTTTGGACAACTTGTTTTAGAACTCCAACGTAGAGACCCCATGATCTTGCTTGATCAAATGCGGGATTTAATTTCATGCAATTGTTGCACTTTATGCCTGTTTTGATTCTTCCCCCGCAAACCAGACAAATGTTTTTATTGGATATGATTTCAATTCTTGAAAAACATTTAGGACAAATTTCATATCCAATTTTTCCGCAATTACAGCAAAAAGGAGGATAAATGAGGTCAATGATCCGCCAGTGGTTGAAATGTAGCTCAAAAATTGGTTTATCAACAACTTTTTTTATTTGCATATCAGCGTAATTTCAAACCTGATTTATACGTTCTGTAACAGATTCTGAATGAAATTACTAATGGCCGGTCCGAAAAGTTTCACGATTATTAATATAACAAGAACGGTAATGATAATCAATAATAAGTATTCTATGATTCCCTGCCCTTTCACATACTTTGGAAATCTCATTAATTCAATCTCCTCTTTCTCCACAGTATATACCAAACGTAAATAGTCGTGCAACTTATTTTCTAAAAGAACGTATTATAGATAGGACAACGACAGGTCATTTATTGTTTTTTAATAAAAAGTCGATATAATCAAAATAGATGAATAAAGATGGAGGATTTGAATGAATGACATTCTTGAAAGAGTTGCAGGGGAAAGTGATTTTATAAAGAAAATATTGAGTAAGTTGCCGGGATTTCAGGGGTATATAGAGCGGGAAGATCGTCGCAATGCAGATAAATTACTTCGCGAGAGTATTGCAGAACGTTTTGAAAAACTATGGCGTCGAATTTCCTCCTTACAAAAAGAGGCGGTATCAAAAGGTGAAATCGAAAAAATCGACGATCTCGAATCTTCAGCTATCAAGCTTCGGCAGTTCATAGATCGTGTAAAAACAGCTTCATATGGGTATGCCGGTTTTTTTGATGTAATAAAGGTAAAAACCGAAGAACTTAACGCTATTTATCAGTATGATCTGCAAATGCTGGAATTGGAAGATGAAATCTCAAGAGCAGTTGACAATATTGAAACTTCATTTGGGACAGACGGATTGCCAGCCGCAATTAGACACTTGATAACTTTGTCCCAAAGTTGTCTGGATATTTTTAGCCAAAGAAAAGAAGTGATTGTTAAAATGGGAAAATCTGAAATAGAAGAGATGAATCCCATTGAAGAGATGAAAAAAGATGAAAATAAGGAGAAATAAAAAATGGCAAGAATCTTTGATGTTGTTGAATATGCGAGTGAAATGCAGGATGAAATTGTCCATCGGTTTCCCGAAAAGGGAATAGCAGATCTGAGGATTGGTTCACAGGTTATTGTTCGAGAAAGTCAAAAAGCCGTCTTCTATAGAGATGGAAAAGCATTAGATGTTTTTAATGCAGGCCGGCACACTATCGCAACAGCTAATATTCCGTTGCTGGTGAATTTAATTGGAAAGGCATTTAACAACCGTACCCCTTTTACAGCTGAAGTATATTATGTCTCAACGAAAGAGTTCGCTGATAGAAAATGGGGTACACCACAGCCAATTATTGTTAGAAATCCTGGAATGGGATTGGGTGTTGCTTTACTGCAGGGGTTTGGTACTTATAGCTACCAGATTAATGACGCACAGCAGTTTGTAACCCAGCTCGTTGGTGCGCAGGGGGTTTATAAAACTAGCGATATTGAAAACCGTTTGCGAACAATGTTGCTTTCAAAATTGCAGGATTTATTGGGGGAAACAACCTCCAAGAATTCTGTAGTTGAGTTGATTGCCCTTACTGAAGAGCTGGGAACTGGAGTTAGAGCAAAAGCACAAGATGATTTTGGTGCGTTAGGATTAACGCTGAAATCTTTCTATATTGGAAACTTGAAACCCTCGGAAAAATCTGCCGAGGAATTACGTGCTATGGGTATGTTAGATACTGCCACTTACACACAGCTCCAAGCTGCTGACGCTTTACGTGATGCTGCTCAAAATCCTAGTGGTGGTGCGGGATTAACAGCTGGAATTGGTGCGGGTGTTGGTTTGGGAAATGTAATCACAGAATCCTTAAAGGGAGTTTCAACTGGAAGTGCAAGTGGTACGGGAGGTTCGTCTGGTGATATTCCAGAAGTAATGACTCCCTCTGAAGCAGCAAAAATTCTGCAGGTTTCACAAGAAGATGTGCTTGCGGCAATTAAGGATAAATCTTTGAAAGCAAAAAAGATTGGGAAGGCATATAGAATCAGTAAAGAGTTTTTAGAAGAATTCTTAAAAAGTTAAGATGATTGTATTCAAATAACCCGATGATTTCATCGGGTTATTTTTCCCCCTATTGATATAATTTCTATGAGTTGATAATGAAATTACATGAATATCAATCAAAGAAGTTATTTAATCAAATAGGTATCCCAATACCAAGAAACAAGATTATCCAAAGAACAGAAAATGTAGGTCATATATTTAATCAATTTGGCGGTGCAGTTTTATTAAAAGCTCAGGTCCTTACAGGAGGACGCGCAAAAGCAGGGGGGATACGTTTGGCGCGAACGGAATATGAAGCGGAGAATATCACCGCTTTTTTATTAAACTCAAAGATTCATGATCATCCAATCAATAAAGTTATGATTGAAGAATTAATTGATTTTAATGAAGGTTATTCCGTTGGGATTTACTTTGATCGCAGAAATGGTATACCAGAACTGAGGGGCTCTCCGTCAACAAAATTCTGGCAAAGGGAAAAAACCTATCGATCTCCTCTACTTGATACATTTTCTTTAGGAATAGATCCAATCATAGGAATTCATACATACAAAATTCGCGAACTTGCTGTTTCGATTGGTCTTGAGAAAAGATATTGGGATAATTTTATTTTTATTGTTGAAAAGATGTGGGATTTATTTACAAGGTATGATGCTCTAATGGTTGAAATCAACCCACTGGCTGTAAAAAAAGAAAATGGGTTGATACCTCTTGGGGTTAAGATAGAAGTTGATGATAATTCCTTATTCCGACAACCAGAAATTGAGGAATTCATAGATACGACTGCATATACTGCACAAGAAAATGATGCGCATAAATTAGGCTTTTCTTACTTGAAATTGGATGGTGAGATCGGGTGCCTTGTAAATGGTGCCGGATTAGCGATGGCAACTATCGATATGATCCAATATTTTGGTGGGCACCCAGCTAATTTCCTTGATATTGGTAGTGGGGCTTCAGCTTTCAAAGCGGCTGCAGGGATGCGAATATTGTCTGAGGATAAACAAACTAAAGTCATTTTAATAAATATATTTGGGGGATTAACATTATGCGATCAAATTGCAGAGGGAATAATTACACAATTGGAATCCGCAAATATTTCGCAGCCGCTCATTGTGCGAATGGCAGGTAATCATTCTGAAAATGGAAAAAAACTATTAGAAAAGATGGGCGTGCAAATTACAGATACTGTACATGAGGCTGTCCGATTTTGTATTAACTATATTAGGAAAAATGAATAGATGAGCATATTAATAAACCGGGATACAAAAGTGCTTGTGCAAGGTATCACCAGCGAGTTGGGGAAAAAACTTGCTGAAAAAATGATTCATGAGGGAACAAATATTGTTGGCGGAATAACTCCAGGTAAAGGTGGGGAATGGGTGCTGGATGGAAGAATTCCAATTTTTGACTCTTTAAAAACCGCAATTGAAACAACAGAAGCAGAAGCAACTATTGTAATTGTGCCACCGAAAAGCGCCGCGGATGCGATTTATGAAGGTATTGATATAGCAATTCCATTAATTGTATGTATTACCGAAGGATTACCAATCCAGGATATGATGCGGATCAAGTATCTTATGAAAGAGAAAGATACGATTCTCATCGGTCCCAATTCTCCAGGTATATATTCTCCAGGAGAGACAATGCTTGGAATTATTCCCGAGATAACTGCGGTTAAAGGAAATGTAGGGATACTTTCTCGTTCAGGTACGCTTGCTTACGAGGTGATGTACGAATTAAGTAAATACGGAATTGGAATTTCTACTTTTATAGGAATTGGCGCTGATCCGATTATTGGTTTTGAGTTTTCTGATCTTTTGCCGTTCTTCGAAGAGGATCCAAACACAGAGAAAATGATATTACTTGGAGAAATTGGTGGAGAGTTTGAAGAAGAAGCAGCTAATTATATTTCACGGCATTTTTCAAAACCGGTTCTGGCGCTGATTGTGGGAAAATCTGCCCCCGCAAATAGTATCTTAGGTCATGCGGGAGCAATTATCACTAACAATTGTGGGTCCGCACAGAGAAAAATTGACGTGCTTCGTGATGCGGGTGTAGTAATTGCAGATACCCCAGAAGATATTCCTGAGCTATTAAAAAAGATCTAAGATATCTACTTCTGACTCTCTACGTAGCTTACAGCATCACTGACAGATTGTATTTTCCTGGCGTCTTCATCGGAAATAGATACGTCAAACTTTTCGCAGAGACCATCGATTAAAAAGAATTGGTCCATAGAATCTGCTTTAAGATCTTCAATAAATCTTGTCTTTAAGGAAATATCTTTTGGGTCAATTTTTAAAACATCAACAACAACTTCTTTAACACCATCTAATACATCGCTCATTTCGGTTCTCCTTGTAAAATTCTGACCAATTATATTATTAAATCACATTGATAAGTGTATACTTAAAAAATGAAAAATCATTCAACAATAAATAAGAGAAAAGACGATCATCTTTATATTAACTCACAGAAAGATGTCAAGTCTTCTAACACAACAGGGCTGGAAAAGTTCCGTTTGATTCACCATGCGCTCCCAGAAATTAACTTGTCGGATGTTGACACGTCAATTTCAGTTTTTAATAAATCACTCTCACTGCCGTTGATGATCTCGTCAATGACTGGCGGAACAGAAAAAGCCCATGAAATCAATCGAATTTTAGCAAGTTCCGCACAAAAATATAATATTGCTCTGGGGGTTGGTTCACAACGCATTGGCATTGAGCAGGATATGAGAATGGAAACATACGATATTCGGAAATATGCTCCTGATATTTTATTATTTGCAAATCTTGGTGCTGTTCAATTGAACAACACATTCACTATCGATGATTGTAAAAAAGCCGTTGAGGTAATTAATGCTGATGCGTTGATACTTCATCTTAATCCCTTACAGGAAGCCTTGATGGAAGGCGGAGATACTAATTTTTCTGGAATTTTAAAAAAAATTGAACAAGTTTGTAAGAATCTTAATGTTCCAGTAATTGTAAAGGAAGTGGGTTGGGGAATATCTGTCCATGCTGCCAGGAAATTGGTTGGTGCAGGAGTGCAGGCGATAGATGTTGCAGGCGCTGGAGGAACTTCCTGGTCAGAAGTTGAAAAGTTTAGGACAGAAGATCCGGTACGAAAACGAGTAGCTGAAGGATTCAGAGGATGGGGAATCCCAACTGCGGATGCAATTATTAACATTCGTGAAGAATTGCATGATGTTATCCTCTTTGCCTCTGGAGGATTAAAGAACGGGATTGATATCATCAAGTGCATAGCTTTAGGGGCTAATTTAGGAGGTATAGCACGATATTTTTTAATTGCCGCAATGGACTCTCAGGAAGCATTGGATACTTTTATCGAAGAATTATCGCTGCAGATGCATATTGCAATGTTTGCGATTGGCGCGGAAAATATCAGTACAATATCCTCTGAAAAAATTACACGTAATAATTAATAGTTTTTATGAAAACACTAAAGGAATTTCAAAAAAAACTAATTCCGGAGTTCATAAAATCCTTAGAGAAATATGTGGATTTATCTTTTTCCAATGGTTTTATTGAACTAAATGAGATGTATAAATACCACCTAGGCCTAGGTGATGATTATTCTAAACAAGGAAAACGTATTAGACCTCTTCTGACATTAATGTGCTGCGCAGGAACAGGAGCAGATTGGCAAAGAGCGCTGCCTGCTGCGGTTTCAATTGAATTAATACATAATTATTCATTAATTCACGATGACATAGAAGATAATGGGCTGATGCGCAGGGGAAAAGATGCAGTTTGGGTGAAATGGGGATTACCACATGGTTTGAATGCGGGGGATGCAATGTTTGCATCCGCTTTCGAGGTGCTTCTAGCTCTTCGAGATAATGTATCTGAGAGCTCAATGCTAAAAGCCGTGAAATTATTAGCCGAAACGTGTAAACAACTTGCTATGGGTCAGTATCTTGATATTGATTTCGAAAAACGAAAATTTATTTCTGTTGATGAATATTTACAAATGGTAAATGGTAAGACTGCGGCCTTAATATCCTGCAGTACAAAAATGGGTGCTTTAATTGGAGAATTTCCTCAAGAAGAACAAGAGAAATACCACAATTTTGGAAAAGCCCTTGGTATAGCATTTCAAATGTATGACGATTGGTTAGGAATCTGGGGCGATTTTAAAAACACAGGCAAATCAACAACCGGAGACATTGTAGAAGGGAAAAAAACTTTACCGATTATTTTAGGTATTAAGAACAGTACACGTTTTGCAGATAAATTGAAGACAGGCAAGATATCTCAAAATGTCGCTATAGAAATGGCGAAATGGTTGAGAGAAGATGGAATTGAAGAAATTGTAATAGATACATACACTCAATGGACCGAGAATGCATTTGTTTCTTTAGAAGAAATGAAATGTACAAGGCATGTGAGGAATGCTTTAATTGAACTTACTAATAATTTGTTAATACGGAAGAAATAACATCCACTTATAATGAATTGAAAAAGAGGATAAACAAAATGGCGGATAATAAATTAACTGAATGCCAGGATACTTCAATATACAATGCTGCTGATCTATTATGTGATTCGGAGATAGATTTTGAGACTATAGAGAAGTCTGTAAAAAACATTTTAACAGCTATCGGAGAAAATCCTGAGCGTGAAGGGTTGCTGAAGACACCAGGTCGAGTTTCTCGATCGTATGGAGAGCTACTGGAAGGTTATCGCATTGATCCCATAAAGCTGGTAAATGAAGCAATTTTTACAGCAAATTATGATGATATGGTAATTGTACGTGATATAGAATTCTATAGTTTGTGTGAACACCATATGCTACCTTTCTTAGGGCGTGCGCATGTTGCTTACTTGCCAAAAGGGAAGGTTATTGGTTTATCAAAAATTCCCAGGATCGTTGATATGTTTTCGCGCAGGCTGCAGATCCAAGAGCGAATGACTGGGCAAATCGCAGAATTTTTAAACGTTCTTCTCCAGCCCAGAGGTGTATCTGTGGTAATGGAAGCGGTTCATTTGTGTGGAATGATTCGCGGTGTGAGGAAACATGATGCACGGATGACTACTTCATGTATGATGGGTGCTTTTCGGAATAGTGAAATAACCAGAAATGAGTTTTTAGATAATATTTCAAGAGGGGCAAAGCCATTGGAATTTTAGTATGGAAAAAAACCTTCAGGTGGAATAAAAAGCTCAGCTTGTTCTGAGCTTTTTAATTCTTCCGCAATTTCATTTAAGTTTCTAACAGAACCAGGATGACGTAAGGATGGTTCTAACTCGGCTACAGGTACGGTCATAAATGCCTTTTCCCATAATTCATTATCTATGATACTGCCGTTAAAAATAATGGTATCCAAATCAATAGTTCTCGGTGCATTTTTATTCGAAAATCGAATTCTTCCCAACTGATCCTCAATATTTCGAAGGACGGATGTTTTTAGCTGTTTTTCGTTCAGTGTTGTTTGAGCTTTTACTGCTAGATTTAGAAAATCCGGGCCTTTACTTCCAAAGGACCTCGTTCTCCAAATTTGAGATCGAGCTTTAATAGTTACACTTTTCATCAAGAGAACTAAACAATCTCTTATATTTTGTTGAGGATGAATGTTTGAACCGATAAGGATAACTACTTCATTCATTTTCAAGTCTTTTTTACCCTCGTTATTTCCACTCCTGCTGATTTGGAAAATCTGACAGCACCTGGTTTTTCAACTTTAATCTTAACTTTATGTACTTTTTGCGATTTTAGGCAAATATCAGCAATGTCTGCAGCAAGTGCTTCGACTGTATAGCGGGATACTTTTTGAATGTGAGAAATGATTGCTTTTGCTACGGTGCGGTAATTCACACAGTCATTAATATTGTCAGAAGAACTCCCTTTAGAAATGTCAGTGTAAAGTGTTGCGTTGATAACAATATCTTGCGGTTGCGAACGCTCTTTCTCGGAAATTCCTATTATTCCCCTTACCATCAGGTCTTCAATAAATACTTTATCCATATAAATTTTCCTTTTCTAAATGAGATGCCGGCCCCCATCCAAATGGATGATTTCACCAGTGATATATTCCGGACCTTGTAAAAGGAACAGGTATGTTTCTACTAATTCATCGATTTTCGCCCACCTACCAGCCGGAACATTGGAAATAATCCCCTTTTCTTCACCTCCATCTGCAGGTGGGAGAATTGCCCCAAGCGCGATTCCATTCACCGTGATATTAGGCGCGAGAGATAATGCCAAAGTTTGCGTTAATGTTGCCAGAGCAGATTTTGAGATTGTATAAGGGAAATGGTCGTATCCAGGACGCAGCGCTCTCCAATCAAGAATGTTGATAATTCTGGCTTTCCGATCTCCCAATGAATTTGCGAATGATTGGCTGAGGAGAAAAGGCATTGTAAGATTAATATCAATATGAACATGCCAATCATCCAGAGATGTGTTCGCAAATTTTATGGGTTTGAAGATAGCAGCATTGTTGACCAGAGCGAATACATTTTTATTTTTCTGAAAAACCCGATTAAAGAGCTCCATAGCTTTTTGTGGTTCTGAAAAATCTGAGCGAATGATCTCGGCTGTTCCGCCAAGTCTGCTGATATCGTTTGCTGTCTGTTCCGCTTCTTTCTGTGACTGATTGTGGTGAATAATTACCGATGCTCCCGCTTTGGCAGAAGCTAAGGCTAATTCCCGCCCGATGCGTCTAGCGGATCCAGTAATAATTACTTTTTTTCCCTTTAGGTCAATCATTCTTAATCCTTCTATATACACATAATACTAATCCATGACTTTATTAGTCAAGAGAAATAAATAATTTGTTAATGAAAAAACACTCAAAAAAGAGATAAATTAATTTTACAAAAAAAGGAAAATGAAATGAAAAATATATCGTATAAAGTACCCAGTATTCACTGCAACCATTGTGCGCATACAATCAAGTTGGAACTATCCGAAATTAAAGGAGTCGAGTCCGTTCAGGTAGATGTTAATGAAAAAGAAATCGCAGTAGCCTATGAACAACCTGCCAGCGAGCAAAAAATTAGAGATCTTTTAATAGAAATAAATTATCCGCCTGAAGTGTGAAATCCTATTATGCCTGATGCTAAACAGATCATATTACCCATCAAGGGAATGACATGCGCGAATTGTGTGGCGACGATTGAGCGTAATATAAAAAACTTGACGGGGTTGAAGATGTCGCCGTAAACCTTTCTTCTGAGCGAGCTGCTGTTGGTTTTAATAAATCAGAAGTACAAATAAGAGATATTGTTGAGAAAATCAAACGAGCAAGTTATGACGTTGCAGCGGCAGAAGGTGAGTTCATCCTGAAAATCAGCCCGGATTCTTTTGATGCTGGCAGGATAAGGCAAGCATTGGGCAAAATTGAAGGAGTGCTCAGTGTGGATGTAAGTTTATCATCTGCTAAGATATTTGTGCGCTATATTCCGACTATTCTATCTCAAATGGATATTCGGAACTTCTTAAAAAAACTGGATTTGAGGTCCTGGTTCTGGGGGGAGAATCAGTAGATCAAGAAGAATTAGCACGTAAGGAAGAAGTTCAAAAACAGAAACTTTTACTGATCATTGGAATGGTATTCATAGTACCTCTTTTCTTGTTATCAATGAGCCGGGATCTTGGTATCGTTCCCCAAATAATTGGGGAACAGGTTTGGTTTGACTTGTTTATGTTAGTTCTCGCAACCCCGGTTCAGTTTTATGTTGGTGCCCAATATTATATGGGTGCCTTCAAGGCCTTGAGGAATGGATCTGCCAACATGGACGTGTTAATCGCCATGGGCTTATCGGTAGCTTATTTTTATT
Source organism: uncultured Pelolinea sp. (assembly GCA_964383575.1). Lineage (GTDB taxonomy): Bacteria > Chloroflexota > Anaerolineae > Anaerolineales > Anaerolineaceae > Pelolinea. The sequence goes on from CAYLHI010000004.1 coordinate 97,703, forward strand.
CGCTTCTGGTTATCATGGGTATTTTGAATGAGCATGTTTATTTGGAAACCGCGGCAGTTATCATCACTTTGATACGATTGGGAAAATTTCTTGAAGCGAATGCTAAAGGAAGGACTGGTGAGGCGATCAAGAAGTTATTAATTCTTCAACCAAAGGTCGCGAATGTTCTAAGGGAAGATGTTGAAGTACAAATAAAAGCTGAAGATGTCGTTGTTGGAGACCTTATGATCGTGAGACCCGGGGAGAAAATTCCGGTTGATGGAGTTGTTGTAAAGGGTCGGTCATTGGTGGATGAATCAATGCTCACGGGTGAATCCTTACTGAACGAAAAGCGAATTGGGGATAATGTAATTGGAAGCACACAAAATAAAAATGGTATGTTGAAAATTGAAGCAACCAGAGTGGGAAAAGAAACAACACTATCACAGATTATTGAATTGGTTGAATCTGCACAAGGCAGCAAAGCACCAATTCAGAGATTAGCTGATCGAGTTTCATCAATTTTTGTGCCGATTGTCCTTGCTCTAGCGCTGGTTACTTTCTTGGTATGGTATTTCTTTCTTCCTAATATAGATCCGAATAATAACACAGACATTTTAGCGAGAGCATTAATCAATTCAGTTGCAGCTTTGGTTATCGCATGCCCATGCGCAATGGGTTTGGCAACACCAACGGCCGTCATGGTTGGGACTGGAAAAGGTGCGAGTGAGGGTGTTTTATTCCGCTCAGCGGATGCGCTGGAACGTGCAGGAAAAATTGATACGGTTGTTATCGATAAAACAGGAACAATCACGAAAGGACATTCAGAATTGACTACGTTGATTCTAGTTGATCCAGATGACGATGAAAAGAAAATATTAACATTAGCTGCAAGCGTGGAACAAGGCAGCGAACATCCTTTAGGTGAAGCAATCGTTGCAGAAGCGGAAAATCGTGGCATCGAACTTGTTGAAATAGATAGATTTAATGCTGTTTCAGGAAAGGGTGTAGAAGGTTTTTACGGTGCTAAAAGGTTATTAGTGGGTAATTTGCGATTTATGAGAGATTATCAGATACAAATCAATGATGAATATAAGCAGATTCGTAAAGTAATTGAAAACAAAGCTGAGGCTCCCCTATACTTTACAATCGACGAGAAAATTACAGCGATAATGGGTATATCGGATCGAATTAAGGAAGGCTCCTGTTCTGCGATTGAGAAATTGAAAGCGGATGGCAAGCAAATAATAATGTTGACAGGAGATAATCAGCATACTGCAAAGGTTATTGCGGAACAGGTTGGGATCAGCAGAGTTGTTGCGGAAGTTCACCCGGGGGGAAAAGCAAAGGAGATTATAAAGCTGCAGGAATCCGGTTTGATTGTAGCGATGGTTGGCGATGGAGTAAATGATGCCCCTGCACTGGCTAAGGTGGGCTTGGGAATTGCGTTGGGAACTGGTACGGATGTGGCTGTTGCATCAGCCTCTGTCACATTAATGGGAGGCGATCTGAATAGCATAAGAAAAGCTTTTATCTTATCAAAAATGACCTTGCGGACGATTAAACAGAATCTTTTCTGGGCATTTTTCTATAATGTCATATTAATCCCGATAGCAGCCTCTGGTTTGTTGAATCCTATGCTTGCTGCTGGTGCGATAGCATTCAGTAGTGTGTTTGTTGTGACCAACAGTCTGAGATTATCTAAAAAGAAAATAAAAACCTTATAAATTTACGTGCTTTGCCCACATGGTAGAATTGCCATATTCCATCATAAAAATAAGAGGTTGGGTATGACAATAAATAAAAGACTACAAAATAAAGCTATTAACACAATTCGTTTCTTGTCAGCAGATGGGGTACAAACTGCTAATTCTGGTCACCCAGGCCTTCCTATGGGAACCGCAGCAATTGCATACACAATTTGGAAGCGCCATTTAAAAATCAATCCATCGAATCCTAATTGGTTAGATAGAGATCGCTTTATCTTGTCAGGCGGTCATGGATCGATGCTGTTATATTCCCTTTTGTACCTTTCAGGATATGATTTGCCGTTAGATGAATTAAAGAATTTTCGCCAATGGGGGAGTAAAACTCCTGGCCACCCTGAATATGGGCTCACACCAGGAATAGAAGCAACAACAGGACCATTAGGGCAGGGTTTTGCTAATGGAGTTGGAATGGCGATTGCAGAAGCACATCAGGCGGCAATATTTAATAAATCCGGTTTTAAAATAATTGATCACTATACGTATGTAATTGTTACAGACGGGGATCTAATGGAAGGAGTGACATCAGAAGCCGCATCTCTTGCTGGCCACCTCAAACTTAGCAAATTAATCTATCTTTATGACGATAATCGCATATCAATCGAAGGGTCTACTGACATCACATTTACAGAAGATCGAGCAGCCCGATTTAAAGCATACGGATGGCATGTCGAGCACGTTAAAGATGGGAATAATGTGGATGAAATTGATTTAGCAATCAATAACGCAAAAGCAGATCCGCGACCTTCCTTAATTATTTGCAAAACCGTGATCGGTTATGGTCTGCCCACGAAACAGGGTACTGCGGCAGCGCATGGAGCTCCTCCAGGAGTTGATGAATTAAGAAAAGCTAAACAAAATATGAATTGGCCGACGGACGTCGATTTTTTTGTGCCAGACGAAGTTCTTTCTCATTTCCGTGAGATTAAAACAGATGGTGGAAAAGCTGAGTTAGAGTGGCAAGCCTCATTTGTGAAATATAAAAAAGAAAATTCAAAGCTTGCGGATGAATTAACACGCAGATTTTCAAGAGAGCTTCCGGCACGCTGGGAAGAAAATTTAACGTATTTTGAAACAGATGAAAAAGGGATGGCAACCAGAAAATCATCCGGCGCTGTGATGAATACGATTGCAGAATCTATCCCTGAGATCGTTGGAGGTTCAGCAGATTTAGCGCCATCTAATAACACCTGGTTAAAATCCAGCACAGCTTTTCAATCGGATAATCCCTCCGGAAGAAATATCCATTTTGGTGTGCGAGAAAATGGAATGGGATCAATCGTTAATGGATTAGCGTACCATGGTGGTATGCTGCCGTACGGTGCGACTTTTTTAGTGTTTTCTGATTATATGCGACCAGCAGTGCGTATCTCAGCTCTCTCGCATTTACAGACAATCTGGATTTATACACATGACAGCATCGGTCTAGGAGAAGATGGACCTACTCACCAACCTATTGAACATCTCGCATCTTTGCGAGCAATCCCAAATTTATCAGTTATTCGACCAAGTGATGCGAATGAAGTGCGTGAGGCCTGGATCTCGGCTATTAAAAAGAGATCAGGACCTACAGCGCTTATTTTTAGCCGCCAGAATCTTCCAACAATTGACCGGTCAAAATTCGCTTCAGCGGAAGGGCTGCATAAAGGGGCATATGTGATTGCAGAACTTGGGGAAAACCGCCCAGATATAATTCTTATGGCAAGTGGATCAGAGGTGCAGTTGATCATTGGCGCTGGTCAAAAATTAGCCGAAGAAGGATATGGTGTCCGGATGGTGTCTTTCCCATGTTGGGATCTATTTGAAAAACAATCGCAGGCATATATAGATTCTGTTTTAGATCCGTCAGTTTCTGCAAGATTATCAGTAGAAGCGGGCATTGGCTTAGGATGGGAAAAATGGGTGGGTGACAAAGGTGCAATTTTATCAATTGAAACCTTTGGCGCATCTGCTCCGGGAAACAAGCTTTTTAAAGAATATGGCTTCACTGTAGAAAATGTGTATCGAACTGTAAAAAAATTGTTAGGTAAAGGGAGTGAATAATGCGCGTAGCTGTAGGTTGTGATCATGCAGGATATATTATCAAAGATGCAGTAATTAATGCTATTGGAGATGCTGGGCATGAACCGATTGATTTCGGAACGACAAATACGGAAAGAGTTGATTATCCTGATTATGCAGAAAAAGCTGGCGGAGCAATAATCAATGGACAAGCAGATCGCGGAATCGTGATTTGTGGATCGGGCGTTGGCGTCTGTATCACAGCGAATAAAATAAAAGGAATATATGCTGGACTGATCAGCGATATTTATTCTGCTCATCAGGGTGTAGAACATGACGAGATGAATGTGATGTGTTTAGCAGGGCAGATGATTGGACCGGTTTTAGCTCGAGAACTCGTTTTCAGTTTTTTAAATGCCCAACCAATGGATGTGGAGAGATATAAAAAAAGAATCAGGAAAATAAAAAAAATAGAGAAAGAATTCTTTAAATGAACCGAAGTAAAAAGCTTCATCAGCTAAACCAATCAATCTGGTTTGATAATATTGACCGAAATCTAATAAAAAATGGGTGGTTGAAGGATCAGATTGAGAAAGAAGTTATTTTTGGTCTAACCTCTAACCCATCAATATTCAAAAAAGCAATAACCATTGGTAATACTTATTCTTTAGATATTCAATCCATGAGTTGGGCAGGGTTGGATACCAAATTAATATATGAGAACTTGGTTTTAGAAGATATTAGAGGTGTATCTGATCTGTTATATCCAACATACAAAGCAACGGATCAAGTTGATGGTTATGTAAGTTTAGAAGTGGATCCTGCATATGCCGATGATCCCGAACTTACTATCAAAGAAGCAAAAAGACTATGGAAACTTGTTGATCGAGAAAACCTGATGATAAAAATTCCCGCAACTCGAGTGGGGATACCCGCTATTAAAGAATTGATAGCATCCGGGATCAATGTAAACGTTACTTTAATATTTTCTGTTAATAGATATTTTGACATCATGAATGCTTATTTTTCCGGGCTAGAGGAAAGAATTAAAAATAACTTACCAATTAACTATATTCATTCTGTTGCCTCCTTTTTTGTATCCCGTTTGGATGTGAAAATTGAATCGAAGGTGGCGGAAATTATTCAATCGGGAAAAGTGAAGGAAAATGATGTTCAACCTTATCTTGGAAAGCTAGGTATCCTGAATGCTCTTTATGCCTATGAAGAATTCGATATTTCAAAAAGCACAGAACGATTTAAAAAAATTGCCGAGAAAGGCGGAAACATTCAGCGGCCCCTTTGGGCATCAACTGGCACGAAAAACGCAAACTATTCAGATGTGCTATATATTGAGGGATTACTCTTACCTTATACAGTAAATACCGTACCACCAAAAACCCTGAATGCCTTTTTAGATCATGGTAAATGTGAAGTGGTTGACTATTCATCTGGTAAAAGCGAGTTTGAAATCATAGAAAATAAGCTGGAAAACTTAGGTGTCAACATTGAAGAAGTGTGGATTGAACTAGAAGAAGAAGGTGTTGCTGCATTCATTGCTGCCCAGGACGATCTCCTTGAAGCAATTAATAATCAACGCGATTATTTCCAAAGATCTTTGGGCGGCTTAGATGCTCAAGTAGAAGAACGAATAAAAACTATTAAATCCAAAAATTTTCCAACTAAATTTTTCGCTCCGGATGCGGCGCTTTGGACACAAGAACCATCTGAAGTGGATGAAGTTCTGCACCGATTGGGATGGATTGATGCACCTATATTAAGTAGACAAGTTGTTGATAAAGCAGATAATCTTCTAAAGGAACTTAAAAAAGATGGGTTCACTCATGCGCTGGTACTCGGCATGGGTGGATCGTCTTTGGCCCCGGAAGTTTTCAGTAAAGTATTTCAAGATGAGAAAACATCAGAAGAAAGAGGATTAGCTCTCTCAATTTTAGATACAACAGATCCAATCCAAATTGATGAAAAGGTACATAAAATACCAGTAGGAAAAACACTTTTTATAGTCAGCAGTAAATCTGGAACAACTGCTGAAGTTAAAGCACTTCTCGCCTATTTTTGGAAATTAGTGGAAAAAGCGGTTGAACAATCACCAGGAGAGCATTTTATTGCGATTACAGATCCTGGAACCCCGCTGGAGAAATTGGGTTTGGAAAGGAAGTTCCGGAAACTTTTCTATGCTGATCCGAATGTTGGTGGCCGATATTCTGCGCTGATTGCTTTTGGAATCATCCCAGCAGTATTGGCTGGGATTGATGGACATAGACTCCTTAATGCTGCTGATCATATGTGCATAAAATGCAGCCAATCATCACCTGTAGAAAAAAACCCTGGATTTGCTTTAGGATCAGTTATTGCAGAAGCATATTTCAATAATCGTGATAAAGTTACAATTCTCACTGATCCTATCTACAGCGCTTTTGGCTCCTGGTTGGAACAGCTTATTGCAGAAAGTAGTGGAAAATCTGGTAAAGGAATACTCCCGATTGACAGGGAACCAATAGTTTCTGCAGCAAATTACTCAAATGATCGGGTTTTTTATTACTTACATACCAGCGGAAAGCTGGATGGGTTGGTTGACTCTTTGGTTGATCTAAATCATCCGGTTATTGTTTCTTATTTAGATGATAAATTTGACCTTGCGGCTGAAATTTATAAATGGGAGATTGCTATTGCGGCAGCTTGTAGTTTTATTCAGGTAAATCCTTTCAACCAACCAAATGTGCAAGAGAGTAAATCAATCACCCATGGGATGATAAGCGCATATAAGCAAAATCCGATTCTAGAGGAAAGAAATCTTATTTTCTCAAATAGCGAGTATTCTTTTTATGGAAGCATGGGGATAAAAAAAACAATACAGGAAATAGCTGAAGAATTCTTTAAAATTAATGCAGGTGATTATATAAGCATAAACGCATTTCTACCGAGAATTGAAACGTATAAAAGCGTTCTTCAACAGTTAAGAAAGCATCTTCTAAATACCTATTCTGTCCCTGTAACCCTTGGATTTGGGCCAAGGTTTCTACATTCTACTGGGCAGCTTCATAAAGGCGGAAAGAATAATGGACTGTTCCTCATTATTTCGCAAAATACACAGATTGATTTCAAGATTCCTGGTGAGGGAATGAATTTTAGCATATTAGAAAAAGCGCAAGCGTTGGGTGATATGCAAGCGCTTGAACAGAATAACCGCCGTGTACTGCGCATTCACTTGGAAAAAAATACCTTGCTTGAAAATGATTTAATTAGACTCTTTCAATAATACGGAAAAAAATTGTTAATTATTTTTCATTGCCAAGTCCAAAGCCCCAAAAATTCCCGAGTCGTCTTTTAATTGGGGCGGGGTGATTAATTCGCTAATATGATCTTCAAGATATTTACTCTTAATATAATTGTTTAATACATGCTGGGTTTTTCGTTGAATTTTTTCAAATAAATGGATTTGATGCATTACACCGCCACCAAGGATGATCTTCTGGGGGGAAACGGTGCAAATCAAGTTCATTAAAGCTAAACTGATATAGTCAGCCTCGAGTTCCCATGCCATATGGTGTTTGGGTATTAAATGGGGGGGAATATGCCATCTTTCTTCCAGCGCTGGGCCACTTGCTAATCCTTCAAAGCAATCGCGGTGATAAGGGCAAATTCCAACAAAAGGGTCAATTCGCTTATCATGAGGAATTTTAATATGCCCAAATTCTGGATGTACCAACCCATGGACTAATTCCCCATTTATAATGAATCCCCCCCCTATTCCTGTTCCAATTGTTATATAAACAAAACTATTTATATCTTGTTTTAATAAGCTTCGAAATTCTCCTAAAGCAGAGGTGTTAACATCAGTATCTATTACTGCTGAAGTTTGCAAAGAATCTTCTATTCTTCCTTTAAGGTTGGTAAATTGCCAACCCTGTTTGGGTGTAGAAGTAATGTATCCAAAGGTTTTAGATTCTGGATCAAGGTCTAATGGGCCAAAACTGCCAATTCCTATAGATTCTAAATTAACATTGAATGCATTGGCTTGATCCCGGAAAAAATCAGTTATATCTTTGATAGTCTGCTCGGGGGATAAAGTTGGAAATATATTTCTTGAGTAGATCTTTGACCTATCTTTGGCAATTAATACAAAGGTCTTGGTTCCGCCAAGTTCAATTGCGCCAAATACTTTTTCCGCCATGATTTAATTTCCTATTATGGATATAATTTGAATGTAGAATTTTCGTATCTTACAATTATATTTTATGTTTAAATTATAAAAATGGCAAAGGATTAATTATATGGATATCTTCGAAAAATGTTACCAATATACTCAAGCTAAGGACGTAATCAAAGAGGGATTCTACCCATATTTTATTCCTCTTAATGAAAATGAAGGGACTGAGGTAGAGTTTGAAGGCCATCGGCTTATTATGTGCGGGTCGAATAATTATCTTGGTCTAACAATGCATCCAAAAGTAAGACAAGCAGCAATAGATGCAATTGAAAGATATGGAACATCCTGTACGGGATCTCGATTTCTCAATGGAACATTAGTGCTGCATGAACAATTGGAGAAAGAACTGGCGGAATTTGTATCGAAGGACAACTCGCTGGTGTTTTCTACTGGTATGCAGGTAAATCTTGGAACCATTAGCACATTAGTTGGAAGGAGTGATGTAGTAATCCTGGACAAAGATGATCACGCAAGTATCGTTGATGGAGCCCGTTTAGGATATGGCAAGATCGAACGCTTCAAACACAACGATATTGATCATCTGGAAAAAGTGCTTCAATCAATTCCTGAAAACCTTGGAAAGTTAATTGTTGTTGATGGTGTTTTCAGCATGGGAGGTGATTTAGCCGACTTACCGGGGATTATCCCATTAGCCAAAAAGTATTCTGCTCGTATCATGGTCGATGATGCTCACGGAATAGGGGTTACTGGAAAAGGATATGGTACTGCAGCCCAATTTGGTGTGGGAGAAGAAGTTGACCTGATAATGGCTACATTTAGTAAATCGTTTGCCTCATTGGGCGGATTTATTGCAGGTGATGAAGATATTATCCATTTTATTAAACATACAGCTCGATCGTTGATTTTCAGTGCCAGTATTCCCGCTGCAAATGCTGCAGCTGCTCTTGCGGCATTGGATATCATCCGTAAAGAGCCAGAACGTGTGGACCGCGTTAATGCTATTGCGGAACGTATGCGAAAGGAACTAAAGCGCATGGGTTTTAATGTGGGCGAGTCAGTTACACCAATTGTCCCGGTGATAATTGGAGATAATAATAAGACGTTCCGAACCTGGAAAAGTTTATTTGAGAAGGGTGTTTTTGTAAATCCAGTTATTTCTCCCGCAGTCCCTCCGGGAATGCAATTGCTGCGAACCAGTTATATGGCTACCCAAACTGACGAGCAAATTGATAAGGTGCTGGAGATCTTTAATGATGTGGGTAAAACCCTTGAAATTATTTAATAAAAGGGAGCTGGTTTCCAGCTACTTCTCATTGTTTCTAAGAAACCACCCGCTGTGCAGGTGCCCCTGACTCTGAATGTGTTTAGAAGAGCCCCCAATTTAATGATGTATCATCCTCCATCATGGTTTGGTTCCAAACTTCTCTTCCATAATGTATTTCTGTCGGTAATCCAATCACCGATTCTGCTTTTTTTCGTGCTGACTCCATCAGCATTGGTGCATAGGGGCAGAATGGAGTAGTTAGGATCATTTCAATCCTGGCTTTTTTATCGGTTATCGTGACATTTCGAATAAGACCTAATTGAATAAGATCCATGCCTATCTCTGGATCCCGCACCTCTCGGAACGCATTCCTGATTTCCTCAACCTTGTCTGTGTGAGTCTCTTCAACATCCCAATGCGGATAATTTGATTTTTTTTCTTCTTCCATACCTAATTAGATTTTTCAATTATGAAGGAGCAGTAATTATCCCTATGTTTTATTCGAGTGATATCTTTTTCAGAAACTGAAAGCATGTTTGCAATCAGGGATTGGTCAAAAAGGCAGATTTCTGGATGACCTTTGCCAATTTGATAGAAAGGACAAGCGACTTCTTGGATCTCATATCCATTATTCGACTTCATCCAATGTATGTTGTATCCCTCGTCTGCCATTACTTTTTTCAAAAGATCTAATTTCTCTTCAAAATCGAGATTTGATATTTTTGGTTTATATTCTTCTGTGAGGTCATCTGCCATGTTCTTAAAAATTTTTTTGATATCCTCATCAGATAGAATTTTTTTCATTTGTTCTAACAAGCGGTTGGTGAGCTGGAAGTATCTTTTGGGAAAATTCTCCTGACCGCTTTCGGTGAGAAAATAAACTAATCTCGGTCTGCCAACCCCATGGCGTTCCTCTTCGGCATTAACAAGGCCATCCGCCTGAAGACTGGTTAAATGATGACGGACAGAGATTGCGTTAATCTCAACAGATTTCGCAATTTCCACGATTGTTGACCGCGGGTTTGTAATAAGTGTGCGGAGGACTTTATCCCTAGTGCTTTTCATGTATTTTTATTTTTTATAATATTTATCACAATTATAACATATGGGAAAAACTTGTCAATATTAATGATATTTATAATAAATATTGACGAAATAGAGCTTGTGTGGTATACTCCGTTCGCTCATAACAATGTAATAAATTTGAGCATTAACTCGATTTATTGGAGATTGTTTTCCATATGGCAAGTTTAAAAATTGAAAATCTTTCAGTAACTGTTGAAGATCAACAAATTTTAAAAGGATTGAATTTAGAAATACATCAGGGTGAAATTCATGCAATCATGGGTCCCAACGGAACCGGTAAATCTACTCTGGCATATACTTTGATGGGGCACCCTCATTACACTATCACAAGTGGCAGTATTGCTTTAAATGGCACCAATCTTCTTTCTTTACCCCCAGAAGAACGATCAAAACAGGGTATTTTTTTGGCATTTCAATATCCAGTAGCTATACCTGGCGTGACGGTAGCTAATTTTATAAGAACTGCAATAAATGCGCATAGAAAAAGTAAAGATCAGGGTGATAAAGGAATTCCAATTCTTGAATTCCGAAATTTATTAATTGAAAAAATGAAATTATTAAAAATTGATCCCTCAATGGCAAGAAGATATTTAAACAATGGTTTTTCTGGTGGTGAGAAAAAAAGAGTTGAGATTCTACAAATGGCGATGCTTGAACCTAGAATCGCCATCCTTGACGAAACTGACTCTGGCTTAGATATTGATGCTTTGCGGATTGTATCCGAAGGGATAAATATGTTAAAAAATGAAAATCTGGGAATTCTAATTATCACTCACTACCAGAGAATTCTAAGTTACCTCAACCCTGATGTTGTGCATGTCATGGTGGATGGACGGATTTTAAGGACCGGCGGACCTGATTTGTCGCGAAAAATAGAAAAACAAGGGTACGAATGGATTAAGGGTTCGGAAAACAAAACAGCTTAAATTTTTCTTAGGAAATTGAAAAGGATAATTAATGGGTAAGGAATCTATACCCAATATTTTTAAAGGAATTACTCAAGCTGATTATGGATTCAGGGATCCAGAGGACTATGTGTTTAAATCCCAAAAGGGACTTAACCAAACGGTTGTTGAACAAATCTCATCTTGGAAAAATGAGCCGGATTGGATGCTTGATTTTCGGAAAAAATCCCTTGAACATTTTTTCGTACATCCATACCCTAAATGGGGACCAAATCTTTCAGAATTAGATTTATCAAATCTGTGTTATTACGCTCGACCTGCTGAAAAACAAGAACAAAGCTGGGATGATGTGCCTGAAAATATCAAGCATACATTTGATCGGTTAGGTATTCCAGAAGCAGAGCAAAAATTTCTGGCGGGTGTGGGTGCGCAATATGAATCTGAAATGGTCTATCTTAGTATTCAGGAAAAGCTTGCAGAGCAGGGAGTTATATTCCTGAGTATTGAAGAAGGTCTAAAACAATACCCAGATTTATTCAAACAATATTTCAGTACTGCAGTCCCATATACAGATAATAAATTTGCCGCTCTGAACAGCGCTGTTTGGTCAGGGGGAACATTTGTGTATGTCCCGCCGGGTGTTAAGGTAGAACTTCCACTGCAGGCATATTTTCGTCTAAATATGGCGAGTATTGGGCAATTTGAACGAAGCATAATAATCGCTGATGAAGGTTCACAGGTCCATTATGTAGAAGGATGTACAGCACCGCAGTATTCAAGAGAATCATTACATAGCGGCGTGATTGAGATATTTGTAAGGAAAAACGCTCGGGTAAGATATACAACTATTCAAAATTGGTCAACTAATGTTTACAATTTAGTAACCCAGCGCGCTATGGTTTATAAAGGCGGCACTATGGAATGGGTTGATTCAAATCTCGGCTCTAAAACCACAATGAAGTATCCAGCATGCTATTTGATGGAACCAGGGGCGCATGGAGAGATGTTGTCAATGACTTTTGCTGGAGCCGGCCAAATTCAGGATGCAGGCGGTAAAATGCTTCATCTTGCTCCAAATACAAGTAGCAAGATGACATCGAAATCAATCAGCAAGGATGGGGGTCGGTCTTCTTTTCGTGGGTTGGTTTATGTCAAGGAAAATACCCAGCAATCGAAAGCAAATATTGTATGCGATGCATTAATATTAGATCCACAATCAAGATCTGATACATACCCATTAATAAAGAGTTCTTCCAAAGATGTTTCCATTAGCCATGAAGCTTCTGTTTCTAAGGTGAGTGAGGAACAATTGTTTTACTTAAAAAGCCGGGGATTATCCGATGAGGAAGCAACAACGATGGTTGTCTCCGGGTTTATCGAACCACTTGTAAAAGAACTGCCGATGGAGTACGCAGTTGAGATGAATCGGTTAATCCAGCTACAAATGGAAGGATCAGTTGGGTAAGGATATGGAAGAAAAAATAATCCGCAATTCATCCTCTCCAGGTGAATTTGTTAAAGGATTAAAAAATTACAATTCGCCAATCCTTCAGAATAAAGAGGTTGAATTATTTAGAAAAAAGGTAAATAAGGAAATTCAGGCTGCAAATGTAAAAAGCTTGGAGGATTTTTTTGGAGAAAAGCATAAAGAATTTCTATCTAGCATTAGGAATCTGTCTCTACCAGATGTACCGATAGTGAATAAATTTACTGAAATACAAGAGTGTGATGAAGAAATTGCCGGGAGAAAATTATTAGGGAAAATAAGAATTTGTGATAACGAAATTATCAAATGGGTTGATCCAAAGATGCTGAAAAAAGGAGTAATTTTTTGTGATTTACTAACCGCAATTAAGGACCATCAAAAAAAAGTTAATCAAGCATTTAAAAATAAAGCAATAAACAGGAATACTCTCATTTCAAATTTAGTAATCGGCCAGAGTAAACTCGGATCTTTTTTATTCATTCCGGATAAAATCCAAACCGATGGAATCTTCTTAATTGATATAGAAGTATCTCATGCTCATTCGCTAATTCCGATGCATCTAATTACTATGATCGGAAAATCGGCTTCTAGTAACTTGGTAATAAATATTAAATCAAAAAACAAAAATGAAAATCATTCTATTTTAGTTATCCAGGATGATTTATTTCTTGCTGATAATTCGCATTTAACCATTTTTCAAAATCAAAGAATTGGAGAGGAGATAGCATTATTTTTCTCCGAGCAGATTCTAGAAAATAGAAATGCAAATGTAAACAGCTTCATCCTTGACCAAGGCAGTGCGATAACTGATAGATTTCTTGCAGCTGAATTGATAGGTGAAGGCGGGTCAGTAAATATCACAGCATTGTATAACCCTAATAATGGACAACGTTTTTATTACGACACACAGCAAAATCATATTGCATCATATACAACAAGTGACCTGCTCTTTAAAGGTGTTTTAGGAAAAGATGCGTATTCTTCATGGAGAGGGAATATTCTAGTTTCAGAAAATACTAGAGGTGCAAATGGTTATCAATTAAATAAGAATTTAATTATTGGTCCATCTGCAAAAGCTGAATCTATCCCCGGATTAGAAATTATTACAGATGATGTTCGCTGTTCTCATGGCGTAACGATGAGTAATATTGATAAAAATCAAATGTTCTATTTACAAAGCCGGGGCATAAACCATAAAGATGCGGAAAAATTGATTGTTGATGGTTTTCTTTCATCTGCGGTGAAAAGAATAGCGGATAAGAGTTTTGAGGAATTTATCTTAACTTCTTTCGAAAAATAGATTATTAATATAAGATAATGATTATGCTAAAGACAATAAAATGTTTGATCTTAGGAGATTATTAAATGGCAACTATACCTTTCATGCGACCTCCCGATTCGAATGATTCTTATCAGGTTGGGGATTCAGTAGAAGCATTCTGTGATCATGATAAAGAAGATCAACGGATAAAAGGTTGGCTGAAAGGAACAGTGGTCCAGATTGATGGAAAATTGATTGCTGTTCAATTCAGATCCAATGTATATTTGACAGGTGGATGGATGATCCCAGACCATATTCTTTGGTACCCTGAAACATCGTCCCAGATTCGGAAGAAATAGCAGAACATACATCCATTAAATCATGACTATATCGAAGATCAAAGAAGATTTCCCGATTTTGGAGAGAAAAATCCACAATGGGATGCGCTTGGTTTACTTAGATTCGGCAGCTACATCTCAAAAACCACGTTCAATTGTCCAGGCAATGGACAACTTTTACAATCAGAATAACGCAAATGTACACCGAGGGATTCATTTGCTTGCCGAAGAGGCAACGCAAAAGTATGAACTTGCGAGGAATAAAATCGCAAATTTTGTGGGTGTAAGAGATTCAAGTCAAATAATTTTTACAAGGAACACCACTGAATCGATCAACATCATTGCTCGCACCTGGGGCCGGAAATTTCTCGATGAGGGTGATGTGATTCTAACCACTGAGATGGAGCATCACTCAAACATGGTGCCCTGGTTTTCCCTCGCAGAAGAGAAAAATCTATCTATAAAATTTATTCAAATTACCAACGAGGGAAAACTTGATTTAAAGCATTATCAAAGCCTACTAAAATTAAATCCAAAGGTTGTGGCGTTTACCCATATGTCCAATGTGCTGGGAACGATTAATCCCGCTAAGCAGATAATTGAATCAGCTCATAAAACAGGTGCGATAACTGTTGTTGATGGCGCTCAGTCGGCTCCTCATTTTTCGGTTCGTATTGATGATTTGGATGCTGATTTTTATGCATTTTCAGCGCATAAGATGTGTGGACCAACTGGTATAGGCATCTTATTTGGAAAAAAGGACCTTCTAGAAAAAATGCCGCCGTTTTTAGGTGGTGGGGATATGATCAGGAAAGTTACATTTAACGGATTTTCAACAAATTCAATTCCTTATAAATTCGAAGCTGGTACGCCCGCAATTGCACAAGCAGTAGGTTTTGGTGCTGCGGTTGATTATCTCTCTTCTATAGGAATGGAAAATATTTTTGCTCATGAACAAGCACTAATTTCGTATGCTATGGAATCATTATCAGATATTCCGGGATTAAAAATCATTGGCCCATCAGCGGAATATCGTGGAGGAATAATTTCCTTTGTTATTGATCAGATCCACCCTCATGATGTAGCACAAATTCTTGACGAATTCGGTATTGCAGTTCGTGCTGGCCATCACTGCGCTATGCCTTTACATGAAAAGCTTCACTTAGCAGCTTCAACAAGAGCGAGTTTATACTTATACAACACAAGAGATGATATAGATGAGCTAAAAAAGGGGCTGCTGCACGTCTGCAAGGTTTTTGAATAGGAAAAAAATAATGGATGATCTTTATCGAGAAATAATCATTGATCATTATAAAAACCCACAGCATAAAGGGAGATTAGATGAAAGTGATTTCAGCTTTGAGGACGAAAATCCGTTATGTGGTGATCGTCTTCAAATAGAACTGAGAGTTGATGAAAATCAGAATGTATTGGATGCTAAGTTTGACGGACATGGCTGTGCCATTTCAATATCCGCTGCAGATCTTCTATTAGATTCTATTATTGGAAAATCTATTGAGGATCTAAAGAAACTACAGAAAAAGGATATTCTTGACCTGCTTGGAATTGAGTTAAGTCCTGTCCGTTTGAAATGCGCTCTTTTATCGCTAAAAGTGTTAAAAGCCGCAGTATATGAACTTCAAGAAGCAAATGATGATCTGACCTAATAAAAGGATTCCTCATGAGATGCCAGAGGAATCTTGATAACTAAATACACACTGTTAGATAAATGATCCTATCATCCGCAATATATCAAATCCTTCCGCATACTTTTTCTCAGCAATTGATCCATTTCTGATCATGATCGCGCGGGTAAGTTCGGGAGCAAGATAATATTTATCTTTATATGTTTGATAAGCGGCTAATGCTTCAATTTTCTTTTCGACATCTGATTCGTTGACTTCAATTAGAAGAGTTGGGAAGAAACCATAACTGCTTCGTATCACATCATAACCAAATAAAGAAGTCCCTCTAAACACGCGCAGTGACTCTTGTGTGACAGTTCCATGATCCTGGTGTAGATCAGCATTCGAATGTACGAAGACCATATCCGGTTGATACTTTTTGTTTATAGAAAATAGATATTCTAGAATCTCCTGCCGGGATTTTATAAATCGTCGAGTCTCAAAGCTTTCTAAAAACGCGTGCTTTTTATCAATTCCAAGGATGCGCATACTTTCATTATGTTCTCTTACTATATTATTAAGTAAGGGATTTTTTTGATTATCAGAAAGCGTGATACAAAATAGTTCAGCATTTTTTTGAATATTAGCGATAAGCGCACCACAGCCAATCTCGATATCATCCGGATGAGCACCAATAAAGAAAACTCTTTTTCCCTTAAATAACATCATTCCGCCTTTGTCTATTTAGTTGCGATGAACCCACCAACGACCTTGGTCATTACTATTTTCCCATCGCGCTGTATCCATCTGTTGGCGACTTCTTCAATTGATTTCATGATATTAATGAAACTGCCTTTTTCAGTGAAAAAATCCCCCCACAGTTTTCTGTCTTCTGAAAGTGACGCTCGAGTATATTCTAAAAACGGGTCAGCAGTTGGAAAGGTGAGGGGATTTTTAAAAATCTTTATATTAACATCTGAAAATGTATTTTCAATTACTTTCAGGATCTCACCTGCATAGCGTGAACTACCCGGCATTTTTGGAATGGGCTTATTCGTTGCTTCTTTTATGATGTCATAAAAAACTTGTTTATTTTCAGGCATTGGTCCTGTTGTGAATAACCTCCCCCCTTGTTTAAGAACCCGATGCATTTCGCGGATTGTGAAAGGGATATCTTCCGAATAGTAGATTGCAAAACAACAGGATAATAGATCGAATTCATTATTGTTGAAACCAAACGGCTCATTAAAATTCAGGAATTTATATTTAATATTTTGATTGTTTTCTGCACTTAATTGTTTTGCTTTTTCTAGTAACTCTTTTGAAATATCTCCACCAGTAATTTTACATCTGCCGCCCAGTGTTGAATAAAAAGAAAAACATTGTTTACCAGAACCGCAAGCCACGTCCAAGATGTGCATTCCTTCTACAAGTTCGAGCGTTTCCAACATCCACTCATCAATATTTCGGGCGCCAAATTTATCATGGATATTAATTCGAGAAATTAGATCGGATGTCGTTTCTTTATAAGCTATTTTCATTTTTCCTCTTTGCAAAGATATTGTATAAGTATAAATTGACAAATACGATTGTCAAGATGGGCTCAGTGGTTAACAAATTCTGGGTAGCATTTCTCCAGTAAGCATATCAACAATTCTTGTACCGCCAATAATCGTTTTCATCAGTACAAGAGGATTATTCATACTCTTTTCAACCGTTCCAATTTTCACGGCATCTTTTCCAAGAGAATGTTGATGTAGAGCATCCAACAATGCTTCGTCCTCTTTTTTGGGGACAATTATAATCACCTTCCCTTCATTGGCAACGTAAAGTGGGTCAAATCCAAGAATATCACATGCCCCTTGCACTTGTTTATGGATCGGAAGTTGGGTTTCATCTAATACGATTGTTACATTGCTTTGCAAGGTAATCTCGTTCAACGTTGTTGCTACTCCACCGCGTGTAGGATCACGCAGTACATGAATATTGGGGGCTGCTTCAATTGCTGTTTGAATTAGGTGGTTTAACGGAGTGACATCAGATAGTATGGTTGTTGAAAAACTTAATTCATTTCGAGCAGCAAGGACAGCGATCCCATGATCACCGATTGTTCCTGATATAATCACCGAATCACCTGGTTGAGCAGATGCGCCATTAATTCTGATTCCCTTTGATACAAAGCCAATGCCGGTGGTTGATATGAATATGCGATCGGCTTTTCCCTTCTCAACAACCTTAGTATCGCCTGCTACAATAACAATTTGCGCTTCATCTGCACATGTTTTCATAGATGTCGCAATCTTTTCTAATTGCTCGATGGAAAAACCTTCTTCAATGATGAATGTTGCGGTAAGAAATTTTGGGATGCCCCCAGACATGCTGATGTCATTTACGGTGCCAGCAATAGCCAGGCGACCAATATCACCGCCCGGAAAAAAAATTGGGTTCACGACATGCGCATCAGTAGATGTAATGATTCTGAAATTACTTAATGACTCTTTAGAGGTAATATCTGCAAAATCGTTCCCTAGATCCAGGATCGGATTTGAGAAATGTTTTAAAAAAACAGCATCTATCAAGGATTTTGTTAAGCTACCTCCGCTCCCGTGACCAATAGATACCTCCTTGCTCATAGGGAGTGGAATAGGGCAGGAAAAATACTCGAAACTATTATTTTTATCATCCATGTGATTCTTTCCCATACCGGTAATAAGCTGCACAGGCTCCTTCAGAAGAAACCATTGTTGCCCCAAGGGGGTTTTGTGGCGTACAAATTGTACGGAATGCGGGGCATTCAAAGGGTTTTTTTTGTCCCTGTAATATCAAACCCGAAATGCAGATTTCTGATTCCCTGGTTTGAATATGACCAACATTAAAACGGATTTCCGCATCAAAGGCCTGGAATTCTTGCCGTAGTTTCCAACCGCTCATCGGGATTAAGCCAATTCCCCTCCACTGACGATCGCATTCGATAAATGCTTCAGAAATGATCTTTTTTGCCTGGATGTTCCCTTCATACTTAACTACACGGGGATAGGCATTTTTTACTTGAAATTGATCATTCTCCAGCATTTGAACGGTTTGCAGGATCCCTAATATAAGATCTAGCGGTTCAAACCCGGTTACTGAGATTGGTACGTTATACTTTTTTGCGATTGGTTCATATTCTTTAAGCCCCATAACTGCACAGACATGTCCAGCCCCTAAGAATCCCTGCACTCTATTCTTGGGTGAACTTAGTATTACATGCATTGCTGGAGGAACCCGTACGTGTGATACAAGCATAGAATAATTTTTAATACCTTGCTCTTTTGCCTTGATCACGCTGATCGCGTTTGCGGGTGCGGTTGTCTCAAATCCGATTCCGAAAAATACGACCTGTTTTCCAGGATTATCACGAGCTATCTTTAGAGCTTCGATAGAAGAGTAAACAACACGCACGTCTCCACCGGATGCCCGTACAGAAAATAGGTTTTTATCAGATCCCGGAACTCGCAGCATATCACCATAAGAAGTGAAAATTACATCCTCGCGGGAAGCAATAGCGATCGCTTTATCCACAAGTTCCAGCGAGGTGACACAGACTGGACATCCAGGTCCGTGGATAAGTTCTATTTCTTTAGGAAGTAGATCAGTTAACCCGTATTGCATGAATGCATGAGTTTGGCCACCGCAAATTTCCATAATGGACCATTTTTGGGTTACTGTATCTTTTACCTCTTGAATAGCTCTTTGGACCAATATGCGGTCTCGGTATTTATCTTTAGAAATCATATAAAGATGATAAATCTATTGGTTATGTTCTTTCTGGTTAATTTTGTCAATTTCTTGAAGTAAATTAAGTGTCTCATTTGCTTCATCTTCACTTAACCGGCTGATTGCAAAACCCGCATGAACAATAACATATTCATCCACTTTCGCTTTGGGAGTGGCTTCTAAACATACTTCCACTTCGACTCCACTAAAATCGACCTTTCCCATTTTTGTATGTTCGGTTTCATATATTTCTTTTATTCTACCCGGAATTCCTAAGCACATAATAGCCTCTATTTTACTTATAATGTTTATTTGCGATCACTGCCTGACCAAGTGAAATTCCTCCATCGTTTGGCGGAATATGATGATGAATAAGTACAGAAAATCCTTCTTCAGTTAGAATTTGATAGGTCTTTCGGAGTAAGTATTGATTTTGCCAGACACCACCTGAAAGTGCAACGTGATGCAGATTATTCTCTTTTTTTATTTGTTTACATAGGAATAAAATCAGATTAGCGATAGTATTATGTAATTTTGTAGAAATAACCGCACCATGGATTGAATGATTAATATCAGATAATATATTACTGATTACGCTGTTTAAGTTAATTATGTTTTCAGTAATTTCAAATGAATATGCGTCAGTAATAGACGGTTCAGTGATCTGTTCTAATTCAATTGCAGCTTGTGCCTCATAATTGATTGTATGGCGGAGGCCGATTAAACTTGCTACTGCATCAAATAATCGCCCCATGCTTGATGTATTGGGAGTGTTTATGTGGGATTCAAGTTGCCTTTTCATAACGCTTTTTTCTTCAGAAGTTAGTGATTTGATAGCAGATATATGATCATCCCAAGGCAAACCCAGCTTCCATAGGTAAGCAGCTGCGATACGGTTTGGATGAAGAATAGCGCTATCACCTCCTGGCAAGGGCATATACTCTAAATGAAATTTTCTCTGGAACGTCCGGTAACCGCCTATTAATATTTCACCTCCCCAAATCTGTTTATCCAAGCCGTAACCGGTACCATCCAGGCAAATTCCAATGATATTTTCATCTGAATCCCATGTGTTATCTGCAAGGCAAGCTGCTAAATGGGCATGATGGTGTTGAACTTGGAGTAGGGGAATATTATTTGCTTTGGAATAATGATAGGCATATTTTGTTGACAAATATTCTGGATGCAAATCACAAGCAATGAATTGTGGTTTTGCGTTGAACATATGTTGATAATTCGCAATTCCTTCTGTAAATGCCCGGTACGTTTCCATATTTTTTAAGTCACCAATATGGTGACTGATAAATGCATATTTCTCTTTTGTTAAGCAGAAGGTATTCTTTAATTCGCCACCAACAGCTAAAATTTCGGGAGATCTATTAGGCAGTGTGATTGCATTTGGCGCATACCCTCGAGATCTACGGTAAAAATATTTTTGTCCGTTATATTCTGTGATAACTGAATCATCAATACGGATATTAATATCTCTGTTATGAAAAAGGAAACCATCCGCAATGGAATATAATACTTCTTTTGCAGATTCATTCGTATAGGTAATAGTTTCATCATAAATATTTCCGCTGGTCATCACAAATAAATCTGGATATCCCTTTTCTGGTTCAAGAAGAAGTAAATGCAAAGGCGTATAAGCTAGCATTACACCAAGGGTTTTCATACCGGGGGCTATCTGCTCGGGAATATGTGTACCTTTTTTCCTTAGGAGAATTACAATTGGACGTTCAGGAGATTCAATTAATATTTTTTCCGCATCATTAATTTGGCAATATTTCTCAACAGTTTCAATCCCGAAAACCATGGTTGCGAATGGTTTATCAGACCTTTTTTTGCGTTGGCGTAAATTTGAAACAGCTTCTCTGTTTAAAGCGTCACATGCAAGATGGAATCCTCCCAGCCCTTTGATTGCGATGATTTTCCCATCCTTTAAAAAATGACGAGCTTGTTGAATCCCGCTCTCACCATTTTTAGGCGCTGAGGTTGAACTTTCAAACCAGACCTGGGGGCCACAATCAGGACAGGCTATCGGCTGCGCATGAAAGCGGCGGTCGAGTGGATTGTCATATTCCGTCTGACATCTATCACACATTGCAAATTCTGCCATTGTGGTGTTCGGACGGTCATACGGGATCTCATTAATGATTGTTAATCTTGGGCCACAATTTGTACAGTTGATGAATGGATATCTATATCGGTGATTACCAGGGTCAAACAATTCTTTCTGGCACTCACTGCAGATAGATACATCTGGCGAAATGGGAATAAATTCGCCGGGGATTTTTTGACTTTGCAGGATTGTAAAATCATTATAGTCATCTGAATTAATATCTGATTCGAAAATTTCATCAATCTTTGCTAAAGGTGGTGGGTTGGTTTTTACCTCTGTAATAAACCCCCCCATGTCTTGGGGTGTTCCATTTGCAAGAATATCAACTCCTGCCGATGAGTTTCGCACCCATCCTGTAATATTGTATTTCTTTGCCATTGAAAAGACAAAGGGGCGAAAGCCAACGCCCTGAACGATTCCTTTGATATGGATTTCTTTGCTAACCATTATTGAAAAAAATTACTTCATCTCTTGAATTCTTATTTTCAACCAATCTGTCCATCTCGCAAATCCATCACCTGTTTTACAAGAGAGTGGAAAGAAAGCTGCTCCGGGATTCAAAGCTTCAATGCCATTCTTGAAATACTCAATATTGAAATCGACATACGGCAATAAATCTGTTTTGTTTAAAACGAGAGATTGAATCCCGCGGTAGATATTCGGGTATTTATACGGTTTGTCATCCCCTTCAGGAATACTTGCAACTACAATACTGAAATGTTCCCCAAGCCGAAACGCAGCGGGGCATATAAGGTTTCCGACATTTTCGATGATTAAAAGGTCGATGCCAGAAAGATCTAGTTTCTCAAGGCCACTCCTAACCATTAATGCATCGAGATGACATTCCCCACCGGTATTTATTTGTATTACCGGTATATTCAGGTTGCTTATCTTATCCGAATCAATGGTTACTGGAGCAGTATCTCCTTCGATGACCGCGATATTGAATTGATTAGAAAGATTTTCGATTGTTCTAAGGATTAAACTTGTTTTTCCAGAGCCAGGGGAAGCCATTACATTGATAGTCAGTATATTTTTACTGTCGAGGAGCTCCTGATTTTCTTCCGCGATTTGATCATTTGCACTCATGATCTTTTTTACGATCGGGATGGTTTTTTTACTCATTTTTATTAAGACCTTTTTCAATCTCAATGCTCTCTAATAAGAATTCATCTCCCTGGATTGTTCTTAGATTCATGCCACCGCATGATGGGCAGGGGAGCAGCTCGCCATTTATTTCAAATTCTACACCACACGATTGACAAATGAATTTGGCCGGGAGTTTATTAAAAACTAGTGTGGAGTTTTCACAAATAGTATTTTCGCTGATAATATCCCAATAGAATTGAACGCTATCACCGATGATACTTGATAAATCACCTATGACTATATTCAAGGAAATTACTCTTTGGGCATTATTCTTAATGGCGTAATCACATGCGGTATTCAATAGTGATTCTGTAACAGCCAATTCATGCATCGGAAATATTATACTATTAAGGTAAAAATACTATAAAAATAGTAATTATTCGAAGAATTCACTACGAATAATATCTAATGATTGATTAACAAATTGGCGTGTTTGATCTGATAACTCACGATTAAAACCGAATTGGAAACCGCGGATTGACAACAGCCATGCTTTAGGGTACCTACCAGTCAATGATTGGGTGACTGCAAGACATGAGGAAGGAGAGAAATGGTGGGTAAATGGGGAATAGTGGTATTTGGGTTCAATTGACTTGAAACTAATATTTTCCTTTATGTCCCCAGTATGCGAATCAATAAAAACAACTTGTTGATATTGGCCAATCATTTCTGAAAATTCTGGCAGCAGTTGGAAATTAAACAAAATATCAGTATTAGCATTGAGGGAAGTAGTATCTGAAGAAAAAAGATCCACATCCTTCTTTCCAAAATCATTTAACAAAGCGATGAATAAGTGATATGATGCCCCATCATCACCGCGATCGGGATTACCATAACCTATAAACAAATTGTTTTTCATAAATGCCATTTACTCAATGGAATCACATAAAAGATGCTGCCAATAGTTGAAGGCATCCATTAATTAAGCGAAACGATCTTTCAGAAATCTCGTTTTACTTCTTGAGTTAATTTACCGTTATGATCAAATAAATCAACGATCATTGGCATCTGCCCAACGGCATGCGTTGAGCAGGATAAGCAGGGATCATGCGCACGAATGGCAGCTTCTACCCGGTTTAGTAATCCTTCTCTTATTTCTGGACCTGTAATATATGTTTTAGCAACTGAGTCGACAGCTTTGCTCATAGCCCAGTTATTGTGCCCGGTAGATACAATAAGGTTGACTGCTTCAATTTGTCCATTTTCCTTGACCTTATAATGATGGAACAGTGTTCCGCGGGGTGCTTCAATTACACCAACACCTTCACCTTTGAAATTTTGCTTGGTGTTAAGAATATCTTTCCCGAGTATATCTGGATCATCAAGCAGTACTTTAACCCTTTCGATCGCGAATAGAATCTCAATCAAGCGGGCATAGTGGTAATGCAGTGTGTTCTCAATTGGCTTTCCGTTATTAATTGCCCTGTAGGTTTTAAATTCTTCGTTTGCCAGTGGAGTATCGATTTTCGTGATGGTGTTCAATCTTCCGAGCGGTCCTACGCGGTAAACACCAGCGGGATACCCCATTTTTTTATAATAAGGGAATTTGAGATAAGACCAATCTTCAACATGCTCAGCTATATAATCAAGATAGTCGTTAGCATCGAAATTTTCTAATTCCTCCCCCTTTTTATCAACCATCCGGATATTTCCATGATAAAGTTCCAGATCATTTTCAGGAGTTACAAGACCCATATAACCGGTAGGAAATACTGCAAATTTGTCAATATCTTCTTTGTTCTTTTCTGCCCAGCCCTTGAAGATAGTCAATCCGGTCTGGGTGATCGCAATCATTTCATCAAAATCTTTTAGTATAGATTCACGGTCTTCTTTTTTAAGTGCTTTATTAACACCACCGGGGATAGCGAAATTGGGGTGGATGCGGCGGTCACCGACTTTATGGATGATCTCTTGACCAAATTTGCGAAGCGCGACAGCTTTTAAAGCCAATTTTGGATCCGCCTGGATTAAACCAACCACATTCCTGGTCGCTGGATCGGCGTCAAATCCAAGGATCAGATCAGGGCCTGCTAATTCAAAAAAATGCATGCCGTGGCTTTGTATAATTTGTCCCATATGCATGAGTTCACGCAGCAGCGTAGCAGTTCTTGGAGGAGGAGATCCCATGACGATATCCCCGGTTTTTGCTGCTGCAAGGTGATGGCTTACCGGGCAGATGCCGCAAATCCTTGGCGTAATCGAGGGCATTTCGAATATCATTCTGCCTTCACAAAATTTTTCAAACCCCCGGAATTCGTTAACGTGGAAATACGCGTGCTCAACTTTACCTTCCTTGGTCATATGAATTGTAACTTTTGCGTGACCTTCGATCCTCGTCACTGGCTCTATTGTGATTTTTTGTGTAGCCATATTAACCTCTATATTAATTCCACATTAGATTATTATTTTCTAGTTTTGGCATTCTTCCTTGCGCTAATTCGCTGAGCACATAAAAGATGATATCCGCATCTGGCGGGCAACCTGGTACAAATACATCTACTTTAACAATTTCATGAACTGAGTGCACAAACGTGGGTTTTGCCAATTCTGGAGATGAAGGTATCTTTCCACTTTCATCCGTGCTTGGTGTATCTACGTAGGCTCGTTTTAAAGATTCTTCCAACGTGAAAAAATTACGCATTGCCGGGACACCACCGAAGACTGCACAGTCGCCAAGTGCAACAAGAATCTTGCAGCGAGCGCGCATTTGCTTAGCGACATGTTCGTTGAATGTATTATTAATACCGCCCTCTAAAATGCCTACAGTCACACCTTCTTCATCGGGTTCTTTAAGGTCTGTTATCGGAGTAGCTCGAAGATCAACAAGTTCAACGAGCTTTGCGATACGTTCGTCTATATCCAGGAAAGACATATGGCAGCCAGCGCATCCGGCCAGCCAGTCACTTGCTACAGTTGGTTTTGCCATTATTTGCTCCTATGGTTAATTGATTGTTACAGGTGTTGGGGCTTTTTTTACAAATTCTTCCCAGCTTTGTTGTTTCTTGATATTCAATGCAGCTGCCAGTTTTAATAATGATTCCTCATTGGAAATAACTGTCTCAGGTGCTTCTAGAGCTGCTTTCGCTTCGAGGATCTGACCATCTGCATTAATAAAATGTCCGCCTTGTTCTAACCAGTTCTGTACAGGAAGCACGATATCTGCGTTTGCCGTTAAAGGAGAAATATAACTGCTGAAGATAATCGAGAAAGGTATTTTTTCAAATTTTCTTGAAAAACTTTGTGACAATTCCTCATCGCCAAGTGCCATTAGGACAACTTCTGAATTGTCAGTAGTTGCGATGTTGTTGATCCTTAACATGGATGCACCTGCGCTGTTGATGTTGCCTTTTGTTGTGATCAATTTTCCATTTAGCAGCGTATTCAAAGAAATGATTGACTCTAAAACTGCTGGTGCGTCATCGAATTCACAGCGGCTGCCAAAAATGACAGCAACTTTATTGGCAGAGGATATAATCCTCATGACATTTTTAAGAGACGAGACATTAAGTTTGAATGATTTTGCGATTTTCTCTACGTCAACCGATTTTCTAGCAATGAGATTTCCAATGGCGTTAATAAATTTGGATTGAGACTTTTTATCTATAGTTAGTGATTCATTTGCAAAGTTATCGAATCCTGTTGGGCAGTCAGAAATTTGGATCAATTTTGCGCCTGCAGGAATTTGCCGCTTCGCAAAGAAGCTCACAACTTGGTGATCCTTAGTTGTATCTTCGCCAATGATTAGGTAGCAATCCGCATCTTTTATTTCATCTATCTTGGATTCAAATGCTTTACCCGAGGATTCTGCTAAATCGAATATTGCTGAGATTGCAGCACAACCTTCAGTTGTTGCTATTGAGTCAGCATCAAACGCATCACATATTGCTTTGAACTCATTCAGTGCTTCCATAGATAGTCGTGTTGACGCTACACCGGAAAAATTTCCTTTACTGGATATGATCTTTTCAGCAGCGGCAGATATGGCACCATCCCAGGAGGTAGCCTTAAATTTTCCATTGGTGCGAATCATGGGTGTTAATAATCTTTCTCGTTCTTCGACCATTGGGTGAAATCGACCGACCTCGCAAAGAACGCCACCGTTTACCTCGGCGTCCCAATCTCCTTCAATGCGCACTAGGCGATTATCGCGGGTGAGTACATCAATCCCACAACCAATGCTGCAGCCAAGGCAGATTGTTTTTGTTGTATCAACTTCGGTCTCTTTACCCTGGTAAGCACTCCAGCGGTCTATTATAGAGCCCGTGGGACATACTTGTACGCAGGTCCCGCAACCGACGCAGGAACTCTCCCCCAGCGGTAATCCAAGATCTGCTACCAGTGTGCTTTCAGCACCGCTTTCTTCAACACCGAGTGTAAAATTACCTACCAGCTCACCGCATGCACGCACACATAGGCGACAGAGAATACAGCGGTTATGGTCAAGAATTATAAATGGGTGAGAAGCATCAACTGGGTACGGCTGCCAATTTGGCATGATTGGCCAGTGTGTCATATCCTCAGCGTATGCTGAATTTTGTAGATCACAATCTCCTCCGCTAACCTGGCAGTATGGGCAGAAATGATTGCGTTCGCTGAAGATCATTGAAAGAATGAACTTCCGCGCATCGTGTACCTTTTGTGTGTCAGTGTGTACAACCATATCATTACTAGCTGGCAAAGTGCAGGATGTCTGAAGTGTTTTTGCGCCTTCTACATCAACTAAACACAGGCGGCAGCCGCCATAAGGAGTGAGCTTAGGATGGTCGCAAAGCGTGGGGATTTCAATTCCGAGTTTTCTGGCAGCATTAAGGACTGTTGTCCCTCTTTCTACCTCAGTTGTTTTTCCATCGATCGTAATTTTTACCATAATTACTCTTCTCCCAATTAATTAAATGTTGGAGATTTTCCGCTCATCGGGCAAACTCCAGCAGGACATTCTTTTTGGATGATATGTGCTTCTACCTCAGCACGGAAGTAGTTAAAGATATCTTTCAAAGGAGAACCGGCTGTTTGTCCAAGCCCGCAATTAGACGTTTCATATAACCATTTGCTGATATCTTGGAGATTATCAAGATCTTTCATAGAGCCGAGACCTTCTGAAATTCTTGTTAATATTTGGTAAGCACGCTGATTGCCAATTCGGCAGGGGTTGCACTTTCCGCAGCTTTCAAAGCGGAAAAAGTTGAGCAGTACTTTGGCGAGATCAACAACGCAGGTTTCTTCGCTGCAGATCAGAAGTGCACCTGAACCCATGGTAACGCCGGCATTGGTGTATGAGTCATAATCCATGGGTACATCCTGCAGATTCGCCGGAATGATTGAACCACTTGAACCGCCAGTTTGTGCTAATTTGAGCACGGCATTGTTTTTCATCCCTTTCGCATATATAGAGATCACTTCTCGCAGAGTAATTCCCATTGGCACTTCTATCGCCCCGGTCGCGTTCACATTACCCAGGATGGTATATACTTTTGTTCCGGCGCTGGAGGGTGTTCCGAATGATTTGAACCATTCTGCGCCATTTCTTATAATCGGAGCAATATTTGCAAGGGTTTCAACATTATTGATAAGGGTTGGTTTATTCCATAGTCCATTAGTAGTCGGATAAGGGGGACGGGAGCGAGGTTCACCTCTTTTCCCTTCGATTGATTCTATCAACGCAGTCTCTTCCCCGCAGATGTACGCGCCGGCTCCTATGTGAATATGCAAATCGAATTTGTGCCCGGAGTTGAAGATGTCTTCTCCGAGGAATCCCATTTCTTTCGCTTGATTGATTGCGTTCAGTAGGCGGGTTTGCGCGAGTGTATATTCTCCTCGAATGTATATATACCCTTCATCAGCACCAACGGCATATCCAGCGATAACAATGGCTTCAATAATACTATGAGGATCTCCTTCAAGAATGAGTCGATCTTTAAAAGTGCCGGGTTCGCTTTCGTCTGCGTTACAAATGACATATTTTTTACCGGATTTTGTGCCGGCCACGAATCCCCATTTAACACCTGTTGGGAAACCCGCGCCACCACGCCCGCGAAGATTGCTTTCTTTTAATAAAGAAATAACTTCATCAGGTTTCATTTCCGTTAGCACCTTGCCCAATGCAAGATAGCCATCGTTAATAATATAATCTTCGATAGAATCAGGATTAATAATTCCCGCTCGTTCAAGAACAATTCTCTGTTCAGCGGGTAGAGTGCCCTTTCTGGCTGATACCCAGGAAATTGTTCCCGATAATTCCTTTTTTGGTGCCTGCATTTCTGACACAATGCGTCCTTTGTAAAGATGCTCTTCAACTAAATGATGAACGTCGTCAGGTCTTACCGGACCATAAATTACTGCTTCAGGATATATGATCACAAATGGGGAAACATCATTGCGATGGATATCAGATACTTTAGAGAGGGATATTTCTTTGTTTAATTTGAATGATTCGAGTTCTTTTGCAAATTGGTCAAAAACCACTTCCGAACCGTTTGCAATACTGTGAGGATCATTAGAAACAAGAACCATGGAGCGTTTAGTTTTCATTGTCATCTCCTCATCACTCGTATTTTGCCAGGATATCTGGGATTTGATTCGGAGTTATATTACCATAAATGTCCTCATCAACCATCATCACCGGTCCGACACTGCAAACACCCAAGCAACTCGTTGTTGTCAGCGTCCATTTTCCATCACTGCTTGTTTCGCCGGGTTCAAGTTCCAACTCATTTCTTAGGGAATTGAACACTTCGCGGCCACCAGCAACGTGGCAGGGAGCACTCTCACAAAACTTGACCACATGCCGCCCTGTTTGTTTGGTAAAGAACATATGATAAAAACTGGCAACGGAAATAATTTGGCTCTGTGGAATGTGCATGCGTGAACTGATCTCTTCCATTGCTTCTTTTGGGATGAATCCGATCTCCTGATTAATTTTCATCAGGATGGGAATCAATTCATCTTTTTTACCGTGATACATATCCACCGCTTTATTTGCGGTTTTAATAAAGTCCAGATCATTTTTCATTTTTTCTATCATACAACTTCCTCCTTTATCTGTAATGAGCCTTTTTCAACACATTCCAAGTCATTACAAATTAAAATGTGTAAGCGAAAATTAGCTATTGTTTCCCTTTAAAAAAAATATTTCCCAAATTTGATTTATTTACAATTGAATAACATTATCCTGAAAGATATTTCCATCAATCACATGGGATTTCATAATTTTCTTGGCAACCTCCGGGGAAACTTTCCCGTAAGATATTTTCTCGGATCTACCTTTTACAATCTGGAGAATCGGTTCTTGCTCGCAGAGGCCAATACATCCGGTTTGTGTAACAATCACATTTTCAACTTTGTTTTTCTCAATATAATCAAGAACCGCTTTCATTGTTTCGCGAGCACCAGCGGCAATCCCACATGTACCCATTCCGACAATTACCTGCACGGCGCCGGAAGTTTCCATAACCTTGCGTTTGGCTAGCGCTTCTTCCCGGATTCTCTTTAGATCTTCTAAACTTTTAATTACATCCATCTTGTCTCCTGGTTTAATAAGATAAATTATCTTTACACTTATGATGAACTGAAGATATCCAATCCTTTATAAGATTTTCAGATAATTGCTGAACTACCCAGAGAGTATCTTTTATTGCTTTTAGGATAAACATTAAACCACCGGATTTTGATTTATTAGATTTAAAGTGGAATTTAGCTGATTTACTGGAACGGAATTTTCCTTTGAGTTAAATAGGAAATTATCTAATTTTATTTGTATCATTCAAACACCACAATGAATCTTATTTAAAATCATATGATTTTATCATGCTTTATTAAATTTACAATTGAAGAGATGATCACTTATTTATTTGATGATTTTTTCTTTGAATTAGGAAGAATCGGTTTAATGGGAAGATGTATTTGAAATTTGGTTCATGTATAGAGAAAGCCTTTCCTTATCTGTAAAACTAATAGTCTCATATAGTGGATTTTTCCCGCGATCAAAAACTATCGCTGCTGCATCAGATATTTAGGCAGTCCTTGCAACCTAGGAATTTCGTAAACCGGTTATGAGGACTGTATCTTGCGAATGGATGCTAATATATTACTCATCTGGTCGGCACACAGTAGCTACCTTTTTCATGCGAGTTAGTTAGCTTGATTTTGTCAATAATTTACCATTACTGAAGTGGATTATTTATTCGGTTCTCATTGCAATTGATTATTATATGTGTGTTCATAAGGTATGAAAAAAATATATGTTAAAATTTTTTTTATTACATAGAAAAATAACATGAAAAACATTATTCAGCCTGTAAAGGGTACACGAGAATTCTATCCGCCTGAAATGGCGATTCAAAATTGGCTCTATGAGAATATCCGAAAGGTTTCTGAATCATTTGGATATTCAGAATATGACGGACCTTTCCTAGAGCCAATTGATCTTTATGCTGCAAAATCAGGGGAAGAACTGGTTAAAGAACAATCATTTGTTTTCCCGGATCGTGGTGGGAATTTGATTACCCTGCGACCTGAATTAACTCCCAGTTTGGCGAGAATGGTTGCTCAAAAACAGCATCAACTGATATACCCACTGCGTTGGTGGTCATTTGGACCTTTTTGGAGGTATGAAAAGCCTCAGAAAGGCCGAACACGAGAGTTCTTCCAATGGAATATAGATCTAATTGGCTCTGAATCTCCTGAATCAGATGCCGAATTAATCGCAATCTGTGCTGAATTCTTCAAAAGAATCGGATTATCTCCAGAAAACGTTAAAGTGCTGATTAATGATCGCCACCTGATGGATCATAAATTGTCAGAAAATGGTATTGATGCTTCGTTAAAGAAGAAAGCATTAAACATAATTGATCGCCAGGACAAAATGGATCATGAGACATGGAAAGCTTACGCGCTTAACGCAGGCCTGACGGAAGAACAATTCAATGGCCTAACTAAGATCCTCGAAAACACAGATCTCTTTAAGGAATCAGATGAACTCCAAAATATATTCAACGCGCTTAAAAATTTAGGTGTTCAGGAATATGTGCAGTTCGATCCAAAGATAGTTCGGGGTCTTGATTATTACACGGGAGTTGTTTTTGAAGCACGTGATATTGGCAAGAGCACACGCGCCATATTGGGTGGAGGGCGGTATGATGATCTTGTAAAAGATGTTGGCGGGGAACCACTGACTGGCGTGGGTTTTGCAATGGGAGATGTAGTCCTTTCGATCATATTGGAGAAATATGGATTATTGCCCGATCTACATGAAAATCCAACGCAGATCCTTGTAACAATCTTTGATGAAGATTCTATTCCCGTTAGTCTTTCCACAGCCGCAGCTTTACGAAAAGCGGGTTTTTCAGTGCAGACTTACCCTGAAGTAGAAAAAATAGGCAAACAGCTGAAATATGCTGACCGGTGCGCTGTACAATTCGCACTCATCATTGGCCCGGAAGAAAAAGAACAGGGAATTGTACAAGTAAAAAATATGAGAACCAGAGAACAGTCAAGTATACCCCCCGCCGAATTGATCAATTATTTAAAGGAATTGCTTGCTGAGTAATTGATAGCATGTTAAAATCATCACCACATGGTGGCTGTAGCTCAATGGCAGAGCACTTGTCTGTGGAACAAGATGTTGCGGGTTCAAGCCCCGTCAGCCACCCCTAGATATTGGAGCTGCTAACCGGTAGCCCCCTTTATTTTCGGGGTATTAGAGTTCTTCAAGTGTTAGTTAGGGGGTTCGTGTGATACTATGAAAGAGTCCCTGCCAAATTGCTAAACTTGAAGTAACCATCAA